>JAIELX010000042.1 GCA_019752635.1 Candidatus Obscuribacterales bacterium | reverse complement strand
GTTTTATCGGTCATGGGGCGAGCTCCTTTTCTAGTGTTTAGCTCGGGCCTTTGACACAAATTATTTTACAGTCTCTCGCTGACTGGTCAGTTGTTGCTTGAGGTAGAGTGGAGCTTCTCCAGTTGATGCACAAGATTGCCTTCAACTTCCAATTCGTGCGGCACGTTCGTTTCGAGAAACCACTTCCCGTTTTTCTTCACATGCCAGTCCAAGTTTTTGAGCGCGACTGTCCATATTCGTCCCTGCGAGTCCCGCCCTTTGAAAGCCGCATGTAAGGCCTTGAATTTCGATTCGGGAATGATCTTCTTTCTGCGGACTTCTTGAAGCTTTTCCGCCAGGGCTTCCATTTGGACTTTTGACAGCATCAGCTTTTGGGGTGGACCGTTGCTATTCTGTTGCTTAGGCAGCGGACAGTCATTGTGATTTGATTTCTCCTGGTCCTTGTCCTTCAGAATTCGCGATTGCTTATGTTTGCTGTATGTCTCTAGGATTGGAGGGAAGATGCACGCAATCTCACGAATGTCGTTCACTTGCTGAACGTCACTTCGCTTTAGGGACCGGGACAAACGGTCCCAATTGCTCAGAGATACTTCTCCCATCGAATTTGTGGCCCAGATGTAGAAAGCTTTGTCCTGCCGTGTTGCGATACATAGTCCGGACATGGAACTAGAACCCAGAATTGCTGTTCTTCCACTGGCTCCTATCGCAGCAGAACCTCTTCCGCAGAGAGCCGACAACGCCGTTAGGACTATAAGCCATTTCGGCGGGACCAGAATTACAGGTTCTACCAGCTGCATATCCTTGTAGTACAGTTGTTCCACTCCTTTCGGGCTGACGAACAAGATGCTATCTTGAAGTAAATGTATCTGATAGATCGCAAAGAAATGACTCCACCATAGGCATGATAAACCAAGTGCTGCCATGCCGAAGAAGAAGGCTGAGAACAAAATCCAGGTTGTCAGCGCTTCAACGAAGCCGCCGACGATAAAGAATGGAAGAGCCATGAACATGCCGTATAGCATAAGTCCAGCGACATCTCCCAAAACAATTTGCCAACGCGGAAAGGCGCATACATTGCCTTTCCGTCTTTGCCAAGGCACAAAAATGTATCCTGCTAGCGACAATAACAGGGGAATGAGCCAATACTTTCTTAGCGGGTAACTGAAGGCATCGGGCATGCCATAGACAGAGATTCCTAGTCCATGAAGTTCCGGAGCTTGGGCATAGTAGATTTCGAGAAATTGTGCTTCTCCTGCTTGCTCTAGGCAAAGAACATAACTGGTGCCTGGCTTTTTCGTCGAGAATAGTTCTTGTAATGGTGGCTCCTTAACATCAAAAATTAGTCGGTAGACGGTCGGTTTGATCGACGTCTTTCCGGACTGGTATCGATCAAAATTTTTGATATCGTCGCTCGTTAGTCTGTGCATCCACTCAGGGGGCATCTGCCCCAGGTGAAGACCATTCTTTACTTTCAGAAACCACTCCGACCACTGCGAACTCTTTACTATGATTAGCGCAGTTGTATCATCAGGGCGAGCATCTTTTATCAGGGCATTTCCGTCAGTTTCCGTGTTTGTCGCGCCCGCGTCATCGACGGGGCATTTCTCGTACCGCCGAACTATGGAGGCGAATTCTCTTTCCGATGGCTCGCTTACGGCAAGATAGGGGCGAAAGTCAGTCCATGTAGCGCAAACAACGGACAAGAATAGCCCGACGATCAGCGAGCACCTTCGCATACCTTCCAGCACAGTGTTTCGCCGAGCCTCTTGCCTGGCGCTGGCGACATCATTTGTTAAGTCTGACATCAACAAGTGGATCCCCGACGGTACCGGAAACATCATCAGGCATCGCTATGTATTCTGCATCAATCTACGGAAGGAGTCTCAACCACGTGTCAACTGATTTGTTGTTTTTGTGGTCGACCGAAAGGTGGTTGTGGATGTAAGCGCGAACATTCAAAATTAGAACAGTTTGTGCGCAGGACAATGTTGATGATGTCCTTCTGCTTTTGCCGGAGGGAAGCGCGACAGTTTGTAATCAACGATCACCTGAGGGAATGATTTCTTGAACTTGATGAACGGTCGGTTCTTACCTGTACTGCTATTCATTGCCTGTGTTCCGCAAGCTGGTTCATTGCTGTTGAAGATGTATGGTGTATGTGGATTGCAGGAAGCATTCCTGTTCACAAGTTTGCCCGCCCTGCTCTGTATTTTGGTTGTTTACGTGCGTGCCCGGCGTACGAGCGATGAGCGTCTTACAGACTCCATTCATTTGGGGGTGTTCGGTGGGTTACTTGCTACCTTTGCCTATGACTTGTGCAGAATTCCGTTTGTCATACTCGGTCAACGTATTTTCGCTCCCATAACGGCTTACGGTGTTTGGCTGCTTGGTGCAGAAAGTTCATCAAGATTCACCGACCTAGCCGGCTGGTCGTATCACTTTCTAAATGGGATCAGCTTCGGAATAATGTATGCCTTGTTTATGAGGCGTCGCTCCTTCTTCTGGGCAATTTTGTGGGCTTGTCTCCTTGAAACGATAGCCTTTCTGAGTCCCTTCGGCCGCATATTCGGGTTCACTTCAAATCCGTTCGCTCTTGGAATTGCTTACTTCGGACACGTTGTCTACGGAATTCCGTTAGGCATCGTGGTAATGAAAGATGCTGCCTGTATCTCTTGGTTGAAGACCGTGCCCCGTGGCATGTACGTCTTTGGATATGTGGCAATATTCGCTATTATGCTCGGGCAGATCTTGAATCCTCAATTGGCCGCATCCGACAAAGCAACGTTGTCGCAACGCTTTGTGATCAACGGTGATGTAATGACTCCCGACTGGCAGAGAGTACCGAGAGATAGCGAAGTAACGGTTTTTAACGACAGTGCCGACGCAAAAGTGATAGTTATCAAAAAGCTCTCAAAAGAGATAACTGCTGCGCCGGGTGAGAGTGTAGTGATACCAATAGCGGAGCCTGGTATTTATCAGATCTTTGTTCAAACTTCAGGAAGGACTCGAAGCAGTTTCTTGATGATTGAACCTGTCGAAAGCCAAGGACCTAAGGTGTCGGGGGAGGTCAAATGAATTTGACAACGACGACTGCGAAGCGCCCGGAGACTTTCGGTGATTTGACTCGCGACCTCTTAACATGGCTTGGTCGGAATTCATTTGAAGCCGCGCGTTCTGCCTGTATCGGGGCTGCATTTGGATATGGTTGCAACATCGTCCTAATGGCCGTTGTTTATGACGGGTTTCGAAAAACAAGCGGTGGTTTCGTGACCGGGCAGAACAGCCTAATTGACGGAACATTGTTGTGGACGATCGCGAGTACCGTCATCTTTACTCTTTATGGCTACCGCAAATCCGTCGGGAAAGAACGCTTCAATAAACTTCTCAAAGATTTCCCTTCGACGCTCGGGCAGTTGGTTCAGAAAGACGGCGAGCAATCGCGCAGTCATCTCTTGTGGGGAGCGGGGGTTACGTTCGTTACGAGCGAGTTTGTTTCTCCTGCGCTGGGTGCAACTGTTGCCGTGACAATGGCAGTTTCGGCCCCGACTCTGATCGGCCGATTTTTCACCGGGTTTCTTCTACGGGTCTGGTCGACTATAATGAGCAAGTTGGCTCCGGGCAAGAAGAACCCGATTGAAACAGCAATGAGCATGACTGTAGCGATCCTGGGATCGTGCGCAGCATTCTTGGTTGCGTTCTTTGTTAAGGATGCGATCGCTAAATTTATCTTTGCACTGTTGTGTTTGTTTTTCGCTTCAAGGGCGGGCAAGGGCCCGACTCCTTCGGCGAAAGTGCTGATTATAGTGTTCTCAGCGCTTGCTCTGCGCGATGTTGTCGCCCCATGGATCGCGCTCGCTGATGACGGCGGCTATTGGGAGAATGGCGGCGGTCTAATGCCGTGGCTTTCTAGGGGAGGTCTGACAGACCTGGCCGGTTGGTCCGTTCCGGGCGGTATCGCTGGTGGTGTTGGTGGCGCCATCGGCTCCGCACTCGGCAACGTTCTTGGTACGTATCCCGAAGACGAAAGTGCAAATGAACAATCTGAGAAGGAAGAGTCCGGCACAGAACTGCCACCGGAGGGCGAAGAAGAATCGGAAGAGGAGCTGCCGCCAGAGGAGGAAGAGTCCGGCGCAGAATTGCCACCGGAGGGCGAAGAAGAATCGGAAGAGGAGCTGCCTCCAGAGGA
>JAIELX010000097.1 GCA_019752635.1 Candidatus Obscuribacterales bacterium | reverse complement strand
TGTAGCCGGACCGATATGATTCATTGTTGGAACTAACGTTTAGATGTGTTTTCATTGGCACCTCCTCTTTCAGCCTATCGAATCGAAGTGAATTTGCTGTGAACTTGATGTGCTCCGGAGCTCAGGAGCGATAGCAAGCTGCATGAGCACGGAAGAAGAAAAACGGCTAGCCTGCGTGAAATCTTTAGAAGAAGAACTTAAGAAGCTCGAAGGCTGCGACGCTTTGATCTTTTCTTGCCTCTGAGGTGGAGCGGAGCACAAGTTGCACTTCTCACGAGTAAGCGGTAGCCGACCGACTTGGAATTTTCGATACTACATAACGAAGAAGCGGATTTCAGTTTCTTTCTCAGTCGGCTAACGCAAGGAAACAAGATTTCTGAATCTTCACTTTCGCCACGCCAAACCTCTCTCAAAGGAGACTAGGCACCATTGAAGTCAAAAGCGAATTGGGTCAGGGCAGCACGTTCACGGTGATCCTTCCGAAACAATGCGGCATCTGAACATCCACAGGCAAGCACAGCAAAACAATCACTGCGACCCGGTTCACCAAGCATTCACGTAGATGGAATTACAATGAAGCTACAATGAGGTTTGAATTATGCGCTGTGCGTACGTGCTACTTATACTCTTCACAGGTGTGGTCATGGCTAGTCAATCAGGGTATGCCGCTACCAAGTACGAGGGTCCATCGTACACGGAGGTGACTAGGGAGGGCAACATCGAGATCCGTGAATACGCCAGTACGATCGCAGCCGAGGTCACGGTGACCGGTCTTGGGGATCGAGCAGAAAATGAAGCGTTCAGGATTTTGGCGGGATACATTTTTGGAAAAAACAAAAGTAACGCCAAAATTCCAATGACCGCGCCTGTGACACAACAGCGATCGTCGGAGAAGATCGCGATGACCGCGCCAGTTACCACTGAGCGAGCAGGCGATACCCTGACAATGAGATTTTTTATGCCGAGCAAGTACACATTGGATACCCTGCCGGAACCGAGCGATTCTAGAATAAAGTTCTTACCGCTACCGCCATCTAAGTTTGCTGTCATCCGCTTTTCCGGATTCTCAAATCAGAAGAATATGACCAAACATGGAGAACAGCTCGAACTGTTTCTCAGCAAGAGCGGAATGCAGTGCATGTCAAAGCCGTTGCAGGCATTTTATGATCCACCGTGGACGCTGCCCTTCATGAGGCGCAATGAAGTGTGGATCGAAGTTAAGTGAATTATGAGTGGCTGCTATCTCCACTTCGGTACGTCCTGTGCTGGGAACTAGCGCTGCTAAATAGGAGGCTGCTTCGTCAAAGTCCTTTAGTTCGTGGTAAAGGCACCCCAATTCAAGCCGGTTAGAGTTAGTGAGCGCCAAATCGGCGGTCCGATGCATTAATGCGATCTCGTAGAATTTGACGGCATCGCGGGGCTTGCCAGCAGCAGCAAGGGAAGTCAGCCGAAAGGATGAAAGCCCGAGCAAGAGCAAACTCATCCATTCGGACAAAACTATTACCTCCGAGGATCATTACGTGACGGGGGGAGCGGAGATAGCATGATGTTGCTGCACTGCGCAGCTAATCTCTAAACTCTCACCGGTTTTCCGAGCTGTTTCATGCAGCGCTCCTCTAAAAGGACGAAGCGAAGGATAGCCATGAACAACCGCACGAAACCCGATTCCGTGATTAAAATACTAATAGTCGACGACCATCCGCTTTTTCGGCTAGGGCTAAGAACCGCAATCGAACAAACAGACGACATGATAGTGGTCGGCGAAGTCGAAACAGGAGAAGCAGCGGTGACAGAAGCCCGCGAGCTTGGTCCCGATGTAGTACTCATGGACCTCGCATTACCGGACATAAGCGGCATCGTGGCTACCGGCAAAATTTCGGCATTCAATGAGAATATCAAAGTAATTATGCTGACAGGAAGCCTTAGCGATGAGCATGTCACAGAGGCAATCGCAGCCGGAGCAACTGGTTACTGCCTGAAATCCGCAGATGCAGAAAGATTGCGCCTGGCAGTAAGAAGTGTGACATCGGGTGCCCTCTGGTTTGACTCAATTGCGGCAGAAAAAATAGGAGCGAAAGTACCAGCCGCTCCTGAAAGCAAGAAGCAGGACGCAGCCCAGCCGCCCCCGACAATGCCTCTCCCCATGCTATCGGAAGATCGATTCGCTGACTTGTCGCAAAGAGAACTTGAAGTGCTGGAGCTAATAATCAAAGGGCAATCAAACCGGAGTATCGCCAGTAGCTTGAACATCTCGATGTCCACCACAAAGACGCATATCAGTAACATTCTTAAAAGATTGAACGTAAGCGACAGAACACAAGCAGCCGTGAAAGCCCTATCAATGATGACGGTAATGCACCGAGCATAGACCGAGAGAACCAACAGCCGCGGGGATCGTCGACGTTAAGCGAATTGCGAGACTGACGGTGTCGCCACAGCAGTCGACGACTACCAATTGTGCACGATGCGCACCAGCTCGCGACAAGCCACAGCGGCACCGTCTTCAGAGCCGATCCCCTGCGCAACACGCTGCGCAGCATTCTTCATACTATCATCGGTCAATGCTAGATGTAGCGCCTGTGCAAGATTGTCCGGCGTCAAGCGTTTGCGCGGAATCGGCTTCGGTCCGGTACCCAGTGCCATGACTCGAGTCCCCCAAAAGGGCTGATCCATGCCGAAAGGAACAACAAGGCAAGGACGTCCTGATCTGAAACCAGCTGCGGTTGTTCCGGCACCGCCATGATGAACACAAGCAGAAACCCGAGAGAAGAGCCAATCATGAGGCGCTTCATCGAGAAAATAAACGTCGTCTGTTTGCAGGTTGGCGGTCAGAGCACCGGAACCTCCCAAAACAACAGCTCTGACACCTAGCTTGCGAACAGCCGCGCCTACGATAGAGGTAAGCTCCGGAGCATCTTTACACGTCATGCTGCCGAAACCTACGCTGACAACGTCGCCACCCGCAAGAAACGATTCCAGGCCCGCAGGGGGCTGCCAGTCATTGCAATTCAAGAACCAATATCCCGTGGACATCCGTAAGTTGCGGGTCTCCTCCGCAAGGGGCACAACAAGAGGGCTCACTGCGTACAAAACGGGAAGCGCAGACGGCTGCGCCGAACGTGATTCAAGTCCTAAAACTTTTCGACGCGCCCCCTTCATCGCACTTTCAAATGGAGTGCTGAGCACGAAATCGGATAAGGCATGACATGCACGGAGGACGCCGGTCCCAAGCCACAGAGGCAACGCCGATAGCAACACCGGAGGATAGCTGGACGACGGCGCAAAAATGGGCTGCAGGTGGGTCTCGATGAATGGCTTATTCAACTTCTCGGCTACAGATTTGCCTATAAACATGCCACCGATACCACCAGTAATGGCATCGGTCCCCTCGCAAGCAGCGAGCACCTCCGCAGTCCAAGTTTCAATACGAGAAGACAGCTCAGAAAGTACAATTTTCACACCGCCAAGAGTGCCGGCCTCCGCAACGCGATTACTAACCTCTTGGACGTCTTCTTTGCTCCCGCTCAGACTCTGAACATCAAAAGAACGATCAGAAAATAGACTCGCAAGATGACCCGGCGCGACGGCTTTCACAGTGATGCCTCGTTCGCGTAATCCCTCGGCCAGCGCCACATAAGGCTGCACACCACCACGAGTGTCATTACATACTATAGCGATCTTCAAGCAGCCACCACCGTTGGACCTACGCCACGGTCTGATTGTACACCCGGCCAAGCGTAAAGCAAAATCAACTGCATTTCCCCGCAACGAAGAATGCCAGTCGATAAGTTCAGCCCGGCGATCGGGGTTCATTGTCTCCCCAGATAATCGAGTGCCAGAAAAATGCCAGAATCGTCCAATAGATTCATTAGCATCGAGCCCACAGTTCTGAGAAGAAGAAGAGGATCTCGGACTTGCGTTCAGTGGTGAAAGAAGAACCAAAGGTCAAAGTGGAAGAATACTGCCATCGCAGATGGTGTCTCTCCACTTGTCACGCTACTCTATCACTGGAGCGCAAAAGTCGCTTGATTTGTGGGCTCACAAATTGGAACACGTTGTTACGAACGTATGAGCCGCAACCTCATCATAGCAAGCGTAATGCAGCGGCTCTAACTGACGGAAGTTCGGTGAGAAAGAGAAGAAGGCGAAGGAGAAATGGCAATGCACAATGCAGAACAAGAGAACAAATATGACAGCGGTGATGCAACGCAGAATTCCGCAGCTGGCGACCTTCTGCGAGATGCCGCACTTGCAATCGGCGGAAACGATCTGGCGATTGCCCGCAGATCATTTCAGCTCGATAGTTCGCAGTTGTCAGTCTCGAATGATGAACAAGTGAGGGAAATGGCCTCCCGCCTTTTATTGAGCGGAGCAGCCGGATACACAACGAGGTTAGGCTGCTTCATGTCAGGGCTTTCGCGAATCCCAAAAGTGGGTCCTGTGGCGACTCTGGCAACGCCGTTTATCGTAAGCGGCATCACAAGTTCATATATGAAGACCGGAGAGTTCACCGATTCTCGTTCTTTGATAGAAGGGGCCGCCTCCTACGGACTTCTCGGGCAAGGCTTCAAACTCGCATCGCAGGACGCAGCGCAATTTGCGACACAGGTCCTGGCGCGCAAGTACATGCTGAGGACAAATCCCTGTATGAGCGTTGAACTGCAGTCGATGCAGTGCGGTGTCCCTATCAACAATAAGTTGCGGGAGGCTATTCCCGCTGCGGCAACACCCCGACCGGAAGCCAGGAAAGCCGCAACTAAGGACTTGGTCAATCAACTCGATATCGCGGAAAAACTTCGCCTCAAGAAAAAATGAAGTCTATTAAAGTAACTGATTTGAAAGTAATTGGCTGCGCGGATGAAATTGAGGGCTGTGATGAACAAGAAGTCAGACTTCAGGTCTGTAGTTCAGGCTTCAGTCCGGGTTCATTGTCACCAAAAAAAATGGCACTAAGCATTTTGACCAGAGTCTTTTTCTGCGTTTCCAAATCAAGAAATTCGAAGACAATGCCTGTCATGATCAGGCTGTGAATCATCCAGCCAATAATATCGGATAGTGATTTTGAATCATATTTGCGAATCAAGTCTTTATCCATCAAATCTTGCAGTATGCCCGCAGTGAGATTCAAAAATTTCAAGTGTGCCTCGTCATCCCTGGGATCTTTGCACAGCGCCTCGCTGCTGGCCATGTGCAACACCTCTTTCTCCGAACGAGCTATTTCAATTACTGCGTCTATGTGTCTTTCAATTCCGCCGGGCTCCGCAATCAGCGGAAGCGTATCGCCAACAACAATCAGGCAGCGCTCGAAAAAGTCGTTCGCGATTTCGATGGAAAGTGCTTCTTTGGATTCGAAATAGCGATAAAGCGTCCCCGCGGCGACCTCTGCCTCTACAGCAATATCGGCCATTCTGGTGTTACTAAAGCCGTCGCGAATGAACACCTTTTTGGCAGCATTCAAAATTGATTTTTTCTTTTGCGGGTCTAGAGGTCGTGCCATTGTCGATTGCTTCGCCGTGCGATTGCTCAATTATAGGCGGTTTGTTGACCAGATCATTGTGGCGGTCTCGATCTTCAGTTCCATATCGGACAGCGCGAAGACTGCATACACACTAGCCACAATCCAATCAGGGAGATCTGACTATTTAATTTGGGGCGGCTTGCATAAATGAATGAATTCATTCATTCTAGTAATAGCAAGAAAGAAAAACGAATAGGCAGGAAATTGGTTCGCCAGTTCCTCTCTGTCTTTTCGCACATCTTAGCGCAGTATCGCCAGCCTAACAACATCGAACGGACCGCGGTCCGTACCTTTGGTCCGCCGATTTCTGAGCTGAACAACACTTCAACGGTATGAACAATGTCTCTTAGAATTAAAAATCGCCAGACCTCCGCACCAAAATCACCGATAGAGACAGCCTTCGGTCGAAAGAAAGTTCTACTGATCGGGGCGGTCATTACTGCGGTTTCATTTGCGGCCGCATGCGTCTGGCTATGCCTATCTTCAACAGGCGCCACGGCTTTGAAGGTCCAGAACATCAGCAAGCCTGTGGTCACAGTCG
>JAIELX010000050.1 GCA_019752635.1 Candidatus Obscuribacterales bacterium | reverse complement strand
AATGAAGCGACCACATCCACCTCTGGAATTGAATTTCTGAAACATCTGTTTCAATCGCTACGCCTCTTAGTGAATACTCACGACGAGGGGACGGGCCTCATGCGCGTTATCCACACCGGGACCGGTGGCACATCTCGTTGGTCTAAAAGGAGATGACGGTCACGCCGTCGCCCCCCTCGTGAGGGTCGCCGGACCTGTGAGTAAGTTTGTAGGAACAGTCGCGAAGGAAATCGCGGACAGCGCCCTTAATGGCTCCGGTTCCATGTCCATGGATAATCATGACAGGCGAAATATGCTCAAGATAACACGTATCTAGAAACCGCTCGGCCAGTGGCATAGCCTCATCCACACGCTTACCGCGCAAATCTATCGTATTGCGATCGGAACGAATAAACGAGGGCGCAGCCCCTGGAGAAATCGTCCGCCCAGCGACCGCCATCTGTACACGTTCTCGCCGCGAAGTTTCCCTCCGAGGCGGAGCACTTGAAGACTCAATATCGGAGAGCAAAACTTTGACCCTCATCCCTCCTACGCGCACTTCAACGTGCCCGTCCTGGAGCGACTCGATGACACCGCGCTGATTCAGCGAACGAATTCTGACGTTCTGCCCTTCGCTGAAACCGGGCTTCTCAGCCTCTTTCGCCGGCTTATTCCAGCCAAGCTCATTGCGAACTTGTTCCAACTGCTCGCGCGCCTTTTGCGCACGATTGAGCGACGGTTCTTTCTGCAAGCTCGCAGTTAACTCACTAATGAGCTTTTTCGCCGTGCGATAGTCATCATCAAACGATGTTGCAGCCCTGTCCCGCGCGGCAACAATTTGTTTTTCCAGTTCTTGCTGCCTCTTCAGCATCAGCTGCGACTGCTGATCGAGCGCCTCCTGCTTTTCGGTAAGAGCGTTCTCCAAAGCCGCAAGCGCTCTCGTTCGTCGTTCCAATTCTTCAATCGCTATCGCATAAGCCGGCCGCTCCGAAATCAAGATCGATGCGGCCTCATCCGCAAGCTCGTCCGGAAGACCAAGCCTTTTGGCAATTTCCAGCGCATGCGAATTCCCCGGAACACCCGGCTGCAGCCTATAAGTAGGACGCAAACTACTATCGTCGAACTCCATACTCGCGTTTGAAAAACCGGTTTGGCTGTGAGCCAACGTTTTCAACTCACCATAGTGCGTGCTGCAAAGCGTCAATGCGCCGGAGCGCTTTAACTGCGAAAGAATAACTCGGGCCAGTACCACACCTTCTCTCGGATCCGTCCCGGCACCGATTTCATCGAGCAGCACAAGGGTGCCACCACTGCTACGCCTGGTGATCTCGATAATGGTGCCCATATGCGACGAGAATGTTGAAAGATTTTGCTCAAGCGATTGCTCATCTCCGATATCGGCGAAAACCTGGTCGAAGATACCAATACTCGATCCCTCTCGTGCAGGAAGCAACAATCCCGCGCGTACCATAAGACAGTGCAGTCCCGCCGTCTTAAGAAATACTGTTTTGCCGCCGGTATTGGGTCCTGTGATCACCAACGTACGCAATTCGCCAACACCAAGCTCAATATCATTTGGAACCACGCCGCCCTTACCGGCACTCTGCAACACCAGAAGCGGATGACGCGCACGCTCCAAACGCATGACGGGCTCTTGCTCGAGCAGCGGACGAACACCTTCATACTTATGCGCAAGTCGCGCGCGAGCAACAATAAAGTCTAGTTCTACCGAGCCAACAAATGAGCTCTGCAATTGTTCATGCTTGACTCTAGCCTTACTGCAAAGAGCGGACAAGAGCCGTTCAATTTCGCGTTCAATTTCCGATTCTTTGATGCGAATCCTGTTGGTCAGCTCGACCACAGCAACAGGCTCAACAAAAACAGTCAAGCCCGACGCAGAACTATCATGAACAATTCCTTCCACGGAGCGACGCATCGATGCGTTTACCGGCAGCACATACCTTCCACCGCGCTGCGTATAAATCGGCTCCTGCAAACATTTGGACACAGTCGAAGAATTGATCAGGCGCTGTAGTTCTTCTCGCACTTCGTTGGTGAGCCGATGAACTTCTTTGCGCAAGCCACGCAACTGCGGGCTCGCATCATCTCTTATCGAACCATACTCGTCGATCACTTGCTCGATGTCGGTCACTAATTCTTCCAACGAATACAGTTGAGAGTCGATTCGCCTCATGCAAGGATATGAGTTTTCATCGCCCGTGCGCCCCTCTTCCGCTTGCATCGCCGCGTGCAGGAAAGTTTTTGTTCTCCGTGCCAGCTTGAGCATTTTGCGCAAGTCCAACAACTCCGCAGCGGCTAACGTTGATCCCGTTAGCAGGCGGGGCAGCACATCGCGAAGATCGGGCAAATTTTCTTGCGCCAGGTCGAAACCTGCGCGAAAGAGCTCCAAGGCTTCAGTAGTTTCATTCAAAAGCTCTTCAATAACGAGCCTTTCTGTTGAGGGCTCAAGCGCCCTGCACAATTCTCGGCTCCACGCGCACGAAGACTCGGCAGCTAGATACTGCCGTAACCGCTCCCATTCGAGCGATTTGAGCGTGCGTTGCTCGAGCGAAATTTGACTCATCGAAAGATACGGCGCTTATGCCGCGGAAAGAGGCGAGGACTGGTAATTCTGCCATAAAGAAGAGAGGCGCGGGAAGCCGCACGCACGATCTATGAAGAAGCGTGCAAAAGAAATCAGCGAAAGATGAGACGATATTTTTAAAGGAACAATTGCAATTGATCAGTTGCAGCCGGATCGACCGGACTTGCCAAGCGCCGCCTGTCGCAAGAGTCTTCGCATGATCGGGAAGCGAAGATCATTGCAAGCACACGCTTTCCAGGCTCGCAGAGAGTAAAATGCGAGCAAAACGCAGGTTGTCACCAGGTCTTGAGACTTGCAGTTCCGAGGCTACCGAGTCTAAGCAACTTTTCTTTACTCGATCTCACAAAATCCCTTTCGTCCTGCGGCACCTGCGCCTTCAGACTCGCCTCCATTATCGATGCGGTTTAATTTGGGCCAAGATGCTAGAATTAGTCTCGCCGGGGAGGTATTTCCACTTATGTCAGCCTATTACGAACAGCCGCTGCGGAAGTTGCTAGGTTCTTTGTCTCCAACCATCGGTTGGCTCAGCGAAAAGGGAACCGTAGAGGTGAATACGGTGCCGCCTGAGCATGTAGATGCCATCAAACAACTTGAGCGAATCGGAATCGTGCACAAACGCAACAACCGGATGTACGAACTTCAAAAAGTACGCTTAAAAAAATTGATGGATCAAATGGGCATGGAGACTCTGCAAACTGTCGCCACCGTTAAGGCAGGCGTTGCAGCAGTTGATGTCCCGCTCGCAGCCGTCACCGAAACACTCAACTAAACGTCCGACACTTCGTTTACTACGCGAATTCGCTTCCGTGTGCTTGTGCAGATTGATGGAAGCGCGGCACGCATACTAATTGTCGAAGATAATGAAGACACAAGGTCCGTACTTTCCGTGTGGATTAAAGCGGAAGGGCATAAGAGTTGTGTTGCAGCCTGCTGAGCTGATGCGCTTTACGAGAGCAACCGTTCGCAGTTCGATTTGATCATCTTGGATGGGGAACTGCCTGATACCGACGGTTGTTGTTTTTGCGACAGATTCGGGCGAAGAGCGCTTGAGTCCCCGGATTGATTCTCGCCTCGAATTCCCTGGATGACAAAGAGGCGGTCTTGATACCGGCGCAGACGGCTATGAAAAAATGGCATCAGCCGTATTAAGACAGCGTTCCGTTCGCACCAATTCCGATATCACACCGGATGTTTGGTGAAATCCGTTGTCGACAGCGGCAATCTCGTCAGAGCCTTCGACTGGGGCATCTAGAGGTTCCAAACTTTCAAGCTTCCGACTATTCTCGGCTTGCACAAAACTCATGCCGAAGCTGCGCAGGCAATCGCAACAGAAACATCAGTCTTTCGGCGCGGGTGCTAAGATGTTTGGCCATTCGAGAGGGAAGGCACATGATATCCGCTTTCAAGGGGAGAGCGCCCCGCATATCGCCCAGCGCATTCGTTGCACCGGATGCAACTGTCATCGGCAGAGTAGAGCTAGCTGACGAATCCAGCCTGTGGTTCCAGTCCGTGGTTCGCGGTGACATAAACGAGATACGAATCGGCACCCAGACCAATATTCAGGATGGCAGCCTGCTTCATGTCACTAGACGTCACCCTGTCATTATCGGAAACAGAGTCACGGTGGGACACGGTGTCATCATTCACGGCTGCGATATTGGCGACGATTGCCTGATCGCAATGGGAGCGATCGTACTTGACGGTGCAGTAATCGACCCTGGTTGCATTATCGGAGCGGGCACACTAATTCCGCCGGATATGCGCGTACCGGCAGGATCACTGGTCTTGGGATCGCCGGGAAAAGTAGTGAGACAACTAACCGAACAAGATCTGCGCCGCATCGAAAGCGGTTGGCGAAACTATGTTGAGTATCGCCGTGAATACATGGAAGAGTTTAAGCCTTAACGGCGACCCAATTCCTGAATCCTGGTCGCAAGTCCGCCACCACCAGTGGTGGTCGGACGCAGAGGAGCGAGACTGGTCGGCTTGAGTGGATCGTTCGGACGACTGATCACTCCCGGTGCGTAGTAGGGATTTACAGTCGGAACCAACAATAACGTTCCGGGTCGAGCGACAGGAGTGTTGTCGCGACGAATCGGCGAAATGCCAACATCTAAAGTACGGGCGACCGATGGTCCGCGAGGCTTGGCCAGAAATGCCAGCAAATCCTCCACCGGATTGAAGTAAGTATCAACCCGATTGCTGAGATTGACGACTCCTATTACTTTTCCTGTTTCTGGATCAAAAACCGGTCCGCCCGAATTGCCTTTAGCAACATTGCCTTCCGTGCGCACAACAATTCTGTTCTTATCCTCGCCTTCCAGGTAGCCACCGATTATCGGCAGACGGTGGAGTTGTTCTCTGGCTTTGGGCTTAACTTCAGAAAGGTGGATCGCTTCGACATTGTTTGGATAACCCAGCGCCAACAACCGCTGACGAGCTACGGCGTTAGTGCTGCTAACATCCAAACTTGCCGGTTGAAACTTTTCGTCCGATTTTTCTCGTTCCAGCAAGAGAAGAGCCAAGTCCTTCGAGGGGTCCAGGTCGTAGACCTTTGCTTTGTAGGTCTTGCCGTTTTCCATGCGCACAACGATGCTTTCAGCATCCTTCACCACATGGTAGCCCGTTGCAATCAAACCATCCTGGCTGACAACGAACCCGCTTCCGGTACCATCGCCACGAGCATCAGCAGTGTTAATCCTGACGACACTGGCTCGGTTTTCGAGGTAGGTTCGCGCCGCGGGCGAGTTCGTTGTGTATTCAGCCCGAGTATTCAACCGGCTGTCGTGCAGAGTTAGCGTGGGAATGCTTATTGTGGAAGGCTTTGCTACTTCTGCCTGCTGTTGAGTGAGCCGGGGAAGGGTTGAACCAAAGACCGGTGCCGAAAGCACATCGGCAGCTGTTACCGGGCGATCGCCCGTACGCTCAATTGGGTTGGAAGTAACGCGAAAATCTATTTCCGACATTATTAATGGATACACGCGGCAGCAGCAATACAGTGGAATATACACATCCACACCAAGTCCTGGACTGGGAGAACTACGAATGAACACGCCATTTAATCAACCAGGCAAAAAAACACCGGGCTTGAAGCCCGGTGTCATCTCACTTGATTTATTCTTTAGTGTGACTGTTCGTGTCCTCCGTCCGTTGCTAGTATCTCCGGATGAATTTCCGCCGTTGCGGCGACAATTCCGTTATCATGTTTGTGCAACCAACCGGTAAGCGTATCCATTGTGTCCGGCTTGATATGCGCCGTTTCGATCAAGATGTGTCCGCGATGATCGAACATCTTCACCTGTGTCTCTGCATGGAGTTTCTCGGTCAGAAGCTTAACCGCATCAGCCCGAACACATTTGTCTTCGGTTCCCTGAATAACGAGCACAGGCTTGTGAATTCCCGGAACGAACGACATTGTCTTGTAGACGGCAGCTTTGCTTTGAATCAATTCTCGCACCGTCAGGTTCTTACGCGTCAAAGGATCGGACACTAGTTCGTCCACAATTTCCGGATCATCCGAGGCGTAGCGTTTTACATAAGGAACTATGTTGACCTTCTTATGAACGTTGGTCAGGGTCATCATTTCGCTCATCGCCACTGCGGCATGCGCATCTATAAAGGTATGAGCTTTGATAGCCGGCGCCGAAAGCACAAGTCCATCGACCGCTTCCGGACTCTTTGCTGCCACTCTCAGAGCCATGTGCGCGCCAAGGCTCTCGCCGACAATAAACAAGGGAACTCCCGGATGCTCGGCACGAAGCTTTTCGGCCAGATGCGAAATGTCATTGGCCGTTTTGGTGTAATCGATCTTCTGCTTGCAATCATGATCCGTGCAAAACTCATGAGGGTATTGCTTGGTCAATCGCCCGTATCCACGCATGTCTGTAGCGTAGACCATGTAGCCGTCTTCCGCGAGCGAGCGCCCTAGCCCGTCATAACTGGTGCCATGCAGCACGAGACCGTGCAACGCAAGCACTATACCGCGAGGCTGGCCGGCAGCCTTCCATTGATACACTGGTACGTTAAGGTCCTTCTCCAACCTAGTGTCGATCTGACAACGAACCGGTTCTGCTGCAACTGGTGCAGCATTTGCCGCGACACTGTTACCTCCGGTCAAGATGGTGGCGAGCATTCCGCTCAAAGCCAATGCGCGCGCCATCCGGAGCGTAAAACGTTCCATATTTAGGTTCCCCCCGATTAACAGACACCCGTCGAATCTGCTTGACGTGTCCACCCGCCATGGTGGACTGGTGTCTTAATTACCCCTTGACTATTAGGTCGTATCAACCTCTTACCAACCCAAAAGTTCTTTTAAACACGAAAGATTAAATGATGGCTAATTTTGGGAACCTCCACTTGACTTTGGCGTCAGGAGCGGGCGTTCGACTCAACTTGACAAACAGGCAAGAACAAACAAGGGCTG
>JAIELX010000141.1 GCA_019752635.1 Candidatus Obscuribacterales bacterium | reverse complement strand
ACGTTTTATCGGTCATGGGGCGAGCTCCTTTTCTAGTGTTTAGCTCGGGCCTTTGACACAAATTATTTTACAGTCTCCAATCATTGTCAACAAGGCCGACGCTTCGCGAAGCTTGTAGTGATGAGTTCCACCTATCCTCTTCAGCCCGTCGATTGCAGTATGCAACTCGCGCTTAGCGTCAGCGTCCTTGTGCATTTTGATCAAACAGGCCGCAAGTTGCATACGAGCATATTGCACCTCATAGGACTGACTCTCATTGTTCATCACTTTTAGCGATATGGCATCGCGCAGTAGTTTGGCCGCTTCCTCAAAATCATGCTCCAACAACTTCAGCCGCGCTTGTTGGTACTTGATCCAAAACACATCGTTCAAGTTTTGATCACAGGGAGACTTTCGATCAAACAACTCAACGCCTTCGTGAAGACGCTTCTGCGCCCGCTTGAGATTGCCCTCGTCCATGGACAACGCGGCCTGCTCCAACAAAATAGTGCGATAAACAGCTAGATTTTCATCCCTATTCTCTCGACATAGTTGTTCCGCCTGATCATAAAGATTCGCCGCCCTTACCAAATCACCAGCCTCTCTGTAAGTCACCGCAGCAGCGCATAACAGCTCTTCGCGAGTACTCATTTGCGCCGCATCAATGTGCTTCGCCAAAGCTTGCTCATAGACACGGCGAGCGGCCTGCAAATCGCCCCTAGCGAATGAAAGGCTACCCTTGTCCGCTAAAACACCGAGCTCCAATCCGTCAACATAATCCGCTTCTGCAGGACATTGCTCAGCATAGCTCTTCAATAAAGCAAGAGTGATATCACACTGAGAGACCGCCTCTTCAATCCTGTTCGCACTACTCAACGCCGTCGTCAAAGCACTGCTCAACATAATCTCTCGGTCCAGACGGTCCGGCGTTTTCTCGCACTCATTTAGTTTCCCGATCTCACTCCTGCAAAGTGCAATAGCGTCTTCCCACTGCTCCAACGTGGCAAACCGAGAAAGCTTCTCCGCAGCATCATCCAGAAGCGAAGCCTCGGAAAGCTGACCCTCTCGCGACAATTTCCTCATTGCCGCACATCGTTCGAACTGCGACTGACGCGCATGCAGAATAGTCAATCCATCACGATAGGATTCAATTTTCGACTCGGGACAATGGTTTTTCTCCGCTATCTCGAGCGCCTTGCTGAAACATACCGTCGATTCCTTGAGGTCTCCCGTTACCGCATAGATAGTGCCCATTTGAGCCGCAGCATCGGCTAAAGACTCAGGATCATCAGAGCTTAGCTTGTCCAGCTTATCAACGATCTCTCGAGCCTGTTGAACAAGAGCGGCCTCCGGTCTCGCTCTTTCTTGAGCCTGCTGAACTTGATTACGCACAATATCCATTTGGAGCTTGCAAGCATTCTCTATATCACCGGCGGAGCGAAACTTATTCTCCGACAGGACATATAGTTTCGCAGCTATAACATCCCCATTATTGTCTTCCGCCGCATGACCGGCTAAGTGAAGAGAAACTGCTGCTGCATTTTCTTCGCCCTTCTCTGCTTTCGCACCCTTCTCGCTCTGCTTCTTTCCTGCGCGATCCGCTGCCTGCAAGAACAGTTTCAACGCCTCTTGCTGATCGCCCAGACGAAGCTGCACGATAGCGGCATCCTTGAGCGTCTCTTGTAGATGGTCCTCTTGCGCTTTGCCGGCCTTGCTTTCCAATTCAATCAAGCGCCGATAGAGCGCAGCAGATTCCACATACTTGCCTCGCGTTTCCAAAAGAGACGCTAAGTCAGCCATGTATCTGAACTTATTGCCACCGTAGTCCCAGTCGGAGTTCTGCCGCAAAGCTAGTGCTTTACGCCGAAACTTCTCCGATAAACCTTCGCGCGCTCGCTCTTCACATTGATGCCCAATCCAGGAGTAAGAAGCAGCAACATAAGGGTGCTCCTTGCCCAAAGACTGCTCCAACGCATCTGTTGCCCGATAACCGTATTCGAGCATTCTGTGAAATTCGTATGACTTATCTCCGTAGTACGCCTGCAGGGCGCGAAGAGCCTCAGCCACTACCGCATGATTAGGTCCAAAGATCCTCGTGCCGGTATCTATAATTTCCTGCTGCACCTTTACATACTCATCACCACCGACGGTACCGGCTAACCCGCTCAGAGAGGACACCCTGCGAGTATCATCAAACGCAAACCGTACCGACAGCCCTCTGGCTGCACGCCACAGTGCAACCTCCATCGACCTGTTGAAAGGCGCTATTTCCCTGGCGCAGCACGTGCAAAGCTGCCATAGAAAATCGGCATTACAAAAAGGTGCAATCAGCAACATCGCCATTGTGAGCATGGCGCACCATGCCAGCATCCTCTTAGCAGCCCGGATCATGTGCACCGCCCGTATCTGCTCTTGATCAACAGATAGACTGCGTACACTGGCGGCAGCAGAAGAAAAAGTGTCAAGCACAATATATCGCCGCTGAAGGTAGGCAAGCCGTGCAGATTCAAACTCCGAATCTGATTGATTAAGTATCCACAGCCCCCTGCCGCTACGTAACCAATGGGATTGAGCCGAATAAACCTCCGGGCAAAGGTCCAAGCAATCATGATCATGAAGAAGCTGCACGCGAATGCAAACAACTGTTGATACAGTTCCGCGCCGGCGGCGGAGTACAGCACGCAGCCGACAATTGCCATCAACCAGAACCGTATAGGTGTCTTCACGAACCGCATGTACATACCCACTGCCACCGGCATGCCGAAGAGAACCGTAACGCCGCTTCTCACAAACTCGACCAATCCTGCCAGACATGGACTAAATGTATTAATCAAGACACAAAACGCATCCAAACTGCTCATCTGAATATCCGCCGCAAGCGGCAAAAGAAGCGCATCAATCAGCGCAAAAGTTGCATTCATCAAAATGATGCAAGCATATCCCGACAATACACCATCGATCCAAAGTTGAGCTCTTACCCTACTCTCGCTTCGAAAAGGAGCCGACAGGATCTGCGCCGCAGTTACTCCGGGAGCGAGGATACGTAGCGCCGCCAATGCTGAAGTTGCAACCAGGAACGTCCCGCTTATATAGAAAACCATCGCAGGAAGACTCTCGAATGAAGAATTGAGTATAAACGGCAGTAGCGCTTGATCTGTATCATAGCTCCAGACAAGCAACGGCAGGCGATTGTATTGCCCTATGGCTAAAGCAATCAATACGGGCAAAGTCGCGAGCAGACCGCCCCGCAAATGGAAACCAGCCGCACGGTAAACGCCAATTATCCACAGCACGAAAGCGGAAAACAAAACAACCGCAAGCGTACCTTGCAAGAGTCCGTTCACTTGCCCCCGTGTCGCAGTGCTGTTCTTCGCCAATTGCCAGTCATCCGGAACATCGAGGTAGGCATTTACCTTGGCTACAGTTTTTCCACAAAGCTGCACTTGCACTACATAGTCGGCATCTGCAATTTTGAGACGAGGCACTGTAAAACTGACCTCATGCTCTACGCGCTGAGCGTATCTTCGGATACTGCATGCCTTATACTTTGCCGGCCAGAACTCAGGCGTCTCGCTTTTCAGATAAGCCGATGCCGCCCTTCGCGCCTCTTCCTCACTAAGGCACGACTCAACATATCCATTGTCATAAGTAAGATCCGGAATAGCGTGCCCCTGGTTGTCCAACACGTAAATGGTCTGTTCGTTAGTCTGGCCGGGAGTGAAAAAACGCACACCCCAAGCCAGAGGGCGCTTAGGTACTTCGCCGAACGCCAAAGCCTCTTTCAATGATGCACCTTCATAAACGTACTGCAACTCATTAGCGGACAGCAGGTTCACAGCACTTGTCGAGACCATTGTTTCGTTAGGCATCAACTTGTGCTCAATCAAATAGCGCCGAGCAATTCGTTCCGCCTCCGCGCGAGAAACGGCTATAGTTGCGGTCTGCCCCACAATGGGAAATCTGGCGTTCAAACACGCGATCATCCCTACAATACAAACGGCAAACAAGACAGCCCGCTGCGGGCCGCTCAAGGGCGTGCTCAAACGAGCTACATCTAGGGCTGCCGGGTGCGGTTCATGGATTCGCAGTGCTCCAATCTCAACGGCCGCGTTAGATAAATCCTTAGGTGCCGACTTCGGAAAAAGCCGAGCGCAAGCAGGCATCAGAGCGAACGGCAGCATTGGCAATAACGCCGGAAAACGAATGGAGGCCAACGGCGATTGCAGTAGAGGAAAGACTCCCAAAAAAACATCGTAAAGATAGTGTCCAACAAGACAAGGGAGAATCCCATAATAGCGAATGAGCCAGCCACCGACCAAACCCGGCATCAGCAGTTCCATTCCACGCACAAAGGGCGGCTCCTGCGGATAATTGGAGTGCCCGAAAGACCAAGCCGCAGCTTGAATGATATTGGCAATCCAGAAGTTCTTCACCAGTCGTTGAAGCAGCAAGAGAGCCACTGCGCGATACATGAACTCTTCGTTAATCGAGGCACTTACCCCAACGTTCACAGCATTCAGCATCTCGAAGGCCGAGCTGAGAACAGCCTCGAGCGGCCAGTCCAGAGGACTGAAGAAATCGAAACTTTTTCCCACCAAATAGTAAATAGTGTTCCAACCCAGCCACGCACCGGCGGCGGCGTAGCCTATAAGAACCTGTTTTTGCACGTCGGGCAATCGCATTGCCGCAGGAGCAAAGATGTGATTGAGCGCTACCTTTTCCGGATATGTCTTTCGATAGAGATGCTCGCCCGCAGCTACAACGAGAAAGGTCTCCAACATCTGCCAAAAACCGGAGGACAGAGCCTTCCCCAGAAACTCAACCCAGAAGTCGCTAACCGGTTCGGCTTTATCGAAGGCCGCGAACTCGTACGGCAAAGAGTTGAATGTGTTGACTATCTCTAGCCCGGTCACCAGTGATGCCACCACAATTGTCAATCGCAAGTTTATTTCCCTTTTGGAAATACCTGCCAACACAACCCCGAACGCGCAAATGAGCAAGGTCCAGTGCGCTACGTTGGCGACCGATTGCAGGGCCTCGTTGCAAGAGCGCAAACTACGATACTCCGAGTCCCAGGATTCGGGGGTACCCAGGGCGCGGGAGAATTTCGAAACCTTTGTGCCGGATACATCTGCAGATATGAAGATTCCGGCACCATCAACTCGTTTCGAATCCAGCCAGGTAAAACTGTGATCCGTTCGGTGGGACCGAGGAATAGTGTCATCCTCAAACAGTCTGAATTCATGCAGTTCATAACCGGCAACACCTTGAACGAATTGCTCGGCTACTTTCTTGGCTTCCGCGTGAGTCAATGATTTGAGCGGGCGCTCATGCTGAATTACGTGCTCAAGTCCGACCAGTCGACCATCGGGAGCTAGCCTGGTTGTGAATTCCTCGTGGGCTTTTGGCCGACAGAATCGCGAAGACCAGTACCAAACCGGGGTGTCTCCGCGCATCAATCGGTTTGCTTCCTTCAGCCCCAATCGATACTCGAGGAATGTTTTTACGCTCTGGTCGCAATTGAAAACGGTAGACTCAATACAAGTATCAGTATCGAAATCGCTGAGCGCGGCATACTCTTTGGCTTTAGACGTAACGTCCTTGCGACTCAAGCGCAAGTCGACCGAAGCCACCGGACTGGTTTGCTCCACGTTTATTACGTACATCAACAAGCCGGACACCGCCAGCAGCAAAAGGAGCACGGCCTGAAGAATCTTCGGCACCCTGCTAAACGTAACTGCGTGCTGCGTCTCTCCCATTTCAGGGATCTATCCTTTATCCCGGACTTCCTAAGACATTCCACGCGGCCGGCACATCAGCGGATACTATTGAAGGAGGTAAAGATTCCCGTCCTGACTTCCCACACAGACTCCGAGATCGCAGACGGCCGGTGAGCTGACTATCGGTCGCTGTGTTTTGTACTTCCACTTGATTGCGCCGTTGCGACAATCAATCGCATAGACGTTCGCATCAGAACTGCCCATGAACAACATGCCGCCGGCTAGTGCGGGAGAAGAAGACAAAAGCGGTACCGGGCTATTAATGTTGGTTTTCCATAACATCTTTCCGGTTGCGGCCTCAAGGCAATAGAGCTTCAGGTCGTCATTGCCGATAAAAACTCTTCCTCTAGCACCGACAGGAGAGATGCTATAAGACTCGGCAGCGGTAACCTTCCACTTCAACTTGCCGGTCGCTGCCTCAACAGCATAGAAAGATTTGTCCCAGCTCCCGAAAAACACCAGATCATCCATCACCATCGGCGAGCCCAGAATCTTATTCCCGGTCTTATACTTCCAGAGAACGTTCCCGCTGTCGCCATCGAGAGCATAAGTCAAACCGTCGTGCGAAGTCACATAGACAGTGTTTGCAGCCATTGCCGGCGATGCGGTTATACGTCCTTCTGTGTGAAATTTCCAGCTCAGTTGGCCGGTCTTCATGTCGAGCGCATACATATTGCCATCCCAACTACCGACACAGACATTGTTCTTACAAGGAATCGGAGATGAAGACAGTTTGCCTTCGGCCGTAAAGGTCCATAGCACTTTTCCCGTCCGAGCATCCAACGCATAAAGCTTGCTGTCTTCGCAGCCAACGAATACAGACGAGCCTGAGACTAGCGGAGAAGACTTGATCTGACCACCCACCTGGGCCCGCCACAACATTTTGCCGTTACGCGCCTCGACAGCATAGAGGTAACCATCATCCGCACCCACATAAATCACGCCGCGATTGATAGCCGGTGAAGAATCGATGCCCCCTTCCGCCGGGAAACTCCATCGGACTTTGCCGGTGGTGGCAAACGGGAGGGCTTCTGCGTAGATTAGCCCCGTATGCGAAGGATTCTGGTGAAACATCAACCAGTCTTGCAACGGCGGCTTAGCCGCTGGTGCAGCTGGCTTGGGAGTAGAAACAGGGGTAATGCTATCGGCCGCCAACGAATAAGGCGCCGTCAGCAAAACCGACGCCAGGACTGAAAATACCGAAACTACTTTTTTCATTAGCCACTCAATGCTGCTATCGCTGAGATTATATTGCATTGAACATGAACTCCGCCTCTCGGTCCTGCAGCAACGAAAAAATCATCCACTGGTTTCAAAAAAACAACGCTGTAAGTTCCGGACTTTTGTGACGCTTCCGCCGAAGCGGCTTACAGAGCGGGGCTTGGCAGATCAGCGAATTCTATTTCTCCCTACCCCTGAAAGCGACCTTGACAGGCTGGACTTCGAATATGTGTTCTGTCACACAAATATATAAACCAGACACACACACGGTCCCCAACCATAGCGCCAATAGAGATCTTCTTATTCCTGCTTTCCATGCTCAGTTCAGCGATTCGGCATTTATCAGTTGCTCTACAAATGAGACGCACCCTAACTTTTGAATAGTGCTTGCAAAAAAAGATTGCGGATTTCCAGTCCCAATCACTTGTCTCCAAAACATGCTGGTGCTATCATCCCCACGAATGGGTCGGGATGGGAATTCCGTAAGGAGGTTTTTGAATGAATCGAGCTGAGCTCGTTGAATCAGTGGCTAAAATCACTGACCAACCAAAGTCCGAGGTGTCACGCACCTTGTCTGCTTTGATCCACACGGTCACGTCCGTGCTGTCCAAAGGAGATAAAGTCACTCTCGTAGGTTTCGGTACCTTCGAGCGTCGTCAACGCAAAGCACGCACCGGCCGCAACCCGCGCACTCTTGACCCGCTGAAAATACCGGCTGCTAAAGTACCGGCTTTCCGCGCAGGAAAAGAGCTCAAGGACATCGTTAATGGTCGCGCCAAGCAAGCTGGTCTTTCGATCGCAAAGCCGAAAGCTGCTGCTAAAACCGACAAGAAAGCTGCTGCTAAACCAGCTGCTAAGAAAGCTGCTGCTAAGCCAGTTGCTAAAAAGACAGCAAAGAAAGCCACTAAGAAAAGATAGTTGGCTGGACGCAAGGAAATTAGGTGAGATTAGGTTAGAGACAATCCCCATCCCGACCCTGAAAGACCCGAGGTTATTCCTCGGGTTTTTTGTTTTTGCGTTGCAGTGCTTAATCAGTTTTTCAAGACAGCCATCGGCAAGCCCGTATGGTATTCACTAAGAGGCGTAGCGATTGAAACAGATGTTTCAGAAATTCAATTCCAGAGGTGGATGTGGTCGCTTCATT
>JAIELX010000096.1 GCA_019752635.1 Candidatus Obscuribacterales bacterium | reverse complement strand
AAAGTGCAAAAAGGTAAGAAAGTGGCCTAGAGCGACTTTGTCCAGGCCACTGTCTACCAAAACTGGGGAAGGTCAGCCTACCTGGGACAACGCTGCGGACTCCGTATTGTCATAGTCGACAAGTCCGAGGGCCCCTTAGAGGTTGGTAGAGCCGATGCTCTTAATGCTCGTACATTGCAGCTGCTCGAGCTAGCGGATTTGTTCGATGATCTCTATCCTTTGGGCAAAACCTGCAACACCAGCTCTGTTTGGTCCGACGGCAAATTTATTTCTCGTCAATCGACGTGGTGGGAAGAACTTGAGGGTTGCTTGCACAAACATTTCCTAATGCTTGGACAATCGAATGTGGAAAAGCTGTTGGATGCCAAACTCAACGAGACAACGGCGGCAGTTAAGCGTTCAACTTCCATTGAAAACATCGAGCTAAATAGCACGGGTTGTCTCACCACTCTTTCTAATGGCGAGCGTATTCAGTCAAGATACCTGATTGGCGCAGATGGAGCGCGCTCCTTTGTTCGCAATCATTTCGAAGTCCCTTTTGAAATTACGCGTCCACAAATTGTCTGGGCCGTAATCGATGGCATTATCGAAACCGATTTCCCTAAGGTGCCGGAGATCATCGTTTTTCAGGCAGAAACATCAGATGTGGCCTGGATTCCACGAGAAGGAGAAATCGACAGATTCTACGTCAGAATGGATACCAAAGACTTTACCCTGGAGGAGGCTATTGAAAAAATCAATCGTGCAATGCATCCTCACCGCTTGTCTTTCAAAGAAATTGTCTGGTTCTCACAGTTTTCAGTCAAGGAGTCGCTCGCCGAGGAATTCTTCGTGCAGAATCGAATATTCCTTGCGGGAGATTCCTGTCACATTCATTCAGTGAACGGCGGGCAAGGTCTTAATACGGGTCTTGCAGATGCTTTCAATCTCATATGGAAGCTGAACATGGTGATCAATTTCGGAGCATCCGGAGAACTCTTGCGGACCTATGAAAGCGAACGCAAGCCGGTAGCGCGCAATGTGATCGAAACATCAGGCGAGCTTGTTCGATCGACCAAATACTCAGACACTGGCACGCACGCCGAAGATTACGTCAAGATTGTAGAAAAGCGTGCAGGGAACATCACGGGTATGGGAATTCGATATGGAAGTGAGGGACTTCAGGGTTCTAGACTCCATGATTTCGAAATTTTCGACGGCACATCAAAAGTACGACTTTACTCACTTCTGGACTACACCAAATTCACCTTGCTTGTCTTTGGCGACTGCGAACTAACGCCTAGAGTTCCGGAGTTTGTAAATGTGATTCGCATTGTTCCTGAGAAGAACGCCAATTCATTCTGGACCGAAAGCAGGCAGTACATGAATCAAGCAATCTTGGTAAGACCTGATTCCTACATTCACGGCACTGCATCGCTGGATAAACTTGAGTCACTCTTTGAGATGGCAACAGTGTAAGCAGCAACGACAACAGCAAGTCAGGGTCTCGACTTGCCAAAAATCGCCGCCCGGAAGAATCGTCAGTAGGTTGTATTTTCACGTCCCGCTAGCAAACCATTGAGTCGCTGATCAACGGCTTTGATATCAGAAAGAATCTGATCCGTTTCAGTGGAATCCAAACCTTTTCCAGACTTAATGCCGGCTTGCAGCCTTGTACGAATCTCATCGGTAGATTGCTGTAGGCTCTGAGCTTCAAGTGGCGCCAGTTTACCGTCGCTCTTCGCCTTTCCTAGCCTCAAGTCCAGGGTTCGGAGGTTGGTTTCGGTCTTGAGCCAATCGGTAGTGCGTTGAGAAGCACTCGTAGCTTCATCGATACGCTTAGTCCAGCGCTCTTGAATCTCGCTGTCAACTTTGGACGATGAGATTCCTTCCTGCTGATGCTGCGTGCATCCCGACGTGAACATAACACCAACGATCGCGACTATTACGGTAGTAATGCTTACTCGCATAAGAAACACCTCTTTTTAGTAGTCAGACGACTGAACCTCCTCCCGGGTGCCCCGCAGACACTGCGGTTTGTGCTACGCAGACCATAGAGTAACGAAATCCACAACAAATCACTCGCTGACTCTGGCTACTCGAAGCAGTTCACTAAAAAGCTTCTACATAATCGTGCTGGTCATGGTATGCAGAAACACAGGCAATTCTGCGCAGTCATCCATTTCAACTGGAGCGCAAACTAAGTACTGTACTTAGACGCAGGGAAGAGGCGAGAGAGAGAGGAGCAAGGGATGTCAGACGAATTTGAGTATGATTACGATGTAACTGAAGAAACAGAAGATACAGAAGAGGGCGAAGACGAAGGAGTCCAAATAGCAGACAAGATCCTGGCACAGAACGAAGAACAAGACGAAAAGCTGCTCAAGAAGGTTATCGCCGGAGACATTGCAGAAAAGCTGCTCAAGCAGATCGAACCAAACGCTGGTGAGCTAACACCCGAGCAGATGACCAAGATCACTCAGAAGAAGCTGGCGGCAGCACTCAAGGAATTCGATGCCGAATGGGCGAATCTCCCACAGGCCAACCGTGACCAGGTCAATTCAATAACAGGACTTCGCAGCAACGTTGCGGAATACACCGCTCGTCTCGCCGATCCCAAGGTGCCGCAAGAAGACCGCGTCACGGCCAAGGCAAAACTGGTTGACGCTCAGGCAGAGCTAAACCGTCAATGGAAGGCGCTCACGCCTAAGGAACGAATCATCGTAAACAGTATGGCCGCCATGCAGGCGAACATCCGAGAGTATTCCAACCGCCTGGCTCAAAGGAAGAGGTAATTCACGGAGATATCTCCCGGGGCAGACTCCCGGGCTTCCGAATTGCAATTCAACATAAACCGAGAAAGGAGCGCTCTCAGAGATCGGGCGCTCCTTTCTCGCATCAGCCGCAGATTCGCATCGCTTTCCTCCCGCCTCGCGTCAAGAGGTCCGGAGATTCTCTCCCGAACGCCGGAAAGTTCTCGGTGTGGCTAGCAAACATACTGGCCGTAGTGTTAGCGGCAGCGGAGAATGTTCGAATCAGTCTGGCTCAAAGCGATATCCATTGCGCTCTAAACGTTCTGGCAAGATCGCCCGCTGGTATATCTCGGCATTTACACTTGCCCGCTTCGCTACGCTCACCGCTGTCGTCTGAGAGCAGCAGCACTCGTTTTTTCTCGCCAGGAAAGACGACCACAGATTCGGCATCAATAGCTAGACTGGGTCCGGCGACGGCACCATCTTTGGGGTCGCCACTCCAAGTGTAGATACGGAACTCGCCGTGTGCTTCCGGAGATCCAGCAACAATTACATAGAGGAATCTCTCCGGCCAGTATTCTATTGCGCGGACGCCCTGTCCAGCCAATGCGAGTTTAATGGCTTCTCCGAACTTTGGCTTCTCGCCGGATTGCACCACTGCAAGGGGGTTCACTAACGGCACCAACAACGCCTTGTCATCGACAGTTGGACTACGAAAACCAATGAGTAACTGATTCTTTTTCCAAATCGACAAGCCTTCGATATTCACCGAATACCCCAATTGCGAATCGAAACTCTCAAGTGCATCAGCTAACTGCACGTACGGACGACCGACTTTTGTCAGAGATACTGCTCCACTGGCGTCAAGAGCTACATTCAAGGCGAACAGGTGTCGTCCCGATCTTAGCTTGCCCTTCTTGCTTCTTTTGTTGGAAGAAATGAAAAAGAGCTCGTCGCCAATCCTGGTCGCCCCCTCGATGTCCATTTCCGCCTGTGCCGACAGCGAAAACAATTCTTCCAAATCGAATGACTTGACCGGCGCTCCGGGGACTTCGGTGTCGTACAGTCTTACAAAATTGTCTTCGTCTGTCGCATTAAGGAACCGATGCTTGTCGATTGCAACAGCCCCCGAGCCGTCGCAAGCTCCTTGAAATAGCATGAGTGGGTTGGCGGCTGAAACGGCGCAGATCCCCATGATCAGGATTGCAGATAGTACCGGGATTTTGTTCATCAACCATTACGGGAGATTCGGGCGGGAGCATTGAGGAACACGTTCGTCGCCCGGTTGTCGCGGTTCGACCATTGGGTTCGGACTCCAAGTATACCCGTTATTGCTCTCAATCGGTTTCGTCGACTTCGCTGATTTGGATTACCGGCGAAGAGGCTCCGGGAGAAACCGGAATTTTGCCAGCGCCTTTGCTGCAATCGAAGAATTTCAAAGACTGTGACATTACCGCTTCAACAGCCGCTACCGAATCGCAATTCTTCAGAGAATTCAGCAACGAAACGCGAGCTCTAGTCGCAAAGGCATGCATATCATAATGTCGACGTTGCAGCTGATGATAAATGCCGGCTATGGCAGCCGCAGCACAAACGCAAGCCGAGAGAGGTACCTTATCTCCGGCAACGCAGCAAGCGACTAGCGCAGTAAGACACAACAACACAAATGCCAGGAAGTTTCGGGAATGCTTCGAAGCCAATTCCGCTAACTTGTTCTGGAAAAGTGTCTCTAGTTCAATAACCGCAGCGGATCTTGCATCTCCAACGCTCAGGTGGTCGCTCAGGATTCGTGGCGATACAAGGCCATCTCTGACGAGAATCCGTCCTAGGCGCTCTCCGCTTGCAGCCTGTCGCAGAAGTGCGGAGGCTAGTTGCTCCTCGCTAACCAGCCCTGCCATCACCAGTCTTTGCCCCAGTAACTGCCCGGTTTTACTCGTTTGGCGTCTTTTCTTGCTTTTCTTGACTGGTTCTGCCCGAAGGCTACTAAGTGGAAAGTGAATCAATTGCGCCATCTAAACGCTCCCGAACCCGAGGCATTAGCATAGATAGTAAACATTGCAAATTTATGACATTCTCAGGCTAAACACAGGAATTAATTTGGTTGCAAATTTCGGGCAAGGCCGCGAGCCCGAAACAAATCACGCCAACTAAACCCGGGCCCGGATCAAACCGCCCGCAAGTCATTTCTCAAACCCGCCATCGATTGGTATCGACATTCCGTCATTGAGAACGGAAGGAGTGGACTCTGTGCCGCTCGAATTCAAATCTGCAGGTGGTGCGTGCACTATGCAAGTACAGCATTGCAACCGGATTATTTTATGCAAGCCCTCTTCGCTTCCCCCGGCAAAATCCCCCGCCACTTCCATGGGGGATTTGCCCAAGTATCGTGTCTAACATTGTCTCGTTCGCCGCTACATTCGGTCGTAGCCGCCGCAAGAGGACTCTTCATGGACAACCCGAACACCACGCAACGCCAAATCGACGATGCTAATAACAGCAGGGACAACCTTGCACTTGAAGCTGTTCAGAACATGTGCGCCTTCGGCATGCTTCAATTTAAGGCGCTCGATAAAAACAACGACGGTTACCTGACCAAAATCGAACTGGAGGATGCCGGAAAGAGCGGCGGGTTTAGCGGACAAGATCAAAAAAATCTTCAGGCAATGCTTAAAACTGCAGATGAGGTGCAAACGGCGATTCATCACGGCTGGAAATTCAGGAATGATACCAACGGGATTGCATACAGAGACCTCCAGGAAGTTCAATCTTGGGCAAAATACCTTTACCCTAAACTGGAAGAAGTTCGTGCAGTAAGAGAATGCGTTGGTCGAAATTTTTCCGTCATAGATAAGGACGGTTCCAAAACAATAAGCGAAGAAGAGCTAAGAGACGCGACGGCAGAGGTCGCACGCTTCAACAGATACGATAGATTGAATTTTCAGGCGGCGCTCAACTCGTTTCAATTCTACGGAAGCAAACCCGGGAGCTTGCAATCACGCGTCATAAGCATGAAAGACCTGGACGACCGCGTAAACTACTACGATCGCAGCAGCACTCAGATCGGGCGCAAGATAATCTGGAACGTCGCTAAGGCTCTGGATAAATAGCGATTCCCCGTTCTTAGATATGGTAGGAAAAGGTCAATCAGCAGAGAAAGAGTATCCCATTCCAAACTGATTGCGGATTCTCGATTCTACTCCGGGCGAATCAATTTTCTTCCTCAAGCGATAAATGGTGGTGACCACAGTATGACTGGTGGATTCATTCTCCGCTTCCCATATACGCTCCAAGAGGCATTCCGCACTGAAAACTCGACCCGGATTCCTCATAAAAAACTCCAGAAGGGCGAATTCCATGGGCATCAATTGAAGCCGTCGACCTTTGCTTGTCACAATCCTGCTTGCTACATCCAAGTGCAAATCGCCTGCCTTTAATACCTCTTCCACCCTTTGCCGAGGTCGCTTCAAGAGTGCGTTGACCCTGGCCAACAGCTCCAAATCATGGAACGGCTTAGTTAAATAATCGTCTGCTCCAGCGGCAAATCCGGTGCATTTTTCCTGAACCTGTGACTTCGCAGTTAACATGAGCACCGCAGTTTGAAGTCCAGCTTTTCTAAGGTCTCCCAAGAGATCAACACCGGAGCCATCCGGTAAAGTCCAATCGATGATTATCAGATCATAACTTGATACAGATAAGAAATCGCGAGCCCTGCCTATAGTCGGTACAACTTCTACAACCATTCGATTGGCCGTTAGAAATGCTTTGATCTCCTTGGCGGCTGCGAAATTATCTTCAATGATTAGTAGTTTAGACAATTGGATCTGACCAGTGCTATTTCTCACACCGTACCACCAACATTGCTTTGTAAAACACTCTGTGTTTGTTTGTCGCCCGATGAAGCATTGCCATGCCGTAAGAAGCAGAAGCGGGCAAGATGACACGTGCAGGGCAAACTATGTGCTCACCGAATACTTAAGTGGGGCAAGTCTCCACTTAGTGATTGTAGCGGGTAGTCAGCACTCGGCTTTGACACAGGATCTGCGTAAGTGTAGACTGAGTAGCACGATGCGGGCTTCTTCGCAGCGGCATTGCCCGCATCGACTGGTGAACTGACGTGCTTAGCCTGGTAGAAATTCACGGACGCATGCGCGACTGGTACCTGGCTCGGCTGCGTTCAGAGGCTACAGAGTTAGCTCAACGGGCGTCGTTAACACCATATGCTCGAATAGCTGCGGATCAGTTCCTACTTGAAAAATTAGTTCAGTCTGCAACAAGTTCAATAGAGCCACAGCGGACTTTGTCAATCAACAAGCTTCTCCCGCTGAGTTGGGGACTGGTTCTCTCGATTTGCTCGGGTATGCTTATCATTCAATTCGGAGTGAAGGCTGCACTTCATCGTTTCTTTGCCTGTACATTGGGAGTTTTAGTTTGGTCCCCGGCGGCACCGCTTACTTTTTGGGAAATCGCTTCATGCTTCATTTTCTTTGCGATGCCTGTGGTTCTCTCAGTCTCTGCACGAGGCTTTACTTACGGCGATGATGAGCGACTCAATTATCACTCTGGCTCGCCGATATGGTTGAAGTACAAAGTAGCAAAGCTTCTGCTCTCGCTGCTGTTGGTTGGCGCAATTGGTCGACTTCTATGGGTTGCAACTTCAGTCGGTTTGCTAGCGGATGCCCAACAACTGCTCAGTCTGTTGGCATGGTCTTGTCTAGTATTGACCACCTGCAACTTGCTTGAAGAGTTTCAGCATAAAATGCAAATGGATACACAGAGACGTTGTGCAACAGTGCTTGCCCCAATTCTGGGAAAGGAATTGGATCAAACTGGCGAGTTGGTAGAGAGTGCCACCAAGTCTATAGTCGGGTTCAATCAGCATCAAAACCTCATAGCAGATTTTGCTCAACATCTTACATTGGTGCTGGACCAAGATTTGACGATTCGCGCCTGCAATCGCACTATCGTCCGCTTGCTTGGCTATCTTCCGGAAGAGCTTATATCGAAGCGATGGGAAGAGTTCTTTCATGCCTCATACAACGAAAACCTGGATTCTGCTCAACTCGCGGCCGACTCCGCTCAGGGAACAGTTGAGAAGCAAGTGTACTGTGTGTCAAAAAGCGGTGACATTGTAAATTTCGCAGCGATCTTCGAGTGGTCACAAAGTCAGAAACTCTATTTCGTATTAGCCAAAGATGTGACCAATCAGACGAGAGAAAATCAAACTAGAAGTGACTACCTCGCAATGATCTCTCACGATGTGAAAGGTCCGCTGGTTTGCGTAATGCTTGGAGTCACCTCTGTTGTCAACGAATTTTACGGAAGCATTTCAGATTCTGTTAAATGCGCCCTGGAAAGATCCAGCACAAACCTTGATAGCATAATTGAAATACTGGACGAAATCATTGACCTTGAACAAAGTAGCAGTATGCGGATTGATCTTTCGCTCGAGCCTTGCGGCAGCGAAGATATTGTTTCTACTGCTATAGAACAGACAAAGGATCTGGCGACCCACCTCGGGATTACGGTCACTAGCGATGTGACGCCTCACCCGGTTGTTGTTGACCGAAAACGAGTGTTGCGAGTAATCGTGAATTTGCTCCTTAACGCCATAAAGCATTCTCCATTTGGTGGAGAAGTCAAAATTTCGAGCACTGTTAGTTCAAAAATCTGGCGTATCGAAGTAAGCGACGATGGACCTGGCATTCCACCCTCACACGTGGCGGCAGTCTTTAATCGTTATTATCAAATTCAAGAGGGCAGAGAACTCAAAGGGACAGGGCTAGGTCTTGCGATCTGCAAGTTATTCTGACCTGCTCGGAACTGTCAAATGAACTGTGTCAATTAGGTGAGCCAGGTTTGGGTTTTACTTCTTTGAACCGGAACGGAAATGA
>JAIELX010000122.1 GCA_019752635.1 Candidatus Obscuribacterales bacterium | reverse complement strand
CGGAAAGCAGCTCATGCTACGATCCGGATATCTGCTGGTTCAGAACAATTTTCAACTGAGATTGGGACAATCCCAAAAGTGGAACCGCTTTTGGTACCACGGGGAGGGAGGATCGCGTTGCCGACGCGATTCCTCCTCTCCCTGCAGCTAAACTGCACCAGCACTTCCAGCATTCTTTCAGCAGCTGTTCTTAGCGGTTCTGCTCATGCATGTACGCCAGACGAATCGACACCAGCTCCGGCGTCGGCATCAAGTTGCGATTGATTCGCGCCATGACTCCCAACAAGTGCGTGACGTTCACGATCAACGTGTCGCACTCATGCAACAGCGGTGCTTCAGCCGTCTCCAGCGTCAGCGCCGTGTAGTAGCGCGAAATCTGATTTTGAAGTCCGAGGAAGATGGTATCGACCATGTTGCGGTCAATCTCCAGGTCCGGCGGCAACTGTGTGCTTCGCAGCACGCCTCCGGTGACCGAAGCTTCGAAGCTGTGCAACGCACGCTTCTTGTCGCCACTGTTCTTGAACTCCCGAGCTGACGTCAACGCAGCCCGCAAGTGCAGCTCCACCTCGCCGATGCTGGGTACTTCTCCCTTCTGCCAGAAGGAATTCTTGAAGTCCGGCTGGTAGATTACACGGTTGATCTCGGCTGCGAGCAACAGCGTCATGCTGCTAAGCCAGTACCAGAACAACAGCACCATGACACCACCGAGAGAACCGTAGGTGAGGTCGTAGCTGGCGAAGTTCTGGACATAGGCACGGAAGCCGGTGCAGACGCCGATGAACGCAAGCGCCCCGATGAGGCTCCCCGGTGTGATCCAGCGACGCTGCTGCTTCGACGCCGGTCCGAACCGGAACCAGCACGCGTAGCTGATCAGCACGGCCACTGTGACGGCTGTCCACTTGACGGCTGCCGCATACGTCTGCAACTCGGTGCGAACACCGATCAGCTTGACGATCTGCGGCCAGCCGGCGATTACCAGCAACGATCCGATCAACACGGTCGTTTGCACTACCGTCAATAGAAGCGCGATCAAGCGCAACTTCCAGATGGAGCGCGTTTCCGGCAGACCGTAAATGTGGTTTAGCCCGCTGATGATGGCGACAAACAGGCTTGATGCTGCCCACACCGTTAGTGCCAAACCTAATGAGACGGTAATGAGCGGTGGCGTCGCCTGCACGCGCGCGATCTGCTCAAGAACAATCCCGACCGCTTCTTGCGGCAGGATGATACGAAGCACGTTTTCCAATTCCGGCGCGCTAACGCTGAACTCCGCGTACCGACCGGTGAGGTCGGGCAGGAAGTGCACCGTGATAGACACGACCAGAGCAATAACCGGCACAGTAGCCATCATCGCCGAGAAGGCGATGGCGGAGGCTCGCGTGGGGATGTCGTGCTCGACGAACCCGCGCCATGTTTGTACCAGGAATTGCCAGACTCCGAGCCGTCGACGAGGACGGTAAAGCGAGTCGTTCGGCATGTTAAACCCTCTTGTTTCTGTGAAATCAAACGGCGCCGGCACCGAGCTGGCGGCGGTTAGACACTTTCGGCTCAGGCCGAAGAGTGCAGAAAGGCGGAAGTATCGTGTTGAGTGCGGTTGGCTCGTGACAAAGGAGAAAAATAACGGGAATACTCTGAACCTATTGCACCGGCTATGTTCAGGACAATAGCTATAAAGAGTAAACCTGACTCACTATTGCCCCGTTGCGCTAAGGACACAGGGCGGCGGCGACCGGGAGAGCCCCGGGGCCGCCATCGGTGGACGATGAGCAAATTCTGAAAGAAGGGTTGTGGCAGCGAAAACTGAAACGAGCAAAAGTGAGGCAGGATTGCCGCAGGAGCCTGCAACCTCAGCCACATGCACTCCTGAGATTTCGCACACTTTCGCCATCGCTAGCGCGAGCCTGTTGGAAACTAAGCAGAACATAATTTACATGCCGGAAACCGGCTTGAGAACGAGCACTGGAACCGACTATTTGTTTATCACCCTCATTTTTCGACCAACTCAGCCGGAAGTTCTCCACCCGCAAGCAAAACAACCGCCGCCCTCCAGCACCTTACCTGCACCGATAGTAACGCCGCGCGTATCGGTCCGCAGCCTGGAACTTTCGACTGAGCGAGGGAGACAGAAAGGCAGTACACCGCTTATCCGGGGCTGCCGATAGATAAGTATGAGGTAGTGGTGCCGCCTCCAACAAATGGCGCTCAATCGGCGCGCTCAATAAACTTGGGCGTAGACAAGGACTCAACTGATGAAGAACAAGATCGGAATCTTCGGCTTCCTGGCCGCAGGCGCGCTCGCGCTGTTCGCCGTTCCGTTCCCCGGCATGGCGCACGCCGCCGATGCTCCCAAGCCAGTGGCCTCGGTGGCCGCAGACAACGTCGATATCACCATCTACGGCCAGCGCTATGCGCAGGTGCAGGAGACCCGCACGGTCACCCTGACGGCCGGTGCTAACAAGGTGCAGCTGAACGGCATCGCCGGTCAGTATCGCAACGACAGCCTTCGCGTCATCACCGCCAGCGGTGCGGGCACCTTCACGTATAAGTCGGCAACCTACCAGCCGGCCAACCTCACCCCCGAGCGCATCCTGGCCGAGTCGGTCGGCAAGGAGATCGAGGTCTTCCAGAAGACCGGCGCTGGCGAGTGGGTCAAGGGCAAACTGCTCACCTCCAACGGCGGGCAAGTGACCCTGCAGCTGGCCTCCGGCGAGGTTCGGGTGATCACCAGCTCCGACGTGCGGGTCTCCCAGACCCCGGCCGGTCTGTCGAACACCGCTGCCCTCGTGGTCGAGTGCAACGTCTCCGTCGCCGGTGACTACAAGATCACCTTCGCCTACGACACCAACGGTTTGGGCTGGTCCGCCAAGCACACCCTAGTCTACGACGACAGCAACAGCAAGGTCGAGAGCTGGAAGACCACGGTCAACATCGTCAACAACTCCGGCGTCACCTACGGTAAGGCCACGGTGCGCCTGATCTCGGGCGCGGTCGTCGATAAGTCCAGCGGCGTACGCATGCGCGGCATGCCGCAGATGGCCCCGGCCAGCGCCGACTTCGGCCAGTCCGAGTCCGCCTCGGTCGAGAGCGTCGGCGATCAGAAGACCTACAACCTGCCCGAGACCCTCGAGCTGGTGTCCGGTCAGGCCCGTCAGGTCGTGCTGTTCGAAGGTCGCAACATCGACGTGACCCGCACCTACTTCGTGCCGGCGTTCAGCGGTGGCGACGAGAGCAAGCAGCAGAGCGTCTCCATTCGGTTGAGCGTGGACAACTCCGAGAAGAACAACATGGGTAAGGCGCTCCCCGCCGGACCCGTTCAGGTCTACCAGTACAACCAGGCTGGCATCCAGCTGGTGACCGGTGGCGACAACATCGGTGACAAGGCTGCTGCCGAAAAGTTCGACATGGTTATCGGCACCGCCAGCGACATCAAGTACACGCGTACGCAGACCTCCAGCAAGCGGTACAACGCCGCTGGCGACGAGCTGAACGGTGGCACCGTTGCCCCGGTCCGCCCGGCCCCGCCGATCGGCCGCGGACCGCGTCCGTCGCCGACCAACCTCGGTACGCCGGCCCAGCCGAACGCTGTCGCCGACGAGCCGGTCCGCCAGGAAGACACCTACGAAGTGAAGGTGTACAACTACAAGGACAACAAGAAGGTCACCGTCAAGGTCGAGGTCTACCTACCGCAGGACCAGACGGTCGTGAAGCCGCTCGTAAAGAAGAACGCCAACCAGGCCGAGGCCACCGTCACTGTGAACGCCAGCGGCAACTCCACGGTCGAGTACACGATCACGACCAACCTGAAGTAAGCGCGGCAACGCGCTGCTAGTTACCAGGAGGTTCCGCAGGTGCGGGACCTCGTTCCCCAAGCCCGCATCGCCGGGCAACAGAGAGTAGCGGTCTGTTCCATGGCTCCACATCAAATCGTTGGCATTGTCGGGTTGATTCTCTCTGCTGCCTTCTACGCCTCCTCCTGGCGTATCGCCGACCTGGTCGGTCCTCGAGACAGCAGGAGACCCGGCGCTAACATCTTTCGCACCATGGCCGCGATGTTCCTCTACGTGTTCGGCCCCTTCATCGCGGTGATTGCGGGATTGCTTTTCATCATCATGGCGCTCATCCCCTAACAGGGAGAAGTCGCTGCGCCCGGGACGATGAACATCGGCCATGGGCAGCTCCGGTCGGAAACGCTTGTAACCCGCTACGGGCCAGGCGTTTCCTTCTTTTGCCTTTGGCTGCTATGGCGCGTAGTAGGAAGGCTGAAAGCAAAGAGAGGCGCGCGCGTGCACTTTGTATGGAAAGTGCATTACGTGCGCCTCCGCCCCGGTCAGTAGAACTCAGGCTGCTTCATCAACTGCTTACGGGGTCTTCTTCTTCTCGACCTTCACCGGTTCGGGAATGGTGGGGTCGTCATCTTCTGCGTGTTCTTTCAGATGCGCCGAATCAATCGCTTCCAACTCATCGGCTTTCAGCGTGCGCTTTACCTCGCCGTCGAGACCGAGATCCTCCGCCCGAACAACCTTGCCGCCTTCGATTACGTAACGGCGCTGCTTGCCGGCGTGAGGGACTGCAACCGATTTCACGGTCCATTTGCCGTCCTTATCGGTGATCCACACCTGCTCGCGCACTAGTGCTCCGCTCTTGTCCAGAACGGTAACGACCATGTCGTTGTCTCGCACAACCCGGCGCACCCGCGTTCCGTCCTCACCGAAGTACTCCCACTCGAAGTTGCCGCTTGTGCCGTTGCCGTTGCTGCGGAACCAGATGGCGTCGCTTTTGCCGGTGCGGTAGTGGGTCAGCTCGAAGCCACCGTTCGGGCCAACGCGTCGCAGCATTTGCGCGCGCTTGCCGTCGCTCTTGTAGCGAATGGCTTCGAAGGTACCGTCTGCGAGCTTCCGACGCTCGAAGCGCAGCACGCCGTTCTGCAGCTCTCGCATCAGCTTGCCGTCGGGATAGAACTCCTTCTCCAGAGTTCGTTTGCCTTTGGCGTCCCAGACGATCAGGCTGCTAGTCGATCCGTCCGGACGCAGGTTGCGAAGCTCTTGCCGCCCGTCGCCGTACTGGATCTTCAGCGACACCTTCTCGTTCTTGGTGTTGTAGATGCCCATGCGAACAGTTTCGCCTTTGGCCGTCTCCGCCGGTTCGGATTTCACGGAGAAGCCGAAAGGCATGTCGTCGGCTCTCGTGGACGAGACGCCCAGTGTGAGAGCCAGAACGGCAAACGAGGCGACAATCCATTTACGAAGAGATTTCATAGTGCTCCTTTGATCCTCTGTTTAGCTTTACAAAAAGGAAAAGGGCCCGCACCGGGGATGGTGCTGGCCCTCTAATCATTTGATGGAGCTCAACGCTCCATCAAATGTTACGAACAACACCGACCGGAGCGCGATTACTCTTGGGTTTCGGTCTCGACTTCGACCTCTTCGACCTCGACCAGGGTGAACTCCACCGACACGGTCTGACCGGCCGGCACGTTCACTCGCTGTTCGTAAAGACCCGCGGCGACCTGAACCAGGTTGTTCTTGCCCTTGAAGGTGATGCCCTCGGCAAGCGCCTCTTCGAGCTTGAACTCGACTTCCTTGTCCTTGCCGTTGAACAGCTCGACGGCGCACTCGCGGGTGTGCGTGACCTTCTTAGTCGTGGTCTTCGCGCCCTTCTTGCCGGCGGTCTTCTGCGGGCCGTCCTGGCTGTCGAGGTTCTTGACGATGCGGGTGACCTTGAGGTCGAAGTCCGACCCCGCCTCGACCTTCAGCTCGGCGTTCACCGCCAGCTCGGCGGCGAAACCGCTGCCGCTGGGCAGGAGGTCGCCGTGCTCGTCACGCTGCAGAATCTGCACGCCACCGGCGGGCAGGGCGACGCCGAGCTTGTTCGCGTCGTCGTTCTTGAGCAGGTAGACGGTCTCGACCTTGCTCTCCTGGCGGTTGCCGTAGGAGTGCCAGCTGTGGAACGGCTTGGCGTGGAACTCACGCTTGACCGGCACGCCGGAGCGGGTGAGGAACGGCAGCACCTGGCGCTCGCCCTCTTCCAACTTGTTCGAACCTGGCACGGTGTAGACCTTGACGTTGCCGAGGCTCTGCGTGGTCGCCTGCCGCACCTGCTTGCTGACCGCGCTGCGACCGCCGGCCATCTGCGGGGCCATCGCCAGACCGACGCTTTCGTAGTCGCTGTGAGCTTCCATGCCGTTGCCGACGTCGCCGGCCACGACCTTAAGCTTTGCCTTGTCATACGCCGCGCCGGAGTTGTTCGTGACCTTGACGCTGGCTTCGAGGTCGATGGTGCCGTTCTTCTCGTCGTAGACCCACTTGTAGTCGGCGCTCCAGCTCATGCCCCGGGTCTTGTAGAGCAGCCGGACGAGGTACCAGCCCTCCTTCTCGGCGGTCGCGTTGACAGACAGCGACGGAGTGTTCGAAAGCCCTTCGGGAAGCGAGTCGAAGCTCACGCTCTGGACGTTCGGGACGAGGCGCACTTCGTCCTCGACCTGGACGACGGCGGTGCCCCCGGGCAGGCTGCCGACCAGGTTGAGCAGCGTACCCTTCAGCTGCTGTTGCTCGGCGGGGACGGTGCTGCCGAAGTACAGCGTCACCTTGTTGTTCAGCGCCTTCGCCTGCAAGCTGACCGGGTTGAGGTTCGCGGCGCGATAACTGGTGCCGCCGAGGGTGACGTTGCCGGGACCAGTGAAGCTGTCGACGTAGACGCTGTCGGCGTCGACGTGGACGGGCAATCCCTGCAGCTGGAACTTGTTATCGCCCTTCTTCAGGTGCACCTTGTACACGCCCTGCACCAGCGCGAAGCCGGGGTAGATCGCCACGCTCAGGTCGGTCAGGGTCTGGGGCTTGGTCTTGCTCTTGTTAGCCATTGTGAATGTCTCCGTGGATCATTGTGCTGCGCATTGCAGCGAGGTTGGAAGCGGACAGACCTATTCGCGGATAGAGAAACACCGCACACAAGGCTGATGCTGCGCTTCAAGCAGCACGCATTGACGTGGCTTTTCCCCGCCGCTAAGGCGGTAAGGAGAGGGGAAGAGCTGGTGCGCGAATTTTCTTGAGGGCGGAAGATTTCTGCGGTGCGGGGTAAAGGAGCGAATAGGGGCATTGAAACTATCGATATGCACCATCGCTTTCCAAATTTTGTTCTCGGAAGTAAAGTATGAATCGTTAATCTGGCGCCCGCTTGGCAGGGGCGTTCCGGCGGTTTAGCCTGGTATCACTGGAACGAAGTCGGTTCACAAGGTTGCGCTATCTTGGGAACCGGTATTGCCAAGAGCCGCTTTTGAAGCCGGTTCTAAAGTGGTGCGAGCATTCGTGATCGATATGCGATTCGCTCAAAACAGAAACCTGTTGACAATGGCGTTGCAAGAGAACTGCGTGTTATCAGGAGCTCCGGTAATCACATTTGTGCTAAGAACGAATTGATTTCTTTTTCAAACATCTGATCTGAAAAGCGCCAAAGTGCCGGTATCAAATACGGTGCTCAATGTTGTTGTTGGTGCTAATAGAATCCGACGGCAAATCTTGATGAGTCCTTGTTCATTTGTTTGCGAGGCTCAACTTCCATTTAGCTGGCGCCAGCGGGTGTTATGGGCAGCAAAGATGGACGCGAAAGTCCTCGAATCAGAAGAAATTGTGAACGCCCTCCGATTAATCAGGCACATCAGATTTTTGCTAGCGCAGCTTGTATCAAAAATGGTGCAACAATTTGGCAAATAGATTGCGCACTTCCGCTCAAGAGCCTAGGTTCAAGGAGTCCTTTCCAAACTCCTGTGATTAGAAGATTCGTCGCCGCTGAGCAATCGCCCCACTGCCAGTTTCAGAATGTTTGTCGAACACTGTGTGTTTGATCGAATACGGCGCGCGTCTTCGTTAGGTATTGAGGGGCATCAACTGAGTTGGCGCTGAGCGCCCGGGAGATATAAAAGAGATGAAGCGACTTCTGCAGTTCGTGCTCGTAATTGCGTTGGTGGGCCCTGCTGTGCAGGCGGCCGCACCGCCGCAGCCGGGTCCGGGTAATCCGTGTCTGCTCCAACCGCCGGCCACTGACCTGGTGGTAGACGTTAACAACCTGCCGGCGAAGATCGAACTCACGCTCGGACAGAGCGTGGTGTTCGTTCGTAAGAATTTGACGCTAAACACCGGTGTTCGCATTAACCACTCGACTAGCGGATTCGCCACGGACCCGCTGGAGAAGTTGAATACTGCAACGGTGGTTCGTCCGGGATACCAGGTTCTGGGTGTGTTCCAGGCTAAGAATGAGGGCAAGGGTGAGCTGATCCTCAATTACAATCTGAGCGCGCAATTCGGACGCCGCAAGGTGGTACCGTTCAGCGTTCAGGGCGTGGCTGCCGGTAGCGGCCTGGAAGGGAACGTTTCCGCCACACCGACCAAGCCGGTCGCGCGGCCGGGGGAGAAAGATACCCGACCCGTCGCCGGTGCGCTCGTCATCGTGGAGGACGAGAACGGTAAGGAGGTTGGGCGAACCACTACCGACGCCAAGGGTAACTTCAAGGTCGCCTTGCCGGCAGGCAAGTACAAGGTGACCGCGCGGTTCCCCAACCAGAAGGCGGCGTTCCCCATGCCGACTACTCGCGAAGTGACTGTGCCGAAGCAGGGGTTCGAGAAGTTGGAGCTTACGCTCGACACGGGCATTCGTATGCCGCCGGTGCGACCGAAAAACACCGAGAAGAGTTCGCAAGCGGAGTTCAACATCGAAATCGACCAGAAGCTGCGCATCAACGGCGAGCCGGAGTAGTCGACTGTCAGCGCGCCTGACAGTCCGCTAAAGCGAAAGGCACGGCAATCCCCGCAACCGGGATTGCCGTGCCCGCAGGCGTTTTTCTCCCCCACTTTTTCCCTGCTTATCTACTAAAAGCCAGAGTAGTGGTGGACAATAGTCGGTAATGATCTTCCCCAGAAAAAGTAGACAGTGGGTCTGGACCGAAATCGCTCTCCATGAAAGAATTTTGGAGAGTAATAAT
>JAIELX010000065.1 GCA_019752635.1 Candidatus Obscuribacterales bacterium | reverse complement strand
GGGGAATTTGTGAGCAGCAATCTTGCCTTGAAGCAGTAGACCTTTCATACAGTCTCTCCGTCTAAAGCCAACCAACCGATCTATCGACAGCATACACTTTCCTGGCTTCATGCCGCCACGACACGGGGGCTCCTCTCTATATTCCCTGTCGTTCGGTTCAGCCTTCGGTCCCGCGACAAAAGAAAAGGTCCGGGAAAACCCGGACCTGATGCTTTAACGTTTCGAGAATTGGAACCGTTTACGGGCTTTCTTTCTGCCGTATTTCTTGCGTTCTTTAACCCGTGAGTCGCGGGTGAGCAAGGTGCCGGTTCTCAGCAGCGGTCGGTTTTGCGGTGCAGCCTCGGCCAGTGCTCTGGCGATACCGTGGCGGATTGCGCCAACTTGACCGGTGATGCCGCCGCCGCAGACCGTGACCATAACGTCGAATCTACCGAGGGCGTCAGCTGTTTCGAACGGAAGAAAAATTTCCTTAGTCAAACCGGGACGGTTGCCCAGGTAGTCTTCCATCGTTCTCTTGTTGATATTTACCTTCCCTGTGCCGGGAATAAGTCTGACGCGAGCGGTTGCGGTCTTTCTGCGTCCAGTTCCGTAATACTGAATTACACTTGTCATTTAGGTCGTGTCCTATTGTCCTTCTTGCCTGTAGGAAAACTAGAATCGAAGTTCAAGCTTCTTGGGATTTTGAGCCTGATGCGGATGTTCCGTTCCAACGTAGACTTTCAGCTTCGTGAATTGTCTGGCGCCGAGACGGGTGTGGGGAAGCATGCCTTTGATGGCTTTCTCTACGATTGCTTCCGGACGGCGGTCCTTCAGGTGACGCATGGTTTCAATTTTGAAACCACCTGGATACCCGGAGTGATGCCTGTAAAGCTTGGCTTCCATCTTGTTGCCGGTAACTTTGATTTTTTCGGCGTTTACGACAACAACGAAATCACCGCAATCCATGTGCGGTGTAAAAATAGGTTTGTGCTTGCCCCGAAGGATGTCAGCAACACGTGCAGCCAACCGTCCCGGGGTTTGCCCCTCTGCATCTACGACATACCAGTCGCGCTGCACTTCTTCAACTTTGGGCACAAAAGTTTTCACGACTCAAGATCTCCTGACTTTTTGAGCAAATCGGGCGTCCGGACTGGTTCGCCTGCGAAATAATTGAACTCCGTCGGATAGTCAACGGCTTTCAGGCATAACCCCCGAGCAGGCGCGGTTGGTCCCGCCTGTTGTCTATCTTTGCTCGCAAGAGCTTCTGATAGAGCCGTCTCCGGACGTTTGCCGAGCCCGATATCCAATAGCGTCCCGACAATAATGCGGACCATATTGTAAACGAAATGGTCCGCCGATATCCAGAACTCGAGCTTACCTTCACCTAAACTCAATAATTCGGAACGTTCCACAGTGCATACGCAGTCAGTGGTATCGGTGTTCGAGGACTTGAATGCACTGAAGTCGTGCGTCCCGATAACTGCTGTTGATGCGCGTTGCATGCTGACGACATCTATAATCGCAGGCACGAAGCAACTCTGTCCATGCTCTAAAGCAGAGCGTTGCGGTCTGTTTAGAATTCGATATACATAAGTTCGTCGGTAGGCGGAGTAGCGCGCGTGGAATCGATCCGCTGCTACTTTGGCGGATGTAATCGACAAATCTTGTGCGAGGATGCCGTTCAATGCCCAGCACATGCGTTGCAACTGATCGACTGACAACTCCGGTGCCAGACCCGATGCTATTACTGCGCTTTCTTGAATGTCGAAATGCGCTATCTGTCCGTCGGCGTGGACTCCTGCATCTGTTCGTCCCGACAGCGTCACTGGAATTCGCAGACCCCCGGTGCGAAAGAAAATGCCTAAACAGCGCTCCAGCTCGGATTGGACGGTTCGGACGCCCGCTCGTTGCATCTGGGAGCCGCTAAACGACTTGCCGCAGTATTCCAATTTGATGGCTAGCCGTGGCATCTGTCACCGGACATAACTTTTTGGCTCACAGCTAATAGAATAAAGGTTGCGATCGCCTGTGACTTCCTGCGCCGAGGAACGTGTAGATGAAAATCTCCCGAGAAACTTTGCAACGAATGCTCGTTGCCACTATTGCCACCGGGGGGACCCTGCCTGCGGTTGCTGCGGAGGACAATCCGCTTTTATTCTCGAGTCGGACCGAGTACGAAATTGTTGCGGCAAAGGACATGGAAATTACCAGCAGTACGCCTATCAGCGACAGTTGTCACAAAGGCTCCATCACTTTGAAAAACATAGCGCCTGGCGCAAAGATTGTTTTGAAGAAAGGGGCGAAACTTTCGTTTCGAGGCAATTGCAGCTTGCGCTTGGCGGAAGGCGCATCACTTGTGCTGGAACCGGGGGCTAACGTGACGCTTAAAGGCGGCTCCGCCATCGATTTGGGCGCAGTTTGCGTCGTCGGGGCCGGCAAGGAGATGGTGGTGGACTTAAAGAAGGCTCTAACCTGCCAGAACGGCGCTCCGACCATTACGGATTACATGGGACGCATTACCGACGTCGATGCCAAAGGCAAGTACAAAATGGTTTCTTGTCCCGCCTGTGGTGGTGGCTAAAATCTGCTAATCTCGCCCCGATCAGACTTATTCATGGATTCGGTCGATTTCGAAGTTCGACCAGCAGTGACAGCGCGACTGAAGGACACGACGGGCGCCACAAGCGAAGATGGCCAATACGCGCCGACGCTTCAGCGTCGGCGCGTTAAATTTTTTTTCAAAGAAGGAAAGCCGAGAGGGGAGAACCCGCCCGGCTTTCGAGAGCATTGCTATTTTAAGACTTGAGCCAGCTTGGTAATTAAACCAGTTGAATCAGAGCCATCGGCGCGGCATCGCCACGACGGAAGTGCGTCTTGATGATGCGAGTGTAACCGCCCGGGCGAGTTGCATAGCGAACTGCCAGCTCTTCAAATGTGCGATCCACAACAGCTTTGTCGTAGATGTAAGCATTCATTTGACGACGGCAATGCACATGCTTAGCCAGTTTGCCGGCTGCTTCGGCCGCTTCCGGTCCGCCGCCTTCAGCCTGCTTGTGCAGATCGGGCTCGGTAACTTTGCCTTTCTTTGCCAGGGTAATCATCTTTTCCGCTTCACTGCGAACTGCTTTCGCTTTTGAAAGGGTAGTGACGATTTCATCGTGACGCAGCAATTCAGTGGTCAATGCGCGAAGCAAAGCACGCTGTTGATCGTGTGGACGGCTGAGACGATTACCGGGTACGCGGTGACGCATTTTCCAATTCCTCTTTCGTTAGCGCACTTGGCGCTGCACGCGACGCTTGCGTGTCGCCTTATTTCCTTTACTTAGCTCCGTCCGACAGAGTCAATCCGAACTGTCTAAGACGTTCGATTACTTCGTCGGCCGATTTCTTACCGAAGTTCTTGATGTTCATCAGGTCATCATAAGTAAGCTTGAGCAACTCACCCAGAGAGTGAATGTTAGCTCTCTTCAAGCAGTTGTAAGCGCGCACCGATAGCTCCAATTCTTCAATGGAGATCGAGTGATGCTTGCCATCCGATTGAGTCGGCTGCGGCGCGACCGGTACAACCGGGCGACCGGACAGTTCAGCAATCGGCACCAGATGATCGATCAGTTGACGCGCAGCTTGGCTGATTGCTTCGGTGGCGTCGATAGAACCGTTGGACCAGAGATCGATGGTGAGCTTGTCGTAGTCGGTTGATTCACCAACACGGGTAGGCTCAACAGTGTAGCTGACCTTTCTGATCGGCATGAAAACCGCGTCGATCGGCAGTACGTCGATTGCTTGCTTGTAGTGGCTATGCGTGTCGGCCGGTACATAACCGCGTCCACGTTCCACTGTAATTTCAGCTCTGATGCGACCGTCGTCAGCCAACGTGCAGAGCTGCCAATCCGGGTTGATGATGGTTACATCGGCGGGGCAGATGATATCGCGGCCTGTGACCGGTCCACCGCGTTGAATATCTAGATGAAGATACTGCGGGTCGTTGCTGAATGACTTAACTACCAGCCCTTTGAGGTTGAGCATGATATCGATGACGTCTTCTACGACACCGGGAATGGTGGTGAATTCGTGCGTGACACCTTCGATTCTGACGGCTGTTACCGCGCCACCTTCGAGCGACGACAATAGAACACGTCGCAGCGAGTTGCCGATGGTTGTGCCGTAGCCTCTTTCTAGTGGCTCAATTACGAACTTGCCGTATATGGAGCCGTCTGTGCCGGTCTTGTTTTCGAGGCACTTGATCTTCAGAGGTTCAATGCTTAGTCCGTACATAAGTCTCCCGATACTCCTTGGGCTGGTTGGTCACGATTAACGCGAATAGTATTCAACGATTAGCGCTTCTCTTATGGTCTGGTCGAGGTCTTCGCGGGCGGGAAGCTGAGCGATTGAGACTTTCATGTTCTCAAGGTCGGCATTCATCCAACGAGGGGCGCCGGCGGAAGGATTCTCTTCCATTAGTTTCTTTAGCAGCGCTTTGCTGCCATCTACCACTCCGACCACTTGTCCAATCTTCAATTGATAAGAAGGTATAGAAAGCTTCTTGCCATTGACCGAAATGTGACCGTGACGGATGAGTTGTCTAGCTTGTGCGCGGGACGGCACTAGCCCGGAGCGATGAACGATGTTGTCGAGTCTTGACTCGAGCAACTGTAGAAGGCGAAGACCGGTCGGAACTTGACGTTGACGGCCTGCTTCCACCATATATGCGGCAAACTTTGTTTCAAGAACGCCATAGCCGCGACGTACTTTTTGTTTCTCGCGAAGTTGCGTTGCGAATTCCGACTGCTTCTTCCTTTCCTGACCATGTTGGCCGGAAGGATAGCGACGGCGTTCGATAGCGCACTTGGAGGTGTAGCATCGCGAGCCCTTTAGAAAGAGCTTTGTGCCCTCGTTACGGCACAATTTGCAAACTGAATCAACATACCTGGCCAAAGCCGTTTCTCCTACAGAAAGCTAATTAAACGCGACGTCTCTTTGGCGGACGACAGCCGTTGTGCGGTATAGGCGTACAGTCTCGAATGAGGGTGATTTCGAGTCCTGATGCCTGTAGGGCACGTATTGCGGTTTCTCTTCCGGCGCCGGGGCCTTTAACCAGAACTTCGCATTTGCGCATGCCCTGGTCCATGGAGCGCTTAGCTACCGATTCGGCTGCTTGTTGCGCTGCAAATGGAGTGCCTTTTTTGGCGCCCTTGAAACCTACTGTTCCGGCCGACGCCCAGGCGATAACCGCCCCGATCGGGTCTGTGGCGCTGACGATAGTGTTGTTGAAAGTCGACTGTATGTGTACGACTCCTTCAAGAACTACGCGGCGTTCTTTCTTCTTCCCTCTTGCTTTTGGTGCTTTTGCCATTTCAAACGGTCCTTACAATTCCATTTAATTGGGAGCGTCAATCCACTCGTCGAAAAAGTGCCGCCTAACATGGTGGCACTAAAATTCCTACTTACCGGGAGCTTGCTTCTTACCGGCAACCGTAACCCGCTTGCGACCGCGTCGCGTACGAGCATTGGTCTTGGTACGCTGACCGCGCGTGGGAAGCCCTTTACGGTGGCGTTGCCCGCGGAAGCAGTTGATTTCAATCAATCGTTTTACGTTGAGACCTTCCATACGGCGAAGGTCGCCTTCGACTTGCCAGTTTTTGTCGATTTCTTCACGGATACGGTTGACTTCGTCTTCCGTTAGATCCTGCACTCTCTTCGTTTCGGCGATGTTCAGCTTTTGGCAAATTTTTTGCGCAGCTGTAGCACCGATACCGTAAAGGTAGCGAAGTGCAATGTGAGTTCTCTTAGTTCTCGGCAGGTCAACACCCGCAATGCGAGCCATCTATCCTCCATCCCCGTGCTAGGGGCAGTGCAATTGACCGGGAAACCAACCACTTCGTAATCCGACATCCCGGTCGCCGGATTACACAGCGCTTAACCTTGGCGCTGCTTGTGCTTGGGATTTTCGCAAATAATTGCAACTCGTCCTTTACGACGAATCACCTTGCACTTTTCGCAAATTTTCTTGACCGAAGCTCTTACTTTCATTTTTCCATTCTCAATGTGTCCGGAGCGTTAAAGCTCTGGCCTGCTTCCAGCCGCGGAAGCAGTGGATCGAAACCATCAGTTAGATGCGCGCTGGCGCTTTGCTTTCGCTATTCGCCTCGCGCCCGTGTCGCAGAAGTCTTACGGCTGATGCCGATTCGGACCCTGCAGCTTGGGCAAAAGACTGGTAGAGGGTTCCAGTCAGTGCAGCCGCGAAGTAGATATTCTACCCTAGTCTTTTATCCGGTATGTGATGCGGCCGCGCGTTAAGTCGTATGGAGTAAGCTCCACGCGCACTCGATCGCCCGGCAGAATCTTAATAAAGTTTTTGCGGATCTTTCCGGAAATGTGAGCCAGCACTTTGTGTCCGTTGTCGAGTTCGACCCGAAACATCGCGTTGGGGAGGCTTTCCCGGATTGTACCTTCGAATTCAATTACGCCTTGTTTCGTCATATTTTTTCGTCTGGCCGTCTTGTCAGTATCTCTGGAGCACCGTCTTCTATTATCAAAAGTGAATGTTCAAAGTGGGCCGATGGCTTGTAATCTTCGGTTACAACGGTCCATTTGTCCTTTTTGACTTTAACGCGGTCGCTGCCCAAGTTAAACATGGGCTCAATCGCAATTACCATACCAGGTTTGAGCCGAGTCTTGCTACCGGTTCGGTAGTTCAGGATGAAGGGCTCTTCGTGGTATCCGTATCCGATGCCGTGACCGCCGTATTCACGCACAATACCGTATGCGTTAGGTTTGGCAATGTCTTCGATCGGTCCGGCAATTTCGTCAAGCGTCGCGCCGGCTATGGCGGCGCGAATGCCTGCGTAGAGTGATTCTTGTGTATCGTCGAGTAGTTTTTGCACACGGTCGGAAATCTTTCCCACCGGCAAGGTAATGGCGGTATCGCCTATGTAATCTAGCTTTTTACCGTTACTTTCCTTACGAAATGTGGCGCCGACATCCAGGCTGATCACGTCGCCTTCTTTCAAGACTTTGTTTCTGCTCGGTATTCCGTGCACAACTTCTTCGTTTACCGAAGCGCAAACGGTACACGGAAAACCGCGGTAGCCCTTAAATGTCGGAATGGCTCCTTCGTCCCGAATGATCTTTTCCGCAAGTTCATCGAGCTCCCAAGTGGTTATTCCCGGGGCAATTATTTTTGAGAGCTCGTGCAGAACTTTACCGGCAACTTTGCCGGCGGCGCGAAAAAGATCTCGTTCTTGGTCAGTGCTAACTATCAGACTCATGCATGACACTTCGACTGAAGGGCCGCCAACAGTTCGGTGAAGATCGCTTCCGGTTCGCCGTCGCCATTGATTGTCTTGAGAATCGATCGCTTACCGTAGTATTCGATGAGAGGCGCGGTTTGCTCGTTGTATGTCTTCAGTCTCGCGGCGACCAGTTCTTCCTTGTCGTCATCTCGTATCATCAATGTTGACCCGCAAGTGTCGCAATGACCTTCCTTTGCAGGCGGTTGGAACTTGATGTGGAACGGAGTCAAACACGCTTTGTTTGTGCAGACGCGGCGTCCGGTAATTCGCTCTGTAAGCAAACCAGGATCGACTTTGAGGTCGACAACACACAATAAGTCTTTCTTGATATCTTTCAGCATGGCGTCGAGCGCTTCCGCTTGTGCGAGATTGCGTGGAAAACCGTCGAGAAGAAAGCCTTTTGCGCATTCAGGCGACGAAAGCTTGTCGCGAAACATCGCGATCAAAACATGATCCGGAACGAGCACGCCCTGGTCCATGAACGATTTGGCTTTGACACCGGCTTCGGTGCCTGCTTTTACTGCTTCGCGCAGCAAATCACCGGAGGAGAGGTGCGGGATATTGAGTTGCTTGGCCACACGCTTACATTGCGTGCCTTTGCCGGCTCCCGGTGCTCCCAGAAATAGAATTTGCATGACAGTTCTTTCCTATTTTTTGCTTTGAAAAAGTCCGCGTGCTTGATATCGCGCGGAAAGTGCATGGGTCATTATTTGTCGTTGGGTGTCGATGGCGACACCAACAAGAATAATGAGCGACGTGCTGCCGAGTCCTTGCAAGGTGACGACGCCCGTTGCGCTTTCGACGTGAATCGGGACGATGGCTACAAGCGCAATGGCGGTGGCGCCGATAAAGATTAGCCGATTAAGAGTCGACTCCAGAAAGTCCGAGGTCGGACGACCCGGTTTCACGCCTTGAATGGCGCGGCCACTGCGTCTGAGATTCTCGGCCATGTCGCGCGTGGGCAGCACGATCGAGGCGTAGAAGAACGCAAAGAACAAAATCAGCACGAAATAGACCAGTGAATGCTCCCAGGTGTTGTACTGGAAGAGGCGGAAAAACTCAGCTTCAACTACTTTCCAGGTGCTTTGCGCCCAGGATTGCGCCGCCAGGTTTGTGAACCCTGGCACGTTCTTCATAATTTCGTAGAGAGCTGCCGTTGGATCCTTTCCATCCTTTGCTTGTCCTTGAACGAACTGCATAATGGTCTGCGGAAACATCAGCAGTGAAGAAGCGAAGATGATCGCCATTACTCCTGATGGATTGACAGGTAGATATAGATAGTCATCCGGCGTCGCAGTCGTTTTATTGGACTGGCGTCTGGCGCCGAGCACCATGATTTTGCGCACTCCCTGTTGCAAACATACAACAAGGGCAATAAGCAGTAAGAATGTGGAACCCAGTACAGCTACGCCCCAGATGGGCGCCTGTCCTTCGGAAACGGCCTGCGATGTCTGCATGATCATGCTGGGCAGTCGCGAGGCAATGCCCAGGAAAATCAGCAGTGACGCGCCGTTGCCGATGCCTCGCTCTGTGATAATTTCGCCCAGCCACATGATGAAGATCGCCGAGGCCGTCAAAATTACCGTGGCTAAAATGTAGAAGATAGGACCGGCCAGGTGCGGGTTTACAACCGGATATTCACCGCCAATGCTGGCTAGTAGTTTGGCAAGCATGAACGATTGAAACGTGGCCAGAATTACAGCCAACCAGCGCGTGAATTTGGCGAGCTCTCTGCGCCCTTGTTCACCGGAGTTCTTCTGCAGATCTTCCAGCTTCGGCACAACTACGGTCATCAGCTGCATTATGATTGACGCGGTAATATACGGTCCAATACCCATCGAAAAAATAGAAAGTTTACCGAGCGCGCCGCCGGTAAACAGGTCAATCATTCCAAGTAA
>JAIELX010000104.1 GCA_019752635.1 Candidatus Obscuribacterales bacterium | reverse complement strand
CCGCAGATTCCGAATGCGGAGTACCGGATCACGGAAGGCGACACGCTGAACGTGACGCACGGGTTCACGGACCCGGACAGCACGAGCTGGACGGTGACGGCGGACTACGGCAACGGTCCGGTGGTGGTCTCCACCGGTGGTGCCACGACGTTCCCGCTGAGCAAGCTCTACCCGCAGGACAGCTCGGATCAGCCGGGCGGGTTCTTCCGCATCGAGCTGACGGTGACCGACGAGCACGGCAACTCGGCGTCGGCGCTGGTGAAGGTGTTCGTGGAGAACGCGCTGGAGCAGCCGAACGTGGGCGGCAACGCGACCATTCCGGTTGGCGGCAGCATCAACCGGACGGTGACGTTCGTGGACCCCGGCGCGGATTCGCCGTGGTCGGTGACGGTGAACTACGGTGACGGCACCGTTGAGACCTTCACCAACGCGGACAAGGACTTCCCGATCGGGCACTCGTACAGCCAGCCGGGCACGTATCGAGTGACGGTGACGGTGAACGACGACGACACCTCGCGCAGCAACTTCTTCGACGTGACGGTCAACAAGCCGAACACGCCGACGATCGTGCCGCCGTGGGTCTTCTTCCCGCCGACCACTACCCCGCCGGTGTTCCCGCCGGTGCAGCCGCCCGTGAGCGTCCCCGGTGCCCCGGCCATGCCGTGGGGCGACTTCATCGTGCCGCAACAGGGGCTCATCCTGAACACGCCGTACTACGGTGGTGGCTGGATGAACAGTCCGCCGGAAGTTTACTTCGACTACCCCGGCGCTGGTCGGCACCCGACTGTCACTATCAAGGAAGGCGACCCGTTCATCGAGGACGGGCATATCATCGATCCGAACGGCGACCCGGTGTCGGCGTTCGTGGACTACGGCGATGGCAGCGGTTGGCAGCCGCTCCCGCTGTTCGCCGGCAACCGGTTCACGCTCAACCACAACTACTTCCCGCAGGAAGGGGAGTACGAAGTCCGCGTCAAGGCGATCGACATCTGGGGTGCGGAGGGCATCAACACTCTGAAAGTGAAGATCGTCAACGTGGTGCCGACCATCGAGATGGACGGCGACCGCAAGGTCGAGACCGGCAAGGAAGCGAAGTTTAGTGGCACGTTCAAGGACCCCGGTGCCGACACCTGGACCGCGACCGTGGACTACGGCGACGGCAGCAAGCCGGAAGCCGTCACGCTGAACGGTAAGTCCTTCAAGATGGGCCACAAGTACAGCAAGGCGGGGACCTATAAGGTCACCATCAAGATCTTCGACGGCACCGATTATGGTGTCGCGCAGTTCGAGGTGGAGGTCACCGACCCGATGGCTCCGATGCCTGGTCCGATGCAGCCTGCGGGTGGCGACGACATGGACCTCGGGGTGCTGAGCGGCGTGCAGGTGGACGACTTCTTCGCCAGCTACGGCGCGGACACGGCCGCTGACGAAAACGCCGGTGGCGGAGTGGGCCTCGGCAGCATGGCGTTGGCCCTCGGGCTGGCGATCCCGCTGTTCGGTGCCATCAAGGTGGTCGAGGACGAGAAGGACAAGCAGGAAGCGAAGAAGCGCAAGAAGCCGAACGGCATCGGCACCGACGGGCTGGACGAGTTCTTCGGTAGCTTCGGGCGCAACTAACCAACCCGCGTGACAGGGCGGTATAGCGGATATGCCCGCCGATACACCGCACAGTTACGCAAACAGAGGGCGTAGCCACACGCTGCGCCCTCTCCTTGTTTCATTCACAACATCCTGATTCAACAAAGGTAGATGAGTTCCATGCGACGTTTCTTTTCCGACGCGATGCGTCACCAAGACCGCCTCGCCGAGCAGGCCGACCGCGCTGCTAACACCAAGACCGAAGAGTCCGGCGATGACGGCGACCTCGTGCCGACGCTGACGGCCGACGAAAGCACCCGGCTCAAGACGAGCTTCGCCATCGGCACCAAGCACACCGGCAAGATTGTTGGCAAGCGCGCGTCGGGCTTCGTGGTCGATTTCGGCACCATCCGCGGCATCCTGCCGTTCAACAAGCTGGGCGGTGCGAAGATCGGCATCGGCGACCGCACCAAGGTCACGGTGACCTCGGCGTTCGATGGCGTTCGCCCCCCGCAGCTCACCCGCTGACCCGCAGTAACGCACGCGCCGTTCATCCGAGCGGCGCGCTCACCGGGCGGACTTCGCTCCGTCGTCGGTAATACTTCCCATACGAGAAGTCTGGACCGCTCGTCAGGAGCGGTCCGGACTTCTTCTCCAACCCGGAGCCTCCGTGTCCAAACTTGGTACCAACCAAAACGATCAACCCGAAGACGAGATGCCGCTCAAGGAGCCGGACATCCTGCGCATCCCGACCGAGTGGGTGCGGAAGGCGGTCACCTTCGCACTCGTCCTTCTTGGTATCGGGGTTCTCTCCTTCTGCTACAAGGCGAACCTCGTCGGTTTCGCGTTCATCGGCGCGGCGATGCTCAGCCAGTACCTGTTCTTCGCCTTCGCCCCCTTCTTCGTCCGCGAGAAGGTGACGCCGTCGGCTGTCCTGCCCGAAGGCGAGGTGACCTACTCTCGCGACCGGCAGACCGGTCACCGGAGGTACACCTACCCGAACGGCGACTACTTCCTGCTGAACGCTCGCGGTGAGCTGGTCGACGTGTACATCGCGTCGCCCAGCCCGCAGGACTGATCGCCCTCCGACCAGGCAAAGCGGCTGGCACCACTACCGGTGCCAGCCGCTTTGTTCCTTTCCCTTGCCTTACTAGATGTGCGCGTAAGCTTTGAAACGGCTGTAAAGATAATTGATGTGAGCGTTTGTCGGAGTTGTGCCTTTTCGTCTACAACACGAATACGATACGATTTTTTGTATTTTTCGTATCGTATTCGTGTTGGTTAACGCAAACGTTGCAATGCCGCTTTACGCAAAAAACTCGCGTTGCTACTTACACTGTTCGACGTAACCACCAGCCTATGTAACTGTTTTTGATTGGAATGCATGCAGCTGCTCAGGCAGAGTTAAAGAACATTCAGCAACACCCGAAACAAACGGAATTGAATCAAAGCAGACCTTCTAACCTATTCCAACTAACTCTATTCTTTGCGTATATCACACAACTCCCATGGGGTGTCGGTTTACGGGTAACAGGAGATTGTTATGAACGATTCTATTATTTGCTGCCTCGAAGCTCAACTAGCTCATCGGGCTCTTCACTATGCGACGACGGAGAAGGATGATGCGTTTTTTGAACGTGCAGTCAAACTTAGCAAGGCCTACAAAGCTGGTCTGCGAAAGGCTGCCGCCCTTCAATTTGATTGTTGTGATGTTGTGACCGCGGCGGTGTTAAGTCTCATCAAGGCTGAATGCGAATTGGAGCAAGCCAGAGAGTTGTATCTGGATCTGATCTGTATGGATGACTATACCGAGAACCGACAGGCCCATGTTCCGGCACTAGCAACCATTGAGGGATGGAAGTCGGAAGCCTTTGCAGAGCTCGGACTACTTCGATCTTGCTTGCGCGACAAACTCGATGTTCTTCTGTCAGGGAACGATGTTCACCCTGCAGTGGCTCTGTTCTTGCGTTTGCATTCCGAAGAAGCGCCACCTCTGAAGCTTTCAATTGAATACGTGCCATCGCAAGCTCTCCCGGACGTGGTGGACTACGTGAATCAACAATCCATCGCGAGAGCCATGTCGTAGGAAGTTATCGATGTTACAGTGGTGAAACACCTTGGTTGCTATTGTCGAGGGGCAACAAGGTGAAGTGGTCAATGAACAAGCTAGCTGATTATCTGCGTAACTATGAGGATGTGCTGTTCGAATCCAATCTGGGCAAGGTTACGCAGCGCCAGTATCTGGCGCATGTAAGAGCCTTCGTGCTTTGGTGTGACAGTGCGCAACACACAGATCCGCGCTCGCGGGAAGAAGCCGAAAACCTGGCAACAAATTTCTTGGGCGAGCTGCTAGAACAGCAGATGAAGCCATCCTCTGTGAACTGTATGTCCACTTCCATTTGTCATTTCCTGCGTACTGCGCTCGGGATTCAGGCAACACTTCAGCGCTTTGAAGAAATAAGCAGTAAACCGAAATCTCTGAGTTCGCAAGACAGAGAGCGACTGCTGCACGAGCTGCAGTCTGCAACAGTAGTCACGCCACGAGACAGGGCCGTGACGCTTGTGTTTCTAATGGCAGGATTGCGTCCGGGAGAGTGTTCTGCTTTGAATGTGGAAGACATCGACCTTGAGCAAGGTCAGCTCCTCATCGGCAGAGGCAAGAATGCACGACGGACACCGATTAACTCCGCACTGCGAGAAGCAATGATTCAATGGCTTCGCATGCGATGTGCGCCTGCCGAAGAACAGGCCCTGTTCGTCAACAAGCAGGGGCAAAGACTTTCTCTGCCGTCAATAGTTCAAACGGTGAAGAAGGTGGGCAGGCAAGCCAGATTGGACTTGTCGGCGCAGCAATTGCGAAACACGTGCATAGATGGTCTGATCCGGAAAGGAAACGACAGTCTTATTGTTGCCGACGTCATCGGAGTGGATCCTGCGACATTGCGTCACTTCGTGAATGTGAGCCAGTTACAAGCGGTGGAAATTATGGAGATGCTCGCTACCATCGCGTAGCAATGCAGAGGCGGACTGGACCGGGGCACTCGAGCGGAGCAACCGTGCGGGCTCGGATTGTTCACGCTCTATCTCAACGGCTGTCAAGTCTTTCGCTTGGGGGAACATTGCGCTCTTTTGATTATGTTGAACCGGGCCCGAGAACATTAGTTTTCCCGGGTATATCGCTTGAGTGAAGACCGGACCATGGTGCCTATGACCGAAGCGTCTGATACCGTCATCAAGTTGTTAGTCGTCGAAGACCATCAAATGACTCTTGAAGGTCTTCAACGTCAATTCAGCGATGAACCTAACTTCGCCGTAATCGGCGTTGCTGTTGATGCTGAGGAAGGGCTCCGAAAAGCCAAAGAGCTTTTGCCCGATGTTGTCGTGCTCGACTTGCATCTTCCCAAATCGGCAGGACCGAAGACTCTGGTTAAGAGCTTCGCGGCGCTAAATACCAAGGTTCTCGTTCTGTCCGCCGAGAACAGATCCCCGCTTGTCACTGCTGTGATGAAGGCGGGAGCGGCCGGGTACGTCGTTAAGTCGGAAAGCCTGCTATCTGTTTGTCGTGCAGTGCGTTACATCCACAGTGGTGGACAGCCGCTGATTTTCGGCAAATTGTCTAACATCGCACCGGTTCAGTTGTCGGAGGCTGAGGATGAAATCCTGCGCTTGCTGGCTCGCGGAATGAAGTATGAGGACATCGCGGCCGGGCGGGTTACGGCGCCCGCCACCGCGAAGAAGCAGTGTGAAAGATTGCGTATCAAATTGAGTTTGGCGAATAGAGAGCAGCTGATCGCGTGGGCTATAAACAATGGTTTCGGCTACCTTGAGGTTGATTGACTTTGCCGTTAGATCGTTTCTTGCGTCTGTTCAAAGTGGCGGGCGGCGAGCCTGTTGAACCGCTTTCCGGTGCTATTAAACTACTGGATTTGGCCCGTAGAACCTATTGTGATATTGCTGAGAAACATAACGCTAAAACGCAAAGCGATTCGCTGCGAGCTGTTGTTACAAACGTAGTCGCGGCGAAACGTGAGGGGAAAGCTGATGAGCCTGCGATCATCCGCTTTTCCGTCTCCACTTCGTTTTGGGCTATCGTAGTGCGTGCTTCGGCTGACACCGTGCTTTTCTTTGTTATGCCCGCAGTGCAATTGCCGCTCTTGGGCGAAGCAGAGACGGCTTCCCGATTGAAGCTGAGGCTGAGAGCCGAAAAAGACGGTGGCGAGGACTTCAGGGTTCTTATGGACGATGTCGTGGTGACTTTCCGTGAAGCTGAGACACTGATGGCCGCTCTCTTTAGGGACATTCTTCAGCGTTCTCAGAATGACTTTGACTTCATTCCTGAGTCAATTCGCGTTCAGTACGGGGACCAGAGTCTTACTGCCGCCGTTAGGGAGCTGATTAAGGAAAAGGGTGTACTGACGGACCGCATCGCGGTGCAGCAGGAAAGCTTGCAGTCGTTCATCGCTTCCGAGATTCATGACACTGTTATCAGCGACTTGCTATTTCTCCAACGCCGAATTAAAAATGATACGCCCTTGGAAAAAGAGGAGGCGGTAAGCCTGATTGAAAGCGTGGTGATCAAGCTGCGGGAGCTTTGCGCTGAGCTCGTTCCGGGAAATCTTGGGGACTGGGGACTTCAGGTCTTGTTGGAGGATATGTTCAACAAAGTCTGCTCTAGATCCGGGCTGCAGGGTGTGTTCTTGTGCCACTGCGAGATTCCGGAGCTGGCGCAAGACATAGAGCTTCAAGTCTTTCGCATTATACAGGAATGCCTCAATAACTTAGAGAAGCACGCCAATGCTACTCAAGCGAATTTGACCATTGAGTGTGAAGGGACTGAGCTTACCATCACCGTTGCGGACAACGGCGTCGGTTACGAGCGGACCGCAGACGACGCCAGAAAAGGAAGCGGTTTATCCATAATGACAGAACGAGTGAATCTGATTCGGTTGCAGATTCCGGCGAGCCTCCAGTTTGAATCCAGACCCGGGTCTGGTACTCGTGCCATTCTCAAGATTCACTTCTAGTTCAACGATTTACTCGCTGCAGCTGGCAGCGAAGGAGCACGACATATTTGTTGAGTAGGCGCGGATTATTGTGAAGCCAGCTTCTGGAGAGATGATTGACCGCTATAGAATCACTGGTGAGATAGGCACCGGTGGTATGGGTTCGGTTTATGCCGCCATCGACATGGAGCTAAACCGAACAGTTGCAGTCAAGATTCTGCACATGGATTCAGTAGATGCGGCGGAGCAGAAGTCGCGTTTTCGGCGCGAAGTAAAGGCTCTGAGCAGTTTTAGCCATCCCAATGTGGTGGGCGTGTTTGCCGTGGGCATGTGGCGAGATGCTTTTCCGTACCTGGTGATGGAGCTTCTGGAAGGTGAGAGTTTGGCGACACTGCTTGCGCGGCGAACTACCTTGTCGGAAGTTGAGGCGCTGTCCATCTTGCAAGACGTGGCGCATGCACTGGCTGCGGTGCATGCGCTTGGTATCATTCACCGAGACTTGAAACCGCAAAACATTTTCCTTGCTAAGCAAGCTGACAAGACCGTAGTGAAAGTGCTCGATTTCGGTTTGTGCCGCAGCGTAACGGCTGCAGACGAACATCTTACCGCGACCGGACTGCTAGTGGGCTCGGTTCACTACATGAGCCCTGAAGCGAGTTCCGGACGAATTGTTTCTCCGAAATCGGATGTCTATGCACTAGGCGTTATTCTCTACGAAATGCTTACGGGTACACCGCCATTTCAATCGGATACGCTGATTGGAGTGTTGTACAAGCACGCCAATGTAGAGGCTCCGCTTCTGGCGGACTTAGGCGTATCTTTGCCGCATAGAGAGGGCTTCGACCGAGTACTAAAGCGTTGCTTGGCAAAAGATGAGGCTGACCGGTATCAGTCGGCAGTGGCGCTGGGAGCTGATCTTGTGTTGCTTCAAACTCTGATTGAGTCGCGCTCGGTTGAGCCGGTAGACTACTCCGCACTCGGTGCGGCCCCGACGCGAGTCTCAAGTCGGAAGTCTAAAAGCGTTTTGTTCCAGGTCTTTGTAGTCGCGGCCGCTTGCTTTACTGTTATTGGAGTGATGGTGTTGGCAAAGCTGCGATTAGCCGATTCGCCAGTTGTTCCCGTTGTATCAAAACCGGACAATGCTGTTCATATTCGCCGTTCCCTGGAGTCGCTTAAGCGGGATTTGGATGAGCTGCGACGTAATCGTGTGCCGCCTCCTATTGCCGAAGCAGTGCAGTTGATCGATTCCTGGATGGCGCAATCGAAGGCGTCTCAGGACGACGTGAAACAGGCGAAAATCCTCAAGGCCCGGTGGTTAATACCCTCGAACAACGAGGCGGACAAAGCAATTGCCGAGAGAATGTTGAGGTCTCTACTAGCCGAAGTTCAAGGAAAGGACGATTTGTTGGAGTTGATGGTGAGAACTGAAATGGCGGCTCTCTACAATTACCGCTATGATCGAGCTTCGATGCTTGTTGTCACGGACCCCATTTATACAATATGGAAGAAGCACAACGAATCAGCGGCGCATGCCAAGGCTGCTTACGGCGGATTGCGAATGCGCGCGTGTCAGTTTTACTTGCCTGACCCGGCGGAAGAAGAGGCTGAACGGCTCAAGTTACTGGAAGTCGGTGAAAAATGCCGAATTTTGGCTGTGGCGGATGCCACTTACTTGGAAGATCTCGGAAACTACGTCGATCGATTGATCGAAAGGCGCGAATTTCAAAAGGCAAAACCATTTTGTGACCGCAGCTTGGCTTTGGTTTCCGACTTGCATCCCGACTTTCGAGGTCGCGACACCTTTCTTAGACAGGCGTTGCTCAGAAAAGCGCAAGTATTGGAATCGCAAAAGCAGTTCTCGGAAGCCAAAGCGCTACGAGAACGAGCGCAAAAAATTGAACAGGCGAAGATTTAGTTTAGCTGCATGCATTTGCTTGCGTGCGATTTGTTTTATAACAGTTACGGGAGTTTTCCATGGTTATTGGTGACGTTTTACCGACACACATGGCCTCGCTGGTGTACCTGGCAAAGGGACCGCGTTTGATTCATGTTCCCTATCCGCCATATCCGAGTTTGGATGTGGCACGGATACCCCCGTGGGAGTCGGTCTATCCGGCAGAAACGATTCCTTTTCGGGCCGCAGCTGACGAGTCCTACAATGTCCGTCCGCTGCGTGTTTTCTCTACAGACGAGCTCTTGCGAAGCTGCGCCTTTCCTGTCGTAGCAACTATTGATCTACACCCTATTGTCTAAGCAGGAATGCGAATTTGCGTAATCGTCTCAAAAAAGGAAGCGCGGAATCGTAAAAAAACAAAGCCGGTGACACCTGCCGCCGCTTGCGGGTGTCACCGGCTCATTTTCGCGAGCGCCTAGCGCTCGGAGCCCTATATTCTGTGAAAAAAATTTTGTTCGCAATGCTTCGTTTGTCGAAGCCCTTTACCCTTTAGCGCTGTCCTGCCTCTCTGAATCAGCATCGCCGCGCTCGTTGCTTACAATTAGATTGTCTTCAAAACCACCCTGATCGTCAATTTAAGGTCTCGTGATCAATTAGTGAGCAAATGGTTCACTAATCTTCCTTCGTTTGTGAATCGCGCCAGTGGCTATCGCGATGCGCTGACAAGTTGGCTAAAATGGTGCGGTGCAAATCGGAATCCGTGTAGACGCGGTCAACGAACTAGGTCGCCTTCGATCGATTCTCTTCGGGTTTCTTTCTTTGTATTTATTCAGTAAGAGTTGTAGCGATTGAAACAGATGTTTCAGAAATTCAATTCCAGGGGTGGATGTGGTCGCTTCATTGTGCGGAGCATGCGGCTGTG
>JAIELX010000084.1 GCA_019752635.1 Candidatus Obscuribacterales bacterium | reverse complement strand
ACAGCCGCATGCTCCGCACAATGAAGCGACCACATCCACCTCTGGAATTGAATTTCTGAAACATCTGTTTCAATCGCAATGCCTCTTAGTGAATACATACAATGTTCTTGCATTAGTCAAGATCTGCTTAGGTTCACGGCAGTAATTTGAAAGCGGTGGTGGTGCTAAGGACCTACAGCATGAGCGAAACACGAACAATTCTTAAGACCGATACAGAGACAGGCACAATGGCTGACGCGGACAAAGCCGTGCGTGCTCTCATGGAAGAAGTGCGTAAAGCTTCCGAGAAAGCGCAAAGAAAAAAAGAACCACTTCCGCAAGCAGAAGAGCCACCAAAGGAAGCAACTATTACTGAAGACATCAGGCTCAAATTCCTACACGATACCAGTCGCAGCCTGCAAAGTCGATTCTTCAAACTGGACACCAGCGACAACTCCTTTTTGGGTCAACACGAACTCACCGCAGCTTTCCGCTCAGATATCAGCATTGGTGCTATCAAACTTCACTACCCGCTAATTACTTCCTTACATGCGGACGGTTTCCATCCCAACAGACGCCGCTGGATCAGCAATGATCACCTCGGTATCAGCCGCGATGACCTTCAAGCCCTGCAAGATATAACAAGCAGCAACCCGGCAGACCGCGCACGCTTCTTATCCCATCGAGCTTGGAACTATAGCGCTCCTGGTGTTCTCGGAGGAGGCATAATCGGCACCGTTGGTTCGATTTTCGCTGCTAGCGGTTACCGCAGCGGATGGATCGGCCTCGGTGCAGGAATGGGTATCGCGGCGCTGAGCTATGGCTTCGGTCGCTGGAAAGCCTTGAATGAGTATGACGACACCCGTAGCACATTGTCCAAAGAAACAGGCATCGATTTGTTTATAAGGCCGGGGCGTTTGCCTTAGAGCCTTTGTCGGCTCACTAGTCACTCTTCATTTCAACTCTTCCGAGGTAACTCATGTTTGAAAACATCTACCCAGACAAGAATGCTGATTCAACTGCAACGCCAGCAGAGCAATCGATAGAGACACTTGCCGCCAGTCTGCTGTCCATCGATTTAGAAGCAGAAGACTGGCGAACGAATTGCAAATCAGCGCACAAAGCCGAGCAGATTATCCAAAGCGTCAGCCAGCCCTCTGCAGAATCGGATCTGGCTCGCATCACCGCAGCAAAAGGAATGGATGAAAATGAGCAGCAGATACTAAACAACGTCTTCGGCCATTTTCTTAACGGTGCGCACACACGAACACCGTCTGACTTTAATGCGAACTTGAGGCGTGCGACAGATCGTTTGTACAATTTCAATGCTGACAGCTTCAATCGAGTGATCGCAGCATTGGTTCAATCCGAACATCCCCAGCTTCGAGGCTTCGCCAATCGCCTGGAAAACGAGCCGGGAGATATGGAAATGCGGAGGTTCGGTCGCCTTATCGGGCTTGAAGCGGAGCAGGTCCGAGCATTTTATCAGGTCGGGCTTCGCTACGAAAATTTGCACGCCTACCGCTCAACAAATGCGTGGCTGCCTTTGGTTAGAGACGCTCAGCTTGTGTTTAACGACCTCTCGCAGGATCAACAAAAAAAGCTCATCAAGCTATTACAGACCAGTAGAAACGAAGACCGCCGCACCGGACTCCCTTTCCTGTTCAACTATCGAATCCGGTAGCTGCGCCACCACCACTGGTGATGGCTAAGTAAGCATTAGCAATGACTACGTATCATTAGGACTCCGCTTTACCTGCAATCCGGGCTTGCGCGAATGGAACGTGCAAATCAATTTTCTTGCCAGCTCACCAGCCTTGGTGCCGTCGCCTTCACGCAACGCATCAAGAATCGGTACGTGCGCCGCTGCCAAATTCTCAAGTTCGTCTTCGCCGATGCGATGAATCAACGTAAATCTAAACTTGCTTTCGAGCACGACTGAATTCCACATATTTGCTAAAAGCTGATTAGCAGAAGCGTTCACGATAAGCCGATGAAAGTCCATATCGTGCAACGAGTACAGCTTTACGTCGCGATTCTTTGCCGCTTGCATGAATGCCGCCACTTCCTGCTCCAATGCTGCAGTGTTGTTCCGAAGATGCGGTGCAGCAAGTTCTGCCGCCAACTGTTCGAGCACCGAACGCACCTGGTAAGACTCTTCAATCTCCTGCTCGGTAAACTGGCGAACCCGCGTGCCACGATAGGATTCAGACTCAACTAAACCCAACGCCGCCAAATCGCGCAACGCTTCACGTACAGGGCCCTGACTGGTACCAAGCTCCTCCGCTATATGAAGTTCAACGAGGCGCTCGCCAGGTGGATAAAACCCGTTGAGGATTCTTTCAGTTAGCGTGTCTTTGATGTAGTCCCTAGTCGACTGTCGCTTGGCCATTTTTTAAGAACAACTTTTCTGCTAGTGCACTTTTAGCACGTTATGATACACTGGTCTTGATTATCAATTATCGATAATCGATTATCACTAAGAGGATTCAGAAAATGAAGACTATAGTAGAGGCTTCCTTCTCCAGCCGAGACGAAGCATTAAGCGCAGCTAACGAGGTGAACCGCGCCTTACAGGGAGTCGAGGCACGAATAGATCCCGCCCCGAACCCGGAACGCTCGGCAACGGTAGCAACAGTGGAATCAGGACGGCACGACCGACTCATGATGCAGCTTGGGGTGTTTGGCATCGTCTCCGGATGCACTGTCGGTTTCCTTGCCATTCCTCAGGTCCCTCAGAGGGAGATCATGCACCTGCTCATCCTTCCGCTCAGCGGTGCCTTCTGGGGATTGGGTCTTGCGCTAACAGCTGCAATGCTCCTGTCCGACAGCCTGGAACATTTTTGGTCAGGCACCGAGGAAGTGGTCATCGGAGCCGCTCCAAAACATCAAATAGTGGTGCGCGCCACAGTCAATGGGCTCGAAACTGCAGACGCAGTTCATACAATCCTCACCGAGCAGGGAGCAACTTGGATCTCTCAAGAAGAAGTTATTGAGGACGCAAGAACACCCTACCTCCAAGCCGCACCAACACCTTCGGTGCCGCTATTGAGCAAAACCGCATAACTCAAGAATTGAGGAAAAGAACATGAATCAATCTGTAATTCACACTGTCTTTGCAGACACGGACAATGCCCGAACCGCCCTGGAGGAACTCACCGTCGCCGGTGTGCAGCCAGGTAGCATCTCAGTAATCGGCGAAGATTCAGATGCATTTCGCCACGCAACTGCCCCGCTGTACTCTCGAAAAGTCGACCGCCTTTTGTACATAATGGGAGCTATCGGTGGAATCGCCGGTGCTGCAGCCGGTTTTCTGGGAATGCCTGCTATACCCGGTGACTCTCACTCCTACCTAATTGCGTCCGTAGCAGCTACGGGAACAGGCTTGGCTCTGGGCGCGTACGCAGGGACATGGATGGCGGGTATTCTCAATCTCGATAATTTTCCCGGATCCGATTCCAAATTTCGCTTCGGTAAACCGCAAGCGGGAAAGGTAGCAATATCGATTTCTACTGCAAACATTCTCGAGGCCGAGCGCGTCAGGCGCCTGCTGCGCGAGTATTCGACGAACAAAATCTGCATTGAATCGGTCTGAGACAATATCGATTGTTGCCGCCGCCATTGGGGGGGTCTCTTCCGGCAGCAGAGGCTCTCGGTACTCGTCGGTTTTGTTTCGGTTTTCCTCGTAGAATCTCCGCTCCCTGGCTATTGCACCGATGTCTGACCTATCGAACTTATCGAATTCGATACGACACTATCTGCAGGCACGTCCGCCAACCATTGTTTTCCGGCCAGTTAAGGAAGTTTATTTTTACTCGCCCGTATAGTACTGAAGGGTTAAGGAGAAGCTCGGCGAGAAGCGGCTGGAATGCCGCTCTCGACGAGTTCTCTCCAGCCAGCAGCTTGCACTAGGCAGGGAGTTGCTCGGCGGCGATGGCCAGGCGGACAGCCGCGATGCGGGCATCGAAGTGTGCCTCCAAGGCTGAGTTCGTACCACGCAGCCCGGCGATCACCTGCTCGGCCCAGTCGATGTAACCCAGCCGGCGAGCGATGTCCCAACCCATGGGAGGATTGGTATCAAGTTCTCCGGTATTGGAGATCTTGTCGCCCGTCTTGATCAGTTTTGCACCGTAGGACTTGTGCGAAGCGTGCTCCACCTGCAGGCGCTTGCGATCGGCTTGCGACAGGGTCTTGTCGTCGCTCAGCTCCAGCACGTAACCAAGGACGATCTCACCGAACAAATCGCGGATTTCATCCGCGGTGGTGTCGGTGTCTTCGATGGTGTCATGCAGAATGGCCGCAACCAGAATGTACGTGTCGCGAATTCCGCCGATGCGCAGAAGCAGGTCGAACACCTGCAACGGGTGGTTAATGTACGGCGTCTGCGCCCGATCCTTCCGGCGCTGCTTGCGGTGCTTGTCAGCCGCAAACTGAATCGCTGCCGAAATCATGACGAGGTCGAGATCGGGACCGGCCACATAGGTGTGGGCGGCTTTCATGGCATTCACTCCTGACTAAACGCGTGAGCGCCGTCGCATCACGCTTGTTCCAAACCGACGCCTGCGCACGGACTTACCCTGCGCACCGTCAGTCAGACCGGGACTATACCGGACTTGTTCGTTGTTCTTTGCCGGCGAGTTATCGCCGCGCACCAATGCGGTAGGACTTGATGTCTTCCGCCGAGATGCCGTAGTGCAGAACGGTTCGTTCTGCGTCAGTGTAGATCGGCATCATGATGAACGGGTCGGTGCTGACGACGATGTAGGTGACGTCGGTGTACTTCTCAACGTGTGAGCCGGTGACGTGAGCGATGCGTGCGATATTGTCCGTAATGTGCCTGAGCAACATCACGTCCGACGCCGCAGTGCGATCGCCGCTATTCTTGCGAGCTTCCGCTTCGGCAAGAGCGCCGGCCAACTCAGCCTCATCGATCAACCCGTTCTTGTCGGTATCGAGCTTTTGGAACCGCGAATCGAGGAAGTCGCAGACCAAAGGTGCGAGTTCCGCACGCTCCTCTTCTGCGGTTTTGCAGCCGCTCAGTGAGAGTGAAATCATCGCTACGCCCATCAGGGCGAGGATTTTTCGCATGGGAGAGCCCCCGGAAACTTCGAACAGACCATCAGATCGAAAAAAGGCGCGGGAGCACAAAGTGCCGGATCCCGCGCCGCATATCTCCGGCCTAGCCGAAGCTAGCGTGCACTAAGCACGTTCCGCGAAGCGCAACGCGTGGATACCGCAACCAGCACTCACTTACCAACGCGGGCCGTAGTAGGGCTGATAGCGCGGGTTGTACTGCGGATAGCGCGGTCCGTAGTAGGGCTGATAGCGCGGGTTGTACTGCGGGTAGCGCGGGTAGTTGTACTGGGGATACCGCGGATAGCCGTAGTAACCGGGGTACGACGGGCCGACGCGTACGCCGCCGGGGCCGACGTAGATGCTGATGCCGGCGAGGACGTTCGAGGGCGTCTGGGCGGATGCGGTGCTGCTACCGAAGGTGGACAGCGCCAGGATAGCGCCTGCAGCGATGGCGAACAGTTTCATTGAGTCTTCCTCTCGTGTGGTGGTTGGTATGACTCACTTGTTTCTGCACATGCAACGTCGACCGCGCGGATGCGTGGTGCTGATAATTCGGTTGTCCAAGTGGTTATTGGCGAATCACGTTTACAGGGGCAGAGAACAGAGGTGCTCCTCACCCTACGGACTAGCGACCCGCGTTTGCTAGAGTTGTGCGTCGTATCTAAACCGAAATTCTCGAATAACCTGTCACAATTAGCGCTAACGGTTGTCAGCAGAAAAACTCCATCAACGCTGCCCCCGAGCGGCACATCAGGATCCATTCAGGATCCGTCCTGATTATCTTAAAAAACTTAGATATTCATACTAGTCATGATCTGTTCTAGCCAGGAACGAGTCTTGTTACAGTAACTCATCCTATTTCCCTTGTGATCTTGTAATTAGCCCGTACCTCAGCTGCATCCCCAACTCTCCCTGCAACCATACCGGCACGACGTGCTCGGGAGAGACATGACAGCAGAATCGGCTTAAGCGCAGCTCACAAACTCACTCCAATGTTCCCGCATGCGGTCCCCTGCGACCGCTGCCAGACTAAGGAAAAACCATGTTCACTCGCAAGAGACTGCTGGTAGCACTACTGCTGCTTCTCATCGGTGGCGCGATCGGCTGTTACGTCCTCGTGACGAACAGCTCAACCGAACCCGAAGTCATCGTCGACGTGTGGGAACCGAAACTCCCGACGTCCGCTGCTGGCCTGATGCTCACTCACGAAGACAGCGGCGAACTCTGGCGCAAACCCGTCAAGTCCCCTGCCGGCAAGCTCACCGAGCTTCGCATCGGTTACCGGGACGGGCGCGTCGGCGTCTATCAGTTCGACCAGAACGAAAAGGTGCAACAGTTCACCTGCTACTCCGCCGAAGACCAGACCCGCGCGATCTATCGCAGCTGGTTCGGGTCCGACAGCCTCACCCAGAAGGCGCAAACCCTGCGCGTCGACGGCACCGTCGAGTGTGAGTTCCGTCGCCAGCCGGACGGCACCGAAGTTCGCGACTTCTTCTCCGCCGACGGCCTCCGCGTCGACCGTAGCGTCACCACGCTGCCCGACGGTTCTCAGCGAACCGCCAGCCGGAACACCGACGGCAAGGTCACCGTACAGACGACGGATGCGAAGGCGCAGTCGTTCACGCACGGCGAACGCCTGGCCGCGGACGGCAGCGTCGTTCCCGTGTACAAGATCAACACCGTCGGCGTCCGCGTCAACGACTGGGAGTACTATGACACCAACGGCAAGCTGCGCCACAAGGGGCAGTTCAACGCCGACGGTAGTCTGGAAATCACCTTGATCAACGACGAGGGCAAGACCCTGCTGAAGCAGTACTGGAAGCGCTCCGGCGACGACTGGAACCGCGCTTTCTACCGCGTCGAAAAGCTGGAAGTCTTCGATGAGGCCGGCAACGTCAGCATTCGCGCGTTGATGAACCCCGACGGCATCACGCCTTCCGAAGTACACCAGATGTCCAACGGTAACGTGCAACGCAAGGAGTTCTTCGACGCGAAGGGCTTCAACACTGCCATCGAGTACAACTACGGTGGGTACGGCTACCCGTACGGCGGCGGCGGTGGTGGCACCAACCGTCAGGAGATCCCGGAAGGACAGCGTCGCCAGCTCGTGCTGCCGCCGCACCTCGTCGGCGAACCGGGCGGTCTCGACCCGAACACCAAGGTGTATCGCCTACGCGGTACGCCCTTCGCCGAGCCGGTCCCGGCGACGCCTGCCGCACTGCCGGGTCTGTTCATCGCTCCTTAAATAGGCGCTCCGCCGCGTCGGCAAGCCCTCCGCGCCTCCGCGCGAAGAACCGACGCCACAGCTTGAACATCAACAACAACGAGACCGGCACTCAACGTGCCGGTCTCCTACCATGGAGGAACACCCTAGTGTTTTCTCGAAAAATCCTCTTGCTGGTTGTTCTGCCAATCGGTCTGCTCATCGGTGGGGGCGCGCTCTACCTCGCGATCACGCCGAGCACCGAAGTCGTGGACCCGGCAATGCATTGGGAGCCGAAGCTACCGAGCGGCCCCGCATTCACCTTGACGCCCGAGAGTACGGGCGTTCTCTGGCGTAAGTCGACAACCAACGACCAGGGCAAAGTAACCGGCCTCGAAATCGGCTACCAGGACGGACGTCGCGGCGTGTACCTGTTAGGCACGGACGAAAAGGTGAAACAGTTCACCTGTTTCGCGGCCGACAACTCGACGCTGTTCAAGGCCGACTACGGCACCGACGGTCTGATCGACCGCTCGGAAACGTTCCGGCCGGACGGCACCAAACAAGCCGAATACCGCCGAGGCCCGGACGGATCCATCACCACCGACACCTTCGGTCCTGACGGTCGACGAGTCGACCTAAGCGTCAACACACTGCCTGACGGCAGCCAACGCACCGCCCGGCGCGCTGCAGACGGCACAGTTTCGGTAGAGACAGTGAAGGCCGAATCGTCGGAACAGAACATCGGCGAGCGACTGGGCAACGACGGAAACGTCACGCCCGTGTTCAAGCTCACCATGTCCGGAGTGCGCGTCACCGCCTGGGAATACTTCGATGATGGCGGTATCCTGCGTCACCGCGGAGTGTTCACCACTGATGGCGGCATGGAAGTAACGCTCTACAACGACAACGGCAAAGCTCTGCTCAAGCAGACCTGGAAGCGCTCCGGCGAAGACTGGAACCGGACCTTCTACCGGGTCACCGACTTGGAACTCTACAGCGACCAGGGCACGGTCGAGGCTCGCGTCCGCATGAATGCGGACGGCATGACTCCGGCCGAGGTGGCTTACTTCAACTCCTGGGACGGGCGGATCAGCCGCAAGGACATCTTCAACTCAAAGGGTGTCATCCAGCGCCAGGAGCAGTACTGGGGCCAGCCCACGCCGGCATTCACGCGCGAGATCCCGCCGGAGCAGCAACAGCAAGTCGTCCTGCCGGCGCAACTGGTCGGCGAACCGGCCGGCATGAACCCGAACAAGCGGGTCTACCGCATCCTCGGAACCCCGTTCGCGGACCAGCTGCCGGCGCAGCCCGCGACACTCCCGCCGCTGTTCATCGCACCGTAACCGGTGCCCGGAAGCCGCGGGAGCATAAACCCTCCCGCGGCCGTCCCCGGTGCCCTTCAGCCAGCAGCTGCCGGGCACCGCGCGGACATTACTACGTTTCTGAAAGGAAACCATGAAATTAACTCACAAAATCGTCGTAGCAGCGGCGATTGTCGGGTCTTTCTTCGGCGGATACTGGACCGGCTCGATCCCCTCACCGGACGTCGATCCGCAACCCTACATCCGCACGGTTTTCACACCGGACGAGGACGGCTTGAGCGCGTATCTCGGTTTTCTGGATCGAGCGCGCACCAGCGTCCACGTTGCCTGCTACGGCTTCACCGAACCGCAAGTGGTCGATAAGCTCATCGAGCTGCACAAGCGCGGCGTCAAAGTGCGCATACTGCTCGATCGCTCGCAGTCGCACGGCAAGTATCAAGCCGAACAGGTCAAACGTTTGCTCGATGCCGGTATCGAAGTTGTGATTGGTACCTCGACCAAGTCGGGGCAAATCATGCACAACAAGTTCACCATCATCGACGGATTGCTCGTGGAAGACGGCAGTTGGAACTACACCCGTTCCGCCAACAAGCAAGCAAACGTGCTCAACTTCGTGCAGTCCAAATCCCGCGCGCAACTCTTTCAGAAGCAGTGGGACAAGATGCATGACTTCATGAGCAAGCAGAAGCAGGACCTCTAACTTCATCGGGAGGCGCGGTTGGCGTAACCGCGTTCTGGTCGATGAAGTGAATGAACCACGCAAAGGAAACTGCATGCGCAAAGACATGTCGAAGGTCCACACCGAACCCTCCCGCCGGCCCGACCGCA
>JAIELX010000099.1 GCA_019752635.1 Candidatus Obscuribacterales bacterium | reverse complement strand
ATGCTCGAAAGCAGCCGGCGTTCGCAATACTGCCGACCTTCGGCCGATAGCGTCGCCAGCTTGCGACAAACCCGCTCTAGGAGGAATGCAACCTTCAGCAGACAAGCACACGCAATCAGCAAGATCATATTCGGCCTCTTTAAAATGTGTGTTAAAAAGAGCGGAACCTCCGCTGTGTTAAACGCTACTTCCGAGGCGTCGCGTAAATAATCCATGCAAAGCAACAGACTAAAACGCTGATACGCAGAAGCACCCACCAAAGCCTGTCACCGGTAGGAAAAGTATCAGGCTTGATCACATAAGCCAGACCGATCGCGAGTACAGCCGAGATAGCCAGAATAAAAACTTCTCTCAGTGGTGATTGACGCATAAATTTGCTCAACTCAAAAGTAATTTGGCTCGCTTCCACGAACTTGGAACAAAATTTAGATGCTATCGTTCAGTCCCTTGAAGAGCAGACCTAGCCCGAGGAATATGCCCAACGGCAGCAGCAATGAGACTAGAGATCCAATTTGAAAAAGAAGGGTGAGAATAACTAGTCCGGCACCCAGCATGCACTGCACTTTGCCTGAATTTTTCGACTGCATTTTCTTACCTTTTGAAAACGAAGCACCGCAATCGTGCAAACCATTTGCACAATCACCGCGCTTCAACAAGAGAACAACCACTTACAGAGTCACAATCAATCACGAAATGGAACCGCGCATGGTGATTGAGCCAAATCTCGCTCTCTCAGTTGCCTCTGAGAATACCTATAACAACTGCGCCGACAAGTTAGTCGGGCTAGCGATTGAAAACGCTTTTGGTGTTGGGTTTGAGTCGACGCAACCGAAGAGCAGAAAAGGAAAAACAAAAACCATGAGCATGTCTCAACTGTTCCTTTTCCGACGTGAATAGTGCAATGCCTTTCGGTATCCACACTTCGTAGACACCACAATGAACAGCTTGTGACACCACCGGCGGCGCTATCGTATGTGATACTCAAAATGCAAATTTAGCGCTACACTCTCCGGTGATACTGCAAACTGTATATGACAGCTAACACTCCTTGCACGAGCTACATCCATGGATACCGCAATGCAGTGCTGCGACGCAGAGTCTAGATGCGGAGGATTTTGTGTCGTCGTTAGGCGACTATTGGCAATTGCAAATCGCCCGGAATTAAAATGAGCAAATTGTTTTGAAAAAACGGGAACTCAGCCGTAATGCGGCCGTCGAAGAAGCCCGTATCCAAGAAAACCAATTACTACTAAGGAGCCTACATGAACATCAAGAAGGTCTGCATCGGTCTGGCTCTGATGCTCCCGATGATTGTCGCACCAGAAGCCTTTGCGCAGAACTGTGGACAATCCAACAACTGGCAGGGCGGCTTCAATCAGAATGGTTTTGGTCAAAATGTCGGGTACGGGCAGAATGGATACGGTCAAGGAAATTGGCGCAATGGCAAGCACCGAAACAAGATGCAGCGCAAGATGCAAAGGCGCATGTGGCAACAACGCCAACTGTCTCAAAATGATCCTAATTATGGCTACTGGAATGCTCATCCAAACGAGTATCAATCACTATGGCGCAGCCAGGCTGAAATGGACTCACTGCTTGGCGGTGGCATAATTTCCCCGCAAGAGAAAGCGATGCTCGAAGCGCAATTTGCTGCTTATGGGCAACCTGCCAATCTAGGCAATCTCGGCATCAATGGTCAGATCCCCTACGGACAAGCTCCATTTGGACAAGTTCCATTCGGACAAGATCCCTATTCATACGCAAACTATCCCGCTGCCAACAACGGCATTCTCGGAAACCTGCTTAACAACGGCGGGAACAGCAATCCTTACGTGAACGGAGCGATGCCAGGTCTTCTTCAGAGACTGGCCGGCTACTGGTCGCAAAATCAGGGACTCGGATTTTAGACACGGGAACCACCCCGAATTGACAAAAGCGGCGCGCCCATCCATCCAGGCTCGCCGCTTTTCGTTGGATCGCCACCACGGCAGAACAGGTAAAAGTTGTCTAGACAGTTCCCTCGCCCATAGATATTTGAACACCAAGCGCCAGGAAACGTCGTAAGTTGACGTGCTTCATTCTGATACGATCCCGCTTCAAGCCTGTATTTTGAGCGCTCGAACCATGACTTGATCACTCGTCGATACTTTGGTCCCAAGCGCTAAGCGCATTCAAATTCTCAAACAAAGTCGGCCAATCAATCTGCCACTCGTTGACTGCGCGGTGTCACATAAGTATGGTAACTAACACTGCTGCTTCAATCCATTATCAGAGGAAACTTCCTACTAGCCGAAGAAACACACGCTAACTTTCTTCGGTGTCCTCCAGGCAAGCAACACCGAATCGGACAGTGCGAACACCCGGCTGTCCGCACTGTCCGATTCCTCATAAACAACCGCGCAGCAGTGCCGCATCCACCCACCCGACAAACCAAAGGACTACAGTGCCAGACGACAACGACGACAAGAAAAAGAAACCGATTCTGGTCGCCATCTTGCAATATATTCAAGAAACGTCCCGCGACTTATGGAAACAGTACGGGGAGCTGGCTGGTGTTTGGATCGCAGGGATCGCGATGTTCCTGCTCTTCGGTGCCTTTCTCACCAACTGCGAAAAGCTGGTTATTCCGCGATGATCACTAAACAAGACCTCAAACCTCACGAGCCCAGTCTCTGACGCCTAAGAGCAACAACTCCACGAGGAACAGTGAGTTCAGAGGATAAAATCGCCGACTCGGCGTAGACACTCAGGACAAAAAGCGGCGCGCCCATCCAGCCGGATTCGCCGCTTTTCATTTGAGCACTTTATTGTTTCTCAACGGTTATGCTCTACCGTCCGAACCGTAGCCCGTCTACGGAAAACTCGCCGTGTACCGAAACAATGAGTCTCAAGGCAACGGTCCAACACTAAGACCCTTTGTGGAGTGGCTGATCGCAAGCGGTAAATCAGCGGAAACCGCAAGAGTCTATGCTTCCCGGGTTCGCGGATTTCTAGAGCATCTGCCGGATGTCGAATTGAATTGCCTGCAAGAGATATCAAATAACCCTGAGACAATTTTCAAGGAATCAGCCACGCTCTCGGCTCGTCTGGAACAGTACTTACTTTCACGCGAGAAATCAGGTGTCAGCAAACGGACTGCCGAGGCCATCCGAACCGCCGTGAGAAGCTATTTTGTCTCTCTTAACCGTCCGCTCTTCTCCGAACAGATTGGTGGCAAAGAAGGAAACCGAATGCCAGACGCGGCAGCGCATTTAGTCGACGCATCAACTTCATCGGCGAAGGTGCGACTGATATACGCCTTGATAGGAGCCGACGGGCTAACCAACGGCGAGTGCGCTTCTATCAAAATGATTGACCTGAAATTCACCTCAACCGAAACGTATGTTGAAGTGACTAGAAGAGGGCGACCGTACTTGATCAAACTTTGCCGTTCGACCAGAAAAGCGCTTGCAGACTGGCTTGTGGACAGAAGCAAAATGATGAGCGATGCCGATGCGTTGCTCCTGAATGTCGGCGGAAACGCAATGAGTTCCAACGGAATTGACTATCTTGTTCGTGCCGCAGCTCACAAGCAATTCGTAGATCTCTCGCCAAAATCGTTGCGGACTCTAGCCTTGCGTTAATGCGCAGTTGCGGTATCTGATAGTCATTCACGTTTCATGACCCTGTTCGGCGATGGCAGACAATCGTTACGTCGCTTCGATATTTCAATAGGGACCGTCGAGGGTATCGCCCGTCCCTTCCAAATGTTTCACTCGCCACCCCCTAAAGAGATTGCCAACGAAGTATGTTGTCGCCGCGGTTGCACCGGCAATCGTGTTCTTGTGCGCAATCGCGTCAAAGAAATAACGACAACAGGCTTCTTCCTCCAAAGCCTCACTACGGAGATCCGATGAAGTATTTCCTCGCAATTCTGGCCGCAAGCCTGTTGCTGACCGGTTGCGGTCCGTCCGAAGCCCAACTGGAAAAGCAACGGGCCGCAGAAACCGCCGCGCAGCAAGGCACAGAGTTGGATCAGAAAGCCGCCGCACTCGACGCAGTATGGGCTAAGGCATCCGAAGCGGCGAAGCAGAACCACAAAGCGGCGAGCGAACACAAGGTGCTCAAAGGCAACATCGACTACGTCCGAAAGGACCTGGCAAACGGAAGCATCCGGACGGTGGAATCGTCGCTGAAAACGGCTCACTACTGGGACCTAAGCTACTTAGAAAGAGTAGCAAGGGCCGAAGCGCTGCACAATGTGGCCGAAACACGGCTGAAGAAGCTGGAACAACCAGTGAAGACAGCGAATTGCGCGCGCGCGCTGTACCACCTGACGCAGGCTCGCGAAGATCTCGCTGCCGCAGTCCGATACGGTTACTCAGTGGACCTGATCGAACTGGCAACGCAAGAACTCGAGTTCGTCGACAAACTCTTCGCATCGACAGGCGATGCAAAACCGGTGGAGCATTCCACGGTCGCACTTCGCGATAAGTTGTTTCAGACCGGTCAGAAGCGAGCGAATCTCAAAGCGAGGCCGTTTGCGCATTTGGAGGCGGCAGAGAATTGCGTCCACACTCATCGCGAAGCACTCGGCAACGATGGTTGGCACCAACTTCTCATCGAGATGACCGAGGACTACCTGCAACGTGCCAAGCCGGTGGTCACGCGAAGCAATCTGCGCGAAACCCGAGCTACTAGAATAGTAGAGTGCTTAGAAGACATCCTGGACGTCCGCGCGGCCATCGACCAGAACTGTCCCGGAAACACCGAAGCAAAAAACGCGATTGCCGACGCGGAAGTCAGGCTCAAGAATTTGACCAGGTCACTGATCACCCTGAGCCACAACGAACGCGTTGCGTACGGTCCGGTGCTCGAAGCAATCAAAGCCGCCGCGGATGCGATGACGAAGAACCCGTAAGTTGTACCGATGCGGTTAGCCGGAAGCGCCCCGTGAAGCGCGGCACAGCATGATGCCGCGCTTCACGGCCGGTTCCGCAGTCGCGTAGCACCACTAATGCTCCCGCGGCTTTTCCATCTTTTTTGACCTTTTTTTCACTTTTTGAGATCTTGCGAGCCTTTGACTGAACGCCCAAGACGTCCAGCTGCGAACGGAGACGAGGAGCTGGACGTCTATTGCTATTTTTGTTTTACCAGCCAAAGAAACGAGCGAAACTCGACGCAACTCTAGTCTGAGCGGACAGCAAGGCACTACCGGCGCCGGACAAGCTGAAATCGGCAGCTTGTCCAGTCGCATCGCCAACAATGTCGAGAATTTCGCTTGGTTTCATGTTCAAGTTACCATCGCTGCCGATGCGCAATCGAACGTTCAATTTATCGCCGGACGAAGGAGATAACAGATTAGTCATGCGAATTCCGGCGTACCAATTGCCGTCCGCGTCCTTGAGAGGCTGCATCTCCTTATTCACACGAACGCGAACCTGGTCCACCAGTTCGCTTGTAGCAACGGTAACAGCGCGGCTTCCATCGCGATCAGCGTGGTCGAGAGACAGCGACTTGATTTGAGTGTTGAAGGTCGCACCCGCCTTTAACTCAGCAGGCAGAGGAGCGGAGAAGATCACGCCGCGTATGCCGAACACGGTTGGCGCCGATGGATCTTTGCCGACGCGAAAGCTCACTTGCGAATCTATGCTCAGACTGGGTCCGCCAAGATCGTGTTTAACAACACCGTTGTCCCGTTGAATTCGGATGGTATCGCCGTTCTTTTCAATTGACTTCACGCCCTTCAGAATTGCATCCACCGTACCGCGAAGTCCTTCCTCAGGAATGTGTTTCAAGAAACCAGAAAAGTCCTTATTTTTCAATACGCTTCGCATCTCACTTATGGACTTGAGGACTCCGCCGACAAAATCGGCACTCAATCCTGGCGCCACTGTATCCAGTGGCACCGGCACGGTAACTGTCCGGGGCCATAGTGATTCAGGTAGATGCTTCGGCTTTTCTGCCGGATTATCAATCTTAAACTTCATCATCGGTCGAGCACCGGTTGTGTCCAGTGCCGCTTCGTGAAGCCTGACACACCGGCCGCTTTCCAATCTCAGCGAAACTCCGGAGATGTCTTTCAAGATGAGCTTCTTGGGATCAGCCGCATCCAAGTCTAGCTTGAACTTCAATTCCCCGTTCTTATCACCAATCTCCAACTCCGTCAGCTTGCCCACCAATGGGATAGTTTTGTCGAGAGCAATCTTCTTCTGTGCATCAAACTTTGCACTGAACGTATCGCCCTGCAGAGAAATGGTCTGAAGAGAAGACAACACGTCCCTCAAATTAGCATCCAGCTTGATTCCCGGTACGGCCTCGATAGCTTTGTCGAAACGAGTCGACACTGATATCGCATCGTTGCCGATTCGCAGCGACGCCTTTTCGGGCAATCTGGCGATGACCTGAACAACTTTTTCCAGTGGCGCAGCATCGTTGAAGCGCGCCACCGCCCTAGCTTCGAGCGCGGCAAAATCCAGAGGCAGTGCCACCGGCGGTGCTTCGCGCAGCAGAGGTTGACGCGCGAATGAGCCGAAGTCCAACGGCGTAAATCGCAATTCTCTCGTTGGCGGCACATGGCACCGCATACAGTTTCCTGGTCCCGATGTTAACGGCGGGCGGGCTATCCGTTCGTCCTGGACTTTCCGTGCATCGGCTAGAAATCTATCAAGTAAATCCTGGTCGACACCGCGTCCACCCGCGTTGTTCACTTCTATTGGTTCCGGCATAGCTTGAGCTCTCCCTCTGTATCCGCAGGCCAGCCGAGTTCTCCGCAAGAGGTGATAAGCCCGTTGCAGTAATCTGTAAAACCGTTTCCCCAGTTGCATGTATTCCAATCGATCAACATTTTGGACATAGTACTGATATTGACTTTTACGCAGCCTCAAACTACCAACACCCGCAAATGTACATACATTCTTCATCTACAAGACGGAACTAAGAACTATGTCCCCCTGTCTATCGGTACAAGTAATTATGTAGAGCGTCTACGGCGGCTACCGCTGCAAGACTGACGCAAGCGGAGCACACAATGGATTGGCTTACAAATACTGAAATCTGGATGGCGTTGCTAACACTAACCGCGTTGGAGATCGTGCTGGGAATAGACAACATTGTCTTCATTTCCATCCTCTCTTCCAGGCTGCCCGCTCACAAGCAAGCCCCGGCGAGGCTTCTGGGATTGTCCCTGGCAATGATTTCGCGAATCGGCTTGCTGTTCTCCATCGTGTGGGTCATGAGTTTGACGAACCCGCTGTTTACGATTCTGTCTCACGAATTTTCCGGTCGCGACATTATTCTCTTTCTTGGCGGTCTTTTTCTTGTGGCCAAAAGCACCAGAGAAATTCACGATCGCATTGAAAGCACTCAAGCAAGCGCAGCAGGGCGTGCGCCCAAAACGCCGAGTTTCACCAGCGTATTGATCCAGATCATGATCTTGGACATTGTATTCTCGCTGGATTCGGTAATAACTGCAGTAGGCATGGCGAACGAACTCTGGATAATGGTGACAGCTGTGGTCATCGCAGTGGTTGTGATGATGCTGTTTAGCAATTGGATCAGCACCTTTATCGAAGAGAATCCTGCAATCAAGGTGCTGGCACTCGCTTTCCTCCTGATGATCGGCACGGTGCTCATTGCAGACGGTCTTGGTCAACACATTCAAAAAGGTTACGTATACTCCGCTATGGCTTTCTCTATCCTGGTTGAGATTCTGAACATGAAGATGGGAACCAGAATTCCCGGGACACCAGTGGCGGTGCAGACCGAGCCGAAGGAAAAATCCAGGCTTTCGTAACGCTCATGTGAAGCACGCTTGCGATGTTCTTAGCCGGCACTAATGTACTTCGCTAAGGGACTCTCGCCTTCAAACGGCTACAGGAAGAGAGTTTCCACGCTTCGACCATCACGTGCCTCGCGCTAACAATGCTTGAGACTGTAAACACTGCGGCAAAGGAGCTGGTATCCACGCACGCACTCTTGATAACGTGAGTCATACATTTGATCCCTTCCTTCATCTAGAGCTATCCAAGCCCCGCTTCGCTAACGTACCAGCAAAAAAAAGAACCAGAGGCGATGCCTCCTCCTGTAGCCGCTTGCAGTTGCTTCTGGCTACAGCCGCTTTTACGAGGTGAACGTGACGACCCAAACCGCTTTCCCGCTTGGGATTGCTGCGCTTGGCTCTTATGTGCCCTTCAGCCCGAAACCATATCCGCGCAACATGGGCGTCGAACCCATTACTCCGGCGCAATGGTTTCTGCTGGACGAGCACTATTGCGAGCAAGTCAGCTTGCGCAAGTCCCTCTTGCGCGATCATCCAAGCGTTGTTTTTGCCACCCGTCCGGAGGCGCTTGAACCCGCGAACGAATTGTTGGCGCTCATGGCGAACGTTCTGGCCGAACATCATCCGGACAAGTTCGAGCTGACATCCGGTGTCCTGCTGAACAAGGTGTTCAACGAGCGCTGGCCAACCAGTCCCGACAGGCTGCACCCGCTATGGATAGCAGCCCAGCAAGTGCAGGAAGATTTGCTGCTGATGGTACCGGACGACCCGGCGGATCCGCAGACCAAATACCGCCTGGCCGGCGGATGCCTGTGTTTTCCGAATCGGTGGAGTCTGTCCGAGAAACTCGGCAGCACCGCAGCCGGTGTCCACATGCCCGCAGTTCCGTTCTATCAGGAACACCTGGAAAAGCGGGTGGATGATTTCCTCAGAGCGCTGAAACCCTGCAGAAGCATGCACAGAGTCAATTGGGGAGTACATGACTGCAACGTACTCTTCCAGCCAAAAATCGAGCACAGCGATCTGGAGGTCACGCCAGCGAACGCCGGCGAAGCTCTGTTCGCACGGCTGGAGCGCTCACCCTTTATCAAGCTCCCGCGCACCGGAGCAGTCCTCTTCGGTATCCATACCTTCTTGGTACCTCTAGGGCAAGTGCTGCAAAACATCGACGTCGCTCGACTGTTTCTGGAGACTCTCGAGTCGCTCCCGCCGGAGGCGATACGATACAAGGGCATGGAACGGTTCTTTCCGGCACTCCTTCTGTACGCCCGGTCAAGGGCAAACTAACCTCAGACAGAGAAAGGCAAAACTCGACAGCATCCTGAATTGTTCATTTGCGACCACTGTGCCACCAGTCGTTGGCTGCGTGCGCATACCGCAGTGCTAGTCGCCGCCCACACGCGGAGAATCGAGATTATGGAAGCGTCGAAACTGACACGCTGGAACATCGAAGCGCTGGTCCCTCCGAAGCACAGCCGACTGCAAGACGAATCGAGCTAGACGAGGCAACGGTAAGAAGGGCTTATTTAAATAGAAGCGCCTTCCCTACCGTCAATCGTCTTTAGCACGTGCGTCTCTTCGCAGCCCGGCTTGCTTGGTGCAAGCCAGTTCCCGTTCTGCACGACCATCCGGTGACGACGCCAGATGGAGCAGAATCCAAGATCAGGAGATGTTCATGACAGCGAAACAACTCGCTTGGGACGCCGTTCGCGCCCTCTCGGCCCGGCAAACCGCCCGTAACGAGGTGGTGCGCATCCAGTACCTCTTAGAGGAGGTGGCGCAAGACCTGGCCGCTCGCCTCAAGGATGGCGAACAGCCAAGGTACATCCAGGTGATGGCCAAGGAGTGCACCATGGATCGCACCTTCCGGTGCGGCTGCCGACGGTGCAACGAGTGGACGACCTACTCCCGGTGGTTCCGGTCGAGCGAACAGGGCTACTACGCCCTGCGCGCGCGGCAGTACAACCTGGAGAAGGAACTCGAAGCCGCCATCGAGGCCGCGCGCGAAGCCGCCCGCCTCGAGAAGCGCCTCGCCAGCGAGGCCCGCGCGGCCGCGCTCGCGGAACTCGACGCGTAACTCCGAAACGGCAATGACTTCTCAACTTGCCTGAACTGAAGCGGACCGCGCCCCAACCCAACCGGGGCGCGGTCCTTGTTTATCTCCTCCCACCAATTGTTTTTCGATCGATCGCTACTATATGCGTGTGTATTTCCATCTTTTTGCTGTAATTACTCAGTGAGGGGCGCAGCCAGTGGAACTCGTCCGACTATGCGAAGAGCATCATAAATAAACCGCGACGCGGCAGAGGCAATTATTCGATGAAAGAGGGGGAGGGGAGCACCCGTTTCGACAACCCGAATTGCTACGAAAGATTTTCCCGGGAAAATCTGGCAGAGCATTTTGG
>JAIELX010000047.1 GCA_019752635.1 Candidatus Obscuribacterales bacterium | reverse complement strand
CTCTCGCGCTCACCCAACATGGTCATCAAGCTGACATGATCGCAGAAGCTAGCCACATTGTTGGCAAACGCCAGGCTGCCTCCGGCAAATTTCTCAGTGGTGAGTTGTTTCACCGCAAGCATCGGATCTTTAGAAGACTTCCCTATCGCTTTGCAGTACCGGTATTCATCGATGATGGCCTCGCCAACAACCATGACACGCATCGGTCTCATTTGGTTCAGGTATTTCAATATGTCATCGCACGAGGTTCTCGTCGAAAAGGCTTCCAGATATTCGGCAAGCTCCTTGGAGAAACCACTCAAATGACGATTTATCAGCGTGGAAGAGCTGAAAGTTACATCGTCGGTGAATATCAGTTTACCGCCGACGGACTCGACGGCTTCCCGTTCCAATGTGATACCGCCGGTAACGTCTTGCTCAGCGTCCTGGTAGTCTTTTCCTTTGGCGTAGAAATTTGGCTGCAAAAGTTTGAGTAGTTCGACAGCCATCGGCCAACGATTGACGGCAACAAAATCAACGCAGTCCAATGCAGCGAGTGCCTCGGCTCTGAGATCTTGCGAAAACGCAGGCCGATGTGGTCCCTTGTTCACAAACCGATCTGGAGTAAGAGTAACCACTAACACATCGCCGTGCGACCGTGCCTCCTCGAAGTGGCGTATGTGCCCGATATGAAGAAGATCGAAAACGCCGTGGCAAAGCACAACTCGCTTTCCTGTGGACTTCATGGTCGCGATCGTATCCGCCAGGCTCTCCAGCTCGGTAATTTTTTTTCGCGTCCCACACGAGGAAGGCGAGGCGGAAGAGCTGCCGGCAATCACTAGCGATCTTTAGCCTCCGCACCTGTAGTTACTGAGCAGAGTCCCGGCTCAGGCGGTCTTCGGGAATCTTTCTTTTCACCCAGATGCTCAAACCATTGCCTGGTGGCGATATCAATGGATGCTTCGTCCCACACCGGCGCTTCTCGCCAGTCGTCGATATGTTCCAGCATCTTTGCCACGCCTTCTACGAAGCCGACTCGTGGTTGCCAACCAAGAGCTTCTGAAATTTTACTTATGCAGGCATACGTGCATTCAGGTTCTCCAGGGCGCTTGGGAATATGAATTTTCTCGCCGCCGAGCAGCTCAATTAACTTATTGATGCTGTACGTGCGACCGGAACCCACATTAAAAATTTCGCCGGTAAGCTCCGACTTTGCTGCTTGAACAAAGGCGTCAACCACGTCTGAAACATAAGTGAAATCGCGAGTCTGATTACCGTCGCCTACAACGGTGTAAGGGCGTCCGGCCAGTTTCTGAGCTAGAAAGACACCAAAGACCGCTCCGTAAGAACCGGTTGTGCGAGCCCTTGGACCATAAACATTAATCAGACGCAATGAAAGACACGGCAGTTTGTAAACCTGATTCCAGTGCATGACGCAGCACTCGGCGAGATACTTTGTCAGAGCATAAGGATATTCTGCTCTTATCGGTGCACTCTCCGGTGTCGGAAACTCCGTAGCTAATCCATAGCAGGAGGAGGATGCCGCATATATGAATCGCCTCACCCCAGCCTGGCGAGCAGCTTCCAACACTGAAACCGTCCCGTCGACATTCGAGCGGTGATACCGCAGAGGGTGCTCAATTGATGGAACAATATCGGCTAGGGCTGCCAAATGGAACACCCAGTCTACATTGACGAAAAACTCACTGATCTGCTCGTACTCGGCTATGTCCACTTCGCGAATTTTGAGACGCGAATGTTCCTGCAGATTTTTTCGACGTCCGGTGGAGAAGTTGTCCAGGACAGTTACCAAGTGCCCGTCGGACAGCAGCCGTTCAACTAAATGGCTGCCGATGAACCCGGCGCCGCCGGTCACCACGCAGTTTTTTGTCAGACTAGCGGTGTTGGATTCCTGCATCATGAATGATCTGCCGCACCTTTCTCAGATACGCTTCAGTTAAGGCCCTCTGACAGCAAAACATGTAAAGGTAACGATGCTAGCAGGACTTCAAAATGCATTGCATGATGGTAGTTTCATCTGGCTTTTCGGGATAGTTCCCGTTAAGCGCCTCTAATTGCCGGGAGAGTCAGCAATCCGGCATAATTTAAGCTCCTTCGAAGAGTTCCTGATGCCTGCCGACGTTTCGGAAGCTATTGTCTCGATTAATCCTGTCACGGACATCGACCAACCGTGCGACCGCACTTGCGTCGATGCTTCAAGCGCACCGGCAGATCTGCACAAAAAACTGGAGCACCAGTTCAAACAGAGAGAAGTACCTGCGCGCATATCGCATTACGAGTTTGATAGTGCAATTACTCCGACATTTTTCAGCTACCTCCGCCAGAGTTGTCTGGACTTGCGTAACTACCATTGGGGCGTGCAGAGTTTCGTAGCGAATAATCTTGCCCGGCGTTATCGACGTTCCATGCTCGGATTTCTCTGGGGCTTAGTTGGTCCACTGGCCAATTTGACCATTATGTCTATAGCCTTTACGCTCGTCTTTCACCAGGAGCCCGTCAGAACGGTCAGCTATATCTTCAGCGGACTTCTTGCCTGGTCGTTCTTATCAGAGACAGCTTTGCAAGGAAGTAACTGTCTGGTGGTTGCCGAGCCGTTTTTGAAGAAACTGTCGATACCGAAGATCTTCTTTCCTGTGGTTTCCGTCGGCACGGATATGATCAACTTTTTGCTGAGCATGACTTCCTTGCTGGGACTTTGTTTGATTGTAGGTGTAAAGCTCAAGCTCTCGATTCTTGCGCTGCCGGCAGTGATTGCAATAGTGGCTGTCTATAATCTGGGAATGGTGCTGATCTACAGTGTTGCTACGGTGTTTTTTCGTGATCTGCCTCATATTTTGACAATCACATATCCGGCTTTCTTTTACTCGGTTCCCGTCTTCTATCCGCTAACAGCTATTCCGCCTCAGTATCACTGGGCATTCTATTGCAATCCCTTCTTCTGGTTCATAAACCTGTTCCGCCGGGTAATTCATGATGGATGTATACCTACTAGTCAGGAGTGGTTGGTGCCAATCACCTTAGCCTTCTGCTCAGTAACCGCAGGGTTATTTGTGCTGTCTTGGAAGGATCGTTCGATTATCTACAGGCTTTAGTGCAGTGACGACCCATATTGAACTCAAAAACGTTTCGCTGAAGTTCCGCTCCTACCGGAACCCGTCCCCCGCGTTGAAGGAACATGCGTTGGAATTCATGCTGGGAAGGACGCAGCCTGGCTATGCCGAGTTCTTCGCGCTGAAAAATATCAATATATCCATCTCGCATGGCGAGCGAGTCGGAGTAATTGGACTAAACGGATCCGGCAAATCCACCCTTTTGAAAACTATTGTCGGCATTTACCCTCCTACGACGGGTTCCATTCGGATTCGCGGCAGAATCGTTCCGCTGATCGAAGTTGGTACCGGGTTTGATATGGAGATGAGCGGCCGCGCAAATATTCATTTGAATGGCGCTCTGCTGGCGCGTTCAAAGGAAGAAATGCTGGCGCTGGAAAAAGAGATCATTCGTTTTTCCGGTCTTGAACCGTTCATCGATATGCCAATCAAGTATTATTCCAGCGGTATGATCGGTCGTTTGGCTTTTTCGATCGGAACCATGATCGATCCGGAGATACTGCTGATTGACGAAGTCTTTTCTAGTGGCGACGCACAGTTCGTCGATAAGGCCGTGCACCGGATGGAGCAACTGTTTGATCAGTCGCATGTGGTGCTATTCGTATCGCACGATGCAAACCAGATCCAGCGTCTTTGCAACAGGGTAATCGTCATCCATAACGGTTGTGTCGTTAAGGATGGCGATCCGTCCGAGTCGATTGCTTACTATTACTCCCGCATCGTCAACCCGCAGGAGGCAGTTCAGAATCAGGCCGAACTGTTTGGCGGTCGCATTCCGATTGCATAGGTAGGCAGCCCCTGAAGTTTGCCGCCTAAGACAGTAAAGGTCCATGCCGCTCGGCAGCTAGGAGCGAATCCTACCTGACCGACGATACAGACCAGCACGGAAAAGATGAACTATTGGAATGCGCTTTTGATTTCGCTGCCAACTTTCTTACCGAAGCTACCGACAGGTCCGAAGAAGGTGGACAACTTCGACGGCGGATGTCCCTGATCGATCTTAAAGGCAACTTCCAGGCACTTCTCAGCGCGTTTGGAGATTTTGGTTTGCTCCTTCTCGGGCAGACCAGGAGTCAGCGCTATATAAGACTTGTAGTGCAACGAAGCCTCACGCAATGCAGCAGAGTTATCCTTTTGAAACTTCTGCAGTGCTTCCGCCAATCCCAAGTGCGCATCTGCCAATCGAGGGTTCAAGTAAGCGGCGGATCTGAATTTATCAATGGCGCTTGCCAGCTGTTTCTTGCTCGCCAAATCCGTTGCGAACGTGAGCTCGGATTTCGCCTTAGTCCGCGCATTCGCAACAGCATCCACACCGCGACGCGCTCTTGCTTGACTGTCCACACCGGGAAAGGAGAGCGCCTTGTTGTAGGCGGCATCCGCGCTATCCAGATCGCGAGTCAACAGTGCCATGTCAGCCACAGCCAAAGTATCGCTGGCGGACTGACAGTTCTGAATGACGGTCGACATGGCCTGTTTTGCTTCGTCAAACTTGCATTCAGCCAAACAAGCTTCCGCGTATGCCAGTCGTTGCGGGTCTGTCTGCGGGGTACCAATCGCATTGAGATCGGCAGGCTTACCAGCCAGAATTCTCAGTTTTATATCTGCCAACCGCAATTCCATGCTATTCGGATTCATACGGATAGCCCGCTGTAGCAAGTTCTCGGCAGACTCGAAATTGTTTGACACGAAAAACGCACCACCGGCTTCCTTCTGTGCTTTGAGTACCAGTGCTCTGGTCATGCCGTTAGCAGCTGTAACGTTGGACGGAGCAACGTTCAAAGTGGCTGTGTACAATTTCAGCGCATCGTCGAGTTTACCGAGCTGCAGCGTAATGTCTGCAAGTCGCAATTGCATCTCAACGTTGTTGGGGCTAGATTCCAATCCCCCGCGCAGATTCGCTGCAGCCAGTTCAAGATCGCCCCGTCCTTGATAAATATCGGACAGGCTTATGTAAGCGCCTTCGCTCTCGGCTTTGATGCCGATAGCCGCCTTGTACTCGTTCACCGCAGCATTGAGGTTACCCTGCAATCGGTACACGTCACCAAGCGCAATATGAGTCGGTGCGCTATTGGTCTTCAAAGACAATGCAGTGTTCAACTCTTTCAACGCTTGATCAAGCTGGCCGGTTTTTGTGTACGCGACCCCCAATCCATAGTGGGCGGTCGAGTTCGATGAGCGCAACCTTATCGCTGCCTGGAAGTCGGAAATTGCACTTGCAGTGTCATTCTGCTTGAGCTCTACCAAACCGCGGTTCACAAATGCGGCCGAATACTTCGGGTCAACTTCGATAGACTTCGACAAGCTCTGTTTCGCGGCATCAAGTTTGCCCTGTTCCTTCTGCACAAGTCCGAGAACTAGCAAACCTTCCGGCAAATCGGGCGAATAGCGAAGCGCCGTTCGGCACTCGGATTCAGCAGATGCCAAAATTGACTGGCGCTGTTTGAGTATGGTCATGTTTGAGGTCTGCAATCTGTTGACCTGAACAAATGCTTTGCCTACATGAGCAACCGGATCTTTGGCATTAAGAGACAACGCCTTGGTGAACTGCTGGTCGGCCGCATCGAGCTTGAACTGCAATGCAAGCGCGTATCCCAGTCCGCAAAGCGCTCCGAGATCTTTCGAATTCCTGTTGAGCGCCTGGCGGAATATCTCCTGCGCCGCAGGATACTTGCCGGCAAGCAATTCCTTTTCGCCGGCAGCAACTTCTTTGGTCAATTTTCCTCTAAGCACTTTCGTTTCGCTGAAAGCAGGTTGAACAGTCCTTGCTACGAGCGGCGGAGCCATCTTTGCAGCCTTGCCTGCAGTATTGGCAGCCAAGGTCACGGAAAACGCCCCGCTCAAAACCGACACGCATAGAGGCATCAAAAGATATTTGTTAACGCTATACAACTGGTAATCTCCTGTGTGTCCAATAGATAGAGAAAAGCACCGCAAGCTTGTCCGCAGACAGTCATGTCGGAATTCGATCGGCCAATAGGATCTCATACGAAGCAGATTCGTTCATGAGACGCAGACTAGACCGATTCTTTCACTCTATCCGAGCTATGTGAACGAACATCCCGAACGAGCTCTTCCTTGGCACAGCAAGTGAAGTTTCGTGCCATAATTCAATAAGGGCAGTTCGGAACGTGCGATGGTGAGTTTTTCACCCATCCGGACAACGCCACCAGAGGCATGTCCGCAAGTCCTTAACGGCGACAGGACATCAAATACCGGCCCAACCCGAGCGAGGTCCACAGGTCCTTTCGTTTGAGGGACATTCGTGTTACTCGGTACGAAGTCTCAAATACAGAAACTGAGAATTTCGCGCGGAAAAATTAGAACCAACATAATTATCGACAGTCGTTTGGTCCGCAAGAGAGAAGCTCCGGTGGGGGTTCCGGGCAGACGGCAAGTGCACGAAACGATTCAAGTCATTATCTCAAGTGAAACAGCAAACAATTTCTATGAACTCCACAATTTGGGAGCTATGCTTCATCATTCTGCTCCTGATCGCCAACGGCATGTTGTCGATGTCCGAAATGTCCATAGTGTACGCGCGCAAAGCGAGGCTGCATCAATGGTCGGACGAAGGGGACAAAAGGGCAACAGAAGCTCTGGCACTGGCAAACAAGCCGAACAGTTTTCTTTCCACTGTTCAGGTGGGTATCACACTGGTGGGCGTCCTGGCTGGCGCCGTTGGCGGAGCAACGCTGTCTGCCGAATTATCCGCCTTTCTGAAAAGATTGCCGATGCTTGCAGCTTATGCAGATTCAACTAGTTTGGCTCTCGTAGTCGGAACTATCACACTGCTTTCATTGATATTCGGAGAGTTGCTTCCGAAGCGCCTGGCTCTGGCCAACCCGGAACGCGTGGCAACAATGGTAGCAAGACCAATGAAGCTTCTATCGACAGCATTCGCCCCGCTGGTGCTAGTAACCAATCATGTCACCGACACCATTATGCGTATGACCAACGTCGGCGACTCCGGACAGGCGCCTGTGACCTCCGCAGAGATTCAGGTAATGGTCGCGCAAGGCACAGAAGCGGGAGTGTTTCAAGAAGCGGAGCAGGAGATGGTTGCAAGTGTTCTACGACTTGACAAAAGGAGGGTAGGCGCTTTGATGACACCCCGCCGCGACCTTGTTTGGATCGATATCAATAGCGATACAGCTGAGTTACTGGATACACTAAGAAACAACCCGCACTCGCGATTTCCCGTCGGAGACGGCGATCTAGATCGTCTCTGCGGGATGGCCGAGGCTAGATGCATCTGGCTTTCACTGGCGAAGAATCAACCCGTCAACATAGGGGACATCCTCGAACAACCGCTCTATGTCCCCGAAAACACTACAGCCTTAGACCTGCTGGGTTATTTTCGTGCGGAAGGAAAGAGTACAGCTCTCATTATCGACGAGTACGGAAGTCTCGTTGGTCTGGTATCACAGCACGATTTATTCGAGTCTATAGTTGGCGAGATTCCTCCAATTGGTCAAGTCGGCAAATCGCTTGCCTCCGTCGGAGACGACGGGGCCTGGATGGTCGACGGGACAATGCCAGTCGACGCATTCAGAGATCTGTTTCAAACAACGTTGCTACCAGGCGAAGACACGGATGATTATCAAACTTTGGCCGGCTTCGTGCTGCATCAGTTGGAGCGATTTCCTGAAACCGGTGAATCATTTGTCTGGAACGGACTGCATTTTGAAATAGTACGTCTTGATCTGCACCGCGTTGACAAAGTGCGGGTCAAGCGAACATCAGAGCGATGAGCCAATTGGTCTGAATGTCTTGAGTTCGTTCGCTCAGACAGGTACAAAGCTGTAAAATGCCATGATTGAAGTCGGCAGAAGCAACGAGGCCCCAGAGATGCAATGTGCGCACCCCAGAGTCGGCGTAGGCGTGCTTGTCGTCAGGGGTGGAGATCAATTCTTGCTGGGCAAGCGATGCGGCAGGCATATTCCTGGTGTTTATGCAGCTCCGGGTGGACATCTGGAACTCGGCGAAAGTTTCGCAGAGTGCGCGCGCAGAGAAGTTCTGGAAGAAACCGGACTTCGTGCAACAGACGTGCGTTTTCTCTGCTTAGGACACTATCAGTTCGGAAGCTCACAATACGTCGATGTCGACATGGTGGCCAATTGCCCCGAAGGAACGCCGGTTGCGATGGAACCAGACAAATGCCTTGAATGGAAGTGGTATCAGATTGATGATCTGCCTTCACCGTTGTTTCTTGTCACACGGCGAATGCTTGATGCTTACCTGTCCGGCAATGCAATTGACGAGTCCTCGATCAACTGCATAATTAAATAGAGCAATTGAGTGCGTGCGCGGTTGCTTAGTTAGGCGCGTTAAGCGTTATGGTTATAAGATTCGGGGACGAGCCATGCTCGTCCGTTTCAAGAAGAACCTCGACCCGAGCGGACGCCCATAAGGCGTCCCTGCCAAGATATTTCGCCAGAACAGCCAGTTCAATCTAGGTAGCGGTGCCGGAATCACTCTTGGCAGCGCTGGCTTCTATGTCGCACTCAAAGCCCACACAAACATTTTTCAGTCGCTCAGGTTCCGGTTTATTTTCTTGAATTGTAATCTTGCGAATGAAATCGGGAAACTCGTCAGTAGGCGGCCAAAACCCCTCAAAATCGAGAAGATTCGACGCAATTACTTCAAGCAAATAGTTGCCGAATTTTTCCGGATTGACAGCATCCGGCTTCCAGGTAGCGTCGCCATCAGAGCAGTGACCATCGGCATAAACGCGAAAGGCTGAAAGTAGCGTGCTCGATTCCTGCCCTTCCAGGTGTCCAAAAATAAGGACCAGCCTGCAGGCTAATCCAAGAGGTCTGCGCAGCCTTGCATCGGACGCGACACCGCCGGCAGGAGCAAACGACAACACGCGATCACGCGTAACCAGCGTGATGACGCCATCACTTTCTTTGCACCGAATGAGGTCTTTCCCGATACTCTCAGCGATCTGATCGCAAAGCTTCTTGGCCAATTCCATACAATGCTGAAGTCTAATAGCAAGAAGCTTGTCTACTTCAATGCGTTCTCGATAACGCTTGACTGCCTGATTTAAACGGTCTTCATCGAAATGCTTTTGCATCGGTGCGTCCGAAAAGGGGGTTCATAATTCTAACCCGCTCAGCGCGATAATCGAAACTTACGAACTTACGCGCTGCACAGCCACCCGGATTGAAGAAAACAGGGGCTTGTCGCTAAGAATTGCTTTGAAGGCTTTCTCGCCAGCCTCTTTATCCAGACGGCGCAGAAGTTCCGCCGCATACGGTTCGCCGGCGCGCGAAGTTTTCTCCAAAACTTCTAGTTGCCCTCGAATCTTCGAACCTGGCAAATTATCATCACTACAGGCCAGCGCAGTGCCCCGGATTGAGAAGCAAGACAGACAGACCTCATATAAGCGAAAACAGACAAACTAACTCTTCAACTTGGAAGCGGCAGCCGCGTCGAGAATCCAAACCAATTTACCGTCAGTTGGCATTACATTGCCGGACGGATAAGCGACGCTGTTTTCACCGAGAATTTCGACAAGCACCGGGGCTTTATCTTCGCCACCAACCACGAAAACAACATTTGCAGCAGAGTTCAGCAGCGGGAACGTGAACGTGATGCGATTGGCATTCACCTTCGGCACAAAGTTTTCAACTACAGCTCGTTCGCGCTCGCCGATTGCGTGCGTTTGAGGGAAAAGTGATGCAGTGTGGCCATCAGGTCCCATGCCAAGGAAGATCAAATCAAAACGCGGAAAGCCGTCGGGTCCCTGCGGCACAATTTCCTTCACGAGTTTCTCGTAAGCGACAGCAGCCACCGCGGCGTCGCCTTCGGCAGCGATAATCGGATGAAGGTTGGCTGAGTTTACCTTTACTTTCGAGAGCAATAATCGCTCGGCGTTTCCGTAGTTGCTTTCATCACTGCTGGTCGGCACGCAACGCTCATCACTAACAAAGAAGTGAATTTTGTCCCATGGAACGGCTGCGATCAGGTCCGGCTCGGCTAGTCTGTTATAGATTGCTTTCGGCGTAGAACCGCCGGATAGCGCTACATAGAATGTGCCCTTGCTGGCAATACTAGCATTGGCAAGTTCAACGAACAAACGAGCGGCCGTTTCAGCCAGATCAGCCTTGGTCGCAAC
>JAIELX010000107.1 GCA_019752635.1 Candidatus Obscuribacterales bacterium | reverse complement strand
TCGACCGCCGACACCGGCGACTTTGGCAACTCCACCGACTTCAGCCGCCAAGGCGGCGGACAAGTCATTCACAACAATGGAGCCTACGACCGCTCACGCGGGCTCGGCTCCGTTTGGGGTGATACACGCACAACCCGAACCCAAAACTACCTGGGAAACAGCGGCGGTTTAGCACCAACCACAACTGGTCTGACAGCGCCCAATTCGGTGAACAACGCACCGATTCCCAGCGGCAGTTTCGATCTCGGTTTTGGCCCCGGTAGCCCGCAACCCTTCACCGGTCCCTATAACTCCGGTCCTTACGGTGGTCTTCTCCCTCCAACTGCAACCAGTTCGGTCGACATCGATGTCACAACTCTGTCCGGTAAAGGCGGGTTCAACATTCAAAAGCCGAACGAGTTTCGCGATATGTTGAAGAACGAGCAAATCCCTAGCACGTTGAACGAGCAGGGTGGAACAGACGACGCGATGTCCGGATTCTAGGCTGCTTCTGCACTAGCCTCCAAGGAACAGTCACCATCATGAATAGAATACTTTTCGCAATGCTTCTGGGCATGGCGGTAGCCACACCTGCTTTTGCGTTCGATCCCGCGCTCGATTCAACGGCCGACACCGGCAACTACGGCAACAGCAGCTGGAGAACAACAGAAACGAACCGCGACTACAATCACCAGAGCGGCTGGGGCAATATCGATTTTGCCGGCGAAGGTCTTTCTCTTCCCACAAGCAGCCAGGGTGCCTTCTCACCCAACGGGCCGAATCTTGCGGGAACACCAAGCGGTTTCTTTCTCGGCGGTCCAAGCGGAGCCGCATCCAGCGCCCCTGTTCGCGGAACTATGTTCGCCCCGGGCAATCTGGCTCTACGTCAAATGGCCAAATCAACTTTACCTCCCACCCGGCTTGAGGGATTCGTCCACAACTCGGGCAAGAGCGAAGCAATCTACGGTGACGAAGGAATCTACTTGCCGCCATTCGATTCTTTTACTGCAGACCATCGTATCGAAGCCGGCATTAACTCACCGGATCTGACGACCGGTCACAAAAGCAATGCTCCAAGCGCGTGGGATTTCCCACAGTAGCTATTGAGGAAAGTCCCAGGCACTGGGTCCACTAATGCGATGCTTCGTGGTCAAATCGGGCATGTTCATTCCCGTCTCAATACGATTGAATTGTTGGAACGTAAAATACTTGGGAAGGAGAACGCCGTCGCCACCATATATGGCATCATTCTTTCCGGAATTCATGACAAAACCCTCCAGCCGCGTTGGTGGAAGCGATTTCTTACCCAGTTGCTTCAGAGCAATGTTCCCGGGGGCGCTGCCGCCGCCGGACATAGGCGAGCTGCTCGATGCTTGGGGCAAGCCAACAAACTGGGTTCCGGTCGAACCAGAGTCGCCATTCCAGTTGCCTTCGGTTGGACCATTGTCCCATCCACCATAGGCACCGGTATTAGCAGTCGAATTAAGTGCGCTCTGCGCGAAAGCGGGAGAACCGCTCACCGTGGCAACCAGAATTGCTGCTGCAAGACAAGACTTCTTCCACATAACTCATTGCTCCTGGTAATAACGCGCGTTCCGCAAAGGCGGTGCTTGGAGTGACTTATCATATGGATCAGTTGTGAAAGATTCGTGACAACGCGCGTCCAAACAGGCTTGTTCCGCCCGACTAAGGCGAAAAGACGTTTACAAAGCAACACGTTCGTTCGGAAATGACAACAGACCAAGGCAAGCCGCGCCGGTCTACGCGCGGAGGCGCGACAAAACGGAGTTCAAAAATAGAAAGGTTACTGCGGGAAATCCCAGGCACTAGGACCGTTCATGCGGTGCTTGGTAGTGAGGTCGGGCATGTTCATGCCGCTTTCAATACGGTTGCTTTGCTGGAACGTGAACAGGGGCGGAAGGTAAACCCCTTCGTCACCGTAAATATTGGGATTCTTGCCGGAATTCTGAACAAAGCTCTCCAGGCGTGTCGGAGGAAGCGATTTCTTACCAAGCTGCTTTAGCGCAAGGTTTCCCGGGGCACTACCGCCGCCGGCCATGGGTGAGCTGCTCGATGCCTGCGGCAAGCCGACAAACTGAGGTCCGGTCGAGCCGGAATCGCCATTCCAGTTACCTTCGGTCGGGCCGTTATCCCAACCGCCATATGCACCGGTGTTTGCGGTTGAGTTGAGGGCGTTTTGCGCCATGACAGGACAGCTTATAAGGGTGGCAGCCACCGCGACGTATAAAGCTTTAGTCCACATTATTGAATACTCCTGTCAAGAGCAAGTGCACGGATAATACCCCCAGTATAGCTTCTACTTGACTATGAGTCGAGAAAAATTTTGCCCTTGTCCGAAGCGCTCCCGCTCAAGCAGCTATAATTGCGCCGTTCCAGGAGGAAGAGTGAAATGCTTCAGGTTATTTCGACGGACAAAGCGCCCAAGGCGGTGGGCCCCTATTCCCAGGCTGTCATAGCCAACGGTTTCATTTTCGTGTCCGGGCAGATTGCCATTGACCCGGCAACGCAACAATTGAGCACCGGAAACACCGCCGAACAAACAAGGCAGGTATTGAAGAATCTCTCCGCCGTGCTCGAAAGCGTCGGCTCGAACCTCAATGCAGTTGTTAAAACGACAGTCTTCTTGAAAGATCTCAAAGATTTCGATGTGATGAATCAGACCTATGCCGAGTTTTTCGTCGAAACAAAACCCGCCCGCGCAACGGTAGAAGTGGCGCGTTTACCGAAAGACGTATCCGTGGAAATAGAAGCTATAGCCGTCTACACTCCATCCTGAATCAGGGCGGAACAACCCGATCCAAGAGGTGACGCGTCCGCCGCACTTTACACGCGGAGGCAACGAGGCTTGCCGAGACGCCGGAGCGCATTTAACAAAGATGGACATCATCAATCTAGTTCTGAAACTTTGTGTGGTGGTTGTGGTCGTGATCGCTACCGTCACGGACATGCGCTCAAGGAGAATTCCGAACTGGCTGACGTTTCCTGCGGCGCTGATTGGCATTGTCGCGCAAGCGATCTATTTTGCTTCGTTTGCTACGCCTTCCGATCTTTACCTGCGCGCCGGAGTAGGAGCTTTGAATGGCGTCCTTGGCTGGTTTACCGGCGTCTTCATAATGAGCGTTACCAAGTTTTTCATGCGGAAGTTCGGGCACGGTGATACCAAATTAGTCGCGGCTATTGGAGCATTCCTCGGACCGGCGTTCGTCTTCATGGTCTATCTCTACTACAGTTTGATCTTTGGTCTATTCAGCATCATTCAGTTTTCCAGAGCGATTCCATGGCACGACTTCTGGATGGCCGAGCAGGCGCGAAAAGCCGGTGTCACACCACCAAAACCGAACCTGGAAAACCTGAACAAAGTCCGCAAGGAAATCATTCCCGTCGGTCCCTTTATTGCGGCAGGTACAATCCTGGCTCTGATTTTCGAAGAGCAAACATCTACATTTCTGGGCTTTCGCTAAGGTTCGCCGTAGGGAGCATCACCACGCCTGATCAGATCCCCGACCGCGGTGCCGGTATCACTGGCGGTGCCGGACGGCAACTCAAGACAGCCATGAGCTTTGCGAAAGCTGCGTGAAATCTGCCCTGGCGCAATGCTCTCCGCCAGTCCAATCACGCGATTATCGCTGTCGATGAACACAGCATCGATTGCGTACTTCATTCCAATCATGTGGATTTGGGGGCAAGGCGTGATGTAAATCCCGCAGCCGGACGCAAGCGAACTCGTGCCCAGCAAGCCCTTCACTCGGCTAAAAAAATTGCTGGCAACAACTACCTCGCCAGCCAACAACCGGCTGCGGGTTTCATTATAGAAGTACAACAACTTTTTGCTCGCCACCGAAGACGATACCAGCTTCTATTTACCGCCGCCAAGCATCGGACCCATGGCGCTCATGATTGTGATGATGGCAGGCCCCAACATTGGACAAAGAATAAGGGGCATGATGAACATCATGATCACTGGAACCATTTTCACAGGCACTTTCGAAGCTTCTTCTTCTTTGCGCCGTTTCAACTTGTCGCGCAGAGCAATTGCTTGCTGTCTCAATGGATAGCTGATATCCGAACCTTTTGACTCAGCAGAGATCAAAGCGCTTGCCATGGCTCCAATGTCTTCGACACCGCAACGCTCACCCATATCCTTGAGGGCATTCGGAACGGACTTAGCGAAGACTTTAACGTCTTGAATTAGTTGTTCCAACTCGGCAGATAAGTTCGGGCACGTATCTCTTGTTTCTTTTTGCACTTTGTCGATACACATCAATAATCCAAGACCGGCTTGGGCGCAGACAATCATCAAGTCGATGGTGGTGGGCAATTCATTGATGATCAGATATTGACGCTTTTTGACGCGTCCCGCAAGAAAGAAGTTAGGCATCATCCAGGTCACGAACGCAGCACCGATCATGGCTGCAACTTTGACCAAAATTTCCATACTGCCGTTCAAAACGATCATCAGCTCAAGTACTGTAACCAGCGTAGTCTTGATGCCTATGTAAGTAGAAAGGTGAGCAGCGGAACGGTAATTCGCATGCATCAACAATGTACGAGTACGTTCGTCGGCAATTTGCGGAAAGGTAGCGATAGCTTGATCGCCGATCGCTTTCATAGCGACCAGAATGAGAGAGTCTTTCGGCTTGGTGACTTCGTCTTCCGCCGAGAGCTTCTTACGCGGTCTGATACGAACCCCGTACATGTCCTGGTTCATTTGGTAAATCGGCGCATAGACCATCAAAAAGATGGTCATTATTATGCCGAAAATCATCACTCCACCCATCATATCCATGGGGTTACACCTCGAATGTGGTCATTTTTACCAAAATCCATGCGCCAATTGCTTCCCAAATCATGAGCCCGATGAAGACGATTCTGGCAATCGGGTGATTAAGGAATGGCGTGATATAACCGGGCGTGATGACATAAGTCATTCCGGTAATGAAGTACGGCAAAGCTCCGATGAACATGGCCGTCATCTTACCTTGAGCGGTCAAAGCAGCAAGAAAATCTCTCAATCGGAAACGTTCACGAATGGCTTCAGCAATGGTGGCAACAACGTCGGCTAAGTTTGCACCAACGTCCTGACTGATGAATATGGCCTGCGTCAGCAAGCGAAAATCGGGTGTGCGAATTCGCGTTCCCATCTCAGCTAATACTTCGCGGAACGGTTTGCCCAACTGCAGCGAAACAAGAGCGCGACGGAACTCAGAGCGAATGGGCTCCGGAGCGGTTTCCGATAGTAACTTGAAACATTCGACTACCGGCGATCCGGCTTTCAATGTACTCACCATGGACTCGAGTACACCGGGTAACTGAACGGTAAGTTTTTTCTGCCGATCTGACGCCAGATACTTGAGATATTGAATGAATCCGAATGAACCCAAACCCGGTCCCAAAATAATTGAAAACGGTGCAAGGGCCGCAGCGCCTGTTTGCGGAATGAAGCAAAAGATTGCCATGCCGCAAGTGGTGCCCAAAATGGTGAGAATCCAGCGCCCCTTGTATTTGACGTACTGCGATTCAAGTCCTGCCTGCGAGAGCAGTTTGCCCAGCATATCTTCCTCGGTCTTGAGGAAGATATCGATAGCTTCAGGTTTGGCTGATTCTTTCGCTTCGAAGCGCTTGCGTTGTTTGTCTAAGCGCGAGAGTTGCTCAGTGTGCCCGGAACGGCCGGTCAAGTAAGCGAACAACAACAAGCCGGCCAGAAAAATTGGACCGCCAACCATCAATGCATCAGTCGGAACACCAAGGAACCGAGGAGTGGTATCGAGAGTGGTGGCTACAGTCTGACCGGACGTATCGGTCGTAGTGAACGAGGTGCCGGTGTCGGTGCCAACCGGGGATGCCGGCGGAGCCTGCTGCCCGGCCGGGTCTACTGGCGGCGCGGTCTGTGCCGCGGGATCAGCAGGCGCGGGCGTTGAACCATCTTGTGGAGGAGGTGTCTGGTTTGGGTCCATCTAGTTGTCTCTCGGCAGATTTTTTGAAAGCACGCGTTAGCGTAGCCACTCGAGCTTGAACGGAATAGCTTCTTGTTCGATCTGATCCATAAATTTGGGAGGCAGTCCGGAACCAACGTGGCGGCATTTGAAGAAGCCTCTTGCATCGCGACCTTCCCGTTCCAAGTGGAACAAGGTGCTGATAGCAATGGTCTCGCCTTCCATCCCTGTGATCTCAGCGACTTCGGTTACGCGACGTGTACCGTCTTCAAGCCGCTTGATCTGAACAATTACCTGAATGGCGCTGGCGATCAATTCGCGAGCTGCTTTAGCCGGCATGTCTAAGCCGCCCATCAAGATCATGTTCTCCAGACGCTTGGTGCAGTCTCTGGGATTGTTAGAGTGGATTGTGGTCATGGAGCCGGAGTGACCGGTGTTCATGGCCTGCAACATGTCGAATGCTTCTTCGCCCCGGCATTCCCCGAGGATGATGCGGTCGGGTCGCATACGAAGCGTGTTGATAACAAGCATCCGCTGCGTGATTTGTCCCTTGCCTTCAATGTTGGGCGGGCGAGTTTCCATGCGCACCCAGTGCTCGTGTTGCAAGCGAAGTTCAGCAGCATCCTCGATGGTGATAATGCGTTCGCGTGGATTGATGTGCGAAGACAATGCATTGAGGAGAGTAGTTTTACCGGAACCTGTACCGCCGGAGATAATCAAGTTGATTCTGGCTTTAATACAGGCTTTCAGCACTTCAGCCATTTGAAGCGACATGGCGCCTTTTTCGACCAACTGACCGAGAGACAGAACTGTGGCGCCGAAACAGCGTATCGTGACTGTCGGTCCATCGATTGATACTGGCGGGATGGTGGCGTTAACCCGTGAACCGTTCGGAAGACGGGCATCTACCATCGGTGAGTTATCGTCCAGACGACGACCGAGGGGCTGAATGATTTTGTCGATGGTCAGCCGCAGGTGTCGATCGTTTTCAAACTGAACTGTTGTCTTTTCCAGACGACCATGTCGTTCAACGTAAATCAGGTCGTGCCTGTTGACGCAGATGTCGCCAACGCTGGGGTCGCGCAGGAGCGGACCGAGCGGCCCGAACCCGAAGATTTCGTCTAGTACGTTCTGGAGCAGAATGCCCTTTTCCATCATGGTAAGCGGTGCAGGATCGCTGTTTACCATTTCGCGGATGCGAGCTCGCACTTGTGCTTGTGTGTCTTCACTGATCTGAGTCAGTCTGGAGGTGTCCAGTTCTCGACGTAATTGTTCGATAATGATTTTTTCGCGTTCGCGAATTAGCAGCAAGTTGGCTTGGAACTTGGTGGCATCAGCGTTCGGGTCATGCATAGCCTGCTGACTTTCGTCTTCGCCTTTGCGATCGAGACGCTCAAGATCGGACTTCGAAAAGCTTGATTGCTCAGCTACCGATCCGCCGCCTTGTTGTCCCTGCATGCCACCGCCTTGCTGGCGCCCGGCCATGCCCTGACCGGGTTGACCTCCAGCGAGTCCTTGTCCGGGGCCGCCGCCGGAAAGTCCTTGTCCAGCTTGTCCGCCGGCAACACCTTGTCCGGGTCCGCCGCCGGATAATCCGGTGTTCTGTTGAGCAGGCGCAATGCCGCCTTCCTGGCGCTGTCTTACCAACTGCCCCATCAAAGATGAGGCTTGGCGCGCGGGAAGATTCTGGTTCTTATTCTCGTCGTCTGGCATCTATGTGCGCCCCCTATAATTACTTCTTCTTGCCGAAAATTGACGGGAATTTGAAGCCCGCGCCCGCCTTCTCGTCCTTGGCGGTCAGCAGCAATTGCTCGCCGCCGGTGATTTTACGAGCAAGTTGTTCCATCGACTTACCAAGTCCGGTATGCGACGGAGCGATTTGCCCCTGGTTGATTACCCATTTGGCAGTCTTGGGATCGTTGGCGATTTCATGGAAAACCGGATAGTTCAAGTTAGCCTTACACTCGCTAAGAACGTCTTGCGGGAGCCATTCCATCTTGTTGATGACGAGGAGAAGTTTTTCTTGATTGTAGTGAGCCTTGAAAGTATCGAGACACTTTCTGGTGTTCAAAATTGAAGCCCAGTTGTATTCAGTTAGAACCAGGCAGTGATCGGCCAAGTCGAGCGTTGCGATAGCCCTTTCATCCAAAAGGTTCTTCGGTAGATCAACTACCGTGTAGCGAAACTCTTGCTTAGCCGTGTAGAGAATTTCTTGTACTTGGGCGGCGTAAATATCGCCTATATCTTCTAGTTCCGGCGGTGCGGCCAGAACGCTCAACTTGTCGTCGTACTTGGTCATCAGGTTGCGCAAGTAGGTTGAGTCGAAGTTGGTGTGAGCAAAGTCGATTGTAGATAGCGAGAAGGACGGTTCCAGGTTCAGATAGTGTGCCACCATTCCAAACTGAAGGTCCAAGTCGACGATACAAGACTCGCCGTATTTGCCGAGATAGCCGGCAAGGTTGGTTACAACCGTGGTGGCTCCGATTCCGCCGGTGGGCGAAAATACTGCGACAACTTTACCGGTTGCGGTCGAAACGTTGTCGGACTGGTGCTTGAGCAAGATGCTCTGAACGGCAGCGGGCAAATCTGTCCGCCAACGCTCTGCGTCCAGGAAGTCGGACGCCCCGAGTCGATACGCGGTCCGTATCAACTCGGGGTCCGGTACTTCGTAGCTGACGAAGAAGTAGATCTCAGGGAATGCCTCTCTTAGCTCGGCCAAAAGCGATAAGCCGCGAACAGGCGCAGGACTGAGTTCAATCCAACAAAGTTTTGGGTGCAAGCTGCCAATTTGCTCACGCGCCATGCCTCCGGAGACCGTGCTCACGAGAGCCAACGATGGTTGGCTGTGAATCAAGTCTTCGATGGTCTGACGCTTATCCAGACCGGCGTCGCAAACCAGAAGCGTTGTTAGTTTCATATCAGTCAGACACTCCGAATCAAAACTACCTCTTGTGATCTACCCTCAACAGGATCGAAATCCTCATGGAACCTCTGTGCAGCTAGGATTAGCCCTGAGGAACCGAGAGCACTTCTTTCTTGCTGCCAGACCAAAGCTCGATTTCGTGCATTGGCGGTGGCGGGGGAGGTCCGGGCGGTGCGGCATCGGGCGAACCTACACTGCCTGTGCCTCCCGGCAACGGCGGAGGCGGCAGGCTCGGAGGCGGCAAGCTGCTGCTTGCAGTTTCCGTGGGCACTTCTATTTCCTTGGGTTTCGGGAATAGAGCCGCAATATCGACCGTCGGGACCGGGGTCAGGTCCTTGGAATTGCGAAGAACCAGGTAAGGACGGCCAGCGGTGACCGACTTAACCAGCTTTTCCGCATCATCGGGATTAACAACAACGGTTACCGAGCTGGCTGCCGTTGCTTGCGTCTCGCCCGGGGCTTTGCGGTAGGTGGTACCTACTGCAATTACCTTGACGGTCGAAAGCACTGGAGCAGCTTTAACTTCGGCACCTGCACCCGTGATGCACAGAATGTCGACCAGGCTGTCTGGAGCGACGAAACCGGCAACACCGGAGTTGGTGTCAATACCGAACGTTACAGCACGCATGCCTTGGCCAATTTTGCCTTCGAAGTCCGTAACTTGTGCCTGAATCGGTTTAACGAAGCTTTGGAAAACGATGTTGCCCGACGCGATTGCGCAGTTGGCAGCGTTACCATACAAGCCGGAGGTGCTTTGCACCGCCTGCTGAGGCACTTGAGCTTTTTGTACTTCTTTGAGCTCGACGTTCTGGTCGGAGAACAATTCTCCTTCCGTAATGTCTTTCTTGGTCATGACTACGTAGTCTTTGACATTTTTTTCTGCTTCACTTGCAGCCTTGATCTGAGCGACCTCATTCTTGGCCTTATCGGCTTGCTGCATATACAACGCAGTGGCGGTAACCGCCAAGCCGCAGATGATAAGCAGCATCAGGAATGGGGGCATTCTGGACAGGCTAAGGAACATGTTTCGAAATGGATTCATTCCATTTCCTCCCTAGTAACAAGCGAAAAAGATTAACCAGATACTATTAATGCATATTCGCGATAAGCGGACAACGTTGAGTTGACCTCCCGCCGCGAGCCCGTGGCACGGGGCGCGACGGACAGAATGCTCTACACCCACGCGTGTAGGGCATGACAGCGACGCAAGACCTCTTTGCAAGCAGACAATCACATCCGATTGTGAGAAATATTTCATCGGTTTTATCAGCATTACTTAAAACAGACAACACTCGACACGTCTCCAGAACGTTCGCTCTCAATAATTACCGGTGGTGTAACGCGAACCGAACACAAGAAACCAGAACGGAAACATTGCAGTTCGTGAATCGTCCGCGCGCGGGTCGGTCAGATGACTGATGCGTTTTTCAACGACAGGTGACCGCCACCGCAGATGAGACCGCTTCCTGTTCAAAACCATTGGGAGAAATTCTCTTATAAATGAATGGGTTCAATGTCGAGCGCAGCCTGCATTGAGGATCTTGAAGCAAGACGTCGAAACAAACCACTGAAGAAAAATGCGGCGCACCGTTTTTTTTTCGAAAGTGACCTCGCTAGCAAGCACGTCCGGCAGTACAGTACCTGGCGGCATTTCGAGCAGCAACAAACTGTAAGTTCCTCAACATTTTCCAACACGCATGTTGGAAAATGTTTGCGACACACCAGATACGGTGCAACCCGGAAGCGCTCAAAAAGGAAGAGGGAGGCCGAAGCCCCCCTCTTTCAATACTTTTGTTATCCGTCGGATTATGTGCTAACCGAGTTCAAACGGTTGAGTTGCGATGTCACAGACGAGAACGACTGCGAAATTGCAGACTGCAAGCTTCCGGAAGCAAATCCGAATACAACCGCAACCAGAAGGGCTACGAAAGCAAGGATGGCACCATATTCAGTGATACCTTGTCCAGACTCGTCATCACGGAAAGAGCGTATAACTTCGATCATTTGAACCTCCCGCCCACGCGATTCCATACAGCCGTGACGAATCACACGACGCGATGCGAATCGCCGCTAGTAAAACGGCTTTAGTATAGGGTTATGTGGGCAATAAAAATAGTAATGAGAATTAAAAAAAGCCAAACTCTGATATAAAGAACTGAACGCGTCGGATTCACCTCCAAAGTTCAGCATATATCCGTTATACCATAACAACCCCGAAATACCAC
>JAIELX010000123.1 GCA_019752635.1 Candidatus Obscuribacterales bacterium | reverse complement strand
TGTCCGAATGTTTGGTGCGCAACGTGGTAAACGCAGTTGCCCATTACCATTCCTACCGGTCTGTAGCCGGCGCGCAATAGTGTCCAGAAGTCTTGCCCGGACAGGTCGCTGGTGAACGGCTTACCGTTATGGGCGCGGTAACGTTTGTCTCCGCTAAGATGTTTGACTGCTGTTCCGATGGCGACAAACTCAGCTAGATCGGCGTTCCAGCTCATGTGTTTTACTTTCAGGCGCACGCCGACGACACCGTCGGCACCCAATTCTTCGGCTTCCTCTTCCATGCGCGACATTGCCAGTTCGCGAGCGTGATAAAGCGCTTGCGTTAATACTTGCATCTCTTCGTTTTTGGTCCAGCGAGCCTGCTGAAAGCCGATGTGATAGATAGACGTGCCCAGTACCATTCCGACCGGTTCGAAGCCTGCCTCGCGGACCAGTAAAAACTCATTGACGGACAGATCGCTTGTGAACAACTTCTTGTGACCGCCATCACCGCGCATTGCATGAAGGCGTTCTTTGGCGTGTTCGGGCAAGTCTTCGTGCGTCATGATTTCTCCTTTTGCGAACTAATCTTTACTGACCGGCAACAAACTTTTGTAGTGCATCGCGAGCTTTTGAGTTCTTTTCCGCCAGAGCCGTCAACTCTTTGATGATTTCAGCGAAACATGCTTCCAGATCCATTTCCGTGGTCTTGAGTGCGACTCCTCGAACGATCTTGAGCGCCCGAGCCGAATAGCCTGAACCCTCTTTAACAATGCGATAGTGGTAATCGTCGAATTTTATTGTCAATTCTTCAATAGGCTTTTCCTTAGAAAGGAACCAGCCACCACGGGTGATACTAACGCTGTCCGGCAAAGACAAGCTCATCATTTGAGCCAGTGATTCCACCAGATCCTTCTGTTGGCTGCGCCCCAAGTTGAGGACTGCTGCGAGTGTTTCGAATTTCAATGATTCGTCGACATCATCATGCATGGATCTTTTCCGTAGCTTTTCGGACTGTACTTCCAACCCGTCGGAGCTGTCGATTATATCTATAAAATTGCTTAATTTCATCGCCCCTTAAATCAGGTTTTGCAACGCGAACCCTAACTGCCTCAACCGAAAAGCCTCGCCACGTCTTAAACAAGAGTCTTTCCCTCTTTCGGTTAGAATCGCCTGCATGAGGTATTTGGATTGAAAAAGGACTCGCTTTACTTCCAGGCGATCGCCGAAGCAGCCGCGGGACGGCTTGACATCGAAGTTCTAGAGTCATCATTGTACAAAGGAAGACGTGCCGTCAACCGGGAGGAATACTCGTTGGCCGCGCGCTATTTTGAGGGCGTTTTCCAGGTGTGGGAAATCTATGTCGCCGCAGAAAAGAAGGAAGACGTCGGTATGCATAGAGAATTCATCCGGCCGGCTTTGTCGGATTATGCAAGTACGCTGACGCAACTTCGCCGCACGCAAAGATTGCAAGATGTGCAAGCTGCGCTCGATCGAATTAAGGGACCTGAAACACGGTAGTTATGCGATTATAGAGATAGTCCCTTAAGTGAGTAATCGCATGCCTCGTTCCTCCGTGTTTTTCGTCACTACGATTCTGCTGTTGTTTAGTGCCTTTATTTCTTCTCGCACTAACGCGGCCGAGACCGATCCTTTGGCTATCTACCGCGATTGTGGAGCTAGTGCTGAGCAAGAGCTTAAAATCAGGCAACTGGCCAGCGACTATGAAAAATCTGCTCGAGTGCGCTTGCAGCGGATCAAGAATTTGCAACAACAGCTTAAAGAGCAATCGTTCTGTGCCGAGCTGGATGAAAAGAAAGTGTTTGGATTGCAGGAGGAGATCAATTCCTTGCAGACCGGCCTCTCAATGGACCGGTTGAAGCTGATGCTGAGCATCAGACAATCGCTGAACACCGAACAGAAAGAAAAACTTGTTCAGCTCATGAAGGAAAAAAGTGAAGCTGGAGCCGATTTAAACGCGCAATGACATGTAGTGCACTGTTGCAAAGTTAGAAGTGTAATCTACCCTCGAAATAGATCCTGTGGGAACGGAGATACGCCAGAAATTGTCGATCGGCATGCCGAGTGCCGCTACAAGTGCTGAGCGAATCACTCCGGCGTGTGTTACCAGAATTATTCGCTCTCCGTGGTTTCTCTCTATCAACTCATCAATTTCTTTCTTGACTCGGTCGTAAAGTTGAACGATGGATTCACCGCCAGGTGGACAATGGCGGATCGGATCCTGGCACCACTTGTGGTACTGTTCCGGTTCTTCCTTCTTTAACTCAAGATATGAACGCCCTTCCCATTCGCCCGGACAGAGCTCGTTTAGTTCCGGCACAACCTGGTACTGGAGTTGCAATTCCGCGGACAATACTTCCGCTGTGCTGCGCACGCGGTCGGCCCGGCTACATAGAAGCATGGAAGGCTTTTGCGAAGGAATCCATTTTGCCACACCGTGTGCTTGCTGCTGCCCTTTCTCCGTGAGCGGCACTGAATGATCATTGTAAAGTTTGCCGCTCTCTGTCTGCAGTGTGTCGCCATGGCGCACGAAAATGATAGTGGTGATCTTTTCTTCAGGGTGAAGCTGCTCGGTCAAAGGTTTTTCCCCTCGGGAGTTCACTGTCGATGACTTTTATCATCGCAAATAAAGAAACATCCTATCAGGTTTAGATTCGCACCGGCCTTGTCAGTCCATAAACGGAACGAACAGCCATCAGCTTTGCGACTTGCTCGGTGTTCAATGGCACTGCCCCACCCAGTAGTTCGGCGATCATCAATGTTTGTGAGTGGTGTTCAAGCATTTCCATCTTGAAATAGGCTTCGTGCAAATTGGCGCCAAGTGTAATTGCACCATGGTGATCAAGAACGATGGCATCACTTTCAGCCAGATAGGGACGTAAACTTTCGGGAACTTCGTCCGTACTTGGTGTTGCATATGATGCCACCGGAATTGTGCCCAGATTGCACAGAACCTCCGGCAATATCGCCGTTGAGAGTTTCCTGCCTGCAACTGTCAAACCGACTGTAACCGTCGGATGCGCATGCATGACGGCTGCTATGTCAGGTCTTAGCCGGTAGGCAAGCAAATGCATTTTTAATTCAGTGGACGGCTTGGAAGCCCGGGAATCCTTTCCCTTGTCGGTTCTTAGACCTTCAAGGTCGGTCAGAACAAGGTCGTCTTCGGTAAGCAACCCCTTGCAGGTGTTGCTTGCTGTAGACAAAATGTGATCGTCGGCAAGCCTTATGCTCAGGTTGCCTTCAGTTCCGCAAAGGTAACCGCGCGAGTATGCCAGATGGCAAACTTTCAAAAGAGTCTCGGTCGCTTGCGACCTGTCGGACCGATACATTGTTACTTGATTACCTCTTTTTCCTAACTGCGATTATGGCAAAGATTTGTCTGCATTGCATTGTGCTTACTGCGATGGCGGCTGAGGGACAGCCTGCTTCCCGCTCTCTTATAATTGGTTAATTCACAAGCGGGTCGGTCGACGGCTTTTAAAGATATATACTGCCGGTAGCTGATTGCCATACATTGAATGGTAGATTAGCCGCATCTAGCTTCGCAGATGCTCGAACCAGCGATACGCGGGAATCCAGCTAACGGAGGCGTAGTCAGTTTATGCGCTGCCCCGAATGTGACCAAAGAAATTCAGTAGCTTCCTCGAAGTGCAAATTTTGTGGCACTAAGATTCGTCAGAAGCAAACGCTAGGCAACAAACTTTTAGTCGGCGGGGGCGCCCTGGTTCTTGCCGGCGCTCTGGCGTTGAGCTTCCTGCTGCCTAAGCTGGCCGATCCCGCTGAAAGTTTGACCTCTTGTGCCAAGCGCGTTGCCGCCGGACCGAAGTCGCCCGAGGACGCAAAACGGATCAAGACGGATCTCGACGGCGCACTGAAAGCATTTTTGGAAAGATTTGGTGACGACAATTCCGCCAAACTAGCGGCTCGGTTGCAGAAAACACTGCCTTCAACGGCTTTTGAGGTTCATGTGGTGGATTTGCCGCGCGGCCTCAAACTGGTTGAGATTGACACGCTGCTGCAAGCTTCGGACTTTCTTGTAATGAAGGGTACAACGGAAACTAAGGTGTTTCCGTTGCCGGATTTCGAAGTGTTCGATGATGCCCGAGCTGTTAACGATCAAGCCGGTCCGGTGCTAGTGCTGGTCGGCCACAGCAGCGGACAGCTTCCGCACAAACCCCGGGTCAAAACGTACGCGTTGCTGCCTGATTTCATTGTCGACGAAACTGAAAAAATGGTGCCGATGCTCAAGGGCGAGGGCACTGCGAAGTTTGTCGGCTCGGGAGCCGATGTCCAGGTTGATCTGTCCGTTGCCTCCATGGCTCGCGAAGAGAAAGTGACATTCTCGTCGCCACTTTCCGACATCTCCATTCGTCAGCGATTACGGTGGAAGGACGCGAAGTATTGGCCCGAGTACGATATCGGGTCGGATGCGAATGCTTACCTCTTCATGCTCGGGCGTTGTTTGGCGAAACCGGACATGGCCGTACTCACCCTTCCCGTCATCGGTCCGGAAGCCGCCCGCATGATTAAGGAGCGTGCCGGTGATGGACTTGGTGATGTCTCCATTACTGCATTTTCGGGTAGAAAAAACGCGGCTCCCTCGTTTTCGCTGCGTGGGAAGGGCAAGGAGTTTTTGGTTTCGCTGGTGCAAGACTCAAAAAAATGGCAGGTTAGCAAATTCGCCGTTTCGGAGGCCAAAGCCCCTGCCGCAAATGCTTCCGCCACTGCCGAAGCGCCGAAATCGACCGTTCCCTCGGGACCGAGTGGAGAAGTTTCCGCTACTGCTGCTCCGGTTGTAGCACCCGAGTATGTCACGGCGATGGCACCACCAACGGTGGCGCCATCCGTGGTAACCGCAGCTTCTGGTGTTCCGTCTGTAGCGCCGTCTGTTGTACGAGCTGGCGGCGAGTCCGCTCCTGTAGCCGTCGAATCTAAGCAGGAGAAGGATGCGCGCGCTCCGGAGCCTAAGAAAAGAGAGCAGGAACAGCGTCGCAAGGACGAAGAACAGCAACAGCGGAGCCGGGAAGATGAGCGACGTCGCAAGGAACAAGAAGCGAAGTCGCCGCCCGGAACTCAGTCCGCTATCATTGCCAACTATCTCTCGTCTCCCTCGGTTCGGCTTCGGTCCAAGCCCTCGCTCAATGGCAACACGCTAACGGAGATTCCTCGTGGCGCTAAACTTTCGGTGTCCGGCAAGGAAAGCGGCTGGTACAAAGTGTCTTACAACGGGCAAACCGGCTATGTCTACGGTGGACTGGTAGACTTCAAAAAACCAGCTTCCGTGGCTCATGCGCCGGCAAGTTCGGCCTATACTACGGCGATCGTGACAAAGTCGATGACCGTGCGTGATGAGCGCCGGCGTGCGATGGCTCATCCGCAACCCGGAGACAGGTTGGTCATCGTCAGTGGTATCAATAGAAACAACAAGTACAAAGTGCAGCTGTCCGACGGTCGTATCGGCTATCTAGACAAGTCTGCGGTAGATGTTAAGGTAGAAACACCCGAGTTTGTTCCTTAGCGCTTCTTCAATTTCCTCTCCAAACTTGCATAATCAGGGCGTCTCTTATTCTCCGGCACGCCGAGAGCGGCAATCATCGCCAGAGCGATTTCAGTTCCGACCTTTCTGTTTGGAAGCTGTGCCGCGATGGCGGGGAGGTCGAAGGCGACGGGGGCACTGATCTTTTGCTCCCGCGCGACCTTGCGGCAGTATTCCAGTAACTTTTGTGTCGCAGGCTCATTTGGTGCTGAAGGCTTTTGAATAGCAACTGCAAACAGATATGCAAGTCTGTCGTCCGGCCGTTGCGGCGGTTTTGTTGCTTCTTCACTCAATAGTTTGCTGCTTCTTGTAGTTTGAGATAGAGAAGCGCAGATGGACAATCCAACTGTAGCTTGCTCCGCACCGAACGTGGTCGCTTCTTTCTTCCGAAAGCACTGTGCTGCGATATCCGGTTGCCCAGCGCACAGGTAGGCATACCCGCTAGAGATCGATAGCAGGTGATTGCTCTCGGGATCGAAAGCATACTTTGCGGCCTGCTGTAGTTTCGCCAGGGCGGCCTTGAAGTTCAGAGCTTGTCGATCCACCAAAGCCGCATGAATGTAAGTCTTAAAGGCTGAGGGGGCGGCGTCTTCGTTTTGCTCCGCAAAGGCTGCCAATTCGTTGAGATAGCGATCGCTTTCCCGCGTATTGCCGAGTGCTCGAAGTGTCTGAGAACAGGTGGCGAGCATTTCTGCATGTTCGAACCTGCCGTTCTGCGCCGGAATTGCTTGAGCAGCGCGCTGGCACCAGTAAGTCAGTTCGCCCCTGCGTGCGCTGTCCCTGCTGATGCATTCAAGAATTCCTTTGTATGCGTTGTAGCTCTGGGCAATCTTTTGACCCTGCAGGTCCGATCCTTCAAGTACATCGCAATTTTCCAGTCCGCTTAGAGCTAATTTGAAACCCTTTTCGGCCTCGTTTTCGTGTCCTCGCTCCAAGTCCATCTGCGCTTTCCAACAAATGAACATCGAAGACAAAATTGAGTCATGAACTTCCGCGATAAGGCTTTTGCTGCCCATACCGATCACGGTTTCGTTCCCGGCTTGAGCCAAACCTTTATTGAGCAAGGCCGATGCCTCAGCGAACCGTCCCTGTGCTACAAGCAGTCCGGAAAGATCGTGGAAGTATTCTGCTGCTTGCGCCGCTTTGCCATGACCGGCTGTCAGGTCTATCGCCTGATGCAAGTATCGTTCAGCTTGTTTTTGTTCGTCACACTTGATTGAGCAATCGGCCATCATTCGAAGCATCTGGGCAATCCTAAATCGCACAAATACCGGTGTATCGTTTTCAATTCCGTTTTCTTGCTGGCGCAGAACTTGCGGTACCAGAGCATTACATTGCTTGAGCAATTCTCTTGCTTCCTCGATTTTGCCTTGCGTCAGCAGCGGATGAAGCTGTTGAGTGAGAAGATCGAGTGTCTCCACTTTCAAGCCGACCTGGTCAAACAGGCTGCGCGATTTCTCTCGGAATTTCGCCGCATCAGGGTTGTATTCCGCCACGTATGTAGTTGAAAGGAATCGGTAGATTGCAGCTGCATAAACCTTGTCAGTGCATCTTTCCAAAGCAGGCAATTCAAATTCGTAAAGCCGCGCTTGAAAGGGACGGTCCTGTCGTCTTGCACCGTACTGCAATAACGCGTTGAGCGAGCTATAGATGCCTGGCTCCAGTTTTCCTTCTTGATGAGTGCGCGCCTGTCCTTGCGGGCTGCTGTACCAGCTTTGGTGATTTTGTCGAAAGTATCCATGAGCCACGATGAAACTAATGCCGTTATTGTGCAGAATAGCTATACAGCGCGATAGTTGTTTGTTCGCATCCGCTTGCAGAAATTTGTTTGCGGGCAAGTGCCGGGCGCGCATTGCTAGTTGTGCCAGAGCTTCCCTGACCTGTTGTACTGCTTCCCTACCATTGCCTGTGCGCTGTAAGAGTTCAGCACGCAGTACTTTGCAGCTCACCGCCAGTGGTGAATACTCGTCGCGCTGGTCTGCTAATAACGCAATGGCTGGTTTGAGATTTCCCTGCGCCACCCATGCATTGGCTGTTCTGAGACGAAATGTGTCCGCTTCTTGAACCGGTAAGCTGGAACAGTTGATGCGAGCCACAATCAATTCGGGGGGGGACAGCCAGACGATTGCGAGTGCCGCTACCGCCAGTGCTATCGCCGTAGGGATTGCGAAATCGCGTCGGTCGGTGATAGGTTGCTCTTTCGTCGAGGTGCCGAGCGACTGACCGCTTTCGATCCGACGGAGCGCCGTCTCGAACTCTTGCATGGATTGGTAGCGTCGGTCCGGGTCTTTCGCCAATGCTTTTCGCAGCACCGTAGCTATGTCTGCCGGTATTGAGCTCTTCGCTTGCTTCGGAAACTCGACCTGTTCAACAACGTGCTTGTGCATAAGTCCGATCGGGTTGTCGGCGATGAAGGGCGCTCTACCAAAAAGCAATTCGTAGAGCATACAACCAACTGCGTAGATGTCTGAGCGTTGATCTGCTTTCTGCCCTTTGCACTGTTCGGGACTCATGTAGAACACGCTTCCGATCAGGGCACCGGTCTGAGTCAAATGTTGGGCGGTAGCATTTTGCGCGTTGATATTTCGGGACAAACCGAAATCAACAATTTTGACAAAGTCCGGGGATGGATCTTGCACTATCACAATGTTGTTTGGCTTGAGATCGCGATGAATCACTCCGGTTCCATGAGCGTATTCCATGGCGGCGCAGATGCTTATGCAGACGGGCAGGCAGCGCTGCCACGGTAGCCCCTCTGGATTCTCATCGAGCAGCGCGCGAAGAGTTTGCCCCTCGAGAAATTCCATCGCGATGTACGGTATCGAATCAAAGAAACCGAACTGAAAGAACATCAGTATGTTGTCGTGAGAGAGTTCCGATAACGCTCGTCCTTCTCGCTCGAATCTCGCCCTGCTGTCAGGATCCGAAAGTAGTCCCGCGTGAAGCACTTTCAACGCTACGATGCGGTCAAGATCCAGCTGTCGAGCCTTGTAGACACCACCCATGCCGCCTTCGCCGATATGAGCAATGATCTCATAGCGGTTATCGACAATGCTTCCTGGCGAAAATGGGTCAGGCATCTCAATTGATCATATCGGTCGTCTGTAACGGGTTCGGGTAATAGTTCTATGCCACCGGAGCAGAAAACTTAATGGAGAAACAGGCTAGCCAATGGTTGTTACTTATGATATTACTAGTGGAGTGTTTGTGATCAATCTGGTGCAAATTCAATGAACGTAACGACTCCTTCCTTCTTTGCCGTAACGACGCTTAATGGCGCCGGTACAGGCTTTGCGTGATTTCAGGGGAGTGTAGAATTCGTTTTTGAATACACCTCCTGAGTTGTTCAGGAGGTGTATTTGTTTTCGGAGGATTCACAAATAGCTGAATGGCAATTTTGAAACATGGCGCGAACTGCGCTGTGACTTGCTTTCGCTTGTCCGAAAATTGTCGAATAGTTCACGGGCTCAAAGTTGCTCGTGAGTTATGTTCGAGTGACGATACCACTTGCGGTATCAATGCCGGCCCGTATGGTTCAACGGCAGAACGCTTTCATGGTAAGGAAGTGATACCAGTTCAATTCTGGTTGCGGGCTTGTTCGCCGGTGTAGCTCAATGGCAGAGCGCCTGTCTTGTAAACAGGGGGTTGGAGGTTCAAGTCCTCTCTCCGGCTAGGGCGGCTGTAGTTTAGGGGCAAAATAGAGCCTTGCCAGGGCACAGTCACGAGTTCAAATCTCGTCAGCCGCTTTCAGTTTCTTTGCGCTTAAGCTCGTCATTAGAGCTTAGGCGCGGCCGCTCGAAGGATTGTCGCTCCGCTCTTTGCGGTGGTAAACCGTCGCTCGAGTAGCGCTTGCGCGCCTCAGTCATTCCATTCTCGAAAGAGAACTCATGGCAGTGTCGTTTCTGGCAGTGGTGTCTGCGGCGGTGCGGAAGGACTAGCTTCGATGCGTGGAGTCGTTGTTGTAGCTGCTGAATCGCTTGGCAGAGCTATTGATGAAGGGGGGGCACCACCGGCGGAATCATTGCTGCCTGGCGTGTCTATTGCAGGAGTGGATGGATTCTGTGCCGCGGTTGAGTCGCCAGCGGCGGGGCTCGTTCCTGTTGTCGCCGGTTCCGTGGCGTTGGTTGTCGGCGGAGCAGTTTCGTTTGTCGGTGAAGTTGGCGATGAGCTTGCCTCGGAAGTTGCACTTGCGGGAGCGCTCGTAGGGCTGGTTGCTGTTGATGAAGTACTTGCAGGCGCGGTTTGACTGGTTACGGTTGGGTCGGTCGTAGCTGATGAGGAGCTTGTCGGTGTGTCGGCCGCTGGTGGTGCTCCGGTAGTCGCTCCGGTAGTTGCTGGTGTTGCACCGTCCGTGCCCGTAGGGTCGCTGGGCGGAATCGTCGGGATGTTCGACGGTAGGGTTCGGCTTATGTCGTCGGCGCTGCCTGAGTCAGCGCCAGGCGTCGTGTGACTGGAAGATGTTGACGATTTTGACGGTTTGTCGCTTACGGGCAGTCCCGGAAGGGCCGTTGAGACATCTTCCATGTCGCTACTTTTGTTCGAAAACGGATGGCTGACGGCCACGGGCGGCGTTGTGGCGGACTGAGTCGTCGGGGGCGTCCTGCGCACTGCCGTCTCGGTTTGATGTGCAGGGGTAGACTTTCTAGCCGGTTGCCGGGGCGGAGGTGGTTGGACAACCGTTTGTTCCGCCTGCGGCGATACTTTCGGCGCTCCTGCCGCAGTAGTTGCTTGTGTTGATTTTGCTGGCGCCTCCGCGGCTGCCGGCTGCTGTTCCGGTGTTTGCTCGGATTTCGGGTCAGCCGTTGGAGCTGATTTAGGATCTTGCGTCGCTTTTGTGGCGGTTTCCCCGGTGGTGTTTGCCGTATCGACTGTCGCCGGGCGATTTAGCGTGTTGATGTCCACCGGGCCGCCAAAATCGAAATGTTGCGATTCTGCCAATTTGGGGAGAATCGCATCCAACCGTTTCTGAATTTGACCGTTGGTGGGTTGCAGTTTCAATGAAGTCGCATACGCATCGTGCGCTTGATTGAAATCTCCCAATTTCTGGAGTGCCACGCCCAGGTTGTTGTACGCGGCTATATATCGGGGACTCAACTGCGTCGCTTTTTTCAAATAGCGTGCGCCATCGCCGTATCGGTCATTTACGAAGAGAGCCACGCCGATATCGTTGCAGAGCTCTGCGTCGTTGGGCTTAAGCTTAAATCCTTTCTGATACTGGTCTAGAGCTTCATCAATCATGCCCATCTTCGCCAAGGTGCGTCCGTACATTTGGAAGCACTGGTAGTTGCCTGGCTCCTTCAAGACTGCGAGCTTGTATTGTTCGATCGCTTCGGTGTACTTTCGAGCCAGAGACAAGGCATTGGCTTTGCTGAGAGCAGGATTGCGGTCGATGCTTCCCTTTCCTGCCGCAGGCTTCTTTCCGGTCGCCGCCACCGAGGGTGGTGCTGCGGTGCCGACCATTGTCAGCAGCAGAGAAAAAGAGAGTGCCAGATGTAGCCCCGGCGGGGGGAATTTGTGAGCAGCAATCTTGCCTTGAAGCAGTAGACCTTTCATACAGTCTCTCCGTCTAAAGCCAACCAACC
>JAIELX010000026.1 GCA_019752635.1 Candidatus Obscuribacterales bacterium | reverse complement strand
CCGAAATAGTCGTAGCTGGGCTTCGCCGGAACCGGGATCGGCTCAGGGCGAGGGTCCACCGGCACCGGAGTCGGGGCTGGGTCCGTCGGGACCGGAGTGGGAACGGGGTCCACCGGCACCGGAGTCGGGACGGGGTCCACCGGGACCGGAGTGGGAACGGGGTCCACCGGGACCGGAGTGGGAACGGGGTCCACCGGGACCGGAGTCGGAACCGGGTCCACGGGAGCCGGGTTCGGAATCGGGTCCGTCGGGACTGGAGTCGGGACTGGATCCACCGGAGTGGGCGTCGGGACCGGAGTCGGGACGGGCTCCACCGGGGTGGGGGCGAGTTTCAGAAACAGCTCGATTTTGCGCAGGCGCTCGTCAGTTTGATCGGCGCGCGTCTCGAGTTTTCTTAGCCTGTTCTCAGGCAGAGACCCTTGGGGGTCTTGGCTCATGATGCGGTCTCCTTCGAGGAGGGTGCAGATTTCTAGTTTGAATATCGGCTTATTGCCGATACTCACCTCGCGGATGCCTGACCACTGCGCAGTGACATGTTCGATTGCGTGCGGTCGAGGCAGATTCGGTTTCCGTCCGGCACTCTGCGCAAGAATCGCAATCGCGAGTTTCTTGAAGCAGTGCAGCCGGAAAAGATGATGGTTTATGAAATTGCGGCGATAAAATGCGAGCGGAAACAGGAGGTGCCCCGACCCTAACGCGCTGAGAGTCTGCGGGACACGTTATAAGTAGAAAAGTATTTGATGCTTCGCCTCGGTGATGTCCGGGATTGGTTGCCCTGAGAGGGTTCTGTTCCTTGGTGGATAAAAATTTAGAAGAACCAAGTTGTAGCGCGCTTGCGCTAGTTGCCACTGCTTGATATTTAGCCAGGACCTTTCGAAGCTCAGACTGGCGTTTGAAATATCAGGCATTGAAACTGCGACATCATCCCGGATTCGCAAATGCTGATTGTACTTGGTGTTCAACGAGGAGGCGACCGCTTATTACTAAATGCGATAGCAGAGGTGCGCAATGAAAAGAGGTAGCAGAAGACGTTCGCCCGTGACGTCTTCTGCTTCTCGCCCGGCCCTGTCCGCGTTACTACGAGACCAGCCGAATCACGTCGCCACCGTCGGTGATGACCCCGATCGGCGCGCCCTTGAAGTCGAACACCACGTCGCCGAGGAACTCCGCGCCGTTCTCCTCCAGCACGTGCAGGCGCGGCACGAAGTGCGCCACCCGGGAGGTGAGGGATCCGTACTTCGCCTGGACCCTCTTCGGCTCGACTATGCACACCACGCGGTCGGGGCGCGCGAACAGCAGGGTGGACCGGGCGACGTCGTTGGCGTCATAGGGAGCGAATTGATCGCACTGAGCGTTAATGGTGAAGCCGCAGAACGCCAGCACCTCGCCAATTCCGGTGATACCCTTGTGGGTGACCACATAGGGGTTCGGCGTGCTCCGTCCCTTCAGAGTCCGTTGGAGGAAGCTTCGATTCATCGTAAATCCTCGTTTTTCTGGAAGCGCTTTCTGTAGTTTGCAGCAGGAAGGCTCAACACTGTCAGAGCATGAGCCCAGCGAGCTGCACACTCAAGCCAAGACGATGCCGTTCTTCTCGAGGTACAGCTTACGGCTCTGCTCATCTCGCTTTGCCTGTCGCTTGCGATGGAGCGAGGCGCGGCGGTTCTGCCCGCGGAGCCGCCTGAAGCCCTTGGCTCTCAAGGTGCGGAGGTGCTTGCGCGCGCAGTCGTCGCATCGGTACATGATCATGTCGTCATAGCTATAGCGGTACATCCAGCTCGACGGCGGGTTTTGCCCGTACGCAACGAAACACTTCCGACCGCAGCCGCGGTCGTCTGAGCCAGTTGGCGTACACACCAGAAAGCGCCCGATGGGCGCCGACTGGCGTTTCAACTGGCCGATGCGGCAGAAGCTCTCGGTCTCGATCGCGGCAGGCTGCCGAGCCTGGCTCATCAGCTGTCTCCTTCAGAGAGTTTGGAGGTCAAAGTAAATCGGCGTCAGGAGAGCTTTGTGGAGATTTCCAGAGAGAGTGCGGTCAAAACACGGGGCGTGACTGAATCCTATCCAGTTGATCCTGAGCTGTTCTATAGACCGAGCCCGTTCAACAACAACACATAAGCAGAAACGACCCAAAGCCGCTTTGTTGACCTGCACCTGGACATAACGACTTTGCTTGCACAGCGCTTAGCGAAGCTACCGTGGCAACTCACCTGGTCGGAGGGCAAGAGAGAGTGTTCCTCGTGATGTGACCGCAGTGCTCGGAAAGTTCGGTATCAGATCCTCGTCTGATGACATCTACTATACGCCGCCGGACCGTGGACCAAATGAAAAATTGCTGGACTCTCGGTTTCAGGAACCGTTGACCCCTCAAGTCTCAGAAGCAGATTGCACCGAACCGGTTAGCGGTCCCGGTTCGGTGCTGCTTGGTATGGCGTGTTGCTAACGAGCTAGGAGCGGCGAACGGTAATTTGGCCCGTTGCCGGGTCCAGGATTAGACCGTCGCCGATCTTCAACCCGCTGCTTCCGTCGATGCCGGTTCCGAACGAGCTTTCAGCCCGGCGGTGCTTGCGATCGTGTGCCCGAATTTCCGCCAGGGAAGCGTTGGGATGCCCGAATCGCTTCTGCGACATCTTTTTGCGTCGATGCTCGTTGATTTCTTCGACGCTGGCGTCGGGATGCCCGAAGCAGCTCTGCGAAGCCTCCCGGCGACGGTCATCGAACTTGATGTCGTCCCAGCTGGCGTTCTCGTGCCCGAACCGCCATTGCGATTCCCGGCATCGCCGGCGGTTGTCGTCGAACTGTCGGCACTGTTCGCTGGTAGCGTTTTCGTGCCCGAAGCGCAGCATGGAATCCTGCTTGCGCTGTTTCTCGTTGTCGTGTGCCCAGATCGCTTCCCATTCCGCTCGTTCATGCCCGAATCGTTGCAGTGATGCCTGTCGCCGCGGGTTGTCGCAGCCCTCACTTACCGCCCACAGGACCGCGGTGGCAAGCGCCCACACGCCCGCACAGGCCGCTACAAGGAGCGTCGGCCACGTTGACAGGAGGAAAAACGGAGCGAGCGCGACGGCAATCACCGTCACTGGCTTCAGCATTGAAACTCCCGAGTTAGAGCAAGGTTTGGTTGGTTAGCCGGGGCTGAGCGCACGCTTCGCACGGGCGTAGCCATTGTCCACGAAGCCCCCGAAGCGGTTCACGAGGAGTCCGATGGACCGAACACCCGCGTCGAGCAGGAGGAAGCACAACACGACCAGCACCACCGCCAGTGCCCCTATGACGCAGAGCACCAGCCCGATCAGCGGAACGACCAGCCCGCCGAGGAAGCCGCCCAGCACTGCCCATAGCGGCGAGCCGCAGAGTAGAGCGATTTCGCACCACCCCACCGCTCCGATCACGCCGACAGCCGCGCCGGCGTTCTTGAAGTCGGTGCAGTCCGACGGTGCTTCGTCCTTCAGCGGCGGGAACATGTAGTGCCAGACATCGCTGATGACGTTGAAGCTGAAGCGGCCGAGAACGAACCCGACGACGGCGGCCGCTAAGCCAGCCAGAACATAAATCATAAAGCTTCTCGTTTGTTTGGAGTGACTGAATGAAACGCGGGGGAGGCGGGCGATCCTCTCAGTGTACAGGCGCGCTCAGGCGACGAGGCGAATCACCTCGCCACTTTCGGTGATGATACCGATCGGCTCGCCCTCGAAGTCGAACAGCACGTCGCCGACAAACTCCGCGCCGCTCTCCTCAAGCACGTGCAGGCGCGGCACGAAGTGCGGCACCGTGGTGATACCGTACGAAGCCGCGACCTTCTTTGGCGGTGCGGGCTTCACCACGCGGTCCTTGTGTTCGAACAAGTTCGCGGCGGCGCGGGCGATGTCCACCGCGTCATCCGGCTCGAACCGACCCGCTTGCGCGTCGATGATGAAACCGCAGAACGCCAGCACCTCGCCAGTCCCGGTGATACCCTTGTGACTTACCACGTAGGGGGTCGGGAGCGTCTGTCGCAGCGTATCTTGTAGAAAGGATCGGACCACTGTAATCCCTCTGTTGGAGTGTTTCGCCAAGTCGGTGTCACTGAGCGGCTTGCTATGCCACTTTCATCCCGCCGAGTTGCACGTTCTGCCGCAAGATCACCCGTAGCCCGTCGCCCGGCACTTCGCTTCCTTCGGCCACTTTGAATGCGCCGTAGAGCATCGCCGCTTCTTCGATGCCGTAGCCGTCCACGAACAGCGATGCCACCACTTGGTCGTTCCGGGCGGCGGCGATGGGCCAGCGGTACCACTGCCCGCTGAGATTCGCCTGGAAGTCGTCGCCGGCGCGCTCGAACATAGCGACGGCCTCTTGCTTCTGGTTGCGACGCAGCAGCTCCGCGCCCTTAAGGTAGCAGTGCACACCTTCCGGCGCGTCCTTGCGAATTAGCGCCGCCATGTGGTTGCGGATCACCATGTCGGCGATGGTGAAGCGCAGGTACTGCGAGTCCATCAACGCTCGCACTTCAGCCAGGCGCGCAGCGGACTCCGTGTGCCCCAATCCAGTCAGCGCTTCCAGGCACGCGATGGTAGATTGACCGGCGGTGATGTCGTGAGGGATTCTCTCGAATGCAGCGGCGGCGCATCGGAAGTGTTCGCAAGCTGTGACCAGGTCGCCCTTGCGGGCTAACTTCACGCCCAGGTTGTTGTGGATGACGGCGACCAGCAACACATTGCCGTTCGCTTCTGCTTTGCGCAGCCAACGAAGCCAGCCGCTGTTCGTGCACGGATTTTTGACGAACAGCTCGATTTCGTGGAAGGACAACCATTCGCTAACAACACTGCATACCGGGCGGGCGACGCCGACTCGCTCGAATCCCGTTTCGGAGTCGTTGCGGCGGTTTTGCGAGGGCGTCGCTGGAGCTTGTGCCTGTTCGTGGATGATAGTGCGCAGTTCGTTGAGGGATTGTCGATTGCGTCGCCCCCAGTAGGCGAAACACTCGATTGCCCAGAAGAACGCGTAAACGGTGACGGCCACGGCGACGGCGATGATGGCGATGACCGCGAAGGCGATCGCGAGTGATTCCAGCACGATGAATGTCGGACCCATCGGGTGCATCAGACGCATTGGAGACTCCTCGGTGTTCAAGGTGTAGAAGTTTGTGAGAAGTACCGCTCAGCGTTAAAAGCTGAGAGCAGGGCGATGTTGCTAGCGGGGAGCAGGGCGCGGGGGTTTTTGGTCTCTTGTTGAAGTTCTTGGGGGAATAGAACCCCATTGTGCTTTGGGCGCCCCGCAGGACCAACTGCCCGTCAGGGGAGGGTACGAAGGGCTGTGGGGCGATCACCACCGGTGCGCGGCTGGCGGCTCGCGCGAGCCTCCACTTCTTTTCATTTGCGTCGAAGGCGGTCGCCTTGATGACGCCCGTCTTCGCAGCTAGCTTGCGTATGCCACCGGATATGGAGCCCGATATCGATGCGTTGTGATCGCGTGTTCTTAAGTTTGCTGACGTTTTTGACACCAGGACGAGCTGAATTCGGTGTCAAAATTGTCAGCAAGCAAAAGCCGCCGTCTTGCGGAAGGCCGCCAACCGCACTTCGTTGGAAACTACTTGATAGCGGCGCGGAACAGCAAATCTAGTCGCTCTGATGCTTCCTTGGCGGCGTGCAGAACTTCTTCGTGTCCGCCAACAAGTTCTTCCGGCTTCCAAACATTGGTAATGACTGAAATGGCGGCAGGAGTGGTTTTGCTGCCCTTGCAAGCAAGCAGCTCCGGCACGGTCGACATGCCGACTGCATCGGCGCCGAGTGACTTGAGCATATCGATTTCAGAAAGTGTTTCGTAATTGGGTCCGAGCAGTCCGGCATAAACGCCTGTCTGCAGCGGGCGGAACACAGAGCTGTCGATTGAGAGTTCACGCGAGACACTCAAAACGTGATCAGTGAGATTATTGGTGCAGCTAACGGGCGGACGCTTTAACGCGGGTAGCAGACCGGTTTTTCGAAGATCGGGATGCAGATGATCGCGATAGCCCGTGATCAGCATCAGATCGCCGACGTTGAAGGAGCTGTTAAGTCCGCCTGCCGCGTTCGTGAGAAAAAGCTGCGGCACACCCCATTCAACCATTGTTCTGGCCGGGAGCGTCACAACATCCCACTCGTGTCCTTCGTACAAGTGGAAGCGACCGCGTAGTACTGCGACCAGCTTTCCGTTCACCCGTCCAAGGCTAATGGCGCCCGAGTGGCCGATGACACCGGGGGAGATACCGAAAACATCTTGAAACGTTGCCGTTTGTGTCTCTTCCAAATTCTCCAGCACTTTGACGCCCGAACCTAGAACAATCGCTGCTGCAGGGACTTCTTGCCCGGAAAACTTGCGAAGGAATTCGACGGCTGCTTCAATCGGTCTGGCTGCTACCTTCTCCATTAGTTCTTCCTCGTCAATTCTTGAATCTCTTTCAACTGTTCGGCGCTCAGCTCTACCCCGTCAGGCAGTCCTATTGCCAGGACTTTCCAGCCCGCTTGTGCTGCCGCCAGCATGGCCGGCACTACGTTGTAGCAGCAAAAATCAACGCCGAATGAGCGCATTAATGTTATGTCGTCGGAATCCGGTAAAACTCCCTGACACAGTCCCCCTGCTATTCCCGTAGCGACTCCTGCGGGACAATCCGTGAGATAGATTCCCTGCACCACGGGAAATCGATCGCCGCCCGGATGGTTAGGACCGACTAGGGGATTGTCTCCCGTCATGTTCACATGGTCGCGCACCAGCATCGCGCTTGCCGTTCTGCCGGCAAAAATGCGATCAATTATGACGACAGCCTTGGGCTGAGCATCGCTGCGCACCATTTCCGTGAATTTCGTGGAGAACCCGTCCCACTTCTCAAAGCCACTGACGCGTCCGGTGAAATCCACCAGGCGAGCTCCTTTGAATAATGTGCTCACGTTTGTTGTCGCCATCACACCACCTCTGTCAACTGAGGAATAAACGAACTGCCACCATGTTTCCAGTCCATCTGGAACCACGCTGCCAGGCTTGCCGCCATATCGTAGAAGCCCTGGCGAGTGCCAATGTCCTTACTTTGCTTCGGCAGCGCTTCCAGCATTTTGTTGTATGCAATAATCGGAACGAATTCGCGCGTGTGGTCGGTTCCCGCAGCGGTGGGATCGTTGCCGTGATCGGATGAAATTATGAGTAGGTCTTCCGCTGTCATGGCGTCGACTATTTCACCCAACCAGTTGTCGATCTCGACCAGGGCGTCGGCGTAGCCTTGCGGATTGCGTCGGTGACCGTAGAGAGAATCGGTATCGACCAGATTGGTGAAAATCAGTGGTGTCGAATTTGGTGCGTTCTTCGTTATCTCCCTGCCGCTCAAGTTGAATGTGTTGCGAATTGCGGCGAGGGTCAGTTCCAGACCTTCTTTGTTGGTGCCGGTGTGTTGGGCGTGGCTGATACCTTTTTTGTCGAAAATATCTTCTATTTTGCCAATTCCTAAAACGCCGGCACCAGCATCAATGATATTGTCCAGGAACGTTTCTCCGGGGGGTTGCAAGCCGAAGTCGCGGCGCTCAAAGCTTAGTCGCTTGTAGTTGCCCGGCGTGCCGGTGAATGGACGAGCAATCACTCTGCCTACTCGGTGCGGACCTTGTAGCATGTCGCGCGCAATCTGGCACCACTCGTACTGTTTTGCCAGTGGAATGGTGTCGACATGGCATGCCAACTGCCAGACGCTATCGCCCGATGTGTAAACAATGGGATAGCCGGTGCGCTGATGTTCTTCGCCGAAATCGTCCAGAAGTTGCGTACCGGAGTATGGCTTGTTGCAGAGAATTTCTTTGCAGCCTGTTGCTTTGATGAACTTCTGAAGTAGCTCATCGGGAAAGCCGTTCGGGTATGTAGGGAACTCACAGTTATTGATGATACCCATCATCTCCCAATGACCGGTTTGGGTATCTTTTCCGCGCGATAACTCTTGTAGCTTGCCGTAGATGCCTACGGGCGCATCGACGGACTTTATGCCTTCCAGCGGTGAGATATTTCCCAACCCGAGCCGTTGAAAGTTGGGCAACTTCAATCCACCGACTGCACGAGCGGTATTGGCCAGTGTATTTGCATCCAAAGGATCACCAAATGCTGCAGCATCCGGTGCCGCACCGATGCCGCAGCCATCTACTACCAGGATTATTGCGCGTCTGTGGGTGTTGATTTTTCTGTCTGACATGGAAAGTTCTCCGGTGCCGAAAAGGCTAGCGCAGATGGCCGTGACGCGCGCCGTGTCCTTGGTGGACCGGGAGTCGTCGTTATGGCGATATTGTCAGCGCATATAGGCTGGAAAAGGGGCGTGTTTCGGTAAATTTAATGAGCCGCCGCAATTGTAAAGCAGTGAGGATTCGAAATGGCAGACTGTGACGGCACGCTATCGATGGATCGCGAACGGTTCAAAAATCGCGCCAAAGCAGCTCGGCTGGGGGCAGAGACGCACGAAGCGATCCCTTGGGTGGCGCAACTGTTAGGCCACGCAACCTTGTAGTGCTCTTGGAACCGCTGGCTTGGCTAGCTGTACTAGTGTGTCTTGTCTGGGCTCCTGTGGGGTTCGTCGATTGTCCGGGACCCGAAACCCTCTCTCCTGCGAGGGGAAGGCGGCTTGTTTTACCAGGAGGAATAGTAGATCGCGCGCTTATTATCAGCGGATTATCTAAATCCCGCTGAATCACCTTGAGAATCTCCATTTCGGTCGGTTAGTTTATGCCGTTATCTTTTAACCTTTGCAGACACCTGAAGAACCCCCGTAAGCAAGCTATTCCGCTAGTTCCGTCGATTTGATTCTGTAGTGATACAGCAAATGAGGTGCGGTTCATTTCGGAGAGCTCGTCTGCAGTGAGTTCCGGCAGTGCCGATTCGTGGTTTGCATTGCTGAACTTTACTGAATTACACAAGGAGTTTTCTGATGAGAACTTTTCTTGCAATCGACGTTGGTAACACCAACGTCAAATATGCGCTGTTCAAGAACAGCAAGCTTGTTAAGTTCTGGTCGCACCTCACCGCTGACACGGCCACTCGCTGTGCGTCCGTTCTCGGCGAAACAACTGTGCCGATTGCGCTCAGTTCGGTGGTGCCTGCTGCGACTGCTCTCATCAAGCAGTTCGCCGGCAAGCGCAAGTTGGTCGAGGTGACGGCTGCAACGCAGACCGTGTTGAAGAACATGCCCGCGGCTATGGGCGCGGATCGCGTTGCTGCGGCAATTGCCGCGTGGAAAATCTACGGCAAGGGCCGCAAACCGGTAATCGTGATGAGCTTCGGCAGCGCCACCACGCTCCTGGCGATTGATGCTGTCGGTGCGCAGAGCGGCGGGTGGATTGCTCCCGGGCTTTCGATGCAGATGGATTCGTTGCATCGATTGGCTCTCTTGCCTTCCATTACCATGCAGAACCCCGGCACGGAGCTTGGTCACACCACCGAGACACACACACGCAATGGTGTGTTTGTCATGCACCTGGGTGGTGCTAAGGAAGCGCTTCGACGTGCCGAGAGCGAACTCGGCTGCGAAGCGATCACTGTCGCGACCGGCGGATGGGCGTCCACGCTTCAAGAGCATGAGGCTGTCTTTGACCACGTCGACCCCGAACTGACGCTCAAGGGCATCTACATAATGGCGCGCGATGCCACCACTGGCAGAACCGGCGCGCGGCACAGAAGTCGAGCCAAGCGCTAGAGTTCTGTGCCTCTGGCCTCGGCGAAAGCTTTACGAAGCTTTCGCTTTGAGGCTTTTTGCTACAAGCTACTGATAGGCGTAGTAAAGTCCGGGTGTAAAGTATTAGTATTGTATTCGGCCTACACATGTCAATCTTGGTGGGGACGCCCCGGGGGCGTCCGCTTATTTTGTGCGTTTGGGATATCTGGCGGGTCTCCGGTGAGCGATCTGGATGGGAGCACCGCAAGTGGTGTGTGGTGCTCCCATCCAGATCGTTGTCCTTTGGCTGACGAGTGTTGTTTACGCCTGGTTGTTGTTGCGTTCCTCGCTGAGTGGCTTCCAGTGTCGCTCCAGGTGTATGGCGCTCATCAGACCGAGAAATAATGTGGCGCCCGCGAGCAGCATGCTCTTGCGAAAGGCTGCATCGTCGCCCATCCAGTCGAGCCCGAAGCACCAGATGAACGCTACCGCGATGCCGCCTGCGACGGAAAACGAGGGGCGGCGCTTGGAGAGACCGTACTGGCAGCGAATCTCGTAGCCGAACAACATGAAGAACGGGATCATTGTGACGCATGCGATTGTGTACATTTTGACTCCGGTTGGGGTGCTGAGGAATCCGTGCGGCTCGCTCCTCCGAAACGTTGCGGGAGCGAGCTCTTGGTCAGGTCAGGATTTGAACATGTTCTTGATTTTGCCGATCAGTCCGCGCGTTGCGCGCCATGCACGCACCAAACGCGGCGCGAGTGCGCGCCAGATGCGCATCACGAGTGGAATCAGCGTGATCAGCGCGAATCCGCTGGCGAAGCAGATGCCGCATTGCGTTCCAAATGCGCATCAGTGAACATGAAGCCGGGGTGCGTGACGCGCGCACCGATTCGTTGCGTCGGTAATTCGGCCTGCGTGTTGTCGTTGTTGGACATGGAATCTCCTGTTCACGGATTGTAGTGACTGCGATAAGAATCTGGTCTTTGTCGAGGACCGCGTCGGCAGACCTGTGCGGTTGCAGCGCGATTCTGCGCCTGCGTCAGTAGCACGCGCCGAATAGGAGATCGGCGAATCCGTACCACAGTCGTTCGACTTTGTAATCGCGGCACTCCGATCGCAGCAGCAAGATTGGCCGCCGAAGAAGTTCAGTCTGAGTTCTGGTGTTGAGAGTGCTGCGCGGTCTCGGGAAAAGTGGAGAGGAGTGATAACTTCAACTTACCGTTGTCGTGGTTGGATCGAAAATTCGAAGTGTGGTCGCGCGCGGCGTGCAAGTCCGGAAACCCTGCCTACGTATAGCAACCGACCACCATTGCTTTCGGGCGCCATGGTGAATCCACGCCACGGATCCGTGATTGCGAGACTGTGCAGCGCGCATAGCATAAATCAGCGTTGCCTTCACCCTTCAATTGGTCTTCACGATTCACCCTTTCGCTCTTCGATTGGAATACTAGTAGGGGTAGTAGAGAAATGGTTTTGAAGGAATGATGAGCATGTCCCATCTGTAGTTGAAATTAGTGATGACCCTCCAGCAGATCTTGCGACCTGGGGTAGCCTCTAGGTTGCGAACTCTCTAAGCGCCCAAGGAGGGCCATCATGACGCGATC
>JAIELX010000158.1 GCA_019752635.1 Candidatus Obscuribacterales bacterium | reverse complement strand
GAAAAGTACCTGGGATTAATCAGCAGGAGCCGGAAACCCGGCTCTTGCTAACTACTGTGCTCACTGAACACTTACTGCAAGAGGGAAAAGAGATGGCAGGGACGAGGCATTCTTCTCCGCGCGTCGAGTCCGGAAAATTGCAAAAAGGACCAAAAGGTAGAAAAGGGACAGAGGACGGCGCTTCACGCCGCCCTCTTCCCTCTGCACCAGCGGTTTGTCTTGAGCTTAGTGCTCACCCGGGTGTTCTAGCGAACAACAACTTCCACAACGCGAGTGGTCGTGGCCGAATGCGGCTCGCCAGTAAGTCCCTTAAGAGCCGACGTCACAACGGTGGTACCGATGGTGATGCCGGTGACACCGCTCTTGGCGCTCTTAAACGCAGCCACCGACTTGAACTCAAGCGGCAGAATCGGCACGTTAACAGCGTCGGTCGTAATGACGCCGCCGTTGTCCATGCTGGCGCTGTAGGTGCGTGTAACGGGTGCCAACTCAGGCGCGTCGCTGACGAGGTATAACTCGTCGGAACCGCCCAGACTGACACGCGACGGCATTTCGACGTCCACGTTCAGAATCACCATCTTGCTGCCGGCCGGATGGCGTAGTTCAAGACGCGCAGCACGTCCTTCGTCGTTGAAGTAACGCCACTCATCACGCCCGTCGGTGTAAACGGTGTGGCGCGATGTTTCAACGAAGCGGTGCTCGGCATCGGCACCGACTTGAGCTTGATAGCGTGTGATCTTCTTGATCCCGCTGCCAGGCTTTCCTTTTTCAGTGGTAACCCGCGGACCGCCAGCGCGCGATTCCGGTTCGAACGCCAGCGAGAATGCAAGCGAGAGCAAGCCGGAGAATCCAAGCTTTCGGTTTGAGGCTTCAAAGAGCATAGTTTCAGCTTTCCCCAAAGTTATGAGAACAATCTTTGATGAACAACTCATCGTCATAAACGAGCTTCACACTTATTGCCGGTAGGGCCTCTCAGGTTTTTTGGTTTTGGTTCGGTCAAGCTGGCGGTGGGGAATCAGGCACTCAATCTATGCCGCCACAGCTCACAGGCTCAACTTGTGTGTCGCGATTGTCATCAATGGACGCATAACTGTGGTGGCCCAACTGCACCACCATCGAACAAACGACAAAGCTCGCGTTAACTGCGTTGAGAGTGAACTAGGGACTCATCCTGCGCTCAGAGCGCTAACTGACAACACATCAAACGTGCTCTCTTAAAGACTCCCCACCCGCTTGACTATAGGCATCGCCCCAAAACCTGGTCGGTTGAGATTCCAGCCGGCTTTCGCCTAGGCTTTTTTGCCATATCTTTTCCTTTTCCCTCTACTCCCGAGAAAACGCTTCCACGCAAGACACATCGAGAATCAGCCCTGAATTCAGCAACAACAAGCGTTGCGCGGATCAAGCACTGCTTCATTGCAACGAAGACCTTCCGGGTTCGGTATCCTGACAAGGAATCACAACCATGAAAACCACGCGCAAGTGGTGGTGGCTGCTGGTCATTCCAGTTGCCGCCCTGGCGCTGTTCACCTTGAGCGGTTGCAACAGCGACGAATCTTCCACCGAGCCGAAACCTTCAGTCACACCCGCTCAACCCTATCGGCGCGAAAAAATCGAGCCTATGGATGAGAAGACCGGTGAGCTGGCGCGACGCCATGTGTATGACGAACTCGACCGCGAGATCGAAACACACATCAGCTTTCGCAATGGTGAACGCGCTTCTTATTACTTCCGTGAAGACGGCAAAGCACGCGAATACGTGCTGCGAGCCAAGAACGGCGACATTCGCACGCGCAAAGTCTACGCGGCCGACGGGCAAACCGTCGTCGAGGGCAAAGAATCCCGCTCGGACGGAACCTGCAAGTGGATTCTGGAACTCCAGAAAGACGGCTCCTCCAAGACCACGACCTACTGGTACGATGGCAAACGCCCGTTCTCAGTCGAAATCAAAAGACCCGACGGTACGTTCGAAACCACGTATTTCCGAAAAGGCGGCAATCTGTGGATGAAGAAAAGCGGTAAGGGCGACAAAGTCTCGAACGAGGAGCACTACGACCGCAACAACGTACAAACGCTGCGCATCGAAAACACCGCGCCGGAGATCAGCGTTGTCACCCTCTACCAGAACGGTAAAGCTGTTGCACGCCAAACTTACAAGGTTGAACCGACCTCCTGGGGTTCGGCTTCCCACACCCTGCAAACGGTGGAAGAGCTGGACGCAAACGGAAAGGTCACTCGTAAGTTGAAGATGAACTACAGCGGTTGGACGGTTGAACAAACGGAAACGTTCAACGCAGACGGCTCGCGCGTAGTCAAAGACTTGCGCTGGGACGGCAACATCAAGAAGGAAGAGACCTTCGACAGCGCCGGCAAGAGCACAAAGGTTACCGAGTACAAGGACAACGAATCGGTCAACGAACCCGTTGATCGAAGTTTGATGCAGCGCTCGTATCCGGATAATCCGGAAAACAGCTGGGGTCTCCAGGAGGCCTATCCCTACTACAGGGATCGTGACGAATAAGTCGGCAGGAAAGGCTCCGTAACCAGGCGACAGGAATCAAACCTGTCGCCTGTGTTGTTTTACCCACCTTTACTACACCGCTCAGTATCTCATTCAAAAAGAGAAAGCAAAGGATCAACAAATCGCGCGCCTATGGAAGAACGTTCCATGGCGCGCAATTGTCAGAGTGTCGCAAAACGGCTAGTCTGCGACTGGCGCATCACCCTCGGGAAGGGAGTTCATGATCCGCAGCAGGTTTCCGCTCGCTGCAGTCACACGCTTCCCACATGCAAACAGGCAAAGACGCGCGCGGATGTATCCGCCAATCGCAGTCTTTGCGACAGAGCGGTCCATATCAGCGGAGACACTAAGCGAGTTCAGAGCCAGTCGTGCGTCTAACCGCGCGGCCTCAAGCGCGGTCTCGGTACGGACTTGCTCCGTATAGGCCTCCCCAAGCTCGGCCTCGGCTGACTCAGCTTCTTCCTTCCATTTCAGGTATGCGGCATCATCTTCCGGGGACCATACAGTCATGGTCTTTACTCCATCTAACAAAACACAATTGACAGGTTTCTACCAGACATGCACACCGGTACCTTGCTCAGCACCAGCGCGCATGTCGAGAGATCGGGTCAGGACTGCGGCGCGTCCGGCCTGGCCGTCGAACCGCCGGTGGCGGGAGGCGTCTCACAGATCACCGGGAGGGGCGTCTCGCAGACCTGACAGACCGACTTGGTAGTGCTGCACTTCAGGCAGATGCGAGTGGTGAACCGCAGCGGTCCGTTGCAGGACGGACAATGCCGCACGAGGCAGCCGTGACCGCTGATCTGGAATGAGGAACAAGCGCTGCAGAGATTGTGCTTCTCGGGTGGGGAGGCAACGATGCCTAGAGGAGAACTCATCGTGTGTGTCCTTTCAATTCTGACAAAACCGTTTCAGGATGCGGGAGGAAACGGGCACCACTTTGGAAGCGGTGCCCTTGCGCGCGGACATCTTATGACGACCAAGCTCGCGCGGTCTTACTAAAGCTCGAGTTGCGCCGGGCCGAATTAGTCGCGAGCCCCCTTCGAGCAACGCTCGCTTTCCGGCATCGGGCGGTCGGACGTGGGCTGAACCGGCTTGGCAGGGGTCTTGCCCTGGTCAGCAGTCGGCTTGCCGTGGTGTTGATGGTGCTTGTGATGGTGGTGGTGCTTGCCGTGATGTTGGTGGTGCTTGTGCGCGCCCGCGCAGCTCTTGCAGCACTTACAGTCGGTGCAACCGCACTTGCCACCCTTATCACACGCCTTACAGCACGTGCACTTGCCCGGCTCGCAGGCACACTTGCCCTTCACGCAAGCCGCACCAGCGGCAGCAGCATCCTTGTGGCCCGAGCAGTTCGAGCAGCACTTGCACTCTTTGCAGTCGCACTTGCCACCCTTGTCGCACGCCTTGCAGCACGTGCACTTGCCGGCCTCGCAGGCGCACTTGCCCTTGGTGCAGCAGGCACCGGCAGCGGCAGCCTTCTTACCCGAGCAGTTCGGGCAGCACTTGCACTCTTCGCAGTCGCATTTCCCGCCATTGTCACACGCCTTGCAGCACGTGCACTTGCCGGCTTCGCAGGCACACTTGTCCTTCGTGCAGCAGACACCGGCAGCGGCGGTCGTGCCAGCGGCAGCCTTCTTACCCGAGCAGTTCGGGCAGCACTTGCACTCTTTGCAGTCGCACTTGCCGCCCTTATCACACGCCTTGCAGCACCTGCACTTGCCGGCTTCGCAGGCACACTTGTCCTTCGTGCAGCAGACACCGGCAGCGGCGGTCGTGCCAGCGGCCCCCTTCTTACCCGAGCAGTTCGAGCAGCACTTGCACTCTTTGCAGTCGCACTTGCCGCCCTTGTCACACGCCTTGCAGCAAGCGCACTTGCCGGCTTCACAGGCGCACTTGGTCGAGCACTTGTCGCAACCAGCCGCGCCAGCGACGGCTACCGCCGGGGGAGCAGCAGCTCCCTTACCGGGGCAGCAGCAGCAACATTTGCACTCCTTGCACTTGCAGGTGCCGCCAGTCTTGCAGGCTTCGCAGCAGGTGCACTTGTCTTTGCAGCAACAGCTGCCCTTGTCGGCGGCGACCTTCATGTCGCTGGCCTTGGTGTCGCTCGTCGTCGCCGTGACGCTGCCCGTCTTCTCGGTCGCGGCCACGTTCGCCTTGCAACAAGGACACTCGGACGCTTCGACGGTCGGCGTGACGGCGGGGGTGCTGGTCTGCGCGGTCTGGGTGAATCCCAGGAACGCGACCAGGCACGAGAACATGACGCTCATCATGAATTGGACTCCGACTTTGGTGGAGAAGCCTCTGTGTTTGCGGGACCAGAGGCATTACCCGCGGGTGAAACACAACCCGTTCTCACGACGCCACCCGAGCGCCGAGAGAGTGCTTTAACTAACTACTGACGGTCTCCGGCGACACTTCTTTGTACAAACCGCGCTCGGTAATGATCCGATGCACAGCAGCCGGAACATGATCGCTGAAGTCAGCGCCGCTGCGGATGAGCTTTCGTACTTCGGTGCTGGACAATCCGCTGGCAGGCTGATCGATCAGCTCAATAGTCGCTTCGGGAAGTAGCTTGCGCCACTCGTCGAGGCTGGACTGCTTCGGAAAAGCCCGTGGAGCGACGAGTAACCCGGCGAGCTTGAAGAAGTCGGCGCGACGGTCGTACTTGGCGAAGGACGGTACATTGTCCTCACCCATGATGAAGAACAGCTCAACTGCACCGTGCAGTCGTTTCAGCTCCTCCAGGGTGTCGATCGTCCAGGTGATGCCGGGCCGATCGACCTCGATTCGCGAAGCTTCGAAGCCCTCCTCACCGGCAATGCCAGCCTGCACCAACTCGAACCGCACCTCCTTGTCGAGAACGTCGACTCGCTTGTGGGGCGGATTGCCGTTCGGTACGAATAAGACTTTATCGAGCCGGAACTGCTCACGCGCTTTGCGCGCAAGCTGAATACCGGCGTTATGAAGGGGGTTGAATGTGCCCCCGTAGACTCCGAACTTTGGCATGATCTGAGCTTTCGTAACACCGATGTTTCGTCGGTGGTTAATCCACTCTTCGAGAAGCGAAAACAACCCCTAGACAGCCACTCGCCAAGAATTTGAGGCGATGTTTCGTGATGAATTGCGGCAGACTGGTAAGGGGGTTGAATGTATCTCGGTGAAAAATGAATCGGAATATGCGACTGAATCTAGAAAACCCTTGTGATCTCTTTCAAGTCACGTAATGAATTACGATCCTAATTGTGGCGTGGCTAGCGCTAGCATGCTTTGGTCGTCATCCCTCATGCTGCGGCCGGAAGGAGTTTCTGGCGCCGTCAAATTCTGCGCCTCGAATAAAGACATGATAAAGAGACTAATCTCGCTTAGTCTCGCTACCACTTGTCTACTGAACACGTGTGTTCACCCTCTCAACCGGGGCAATACGAGCATTTTTCGCAAACTGAGCATTCCGCGAGCGACATCTGCTTGGCAATTACTTAGAAATCTCAATTGAATTAGCGCCGTGCAAGGCTGGATACTGCCGCTGTAACTCCTTCCCCTGAATCAAACAGCGCGCTAGCCCACCGAAATACAACCAGAGACAGATAAACCACGGTAAGGCTCAGAGGAGTTGCACTAACTTTCGACCGCATGACTCAACGAAGCATGCACACGCTAACCTTCAGGTTCGCCGCAATGCGCGAACCTGACAGCAATTAAACAAGCTGGAAAAAACATGGAACTTGCTCTCTTCATCACCCTGGGCTGCCTGATTGGAGCCACAGGTGCCCGCACTCTGATGCTGATCTTCTGGAAGATCGGCTTGCCGATTCCCGAGCTGCCCTCGTACGACTTCGACACAATCGTGACCCCTCGCGAAGAAGCGAACATGATCGGCGTCTGCTTCGGGTGCATCACCGGAGGGATTTGCGCAGGCATCTGCTACGGCGTAGGAACAACCCTGATCAGCGGACTGATTGGACTGGCCCTTGCGCCGCTAATCGTTCCCGCGATTTACCTAACTCTTCTGGTCGCCTTCACTGCATTGGGCTTCGTCTTCAAGCTCCTGGTGAGCGGTCTCGGGGCCTGCAGCGACGCACTGATCAATCTGGTGCCGGGAAAGAAGAACGACGATAAGTAATCCCGTTGCAACCGCACCCCAACGGCGTTGCCGCATGTCGGTCGCGAGTTTACAATCGTGAGCGTAATCTGAAGCAGAAAATGGGGCTGGTTCTCAGCCCCTCGTCGAGCTCATAAAATCGTTCGTTCGCTTTTCATTTTTGCCGACTCGCTCCGATTCTCTATAGTAACTCTCAACCATCATAAAGAGCGGTTCTTCACGGAGCGACAGTAGGCACATTTTCTGACAGGCGCTAGCTGACATTAACTTCGAAGCCTAATGGTTAGTGCAATTACGCAAGACCATGAGGGGTTACGGTAACAGTCCTTGCCCGCAGGGTCATGCCCCCGGGCAGTATTTGATCAAACTCGTTTCAATTTCAGATCCAATACGCCGCCGCCTGCAAGCCCTCACTAACGTTAACCACCCGACGTACACCCGCAATGGTGTTCGACGGGCGATAACGGTGAGCGACTGGCTCTTTGGAATTGAACGGAAAACTGCTCCGGGTAGCCGGCTCAGCAGCACCAAACCTCCTTCAAAAGGACGTCTATGTTCATTTCGGTCACCACGACCCACAACCCGGCAACGGACCTGGGTTACCTGATCGTCAAAAACCCCGCCACCGCGCCGCATCGCTTCTCGCTACCGTTCGGGGAAGCGATTCTGACCTACACGGAAATCAGCCCGGACCGCTGCACCGCGGTTATGACGTTGGACATCAACCCGGTTGAGCTGGTCCGCGGACGCGAAGGCAGCCAAGGCGGCGGCACCATCGACGAGTACCTGAACGACCGTCCCTACTGCTCCAGCTCCATCCTTGCCGTGGCACTGCGCCGCGTGTTCAGCTCGGCGTTGTCCGGCAAGAACAAGGATCGGCAGGAACTGGCCAAAACGCGCATCCCTCTGGAGTGCACCATCGGCGCGCTCCCGTCCCGCCGCGGGCCAGTAACCATCCGCGACCTCTTCGAGCCGCTGGGCTACAACGTCGTGGATTGCACTCGGCACGCGCTCGATCCGCTCCAGCCGGAATGGGGCGACAGCGACTACCACACGGTCACCATCCGCGGCACAGTGACGGTGCAGGAGCTGATGACGCACCTGTTCATCCTGATCCCGGTGCTGGACAACGACAAGCACTACTTCGTCGGCGACGCCGAGGTCGAGAAGCTGCTGCGCCACGGCAACGTCTGGCTGGCCACGCACCCGCTGAACGAGATGATCGTCAACCGCTACCTCGGCAACAAAAAGCACCTGGCGGCGAAGGCTCTCGGTGCGCTGGCCGAGCTGGTCGCGCCCGAGGACGAAGAGTCGGACGGCGAAGCCGACGGGGCAACCGCCGACGGTCAGACGCCCGCCACCCCGCGTGAAGACGTCGAGAAGACGATCAGCCTCCACCAAATCCGCCACGAGACCGTGGTGCGAGTGCTGAAGGAACGCGGCGTCAAGCGCGTGGTGGACATGGGCTGCGGGCGCGGACTGTTCGTCGGGCGGTTGATGGACGACGCGCAGTTCGAGCAGATCCTGGGGATGGAAGTCGAGCTGCGGGCCGTCAGCGGCGCGCGCTACAAGCTAAAGCTGCATAAGCAGCCAGCGGAAAAGCGCGACCGCGTGAAGCTGGTGCAGGGTTCGGTGACCTACCGCGACAGCATCCTGCGTCAGAAATTCGATGCAGCGGTGTCCATCGAGGTAATCGAACACATGGAGCCGACGCGGCTCGACATGTTCGCGATGGTAATGCTGGGCGACTGTCGCCCGCGCATCGCGGTGGTGACGACGCCCAACCGGGAGTACAACTGTCTCTGGCCGACGCTGCCCGCCGGTGAGCTGCGCCACAAGGACCACCGGTTCGAGTGGACCCGCTCCGAATTCGAACAATGGTGCAGCACGCAGGCCGCCAGGTATGGGTACGCCACGGAGTTCCAGCCGATCGGTCCGCTAGACGACAAGCACGGCGCACCCAGTCAGATGTGCGTGTTCACCCGCCTGTCGGACGACCCCGTGGAACTGCCGGAAGACGCTCTGCCCTGTGTCGAGACGCTGCTGGCCGGTCGCCGCATGGACACCGAACTGCGCCAGGGCATCGAGATCGAGCGCGGACATGCGGTGGCGGCGTTCGAGAACGTGAACCGTTTCGCGGTGGCTCCGCAGTGGATGATCTACGTTCCGCCGACGATGTCCCCGAGCGAAACCTCCCGAAACCCTGCGTACCTCGAACATCCGCGAGAGGCGCTGGACTTCTACGCGCGGCACGGCGTCGGACGCGTGGTGTGCCAACAGAAGCACATGGGGTCGCGCGCGGTGGTGGTGGTCTGCCGGGACCAGGAAGTGGCGCGCAAGCGCTTCGGCATCAACGACCCGCTGGCCGGAAGCTGCTACACGCGCATGGGTCGCAGGTTCTTCACCGATGACAATCTCGAGATGCAGTTCATGACGCGCGTTCGCGCCGCCCTCACGCGTTCGCGCATGTGGGAGGAGCTGAACACGGACTGGGTCGCCCTCGACTGCGAGCTGATGCCTTGGTCGGCCAAAGCCCGTGAACTGATTCGCCGTCAATTCGCGGCACTTGGCGCAGCCGCACACGCGGCAATCCCCCTGGCCATCTCGGCGATGGAACAAGCCCAGCGGCTCGGGCAGAACGTCGGGGCGGACCTGGCGAAACTGCAAGAGAGGCTACTGTGCGCCAACCTCTTCCGACAGGCGTACAACCAGTACTGCTGGCCCGTCGACTCGATCGAAGACTACAAGCTTGCGCCATTCCACCTGCTCGCCAGCGAAGGTGCGGTGCACAGCGACAAGGACAACGTCTGGCACATGGAGACGTTGGGGCGAGTTGCCGACGCGAGCACCGGCATGGTCATCCGCACGCCATACCACGTGGTGGACACGAGTGATGCCGACCAGGTGTCGCGCGTCGTCAGCTGGTGGGAGCAGCTCACCGAAGCCGGCGGTGAGGGGATGGTGGTGAAGCCATTCGACTTCCTCACCATGGACCGACACGGTCCGATCCAGCCCGCCATCAAGTGCCGCGGGCGCGAGTACCTCCGGATTATCTACGGTCCGGACTACACGATGCCCGAACACATGGACCGCCTGCGCGAGCGCGGGCTCAGCACCAAACGCTCGCTGGCGCTGAAGGAATTCGCCCTCGGCATGGAGTCGCTGCAGCGATTTGTCCGCGGCCACAAGCTCGGCTACGTCCACCAATACGCATTCGCGGTGCTGGCGCTCGAAAGCGAGCCAGTGGATCCGCGGCTGTAACAAACAAGATGCTGTTGCCCAACTAGCAACCGCCCTCGCGTTGCTTCTTCGAACGGGGAGCGAGCACTCAAATACGCTCCCCGTTCCTTCCCCATGCTCATTCCACAACAATTCTCGAGGTGAATCGATGGATAATAATCCATTGCCTCTGCTAGCAAGCCTCGTCGGGATGCTGCTGTTGATGTCTATCCACGCACGACTGATGCACAAGCCCGCCAGGGACAAGTGCAAGCGTGTCATCAAGAACATCAGCGCTACGGGCTGGTGGTGGTTCCTCAAGGCGGTATTCTACTGCGCCGCGATTCCGGCGAACCTCTACAACCGAATTCACCGCTCGCGCACCGTCTCCCCACAGCTGTACTTGCCTGCCGAGCAGTTCTCGGGCAGCATGGCGGATTTCCTGCGAGCGGTGGCGCAATATCCGGCCTACGCGGAATGCACGGAGGAGCGCTTGGTTCGCCTGATCGACCGCGGTGGCATCGACTATCGCCGGACCTTCGAGTTGCGCTACCGATGCCGCAACAAGCGCGTCACGGTCTACAACGTCTTCCGCAACCTGCCACTGGTCGATTGCGAGACGCTGAGCGAGATGGTGTACTGCCTTCGCAACAAGCGTCCGGGACAGATTCTGACGCTGGTAGGCCCGTGTCCCAGCGGCAAAACCATGACGGTTCAAGCGCTGGCGAAACTGCTCGAAAGCGCGGAGCCGGTGCCGCTGGTCAAGAACGAGTTCGGACTGCGCATAAATCCGCTGCGACTGCTCACCGTCATCCACGCTTTCGCAAGCCGCTTCCAGGATACGCCGCGAGATGTTGCCGTCGCCGAGATCCTCGACGAGATGGGATTCGGCGCGCTGCTCAAGCAGAAGCGGGACAACGCGCGTCTTCAGGAACTCTGCAAACTGGCGGACGTTCCGGTTACGCTCCAGGGAATCGCCTCGCTCGCCCCATCCTACCGGTTCATGGCGATTCTCCACCAACTGGTCGGTCTGCACCTTCGGCGAGAGAACTACCACGAGGTAAAGCGCTTCGAGCTCGACATCTTGCTGCAGGTGTGCTGGATGCCGCAAGACGCCGAGGTGATCGGCGTCGCGCAGGAGCCGGAACACGGAGTGGCGTTCAGCTATCCGCGCGAACGATTCTTCGACCGAAGTACATTCGTCGGAGACGTCAACCTGAGCCAACTCGGCCGGGTTGCCGACAACAGCGCGGCCGCCTGGAGCTACGACGGCTACGCGCATCAATCCAACAACGGCATGCTGGTTGTCGACGAAGCACTGCGCTACTCCGCCGAAATCGATGACCTGTTCACCGGTCTGGCGAACTCGCGCATCGAACTGCGCCATGACATGCTCATGCACTGGGACGGGCTGCTCGTTCTGGTCACCGGGCCGCATGATGTGCAGCAATTGCTCCAGGACCGAAGGCGCGCCCGTCGGTTGGATAACCTGCGGCTGATCCGTTTCACGCGATGCATGGACATCAGTGCGCTCGAGCAACACATCGGCGAAATCGTCAACCGTGCGATCGACTACGCCGACAAATACGGTCGAACTCTGAAGGTCGACCCGGTGGTTGTGCCGATGTTGGCAAGACTGGTCTCCGTCTCTGAAATCGACGATTCGGTGCCGGCGACCGAAGCGCTCGACCTGATCGACCCGAGTCGCGGCGGGGTGCGCCTCAACAAGATTCCCCGCAACCAGGAGGGGGGCATCTCGCTGCGTGTGGTCCAGCACGCTCTCCAGTCATTGCTTTCGGAGACTCGCTGCCACGAAGGCGTGACAACGGTTACTCGCGAGCAGGTGGTCGACGCACTGCGTCAGATGGTCTCACGCCGCTTCATCTCCGGCAACGACAATCAATTGCTGCAAGCGCTCGAAGCAATCGAGGCCTGGCTCAACCAACCTCACCCGGTACTGCACTCGGTGCACTGGATCAAGACGACGTGGCGCGATCGTCACAAACTGCTCCCTCGCCTCAAGCAGTGGGTAGCAGAATTTGAGACTCGAAACTAGCCAGCTTCAGCCGGCATAGGAAACGACTGCGCCGCATCCGCTAATACCGGAGGCGGTGCCCCCTTTTTACTAATCGGCAACGCGATACACCGACACCAACTCGGCGACCGCGTTGCCGCCGGACGAACAACCAACTATTCACGGGAGCCGAAACGGCTCTCGTATCTTTTTCGCCCACGCCACTATATACACTAGTTAAACAGCTCGATCTTGTAAGGGATCGGGCAACACAGGCCCGAAGATTGTCTAATGTCTTTTTGCGTCTGTGGCCAGAATGTCATTTTTATCC
>JAIELX010000045.1 GCA_019752635.1 Candidatus Obscuribacterales bacterium | reverse complement strand
CGTTTTATCGGTCATGGGGCGAGCTCCTTTTCTAGTGTTTAGCTCGGGCCTTTGACACAAATTATTTTACAGTCTCTTAAGTAAGAATTGTAATACTGGATCGCTGACTTTATTCAAGAATGACTCTTTTGAAACCCTATCAGTATTGGCCTCCTCGCTATCGGAGAGGTACCTACACTCGCAGCGCTACCGGTTCTTTCATTTCGTATTCCGAGAGCATTCGTTCAGTCTTAACTTCTGACACGCGGTTGATCAGCTTGCGTGCTTCGTGATTGTCGCGCACCGTTTTGGAAAGTGTAAAACACGATCCAATCGAGAAAAGCACTCCCATAGCCATGTAGCCTTTGATCCAAGCTTCTGCCGGTAAGAAATAGACTCCGATGAAAGTCGATCCGATTGATAGCGCAAATGAAATCCACACAAAAGCCATCCAGCCAGAGCTGTTTTCGCTGATTGTCGGTCTGTCCATGGTTTGTTGAACCCCCTGTTAGTACCATGATGTTATCGTGCAGGGTTGGTGGAATTGCAGGCGTGCGACAGTTAATGGAGTGGCTGGTCGGATGCTAAGATTGAGCTGGTTGTGGAGAGTGCAACTTTCGTTTTACCTCAGATAGAGGTTGATCTTGATTGTCGTTCAAACGAGGAGGCAACTGCGCGTGCGGCAGTTGCCTCTGGTGGTATTACCGATGTTTCCAGTCGTGGAATGGTATCTTCTCCTCTTCATGCGGTTCCCTGTTTATATGGCGCAAGGCCTCCTTTACGTCTAAGACCTTCGAAGATGTTTCGACCGATGGACCAGCCCAGCTCTCTGACGCCGACGAAGTCCCGTCGCTGCAAACACTGATATGTGTCGAATGTCCCCCTCTAGCAAAAGAACCGACCGATACATTGAAGCGGACGAAATCTTGTCCTTTCGAGTTTGTGCCACGTTCCCACGAGATCGAGCGGTGGTGTTCGCTTGTCTCGTAGTCAAACTCCCTCTTCACTGCATCCAGAACGGGCTTGGTCATTTCGGGCTGCTTCGCCAACGTCGTGAGAGCCTTCTTGAGCGCTTCAGGATCATTGCCTCTAATTGAATTGAGAATGCTGCTCTTCGCTGCCTTCTCTGTCTCAGTTAACTCGCGAGGACTTTCCATTATCTTGAAGCCACCACCGATTTTGTCGGTCAAGCGGGTCAATTTCTCAAGGGCATCCGGCTCAGGCCTGCTTCTCTCTTCAGGCACCGTCTTCGAGTCAGAAGGTTTTCTTGAGCTTGGTGGAAGCGGCGCGGTGTCGTAGACGCTGTCTACTCCGGTAATTTGCAATCTTGTGATTCCCGTGAGCAGAGTGGCGTCAGTGCTGTCACTTCTCTGATTGATTGTGCGAATGTCGTTCAAACTTGAGGCGCCCAGCGCGATGCCTGCTAGCGGTTTTGCCAGATCACTGGGGTCTGGGCTTTCATTAGCGTCGAATGACTCGCCCGAGTTGAAACCGTGTGTAGTCATAATTGGATCTCCTGATCTGCAGCGAACAATCGTTGGTTCGTGCGGCCTGTCCTTTACGACCGGCATCATGATGTTCGCCGATGACATTTAGTTGACACGCGCCGAATTGTTGAATTTGCTTGATTCTCCGAGTATCGGGCGACCGAGTCGCGTGTCTTCCTGGCTCGCTCGCAGAGTCTTGAGTCTTGTGGTTTATGAAATGAGGCGTTAACAACTTGGTAACAATTGCCATGTACCTTCTTCTTCGGGAGGGCTGGTAGCGCTCCTGGAGTAAGTTATGCTGGAGGGGAATCTGATGATGAACGTCTGTGTGACCGCGAACAGGCCTGCTATTGTCCAGGGTTTTCCGATGACTGTGAGCAAGCGTGTGGCGACTCTGCTGCTTGCCTGCTCGCTTGTTGCATTAAGTGGTTATGTCTTCTTTCGGCACTCAATTCAAGTGTCCGTAGTTCATGCCTTCTTTCCGACGATGGAACTTGGTGAGACCGTTCGATAAGAATGAATTGAAACAGCGGCTCCCTGGTGAGAACCGCTGTTTCGATGATTAGGTTTTGGAGGTGTAGAAGTCGTCGTCACGCCTTGCGACTTCGTCACTCGTTCGTGTTACTTCACTTCCGCTTTGGTTTTGATCAGATCTTTCCACTCGGTGTGAACGAAACCTGCATCCGGGCGGTCCACTCTTTGATAAGTGTGTGCGCCGAAGAGGTCGCGTTGTGCTTGCGTGAGGTTTTGCGGTAAGTTGGCATTGCGGTAAGAATCGAAGTACGCGAGGCTGGCGCTCATTGCCGGCACCGGTACACCACATGCGATGGCAGCGCCAACTGCATGACGCCAATTCTTCTGTGCTTTTTCCAACCAGTTGACGAATGTTGGATGTAGAAGGAGATTCTGCAAATCTTTCTTCTCTGTAAAAGCTTGCGTGATGTCTTTCAACATGGTGGCGCGGATGATGCAGCCACCCTTCCAAATCCTTGCGGTTTCAGCAAGGTTGATGTCCCACTTGTACTGGTTTGAGGCTGCTTTGATAAGCGCCATGCCTTGGGCGTAGGAGCAAACTTTGCTTGCGAATAACGCATCGGCGAGCGCAGCGAGAATCTCGTCGCGATTGCCTTGATACTTCTCGGACGGTCCGGGCAAGTACTTAGATGCTGTTACGCGTTCTTCCTTCATTGCGGACAACAAGCGTCCGGTAAGCGCAGAATCGATGGTGGGAATCGGAATGCCTAGTTCTTGAGCGCATTCTGCGGTCCATTTGCCTGTGCCCTTTTGTCCGGCTTTGTCCAGGATCATGTCCACTAATGGCTTTTTCGTTTCAGGATCTTCCACTTCCAGAATCTGCGCGGTGATTTCGATCAGGAAGGAATTGAGCAATCCCTTATTCCATGATTCAAATACCTTGCCGATCTCCGGTGCGGACATCCCGAGCGCTTTCCGCATGAAGTCGTAAACTTCAGCGATAAGTTGCATGTCTCCATATTCGATACCGTTGTGCACCATCTTCACAAAGTGACCGGCACCATCGGGACCGAGATATGTGACGCAGGGCTCGCCGTCTGCCTTAGCAGATACAGCTTCCCAAATGGGGCGAATCTCTTCGTAAGCATTGCGGTCTCCGCCCGGCATGAGCGACGGACCCCAGAGTGCGCCTTCTTCACCACCGGACACACCTGAGCCGATCAAGAAGATGCCTTCTTGAGCCAGAGCTTTCTCGCGACGGCGCGTGTCCTCGAAGAACGAGTTGCCGCCATCGATTATGATGTCGCCGCGTTCCAGGTACGGCCGCAAGCTTTCAATGGTGGAGTCTACCGGCTGACCGGCTTTCACTAAAAGAATGATCTTGCGCGGCTTTTCCAGCGACGCTACGAAAGTCTTCTCATCCTTACAGCCGACCACGTTTTTGCCTTTGGCGTGGCCGTTCATGAATGCATCGACTTTATCGTGGCTGCGGTTGTAAACGGATATGCGATAACCGTTTCTCTCGATGTTTAGCGCCAGGTTTTCACCCATTACGCCAAGACCTATCAAACCGACCTTAGCATCACTAGGCATCGGCTTTTCCTCCAATCATTCTGCAAGGATGCGACCATCTGGGATTCCAGAAGCACTTCAGGCTCAGTTTGCACAAATCTTTCGTGCCAACCGTGCTTCTAAAGCCTAACGCGTCAATTTTACCCTGCTTGACCGGCTACTGGCCCACACCAATGCCATTAACTTGCAAGTCAATGGGAGTTTCGCGCGAGGACAACTTAAGGGTGCAGGTCGAGCCATCGAGCACCTGCGCCAGTTTCTGCCCCACCAGTTCCCATCTCCAGCCGTGGATCAAAGGCAACTTGGACTTATCAAGCGATCCTTCGTTGTGGAGCCGCACCAGCGTCTCCATATTGGATCGTGTGGCAACAAGCTCGGGCGCGAGTTCAAGATCGTAAATAATCACTTTCATCAGGCAGAACAGCACATCAGCTGTCATAACTTCCCTGCGCGTCGGTATCCGCCCTTGCGGCCAGGATGGCCACTCGGTCTCCGGCAGCTTCAGTGCACTTTCCGCCGCGTTGAGAACATGATTGCCGTAGTGCTTCAACTGATCGGGGCGCACACCTCGAATCTTCTGGATGTCCTGAATCTTCTTGGGTGGATGTTTCGCGAACTCAATCAAGATATTGTCCGGGAGGATCGATTTGAGAGGACGATTCGAGTGCGCGGCTTCGCGGTGCCGCCAATCCGAAAGCGCCTTCAATACTGCCAATCCGCGTCTGCCTAAGCCGCTTGCCCCTTTAATTCGCAAGAAGTCGCGGCCGCGATCCTTTTCATAATATGAAGGATCGGCATACCGCCGACACTCATCCTCGACCCAACGCCGCCGTCCGAGCGAGTCCAGTCGTTTCATAAGCGTGTCATGCAATGCAAGCAAGTGTCGCACGTCGTCAAGTGCATATTGAACCTGCGACTCGCTCAAAGGGCGATTGGTCCAATCAGTGAAACTTTCAGTTTTTGAAATTGAGATATCGAGCAGTTGGGCGAGTAGTTTGCCGTAACCAACGGGATAACCAAAGCCGATGAATCCAGCTGCTATCTGTGTGTCGCTAATATTTTGAGGCACCAATCCGGAGCGTTGGAAAACAAGGTCAAGGTCCTGATCGCCCGCGTGCAGAACGGTAAGAATTTCCGGATCGGCGGCGCGGCGCCACAGTTCGCCCAGATTCGGCAAAATGAACGGGTCGATTATGTATGAATCGACATCCGTCGCTACTTGAACCAGGCACAGCTCAGGCTCATAGGTTCGCTCAGGAATAAACTCCAAGTCTATTGCGAATCGCTTCCCCGCATCGATTTCTTTGCAGAGTGCGTCTAGTTCCGGTTCAGAACAAATTGTCGTCATCGTTTAGTGTTCAACTGGTGCCACGAGCGTTCGGCGTGTCCATTCCAAAGAGCCGGGACGACCGATTATGACAACAGTACCATGGACAATTTCCGGCAAGGGGAACGATAACTCATCTTCCTTCATTGTGCCAACCTCCAGTCCGGCACCAAGCGCAACTGCGACTGGTCCAGCCGTGTCCCAGAGCTTGAGTTTGCCTGCCAGGTGCACGAATACATCGGCTTCATCATTGATAACCTTGGCTACTTTGATGCCGACACTTCCGGACTCCAGCCAATCGATGTCGGGTAACTCTTTGATCCACGGATTCTTTCTGCGGTCACGCCAGCCCATCATCAATCGAACTGGTTTCGTCAGGTCAACGGGATAATCGCGTTTCACCAAATCTGGTGGTAGCTGCCCGTATTTTTTATACACCCCGAACTTGATTCCACCGTAATAGCAGTAGTCATCCGGTGGGTTGTACACGCAGCCGAACTCCGCACTGCCGTTCACCAGTAAGCCGATCATAACTGCGTACTGCGTATCGTTTCGCACGTAGTTGTCCGTGCCGTCGATCGGATCGATCAGCCAGGAACGACCGTTGGGAGTGGGTTCACCGGGTGCCGCTTCTTCGGAAATGAGCTGGTCGTCGGGAAAACGCGCGCTCAATTCTTTGACGATCATTTCTGAAAGAGCTATGTCGGCGCAAGTGACAAGATCATTCGGACCGGTCTTGTGGCGGACATCTATGGTCGCGCGCATCTCTGCCGCCAGACGTCCTGCACGACGAGAAAGGTCAGCTACGAAGTGAATGTCTTCATCAGTTAGTATCGAGCGTGAATCTATCATTGTCCCCTGTTCGGCTCAGTCGCGGTACAACTGCGTGCCGAATTCTAATGCCAATTTGTCGTCTAGCAAGTCTGCAACGTATGCCACATTCCACACACCGGAATCGAGCTCGTCTTGTCCGATGCCCATGGTCTGCCGCTGGGTGAGTACCAGAACATAGTTTTCGTACGTTGCCAGGCGACAATTTGTGAGTGTGCTGTTTATGTCGAGCAGGCGGCGGAAGAAGACTTCGCGGTTGTTCTCGGGAATGAAGACAATCGGGCTGGTGATGCGAACAACCGGACCTGCAGGTGAGTCTTGTACGAAGATGTACACCTTGGCGCTGCCTTCGGTGAGCCACCATCCGCAACCTTCGGCGCCAGCTATTTCGCGAGTTCTGGGATCAAGTCCGCGGTCGCGAAAATAGCGCTCTACCATGTGAGCGACTTCTTCAATTGTGCCGCCGGAGACTTTTTGTGCGCCAAACAAGCCCATATCTCATTCCTCATTATTGACGCCTGCCGGCGCCGCTGAGAGCGGATTTTAACTCAGTTGCCAACCTTAAGTATACCTGCTCAGGCCTGTCTCTTAGCATCCCAGGGTAGTCTATACCGCTGAAGACGCGCCTCTGCGGCTTAAGTGACTTGCTGTTAAGCTTCGCGCAATAAATCGCCCTGCGAGTCGGGCAGTTGCAAACCCTTAGTCACAGGTTTGCAATTTTGATGCGAGATAGTGAAAGTACCCTACTGCCAACACGCAGTGCAGTGCTTGATGCAGCCTCGGAAGAATATACGAGCGACATTTGGGGATTCAACCTTACTAGAGTGGTGTACGAATGGACTCAATGCGCAAGGAAGCCGGTTCGAAGCCGCCACGTCGGCTCCTAAGTGAATTCAGAAAACAAAAGCCCAAAGCAGCAGTCATTCTTGAGCCTAATGTCGCCTTAAGGTCTGCACTTAGGAGATTTCTTCACTCTTACTCCATCGCTGAGGTCATAGGCGAGGCGTCTGAGACAGAGGACTCCTTGGCGCTTATCCAAGAGCAACGACCCGAATTTGTCTTTACCGATTTCTGCGGAAGTGATCTTGACGGATTGCTGGTGTGCCAGTCTGCGCGCGCTCAGTCGCCCAGACCGAAGGTGTTCATTTTTACTGATTTTTCGCATGCGTCGACTTACCACAATCGTATTCATCGCGCTGGTGCGTCTGCGTTGATTTTGCGGAATGCGTCCCCGTTTCACTGGCTTTGCGCTGTGGGACGTTTAGCCAGAGCTGAGTTTGACGAGGAAGAAAGTTCATTTTTCATTGATTCTGACATCGGTGGGCTGTTGCGCCAACAGCAACAATTAGTTGCAGATTACCAGTTTTCGCTGACCGAACTGGGTGTCCTCATTCGGTTGCGCATGCCACCAAGGCAAATTGCCGAGGAGCTGGATATCACCACCAAAGTTGTGTGGAATCTGCAGGCCAACATCCATGAAGCATTCAACGTAAAGAGCAACGCCGCTGCGATTGCTAAGGCCGAGTCCGTGGGCTATTCAATTTTGCCTGCACCCGGGGTGTTGAATGCTTGGGATGAGAGCCAAGAGCTAGAGAGATCGACGGAGGCTCTTCTTTTGGCCGCACGGTTTAGCGACGACTAGTAAATGTCCGGGAATCTGGCAGAACGATTAGCACGTTCGGAACGTATGGGTCGTTTCGTTTCACAGTCCTTGTGTTGTTTTCAGCATGTTCTCCAGTACACCCGGGCGTGCCGCAAAACCGCAGAGTACTATCAGCCAGCCGACCATCATAATCCAGGTGGGAGTTCTTCCTCTGTTAGAGTGCACCAGCGTAAACGCACACCATGCAGCAATTGGAATGAAAATACAACACAGCCCCCAAGTCTTACTGACTCTGAATGCCTGGATTGTCAACTGGATTATGCCTGTCAGCATAGTCGCTGCGCCGACAGACATAAAGATTACTTCCATGTCGTTCTGACTTCTCCGAACCATCGCTAACCATGAATGCCATACCCGGAATGAGGGTAATTCGGTCGCAAAGTCCAATTGCGCAATCGCAGTTATGGTGACAAAATCACCGAACTGTGGAGTTGCAACCATGAAAAATATTCGGGCGCTGTCATTCGATGAATCAATGGTGGATGGTTGGTTTAAGGCCGATGATACCGAGCGTGGTATCGGTTGGATTGACAACAAGGATCGCCCCGGCAACATCGTCATGAAGGACTTCAACGCATTTCCTTTTCCCTACGTGTTCGAGCATGCGTCGTTGTTCAAGCTGCGACAGTACTGGCGCAATGACATTAATAAGGACGGCGGCGGGCTAGTTGAGTGTAACTTGATAACTGTTGCCGGAATTTTGTCGTGCAAAGTTATTGGTAAATGGCCGATGAATCCAACGGGCATGGCTTACTTCGGTTGGATCATCGTGCCGTTGGAAGACTGCCACTTCAAGCTGCATGCGCGTGCATTCGAGCTCGGGATGACCGGCATCAGGGATGCAATGATATTGGCGAAGATGCAGCAGGATGGCACCATCAAATTTTCGCCGAGCGACCCGTTTGCCGGTTGGGCGAAAGATCCTTATGAACCGTTGTCGAAGTTTCCGCTTATGCCGAATCTGTCGGAGGATGCAAAGTACGATTTCGAGTTTCCCGACCATCCGCTCTCGCGTTGCCGCAAGTTCTTGACCCGCTTCGAACGCAGCTCTCTGCTAGTGTAGAAGAGAGGCTTATGCGTGCTAATCCGACTATCTGACGAGATAGTTGGCCTGATGTTGAAGCACGCTCTTGAATTGCTTGCCCGCGTCTTCCGGCTTAATCCGTTCAAGTTCGGAATTGGGATTCTGCTGTCGAAAAAATTTCGCATCCCCACTGTGTGGGAGATACAGCTCGGTTCGATTGTCGCGACTAGCCTTATCTGCCCGTGATCCGTTCCCTGTGGCCATTACATTTAGTGCTTCAGCATGAACTTTCCCGTCGTTGCCGACATCGAAGTGTATTGAAACGCCCAGTCCTTGCATGCTGGCTTCAGCTTGGAACCGCTCAAACTGCTGATTTACTTTTTCAAAGTCTGCAGGATCTATGGTTACTTTTTCGAGCAGCTTCTGGATCTTTTCCGGTTTTAGTTCGCCTGAGAATAGCTGCGAACCCAGCTCTTTGACTACACTCTTAAGTGCCTCATCTTTAATTCTGTCGGCGGCGCCATCCCACTCTTTATTCAGGCCCTTTAGCTTCCTCTCTTCGTCCTTGTCCTTGTCGCCTTCGTTCGACTTCTGAAAAATGGGCGTAATTTCTAATTCTCCAGATTGCGGTTCCCGGGCGCGCGTATTGTCCCTCATGGTCGTCGGAACAGGTCCGTCCAAGTTCTCGCCTTGCCATGAATTTGCTGATGCTGCAGAGCTTTCTGTCGCCTGCTCTGGATCGAATGATACTTCTTCTTTATACATTTGCATCTCCACCCAGAACCATCCACTGTCACAGTACTGGGTTTCTCTGGAGAAGTTCTGGAGCGAGCGTGGAGTTTTCGCGGAGCGCTGTTGTAGATTTCGGCGCTGTCTAACACCTCTATGCGACCGGATGTTAGACGGACCGTTTAAGAACGAGACCGTAATCGTCCCCCCCCCCTGTTTTCAAGCGAAGTCTTCATCGCTGCACGTGTCCGTGCCGACTGCGCAAGGGCAATTCCAGGTGACTCGGAAGGTTTGCAGCTAGAGCGTGTCAAGAGCCGATCGCGACGAAAGATTCCAGAACTTTACTCGTTGTATCACTCTAAGACCTAGCCTTTTCAAGGCTTGGAGGGAAAATTAGACGTCAAGACAACACGTCGGTCCCGACTCTGTGTTTACCAGCGGATCGGGCGTGGTATTATGAATTTGTCGCACTGATCCCGAGTAGCGCAGCGGTAGCGCAGGTGACTGTTAATCACTTGGTCGCTGGTTCGAATCCAGCCTCGGGAGTATTACCCCGTCTTAGAAGGCGGGGTTTTTCTTTTTGTTTTTTTGAGCCCAATTTTCCAATAGTAGACCAATAGTAGACCGATTTTCGCTGTCAAGGTTATGCACCATATTCGATGGCAGGGTTCGAGAGTGTTCCTTGCCGAACTGGTAGATTCCTAGAGCAGCCCAATGCAACTAAACCAATGTAGCGAACAGGAAATGATCTAGTTCCGGCGTCGGTGCAATAGGTTCTGCGATCGACTTCTTTAAGAGGGCGCGGTCGATGTCACCAGATATGCCAAACACGTCTTGGCAAAGGCATTATTATCGAAGCCAGGCTAGTGTCCATCCCTGAAACAGAAATCGGTAGCTCATCCGCCACAGCGGTGAACGCCGATGGCGAACACAATTGAGCGTTGAATTGCTGGCTCGGCCTATTAAAGCGCATGAAGTCGTTGTGGCTAACTTGGAATTTTGGCGCTGATATATAAATTTGTGCGGGCGCCTAAAGTCCAGGTCGTAAGCCGTTAGTTGCAGGTCCAAAGCCTTCGGCGGAATTCGATCTCGCCCTTCGCGGTTTGCTGGTGGCCAGCTCGCCCCGATCAGCCAGCACAGTGGCAACGCCTGAAGGAAAAGTGGAAACTTGAATAAGAAGAGTGGAAGCAGCGCCCGCTACGGAGCGATGTCGTCTACATGAGGGCCGACGGGGTTTACATGAAAGTAGGTTTGGAGAAACCGAAGGCGGCATTGCTGGTGGTGCTCGGCGCCACGAGTGATCTGCTTATCCGAACTCGCTTCTTACGCATGCAAGATTTAATCTATTTCAGACAAAAAAGTTTTTTTGCTGACATAAGCTGAAATGTTATGAAGCGGAGGCTCAACAAATGGGGACACCAATGAACTGTTTTATTTGCTCAGGGATCGTTATGGTACACACTGTCCAGTTCGGCTCACGAAAGGCAAGCCATTTGGCTTGTTCAAACGAAACTGCTGTTGGAAGTGATCCACACAAGCAGTTGTGGCGGTTGAGAAATCGCTGTTATTGCTGCGGACATAATCTCATTTTGCAAGGGTCGAATGGCGCGAATGGACCCGAGGAAATTTGGTTCTGCATTAACACCTGTTGCGCTACAATCAGCACGACTGTACATCCCAGAGGTGTACCTCTTAGAGGAAAGCATGATCCGGTGTCGTAGAATCCACTTCTCAATTGGTGCTTTCTGTTCTCTATTCTTATCCGGCCTGTCGGGCACTATCAGTCTCGCTGACACCCCAGGGAGCGGAAGTCCGACGGTACGGACGAGTTCAACAAGGTAATCGCTGACTTTAAAAACGATGCAAGGGGCCAAAAGATACTCGCTTCCTAGTTCAATTGCAGATCTTTAATTCTCGAGAGAGTTCAATCTATGGTTCAAAATTTTTCAGTCGATCCGGAAGTCGCGTCCGAATTGTTCGGACAAACAGGAAAGGTTTACGCAGAGCTGATTGACGACGTGATCAAAAATATACTAGGGACGTCGTATCAATTTGTCGATAGCGACGATGATCTCAAACGACGACCGATGTTTGAGCAAAACAGGATTAAATGCAGGAACTTGTTGTACAGCTGTCATTTTGCGGCAGCTTCCAATATCCTACGACAACAACGATGGTTTAAGGCTTGTTGCACGGAATTTTCAAGTGATGGCGGAAACTATGCTGGTTTTGCTGCGTGCCTACGCTCACTGATTGAAGCGTCTGGAGATGCTTTCTATGCGTTGCGCGCGGTGCCAGCCAATTTGAGCCAACTTTATGTAATTGTTCGAGATTGCTTGGCTAGAAAAGAAGACACTGCTTTGCCGGCATCAATAGAGGAAGTGATCAATCTTATGGATCATGCAAATCGGCATTTCAGTTTTGGAGAGAAAGCGCCCGATGAGAAGAGTATCCGAAAAAATATTGATCAAAAGAAGAAGGCCAGACAACCTGATGCCAGCGCTGCGGCGATCTTCATGGATCGCTACGATCATCCGGAAATGGCCAGACAACCCTGGGAATACATTACAGATTCCAAAATTCCTGGCGGGAAAGATTTGTATGGGGAGCTGTGTGGCATCGTTCACCCAACCGCGAGTTCCGTTCTATGGATGTTCGAATCAGGTCCGAATCCGAACAGCTATTGTTTGCGGGGCGGCAATGATCGGACAGAGATTCTGGATCTGTGTGAAAGGCGCACCGAAGCGATAAGCTTGTATCTGCAAGAGAGTTTCAATTCAAGCCTGTTGATTTTGAAGTTATTAAATGAGTTCTCTTTAAATGAGATATCCACTAAAGGAATTCTTGAAAGTAGGGACGTGCCCGGCTGGGCGATGGAGTGCGAGCGACTCCAGGCGGCAATGCGGCAGTAGGTCGCGTACCAGCCTTGCCAGCCCTAAAACCTCTCATCGGTCGGAAACGCTTGGCACAGATGGATGATTTTCTCTGAATCAGACGGAGGTTTTTGTGTTTATGTGGCCGGTACCTGTTGGCGGCGAAGCGCGGCGTATCCTATTACCCAAAAAGAACAAATAGCATTTCTTATAGGCACACCAAACAACTACTGTTGAGCGACAATATGAATGTCCGCTTGGCGTCGCCCGGTCGCACTACCCCAAATTAATGAGTGCAGGCTTCTAG
>JAIELX010000080.1 GCA_019752635.1 Candidatus Obscuribacterales bacterium | reverse complement strand
GAGCTGATTGAAGAGAAATTTTCACGATCAGTTCTTAGGGGAGGAAGGACACGGTGACGTGTCCCTCCTTACCCGACCGTCTCTGGCTGGGATTTAGGCAGTGGCTCTCTCCATTTCTCGGGGCGCAGTTTCGCCATCGGGCGCATCTTCTGCAGGCTTCGGTCCACAGAGGTGAAAACTGCTGAGCTTCAGGACCGGCTTATGTACTTCGGTATTCACACCGTTTACTTCTTTGGTGAAGATGCTGATTGCCAGCCGTCCGGTGAGCATGACTTCACGTCCTTTCTTGACGGTTTTCATGATGCTTTCACCAAGTCCGTTCCAGGCATCGACATCGATCCACAAGGTCGACTCTTCCTTATTGGAGAACTCGCGAACTGCGATGCTGAATTTGACTACTTTGTTGCCCGTGTCAGCGAAGCTTACTACGCGAGGGGCTTGTCCGACGTAACCGATGATGTTGAGTTGATTGTTCATTTGGTGCACTCCGTGCGTCTTGGGGATGCCCGGCTGCTAGCACAACAGCAAAGCGGTTCCTCTCGGAGTCAAAGCCGCGAAGCGCCGAAGGTTTAGCTTTTACTCCGAAGGGAACTTGTGCTTTTCTCTGGCATCTACCCAAAGGGCTCGGGGGCAAAAAAAGGACGATCAGCAAAAATGGCAGTGAAGTCGAATTAAAGACCGAATGATAGCTTTTGCTGCTAGGTACAGAAGAGGCTTGTTCAACAAAGGTTTGCGACTCGGCAAAGGAGGGTCGAGCAAGGGAAGATGTCGAAGCCCTCATCGACTTGAGGAGATGCAAATCGCCAGTGAGAAGGATGTGTGATGTTCTGGACAGAGGAGGCCACTGTAAGAAGCGGTGCAGCTAGAAGTGACGGTGTCAGAGAAGGACCAACAAGACGGCTTCCTCAGCGGATCAGCCCTGCGGATAAGCAAGCCAGATCAAGACGGTGAGAACCTGCCTCGGAAAAAGAACTAGCCGAATGCTCACCAGAGAGAAAGTGGTATGAAAGAGTCTGTCTGCTGATTGCCAATGTAAAAATAGAGGAAAGAGGGAAGGCTGAAAAAGCAGCCTTTCCGGCCCGCCCATATCTGTTAGTACCAGGCTTCCTTGCCAGGAGTCCATTTTGGTCCGGAATACGCGCACCATTTGAGAGAGAGCGCGCAAGGCAAAACGAGTGGCTCGCCCCTTATCAATAACCGCATGATGCCGACACGCCTGCCGGAGTTATGCCGTTGCCGGACGTTTTGCTGCACACCTTCAGCGCTTCTCCAGTACACAGCGTGCAGCATGAGGCAAAAGGCGTGAATCACCAAAAACGAACACTCATCGGGCTCACCGAAGTGTGGCTAGCTTATGATAGACCACAGGTAAAACGCGATGGATGCGGTGATCCAGAATTCCAGGAATCACTACTAACAAGGACTTTGGTGATACCACTAAGGCCACTTCGCTTACTGCGAGCAATCTAGTCATCTGATTAGTCCTTTTCTCAGTTCTAGCGCTAAAAAAAATGGCCATTCCGTTTCGGCCGCTCAGCAGCGTGGTCACAGAAGACACGTCAATGCGTTTTTTCCTCCCAACTCCGTGTGCGGCAGAAAGGATTCTGCCGGCACACAGAGTAATGGATTCAATTATCGGAGGTATTCCGCAAACCAGTCGCAACCGGCTAGCAACCGCTGCGCTTTCTTGCGGCCATACGACAACCTGGATCGAACGGTGCCAATTTTGGCACCAGTAAATTGCGCAATCTCAGCGTAGCTGAACCCATCAACATGCAAGAGCAAAACAACTCTTGCATGTTCATCCAACTTCGCCAGTATCGCTTGAAGCCTCGACATCAGCTCAGGTTCCATATGTTCCTGGACAAACAGCTCGTTCTGCGCATGCGGCACTGGTCGCTGATCGGGAGAGGAGCACTCGCCGACACCATGGACACCTGCCACATCTTCTTCACGCCAGACATGCGCCTCCTCTCGCCGCGCCTGACGTGCAGCATCGATGGCAACAGAAGCCACTGCCTTTGAAAGCCACCCCATTGGTGGCAGTTGTTCCGAAGAACGATTCAACATCCGAATCATCGTATCTTGTACCAGGTCATCGATATCAGCCAATCCAAGGCGTTGATATCGACAAGCCATTTTCGCCACCTTTTTCATCACCTTTTTCAGATCGCCATCCTGGCGTTTTTGTTCGTGCATAAGGAAACACCTCCGTGTACTGGCTTTTCGCCTGTACTCGGGGCTCAGGGGGCGGCTCCGCCGTCAAGCGCGCCACGATTTCAGTGCCTGAACTTGGTCGACAAACGCGCTTGACGAGCGGTGGCGCTGCCCCCGTAAAATTGAGAAACGGCGAAAACCAAAGCAAAGTTCGCAAGGATAGCTGCCAGAACGAATTGCTGACAAAGCAAAAGGCCGATTTGTCGGCGGCCGCCACCATGAAGTAACCAAGCAATCGTTCGCGCTGGACCTCCTCATCACCGGGGGTGCAGGTCCTCCCCATAACACTGGAAGCAGCTGGTGCCACGTGTACCTGCGGGCTGCCCGCACACCTGCAGCGCTGCCGGAATATCACTTCGCAACGAGTCCCATCCGTCAGGATAGTCAGATGTGCCTGCGCACAGATGGCTTGACGGTGGTGGGTGCGAGGTTGTTGTGGCTACTTGCCCCGGCAGGTACAAGGGCAACCACCATAGCAAGAATGACTACAGGGCAAGTTTGCCTTGCACCCCAAAGTGCGACTAACAAAAAAGAAAAAGAAGCCGGAGACAGAGACCGACGAGAATGTTTTTTCAGCGAGTGTCTGGCAGCACACGTGCACCGGTTGCGTCTGACGACAATTGGCCAACATTCGTCCTAGTTGCCAGCACGAAGCGCAGGCACGGATGTTGATAGGAACATTCGTGATGCAGCCAAGTCGACTCGATAGACCAATCTGTCCCTTGGTGAGCGCAAACGAAGATCATTTCGCAATCATATGAGTAGGGGCAAGTCGCTCGTGTTTAACATGTCGCGCATGAAGCAACCGCTCCATCCTTCAATTGCTCTAATTCCTGGGCGGTCAATGGAGTCTTGTGCAGTTCGTTTACCTGCCAGAGTCCGCTTTGCCGGATCTTGGGCTTAGGTGAATTCAGACCCAGCCATTGGCGAGAAGGTCCGCACTGCGGGCAAAGCGAAATGCATGAAGTGATCTTGGACTCCAGTTCCAGCCTCCGTTCTTTATCCGGCACCTCAAGCAAGACAAAACTAAAGTTGAGTTTGATGTACTGCGAAACCTGATGCTCCACCTGTCTTTGTCGTTCAGTGTCAATGGCTTCGCTGTGCTTGTCCCGTGCTGCACGTGTTGTCAGGTCTAGCTCCCATGCCTCAAGAAACATATCATTATCTCTACTCAGCAGGCAGCGGCCTATGTTCTTGCGGAAGATGCTTCGATCCTTGTTCTCCAATAAGAAGTGCTGCTTGAGCCTCTTAGGAAGTTGATTATTCCCGGTGTGTGTACCGATTCTTACAATGCGGTTAGTGTCGTGGGCTTGTTCTCCCTTCTCAAACAGCACATAAATGCCGTTCATTGGAAGTGCTTCTTCTGAGTAAGGGAAACCGACGGAGGGCAGCTCTGCAAGCCACCAATGAAGTTCACGGCAGATGTCGGCGGTTTGGAATCCCACTCTGTCAGCCATCGTTTTTATCCTCATGCTTTTATTGGAAGTGCCATCAGTAAGCCGCTCCGGTACTCCGGTAGCGGACTTTCCGAATGGATCGTTTTCAGCAGTGGCTTGTTTGGTGCGCTGCATCATGATTCCGATTGGGAGACCTGAAAATGGAAAGTATAACTGCGTTGACAGCCCCTCAAAGGCTTGTTGTACAGCCAAGCGATATTCCTTTCCTCCCAACGCAATCACCTTACTGAAACGTTGTAGGTTGGCTGACATAACTTGATCGCGAAGATAGTCTGTTGAAACCGGATCAGTCCGCCGGTCTTTGAGGGTTACATTGTAATCACGGCTGATGACGAACGCCGGATCAATCAAACCATACTTGGCACTCAGAATCATCCACGTCTCGCCAAACTTCTCGGCAAATGCTCTATTCACGGCAAATGGTGAACCCGTGTAGACATCCTGTGCCAGCGTAGGTCCCTTGTCCGGGAACTTGCTCCAGATCTTCTTGAACCCGCAAGGCACAATTACTAAGAGGCCTGGCTGCTTACTAGTTGTTGATTTCGCGTTCATAGTCGAACCTCTAAACACTATTATAGCGAGCCAACAAATTTCGGAGTCCGGCCCCACGAAATGGAAATACGCAGGCAGCAACAAAAGCAGGAATTGCGTCGCATTGGAGTCCAAATTTAAATTCACCGGCCTAATTCTCGAAGGACCAGCGTTAACTGTCATTGGTCGGGTGAGTTATCAAAACTCAAGTCCCGGAAACGTGACGCCCGAAGACAACGCATTTCGCCCATCCGGGCTGCTTTCTTCTCGTTTTTAGACGACACCTCGTGCCGTCTGAATTCAACTGCTCTGTCCATTACAGTGCACAGCATGCTTTGCATGCAGGGAGATCATACATGCGCAAGACCACCTGTGAACCTTTCTGTTCGAAAGAACAAGCTTCAGTCGTGTGTCGGTTCCCATCGGAACTTCTTAGCCGCAAAGAAGCGGCAGTTTATCTGGGAGTGTCGGAACAAACGCTTGCGATTTGGAAGACCACTGGTCGCTATTCTCTACCAGTCATAAAGATTGGAAGATTAGCCAAATACAAGAAAGCGGATCTCGATGCCTTCATTTCTCGCCGGGTTCAGGGCGGATAAGCTTGTCTGCCGGTGCCTTCAAGGCACCGGTCCTTTTACTACCTCATTTTGTGCTTCGTCCCCATGAGTTCAGCAGGTCGTGCCGCTGTTCATCGGTCAGAACCTTGAGCGCTCGGTTCGAAAAACAATCGACGATCGTTCGTCTTAAGTTGATTGCAATTTGCGTAATCGTTTTTACTTGCTTAGATTTCATCGTCGTCTTGCTTTACTAATACCGGCACTTACCATAGCGCTGCAGTCATTTCGGGGGTTCCGTCCCGAATTTGATCAATGGTCAGAACAGATTTTACGTCGGACAGTTAATAGCCATGCTCTTGTGCATCCTCTTTCTGCATGCGCTTAGGTCAGGACAAATCAAACTCGAACAACACATTCGCAACTGATGTTTTGATCATCAGAACTCGATGACCGAATTGAACCAAAACCACGCGGTATAATTATAATTAGTAAGCGTTCAGGAACAAGCCTATGCGTACTAAATTCGTCGGTCTAGTTGTTTCGCTTTTACTTTTGAATCAACTGCATTTGAATGCAGCGACTCAACCTCTGCAACCAGAGATTCGCAAAACTTTCGATTCGAAAGACAAGAAGGACTCGACAAAGACGGTGCGCCTCCGAGCCGATGTTTCAATATCGCGACTCAAACGCCCAGGAACTTTAACCAGAGAGAGAGTTTCGGACTTAAAGAGCAATCATGCCCCCTCTTTTTCTAAAACCTTTCCGAGCGAAGTGTTCAGCGATTTTTGCGCACCTGTGGATAACAGGGAAGTGACAAAATCGACACCGAAGGAAGAGGTTCCTACGGCGCATATTTTGGAACTCAATCGCTTGAGCGGAGTGTTTACTGGCTATTTGACTCAAGGATCCGTGCGCAAGCGTTTTCCGGTAACGACCACATTTGCCGTAGACAACGGTTCCGTGAGTGGACGATACCTTGTCGAGAATTCTGATGTTATTGAGGGCGAACCGACTGAATACGAGGGCAAACTTGTACTATCTAGATGTAACGGAGAAACACTAAGCTTTGAGTGGCAGGATCGTTATGGGCATGGAACTTTGCACGTGATGTTTGAGCCAAATCGGGAGTCGTTCCACGGACAATGGTCGTCCCCCTTTTCCCCTAATTCCTATCAGTGGACTGGAAATCGCAAGGGGAATTAATCTTGAAAAATGGTGCGATCTGTCAATGGCTTGGATGGATCCATAAGCAAAGTTTGCCTTGATGTCAAAATTCTCTCTGCAACTAACTTCTCAGCTTCAGCACGTTCTCTTTGTCCTAGAGAAAACAAAATTAATGAATGAACCTGCAGCCATTCTGCATAAAGCAAACTGTTCTTCCCTGACGTTCTCAAAGCAAACTTCATGTTGCGATCAGCCCAGTCATATGCACTATTCATGTCACGGGCGCTCACAGCGCAGGCATAAGCTTTTCGCAGCAAGTTCTTCATTTCTGCTGCTGTCATATCTCCCGACGATGCAAGACTCACCAACTCGGCATAGTCTTGCAGGGCAATTTTGTAATTACCAGTTCTCTCGTTGTTTTCTGCTCGTCTGGATAAGAAGGCGATTCGGAGAACTGCCTCATGTTCACGATCCATTTCAGTAATTGGTTCGGCCGGTTCGGCGCTGGCGGCGAGACAACAGAGACAAGTTGTTGCTAACAGAATTACAAATTGCATCGATTTAGTGGACAAATGAATATCGCTTCCGGTGACTGCTGTTCGCATATTCCCGACTCCTGGATGCGTCTGAGTCATTCCCGCAATGGAACCTGTCCCCCATTTGATTTCATGCCACGCATATCATGCAGTCAGACATTAAAAAATGCATTAACGGACAATAGATTCCTCACGAAGACCATAAGGTCTTCCGCCTCCGATCAGTCTGTGAGCGGAACCAGCACAAAAATCCCGCACGAAAATCATTGGCGATGGCACAGGGTTACTCACTGCTTCGATTTCTAGGGGCCGACACCACAGAAAGGGGTATGACCTGTTGACCTGTTTTCATTCCAAGCGGCATTCTTCGCTGTTTATGCAGCTACCGGCCAACTCCGAAAAATCCATGCATAGCTATTCGCGCCCCCTTCGCTTTTCCGACACACTCGTGTCCAACGTATTCCGTTGATACGGAACCGAAGAAAGTCGTCCGCGAAAATGTAAGACAGCAGATTGCAGTTTGGTTCCTACGAATTTCGCGAATGTGTGCCGAATCGATTGACTGCATTCGCAGAAATCGCTTGATTCGCTCGCAGACCTACCCGCCGACTTCCTAAAAGTCGTTTCAATTTCATGAGCCCGTGTGACGTTTTCGGGAACAGAGATGATAAATTACTCGCCGCCGTTTTCGACGATCGTCCGCGCAAATAGCCCTTCCTAAGTTCTCTCTCCGTAAGGGCCAGGACGTGTGCGTGCCTGGCAACCATCGGACGAGAGGATGCGAAATGAGATTGCCTTGGTATTTGCTTTCCTTCCCTTATTCTCTGCAGCGCGCGCAGATCCTAGAGCTAGAGCATGCGGCGCGACTGGCCGCAACGCTTGCTTTCATTGATAGTCCCGACGGCGTTGAAATCTTACCGGATCATATTCACACTGCAATTAGTCTTGTGCAGCATTATCTCAATGAAGCAATTCGTTTATTCAACGTAGGCGCGATGGATGCAGAACTCGTGAAGGCACAAACGTTACTCGACTGGTTACTCAAAAGGCGAAACCGATAATCAGCCTCGTCGAAATCTACAAGTGTGGTCCGCAGGAAATTCGAAATGCAAAGGCGGCCCGGACCGCGTTGGAGTTTAGAGGAGGGGGGCGCCCCGGTCCCTTACTTGCAGTATTCAGAATTTGACGGCGTATGCGCAAGGAAACTTGGAATTTCCGGTTGGAGAGTTGAAGCAACAGGGCACACGTCCTGCCAGCATGGTGCAACGATGCGTCGTCAACTTTCAGCACCAAGCTCGAAGAGTGCCCCAAATGTGTTCGATCACTGAAGGTGCTATGGGCTCCCACAAGCTTCGAGAATAAGTCTTCGATGGAATTGTGCGGGAGCAATAAAAGTTATGACGTGGCTCATTGCGCAGAGTTTTGCATAAGTCAACTTATTCGGCAGTTTCGAACACCGAAGAGTTTTTGCACTGATTTAATGTGTGGATGAGTGAAGACTGGGAATATAACAAGGAGCGGGGGCTTATTCTATGAGTAGAACAATTGCATTTGTACTGCTACTGCTTTGGTTGGGTTTAGGTCACCAGGCTTATGCTGTAGGTATCGACGATATCGAAGATTCTAACAATGACAAGCACGAAGCGGTCATTCGTTGTGCGGAAATTTCGCGCAAGATTGAGAATCTCGAAGAACAAGGCTTATACAAGTTCGCAAAGCCGCTATATTATCCACTCGTTATGGCTGCTTCAGTTGCAGGAATGACCGAACAGGAAATCTTTAACTTAATGAGGCGTGCATACGCTTGTGCCTTCAAGGAAAAAGATTACAACCTTGCCGAATTTTGGTCCCGGAAGTTAATGAAACTGGCGCTTCAATTCTCCGGAAAGAGCAGCCACACGTATGCGGGCTATCTTCAACTCCATGCAAGCATTCTTCGAAAGCTCGGAAATAAAGAAACGGCGATGGCCGAGGAATATGTTGCTGAGAGAATTCTTTTGTCTCGCCAAGTAACCGTTCTTGACCCAAACGTGGCTCTGACTGGATCAGTTAGGAATCATATAACGAGCATCCCCGACATCACGAGGGGCCCATCCATTCTTTCGCCCTCTGGCTCGTCAGTTACCGCATCATCAAGTCCAGACTACTCCGCCCAGGCAGCCAATGTGCAGGCGAGCATTGCTCAGAGTGCTGAAACTCGCAAAAACGAACAGCACTATAATTCGCAACGTCCGCCCCAAGTATTCAATTCGATCATGAGTCGATATTGATGAGCCATTGATCATTTCGCTTTTGTTGGTCTGGCGCACACTCGAAAGTATGTTAGGAGTCCGCCTTCGCTCAGTGTTATGGAAAAAAACTGGAATGGACTTTCTTGCACCGCAATCGTTGCACTGATTCGACTGCCTGCTTCATTAATGCGGACTTCAAAGACTCCAGCATTCGAAAAAGCTTCTTGGACAACGCAGTAAGTCCGGCTTGTCAGCAAGCTCAAGGGCGAGCAGTTCTGTTGCAAAAAATAGGACAAGTCAGATTAAGATTGTCGCTCGGCGACGCATCGCTCTGCACGTAATTTATCTAGCTTAAATGCTCGAACATGAGGTCCAGTAGGCATCGAGCTACAATGATTATCGCGAATTCCAAAGTATGTTTAAGAAGGAAACTGGTAAGCAGTGGGATGAAACTGGAGAAGCAATGTGGACAGATTTCATCGTAGGGCAGCACAAGTCATCACTTGGATTGACAAATGTCGAAATGCGAGAAGTGCTGATACAGCAGTGCACAAGATTGTCGCCCGTGCGAGCGAATTTGCCGACCTGGAACTCTCGGTCCACCTGCACATGCTCCGGCACGGCAAGGGCTTTCAGCTGGCGTCCGAGGGCACGGGATACGCGTGCAATTCAGACCTACCTAGGGCACAAGAACATTCAGCATACCGTGCTTTACACCAAGCTCGATGCGATGCGGTTCAAAGGCTTCGGGAAAGATTTGAAGTTTTAAAATCGAAATAGATTATAGTTGCTCTATTAATGCTGGTTCAATTGATGCAGGGTTCGTCTATCGCGAGCGTCCGACGGTGAAAAAAAAATTTCTCGGTTCAGTTATCACTTGCGTACTCATTTCAAACGGACAATCGGGATTGGCCGCTGACAGTCAAGGCCTTAATACCGACGGCTGCGCAGCCTATACCGCTAAGAACTATGAAAGAGCAGAACAGCTTTTCGAAGAGGCCTATACCCAAGCGGTAAGAGAGAACAATACACGGAGAATGGGAACGATCGCTGGAAATCTAAAGATGTTGTACGAATCCCAGCGCAGAGAGAATTTCGGCAAACAGGTTGAAGATAGACTTGCCAAACTCCGAGTGGCAGTCATTTCGGATCTTACAGACAGAAATCTGGTCCCTCAGCTTATCGATGCCGCAGAACCCCTTCTGAGAACTCCAGTAAGACCATCTAAGTCGATGCTCAAAGGTCAGATAAGTCATAGTACACGGGTCACTCCCGTTGTTAGCTCTTTTCGGTCGGGAGCCAGTTGCACAAAGCAAAAGCTTAAAGCGATAACGCCAGACAATGTTTGGCACCGCATTCCAAATTGGTTCGCCGGTGAATGGACTAGCCAAATTCATGTAACTTGGGCAACATTCGACTATGGTCAAAAACAAATGATCTTTGTAAGAATTCCGACAAGACTCTCAACAAGCCGGATCTACGGATTCCAGGTCGACAAATCAGGGCAGATCTGGGATTTCGATGGGAAAAAGTTTGTCACTTCGCATCATGACAGTACAACGGCTGTAATGTTTAACAAGCATATAGAAATCCTGAGCATGGACGAGAATCACATAGCGTACAAGCACAGTTGCGACGATATACAGTTGAACAGCACAAATACTCGAATCACAAGGTCTTACAGAACAGAAGCAGTGACAGTAGCAATAAGAGATACACCAGATCACACCGTATTTTCTGAGTCTCAAAAAATATTTTCGGAGGACGGCACACCCATTTCCGTCAATAAGATTATCTGGGATGCTACCCGAACCGATCAGTTTCAGCAGAGAGCAGTTTTCCAAAACCAAAATCTGCGCTCGTTGTTTGAAGAATTTATGCAGCGAAACTCTATGGCGAATCTTCTATGAATGAAGCTGAATGTCTCATCCATCTGGAATAGCCACATCAGTTAGGAATGGTATCTTTCGAAAGCTTCAAAAGCGAGACGATGCGAAGGTTAAGCGCAAGCAGCAGCAGGAGAGCTGAACCGTACGCCAGAAGCATGAGGAAGCAAATTTGAGGAAGCAAATTTGAGGAAGCAAATTAGAGGCTCGGCTCAATGTTCTCGATTTTCGGTGGGCTTCAATGTTTAGGTCGTGCAACTGCTCATATTGCCCAATTTTCTGTGAACGCCGCAATGAGATACGAAGTCTCGCAATAAGCGAAAGAACGTCATTACCGTATCGGCGTTGCCGGAATAGCCAATGTCGAACAAGGCGGAACGAAAGAAGAGCGGGCGCGAACTTAACGACAGTTTGGCAAAAACTGGCGGTTAGTTCGGCAGAAGCTGGAGTTCGATAAAGCTGACCGTTCGGCGACGAGTTTTCAATAGTCAGATTGCTGCGAGTCGTGCGGACTGCTTTTAACAGCCTCAGAAACAGGGTAGAAGTGACAAAAGGTGGGAGGTGAAGCATGGCACTGTCATCGCGAATAATAGTTCTTGTTCTTGCAGTGCTGTTCTCTCTGCTAGCTGTGGCCCCGCTTTATGCCGAAGATGAATTGATCAACCAAGCCTGGTCGGCTTTTCGCGCTCGAGACTATCACGAAGCGGAAAAGATCTATCTGCAAGTGTTTACACGCTTGCGCGGCTCACATTCGTCGGAAGAAATGCAGCTCATTGAACGCTTAGCAGTACTCTATGCCTCTATGGGCGTTACTGCAGAGGATGCTTGCAAGCGGCTTTCGGGTGACTCGTGGGAGAATGATCAGCTTCTAAACCAAATGGTTAACCGCTGTGATGATACTCAACAAAAGAATTCGATAGTTCAAGCGATCACAAAGTCAGTTACGGCAGACAGCCAAGCTGATATCTTTCAGACGCTGGAAGCCAACGTAGCCGCTTACACCAGCGTGCGGCCCAATGCAAATCCACGGGTGTTGCACGGTTTCGTGCAAGAAGAAAGCAGCAGGCTCCCCGCTGTAGCGCCCGAATTTAGAGCTGGGGCCTTATTTACAAAAGACATGCGACTCAAGGCTTTGAGCCCCGACAACTTTTGGTATCGTGTCCCATTATGGTCAGCGGGAACATGGCATAGTTCAGAACAAACCAACGTGTCCTCCTACAATTTTAAAACTAGCAAGGCCGTTAATGAGCCGCGCAAAATTCCAGTTCAGAAGACAGAGGTCGTTGGACTTCAGAACGACAATACTGGTCAGGTCTGGGATCTTGATGGTAAGTCTGGAGGTAGTGAAAGTGACGATTCTTCAGTCTTCGATATCAATCGACACTATGAGATTGTTGAGTCAAACAATTCCAAGTTAAGCTACAAACTCAACTGTACTCGAACCCTCGTTCAGAAGAATAACAATCGAATCATTCGTACGTTTCAGATTCAGGCCTTTGGAGTGTTAGTTCGAGATGGAAACGAGGCGAAAGTCAATTCTCAGTCGCTGAAGACCTTTGATCAGCAAGGAGAGCCGGAGGCAGTTGCAAAACTCATTTGTGTCATGAGGAAAGTGGAGGATTACCATCCCGTTGACACATACGATAAACGCGACGTCAAGAACTTGTTTAAGGAATACATGATCAGGCATCCCGAACAATTTCAACAGTAGTTTGTATAACGTCAAGCCTTTTTGCCGCTGACGACAGTTTAAATCTTCCGCTTGCCGACGAGGCTAGATCATAGAAT
>JAIELX010000131.1 GCA_019752635.1 Candidatus Obscuribacterales bacterium | reverse complement strand
TCTTGTCGTCCTCCGTTGGAGTCGCGGCCGGTGGAATGGGAGTCTTGTCGTCCTCCGTTGGAGTCGCGGCCGGTGGAATGGGAGTCTTGTCGTCCTCCGTTGGAGTCGCGGCCGGTGGAGTGGGCGTCTTGTCGTTCTCCGTTGGAGTCGCCGCCGGTGGAGTGGGCGTTTTGTCGTTCTCCGTCGGAGTCGCGGTCGGTGGCGTGGGAGTCTTGTCGTTCTCCGTTGGAGTCGCCGCCGGTTGCGTCGGAGTCTTATCCTTCTCCGTCGGATTGGCTGGCGGTGCCGGGGTTGTTCCGGGCGCGTTGGGGGCGGCCGGCGGGTCGTTCGATGGTGGGGTTGCGTTCGGATCTGCCGGTGGTGCAGGGGGATTCGCCATTTCGTCCAGCCACTTGTCGATGAATTCACGCAGCTTCGCTTCGTCAGTCAAACCAGACTTCATCTTGCCGGACAACGTGGTGGGATCGAGCAGGAGGTGCGTGGGGACTGTCTTGATGCCCAGCTCCTGGCTCAAGCTGGAGAATTTGAGGGCGTCGATGCGAACGAATCGCACCTTGCCCTTGTAATCCTGTGCCAGTTTCTCGATGATGGGAGCCTGCTCTTTGCACGGCTCGCAGTCCTCGGGAACGTAGAATTCCATGAAGACAGGAATCTTCGAGTCGATGACTTCGTCTTTGAAGTTGTTGGCGGTGATCTCAACCACCTCGCTCGGAACGCGAGTGGCCCGAATGAACAAGATGAGGCCGGCGAGTCCGCCGAGCAAAACAAGAGTGCCGATGAACACTAGCGTGTTCTTCTTTTGGGGGTTCATATCACTTCCCTTACTCGCTGCCATCGCAGCGGTCTGAGTCGTCGGTGTGAGGATCTTTGTCTTTGGAACGAGGTTTATTTAGCTCCTCGAACATTCCGATAACTTCGTAGAAAACAAACGCCAGGAAGACGAAGCACACGAGCATGGCAGCAATGAAATCGCCGAGAAAGCTCGAGGTGTCTTGACCAGTGGCGAATGCATGCAGCAGTCCGAATGCGAAGTAGAAACTTCCGCCGTACAGGCTGAAAAGAAAGCTGTAGAAGAGAGCGTTTGCGAAACGCATAGCTTTTCTCCCTCTGGTTGTTCGGGCCCCTGAACCGGCTGCGGAACGGGGTTGATGTCAATCCGAGGCATTGAACAGCACAACATGATCTGCACCAGCTACAGTGCGCTAGTCTTTCGAAATCATAGTGATGCTTGCGGTTTGGTGTAACGCGGTTATTATGCCCGGGTGAGATATTGTGTGTGACTTCAGGATGGTAGGACCCGGGTGGCTCGGCCTTCAAGCTTGATTGGTGGCTGCCAGCGTTCAAAGAAAGCAAAAGTGACGTTGTTTACGCGGGAATGTCAAGATGGTGTATGCGGTGGCATGCTCATCGGGTTAGATGAGGAAAGGATTGGCGGGTTTGTGAGATGACGCTCATTGAGTTCTGCCGAGAGGTGGACTTGACTGTGCCGGTACTACAGATGTAGCGGAGCTGTGCAACCCCTGAGCATAAGTGAATTGAGGATAGTTGACAATAGAAGGCGCTGGCGGATTGTTTCTGCGGCAGGCACCGGATGTGATGCATAATGCGATTGTTATGCCTAATCGATCTGCTACCGCCTTTGGTATCTCAGTTAAGCGGTATCGCTGTTGTATATGTTTTGGGCGTCTTCGGCGGTCGAATCTTCGAATGTCCAAGTCTGCTACGTGTGCAGCTGTTTGTCCGCCCGGATTTACTCCGAGTTTGACAAGATAGACGTAGCGAATAGCAATTCTTATGTTATCCTTCAATATGTGGTAGATGCAATTCTAGTTAGGAGCATTCGATGAAAAGATCACCCTTAACCATGGTGGTCGCCGGTGTTTTGGCGGTTGGCGCCATGCTACCTGCGGTGGCGCAAACATACAATGGGCAGCAGCTTCAAGGCCGCGTCACGTATGTTCCATCCGGCACGGCACTAGATGCGGTGCTAACCAGTGCTATTGATAGCTCTGTAACACGACCTGGCGATCTCTTCAGCGCGAAGCTTTACTCTCCCGTATATCTAGGCAGCGATCTTGTATTGCCTGCCAACACGATTTTGGAAGGGCAGATCGCCGACGCTGAGAAATCTGGCATCGTTGGAAAGAATGGCATGTTGACAATGCGTATTACCGGAGCTTGTACTCCTGATGGCACAAGATATCCGCTTTCCGCAATTGTGACTGCCAATCAATCGGACACTCATATCCATGAGGACAAACAAGGGAATCTCAAAGGGCGCACCACGAAAGCTAGTGTTGGTTCCGGTGTCGCTCGTACGGCGGCATGGACTGCCGGTGGAACCCTCCTTGGAATCTGCTTCGCTCCTATCGTAGCCGGTGCTGTTGGTGCCGGTGCAGTCGCCGGTGTCGCAACGGGTGGTGCGGTTGGATTGGGTAGCAACATTTGGCGCAAAGGCAAAGATGTAAAAATACCCAGTGGCACAAAACTACAGTTTGCTCTCGACCAACCGATGTCGTTAGCACCTGGTATCGCCAGTGGGGGCGCTCAACTGCGTTAGATCTGTGTGTGTGGCTGCGTTTGTTAGCAGCGCTTAATCAAGCCGCAAGGTTCCGGGCTGGCACCTTGCGGCTTTTTTGTGCGGGCAAAAAGTTTAAAGTCGGTATAGTGCGAGCAGCAGTAGCACCGGCGGTATGCCTGCAATGTCAGCTGGCGTGATGTCGCGCCGTAATGGATGTCAGGATTAGTGGTGTATACCCCACGGTGCCGTGACGCGGTGATGGACGCTTGGCGTAGACCCGTGGACACGGTGTGTTACTTGCCGTTGCTGCTTGCTGCCTCGAAGGAGTAGGGTGCTGTGACCTTTAGTTTCCACACCCTTGAGTAGCGTTTGATTCGCACCTAGAAACAACACCCGTCAGCGATATCCCCAACAAACGGAACCTTCGAGAAGAGGAGTATTTATGTCCGCGCTTTTGTTGACCGCCGTTCTTGCACTTGGTGTGTCATCGCCTGCGCCCCCGGCCAACCCCGCCCCGGCGGCTGTCTCCACCAAGAATGTCGTGCTGGACGAGAACCCCGCAATCGTCAAGGGATTGGCTACCCCCGTCTACCGCTGGGAAGATCCGACCGTCAAGCCCAAAGCCGTAGTGCTCCTGCTACACGGCTTCCCCCAGCACGGCAAGCTCTACGACGCGATGGCGCGTGAGCTGGCCGCTCGTGGCATGGTCGTCTACGCCCCGGACATGCGCGGTCTGGGCCGAGCGTGGTCGCAAGGAATGGCAACGCAGTTGGACTACGAGAACTACGGCGACAGCGACCTGGAAAAGTTGGCTCGCAAGATTCGAGCAGACCATCCCGGTTTGAAGCTGTTCGTCGGCGGAGAGAGTATGGGCGGTGCCTTCGCCATCCGCTTGGCGGCGCTTCAGCCGCACCTCGTCGATGGTTTGATTCTATCCGGCGCGGCGATCAAGCTGGAGCACCACTATCTCGGTCTTGTGCCGCAGGGTGTGGTGAACATCCTTTTCCCGCGACGCAAGGTTGATTTTTCCAACCAGATTCGCCGGTTCTTTTCGTCCGATCCGCGCATCATCGGCGACCTGCTTAGCGATCCGCTGGTACGCAGGAAGTTCGACGTGCAGGAGCTGAGGCAGTGCAAAGCGATGACCGCCAGCACTGTGAAGATGGTGGACCGCATCAGTCCGGACACGCCGGTGCTGGTGTTGCAGGCGGTGGATGACCGCCAGACTCCGGTGTCCAGTGTTCTCATCTTCGACTCCAAGTTGCGCAGTCGCGACCAGAGCATCCTTTTGTTCTCACCGCGCGGTCACGTCTTGCTGCAAACGTCGCGCCTGCAGGCCGACGTGCAGAGCATCGTGCAGGCGTGGTTGGAGAAGCACTCCAAGTAAACGAGTTCAAGTGGCAATCGCCCGAAGAGTGTAACAACCCGGAGGAATGATGAACGAGAAGCGTTTCGAGACCGTCCAGGCCCGCCTGTTGTTCGTGTTGGCCGAAGCCAACCGTCATCGAACCAGGATCAACGGGGCCGGGGTGCTCAACGCCAAGGCCGACTTCTTTGTGTTGGACACGATTGAGCACGAGGTGTCCGACATGTGGCGCACTCTGTTCGGTCTGCTCGGCGCGAACGACACAGTGGACGTGAGACCGACAGTGCGTCCCTACAAAGACTTCCAGGCAAACTGCCAGGCGCAATCAGCGGCCGACTGGGAGTCCCTGGTAGCGGCAGTGTTGCTGCACAATGCAGAGGTGGTGTCCGAACTGTGCGAGGCGATGCTCAAGACGCAGTTCCCGTTGCGGGCTGGCCTCGACATCTCGGAGGACGGCATCTGCTACGGGGTGTTCGTCGACCACCCCTGGTACCGCTTCGGACCACTTACCTGGCACAGGGATGAGTCCGATGCTCGATACAATGCGGCAATCACCGGTGGCAAGGTGGCTACCGTACGTCGCGACCTGGACGGGCACTATGAAGTGCCGCTGGAGGAGAGGTTGGCGCTCGGCGTCACCTCGTCCGCTGTGTGATACCGCATGGCGTGTAGTTCGAAGCGGCGACCGCAAGGTGTGCCGCATTTCAATCAACAGAAACGAGAAACTCTCATGATGACCAACGCTGGTCTGTTTGACATGGACGGCAGTCTCGCCGATTACACCGGCAGATTGGTTGCCGACTTGGAAGAGCTGCGCTCGCCCGACGAGCCGATCGTCACCGCGGCCAATCTCTGGACCGCGGAGAAGAGCCACAAATGGCTCAAGGCGCGCATGCGCTTGATCAAGGCGCAGCCGGAGTGGTGGTACAACCTGGAGCCGATCGCAAACGGCATGCGGGTCTTCCACAAAGCCGCGGAGATCGGCTATCACAACCACATTCTGACCAAGGGACCGAAGAAGCATCCGGAAGCCTGGTCGGAGAAGCACCGCTGGTGTGCGCGTTACCTCGACTCGGTGCCCGTGACCGTGACGAGTGACAAGAGTCTGGTCTACGGCAAGTTCTTATACGACGACTTTCCGGACTACGCGGAAGCCTGGCTGAAGCACCGCCCGCGCGGGTTGGTGATCATGCCCGTCACCGAGTACAACGCCGACTACTCTCACCCCCAGTGCGTCAAGTGGGACGGTACAAACTGGGATGAAGTGGTATACGCGTTGACTGCGGCTTTCACCCGTAAGCACGGCGAGCCGCTCAAGTTGCGCGCTTGAACCGATCGCGCTGAGAAGCAAACCCGAGGGAGAACGACGGCTCAGCCGCCGCTCTCCCCATTCTCGCCCAAACTACTAAATGCCGACGTAGGCAATTGGCTGACAGGTCACGGTTCGCTTGTGTTAGACATTGCTCTTCATTGACGCCAAAATGGCTTCGGCTCTTTCTTTTATGGCAGCGGCCGATTGCGGTCTGGCTTTCGCTTCCATGTCGGTGCAGCTTTCGATCAGTGCGCTTAACTCCGATGAAACCTCAGGCCGAACGTCTTTTACACAAGAGACTGACAGCGGTTCGGGATCTTCTCCTGTTAGCAAGTAAAACATGCTGCATCCAAGCGCGTAAATATCACTGGATGTGGTCGCTTTGCCGCGGAGTTGTTCGGGCGAAATGAACGCTTGCTTCCCGACTAGAGTCCCGGTTGCCGTCCCGATTAGCTCGTTGGCGGCGCCAAAGTCGATCAGTTTGAGAGTGCCATCCTCGCGTAACACCACGTTGTCCGGTGTTAAATCGCGATGCACCACTGGCGGCTCCTGTGCGTGAAGATAAGTCAGAATGTCGCATATCTGGCAGAGCCAGAGGAGAGTGGTTCGTTCGCTGCAAGGTCCGTGCTGTTTGACATACTGGCGCAAGTCTTGTCCGTTGATGTACTCGAGAAGCATGTAGTTCCTTCCCGATTCGGCGAAGTAATCGAGAACTTTCACTATCTGAGCGTGATCCAGCTTCATCAAAAATCGTGACTCGCGTGCGAAGAGCTCCTCGGCCTTTTGTCTGATCTCCGGCTTGCTGTCCGGGGGAATGACCGATTCTTTCAGTACCACCAAATCTTTGCCCTGGTCCTGGCAAAGATAGATGGCTGAGAGTCCGCCAAAAGACAGTTGTCGAACAACGCGCAGGCGGCCGTTTTGAAGACTGAGTCCCGGCTCTAAAGGCACAAAGGCTGTTGCCGCGAAGCGCCGTTCCAGCTCGTCCTCCCACATCGAAGTGTAACTTAGGCGCGCGTGATCTGCGCCGCTCGATCCTTGCAGTCGATTATGCAGCGTTTCCAGCTTGGAGTCTTTGACCGCGGTTGTGCACCACAATTCGGTGGCAATCATTAATTGTTCCAATTCGCTTTCGTGGATCTTTCCTAAGAACAGCAGAATGGAACGGTTAGCGGCGGTTTTCAGCTCCATGACCAGGTCTTTTATCGGCGCGCTCGGTTCCCCGATCAACTGGACGGATCTGATGTCCGACCAGGCGAAGCTGCGCCTGAAAAAGGTGCTAAACGACAGAAAGAATGGAATGCGCAAGCCGGCTTTGCTGGCTGTAATCTTGTTATCGGCGAATCCGAGAGTCAGCAATACACCGACTATGGTGATGATTGCTAATCCTAATAGAACGCCAATGGTTTGAACCAGCTTCTCCTGTGACGCCATCATTCCGGAAAGGTCATTTAAGGTCACCCATATTCCTACGCAGGAGACTATGGGCGCCAGCACTCCCCATAGTGGCATTAGAATGACGAGTGCGAAGAGGACTACGCGGGCGGGTACGCTTTTGTATTGCGCAACTACTTCCAGCTCAGCCATTGGCGGTCTCCTCAGCCATTACTTTCTCGCGGGGCGTCAATGCAATGGCGACCGAACCATCGCCACTGCTGCTTTCGAATGCAGCGGTTCGTTCGGGCTCATTCAGCGCGACTTGAATCTCTGCGGCGCAAACAAAGCGGGTCTTTAGATCGAGCGCGGTTGCTTTTGCAACAATTGCATTGAGCCCGGGAGCAATGTGCTCATTGTGCAGGATTGGATTGGCGACGCTGACTGGTTCGGGATCGTCGCCAATGAGCAAATAGTGCAGTGTTGCGCCCATTGCGTAGATATCGCTTTGTGGGACCGGCTTCCCTCTGAACTGTTCCGGTGGCAAATAGGCATGCTTGCCAACGACAGTTGTTTTTGTTCGTGAGTCTTTTTGATGAGCAACGTTAAAGTCAATCAGCTTCAAAACCCCATCGGAGTTTAATATCAGATTGTCCGGTGTGAAATCTCGATGCACCAGAGGCGGTGTCAGTGAGTGGAGGTAGCTCAGGATGTCGCACATTTGTTTCGCTAGTTCGATCACGCGTTCTTGCGACAGCGGTCCGGTTTGCTCAACCAGCTGCCGCAGTGAAAGCCCGTTGATGTGCTCCAGAACAAGATACCCGCGGTGATCCTCAATAAAGTAATCCATCAGTTTCACTACCCGCGGGTGATCCAATCCTTGCAGCAGCACCGCTTCGTTTTCGAATTTTTCCAGGGCTTGTTTGCGCGAAACTTTATCGACGAAGACCGGTAAGACGAACTCTTTTACGACTATGGTCTCTTTGGTGGAGTCGGTCGCTCTACCAAGATACGCAACGCCCTGTCCGCCGGTGCCCAGTTGTTCGGTGATGATATATCTTCCCGTTTTAAGCACTTGTCCGGGCGTCAAGGGCGCCAGCCGTTCGCGTTTTGGTGGCGTCGTGAGTGACTGTAGCCAAAGTTCGGTATAGCTCTGCTTTTGAGCAGGCTTGAATGCCTCGATCAGCTCCGGATCGCGTGTTAGATGCGGGGCGTTCACCTCTATGGCGTTGATGAAAAGATCGCGATCGCCCTCGCCTTTAATTGCGGAAAACTCCAGGACGACGGGCTTCTTGCCGTTGGATTGATGGAATGCCACCTGCCATTGCTCCGCTGCTGTAGAGCCTTTGGGCCTTTGCAGAGTAACGCGACTGAAATTTGTCCAGTTGAACGTTTTAGTTGAAAGCGTGATTCCCTTTGTGACGTGCTTCAGCGAAAAGCCGGATTCATCAAGAATGAGTTGATTCGGTTGGAGCATGAATCGAACAAACCGTCGAAGGAGCAGTGCTGTGACCACCGTCAGGATGGCGACAGTTATCGGGTTCGTCATGATCTCAAAATAAAGGCGGCCCGGAGCTTCCAGCGTTTTGACTCCTGCCTCGCCCGCTTTTCCAAAGAGACCAAACCAGTCCGAGCACCACGACGGTGGCGGCGGCATCACCTTCCCTTGCATCCTTGCTATTAGTGCAGGAACGAGCCAGATTGGCAGGGGCGCCAACATGACGACTGGAATCATGCAAACGGATAAATAGACTTTCCAAAAGTACGATTCGTAGGACTTTATCAGTGCGATGAAGTTGCGTATGCGTTCGTGCGAGTGATACTGAATCTTTAGTTTGTCGCTCGATTGCACTGCGGAATGAAACTGCTGTGCATGTTGTCCCAGTAAATAATTTTTCGCTTCGTCATCGATGACACATCGAGGGCATGATGTTTCAATCAGCTTCAGCAAATGCTTGGCTTGTTTGCCGGGAATGCGTGACAGGGACAGTCGCTCAAAGTAGTTTAGATACTGTTCTTCTGTTTGTGGCTGCTGTTCGGCTTTGTTCCCGGTTCGCCGCCTCTTAGTCGGAGCGGGCAGTTCAAACGTCAATCGCAGCGCTCTAACGCGATGGCCGTCGCTTGCTTTTTCGAGCTGAACTGCCGTCAGCGAATCTACTGGATAACTGCCGAAACGCGGCGGTGGAAGAACTATTCGGCCATTCTTAATGGCGAACTTATTTGTCAGGCAGAGGTAAGTAGAGACGGAACCGAGCAGCGAACTTACGGGAAAGAGCAGTATGAGCGGTATTCCGTACCAATTTTCCGTGAACCAACGATTGGAGTCGTCGCTCATTACGTAAAAGAAGTACAGAGGACAGATTAGAAGCCAGTACGGGATCAGCAACACCATGATGCGCAAAGCCGCGCGAGACCAGCCGTTGTTGCAGTCTACTACCGGTTTATCTTCTTTCACGATTTGCCTTCAGGCTGTGCCCTCGTAGTTATTTTTCCCACCTGTTGGTGGGGCGAAACGGGCAGGCCGGAAGTGGGGCAACGGCATGAAAAACTAGCTTGACTTATCTTCTACAACTAACGCGGAAGGAGAGAATGGTATTCAAGAGTCGGAACTTGGTGAAAGGTCAAAATATCGATGATTTGCGCCTCTAACTTAGCGAACCTGACAAGATGTTTGAGCTATGATGGAGTGTAGTAGGGGCGGAGCATATAAAGAAACGGCGTAAAAGCCGGGCGGACGGGGCAAGGCGAGCAGAATTGGGGTTCTGCTCATCTTGCCTCGGCTGTTACTCGAGTTTTTATTGACCGAACGTGATGCTCATGCCGTTCCGCAGGAGGCAGCGCCTGCCAGCTCTTCGGTCACGATCACCTCGGCGCGTTCATTTGCGCTTTCGATCGCGGACAGAATGGCGGCAGCTTCGCTGTTCTTGTTGCAGGCTCGCAGCGCGGCGGCTAGCTTTTCGCCGAGTGTGAACATGCAGGCGTGCACGTCGTGTCGCTCCAGCTGTCGGTCCCACCCTTGTTGGAACTGTTCGACGGCTTTCGTTGGCTGGCCGCCTTTCATGTAGTGGTCGCCGGCCAGCTCGGCACATTCGACGTAGAGATGCAGGTGACCATTGAACCAGGCGTCGTTGGCCAGAGCGGCCCAGTGCTCGGCGTCCTTCAGGGCGGTCTTGGAGTCGCCGGTTTCGCCCAGGCGAATAGCGCTACCAGCGGCGATACCTAGCGGAGCCATCACCGGAATTGCCATGACAAAAATTGTGCCGATGTTGCCGTCCCAGAATGCGTATCCGGTCAGACCGCCGATCAAGGCGACCACTGGAAGGATCAACGCTACGGGCTTGTACGGCAGTGCAAAGTAGCCGCAGAGCATGCCGGCCAGTGGCACGAAGGTGAGTGACATCATGACGAACAGAAACTCCATCGAGGAATCCATGTTTCTGATCCTTGTTTTGAGTAAGGGGAAGAAAGAACTAGCTGGCGGCGAGGAGCGGCAACAGCGAAGCGTCGGTCACCACGCGCGGAGGCGAGGAGGTTTGCCGACGCAGCTGGAGCGCTTACTACCGAATCGGCTCAGCGATGGTGTCGTGCACCGGCTCGTGGCCGTTAGGGCGAATGACGATGCCCATGTGGCGCGTAATACGGGGCTTCTTCGTGGTGCCCTCGTTGTCGTGCCAGCGCTTGTCCAGGTCCGTCCAGGATAAGTAGCCGCGCCGGCAGAGGATGCTCGGGTCCATGAAGTAGAAGAACTCGCCTGGATGCGCGCCCGGCTTCTGGCGCGGCGCGGTGGCGAGCTTCATGCCCTTGCGAAACTTCCGCGGCGCTTTGCTGTGGTAGCCGATGGCGGCGACGTAGTGTCCGTCGTCGTTTTTGTCCGGGTCGTCGTAGACGCTCGGATCTTCCGCCCAGGCCTGAATGGCCAGAATCGAAGCGATGCGTTGATCAAGCAGGCTCATCAGGTATTCGCGTGTCATGTCGCGCTCGACTGTTGCATCCAGTCCAAGCTTGGTCAGGTAGCGCGCGATGTTGTAGCAGTGCGTGCCGTTCTTCGTGGTCTTCATCTGGCGCATGAACTCGTCCATGCTGTCGGGCCCGAGCCCGTACATTCGCGCGATGGAGGCAGCGGCTAGGGCGCAGGAGTAGTTGTTCGGTTGCGGCAAGTCCGGTGCGTCGATTACGATCGAGCCGTCGGGAATTCTCCCTCCGGTCAATCCGCGCCGTCTGCTGCGCGAGCGGCGGCTTACCGCGGTGCGGATCAGTTGGCTGATCAGGTCGTCGGACATCAGCGCCGCGTCGTCAGGAAACTCCGGCAGCGCAATCTTGATCGCGCCGGGAGGCATTATCAGTTTCACTTCAAGCTCCTTGGAGCCTTCTTGTTTGGAAGTCGCTCCTTAGTGCTGTTTGTAGGGGACGGTCATGTCCAGCGGCAGCAGAAGGTGCGGGACGATGTCCTGCAACTTGGCGTTAAGCACGAAGTGCTCTTGCTGCGCGGCTGTAAAACCGGTGCCCTCAAACAGTTCTCTCAGATGCAGAGTATGGAACAGGAAGGCGCGAACCTGCACCAGGTTGCCTTCACTTGCTTGCAGTCGTTCGTAGGTCATGTAGCGGGAGTCTTTGTCTCCCGCCATATACGCGTCGTAGAACTTGTAGCCGGCCGCAGCTTCGATGTCTGCGTAGGGCGTGGACTGCAGCGCCGCTAGCTGAGCGCGCAGTTTGGTTTCTACCAGCGGATAGACGCCGGAAGCAAAGTCGACGGTGTTGGGCCAGGTCGCTTGCTTGACGTTCGCGGTGGTGCTCGTGGGGAACACGACCAGTTTGAACTCGTGACCCGAGGCGAGCAGGTCGGTGATGTGCTGGTCCGTGTAGCGAATGATGTCGACCAGCATTTGCCGACCGGTCAGTCCCACCAGGTTCTCCAGCCCATCTTCGCCCAACAACAGCACGATTAGTCGATCTGCGTCGTGCGTCAGGGCTTCGAAGTCGGCCGGCTTTTTTCCGCGGATGATGCGCCCGTAGAGTCCGGTGGCGCAGCCCGGAGCGCGAACGCCAGACGAGATAGCTTCGGCGTATTCTTGCAGTCGAGTTGTAGCGGCTGTTGAGTGAGGCATAAACCTGCCTTGTTTTAAGTTAATCGGCGCTTGTGATGTGGGCGATGGTGCGCCGCATCAGCTCCTCGTAGGTCGCTTGAATTGCTTCTGCGGTCAGAGGCAAGGCTGTTGCCTGCTGAGCGGCGCACATAAGTGTACCCCAGCCGTGCATCTCGTCTCCTGTTTGGAACAGTTCGAGGTGCACCGCTTCGCGCGTCAGCGCTTCCCACAGGTAGTGCTGGTCGTCGGCGAGGGCGTCGGTCAGGTGCGGGATGACCCGAGGGTACATGCCGTTATCGAACGTTCGGCGTGCGATTGCCGCCAGTTTGGCGGGCGTCAGAATTGATGCTTGGGTCATGGGTCTCCGGCAATCAAATGGTTCGCGGGGGCGATGGGCTTTGTGGCGGCTCAAACTCATGAGCGAAAGCTCATAAATGCAGTGCTGAAAATGTTCTGTTTGTGGTGGTTTACACGACTTGCAGTTCTGAGAAAAAGAGAGTCACCCAGTTATAGGTTAATGCTCCGCGAGAGGCAATGGATTGATCTGGTTGTCAGGATTATCTTTCGAAATTGCTCGCGAAGCTTGCGTAGAATTCAGTCTTCTTCTGATCTTTGCTTAAGACTACGCGCCGATTATGTGGTTCTGCAGGTTACTACGGCGTGTAGCGGAGCGGATAAAACAAATTAATTACTCAGTGAGGGGTGTAGCCAGTGGAACTCGTCCGACTAAGCGAACAGCATCATAAATAAACCGCGACGCGGCAGAGGCATTTATTCGGGAGGGAGGGGAGCACCCGTTTCGACAACCCGAATTGCTATGAAAGATTTTCCCGGGAAAATCTCGCAGAGCATTTTGGGTTCAGCGGAGGGGAGGGAGGGCGGAAATTTTCCGTCCTAATTGAACCCTTGGCATGATTTTTTCGTATACACATGAAAGCCCCTTTGGAGGCGATGATCATGGATTCGC
>JAIELX010000014.1 GCA_019752635.1 Candidatus Obscuribacterales bacterium | reverse complement strand
ACCGCCACCGCCAGGAATTCGACTATCCAAGCAAGGATTGAGAATAGAACTCCTGCCAACAGAGCATGAATGAAGTTACCATGGAATTCGACACCCGGTATTAGCGGAAACACGAAGTAAAATGCTGCGGCTGTAAGGAGAAGCCTTAATATGTGCTTTGTCATCTTCATTGATCTCCGAATCTCCTATTGGTATTCTGCCTCAATTCGAGTCAGAACGAATCCTACGAAAGGATGATGAGTACAGGGATGAAAGCAGGCGCGCAGGACCTTATGCTACCTATTACATCTACTCACAGCAGTACGAATCGTCGATTTCAAATTTCTCCGGATACAGCCAAAGAGGGTGAGAAGAAGCAGTCTTCAAATTGTTCGTTTCGCTTTGCCTTGGTCCTCTCACAAAATTGTCGGCGCCGGATATCATCGACTTCCAAAGTGTACTTTCTGCCTGATCGCCAACATCGACTGACATATGCCACAGCGAATGAATGGTCGGCGCGTTGTCGTTCTCGGCAACTGCCAGTTGCCCGGACCAAGAGGTCACACTTCCATACTCTTCAAACGCCACGCTGAACGCTAGCACATCATTGCAGGCGAAGCCGGTCACCCGATACTGTCCACATAGACTTCTTTCTGCGCCTACGCCTGGACTAAACGTCCCGCTTACCAGACCATCTTCGTCAACTTGAAGAACCAATTCGGAGTTGTGCTGATTGTGCCATATGCCAGTGAACAGCTCACGTGCTTGCGTTCGAGTTCGTTTTCTTAGCGAAGTGCTCATCTCAAAATCTCCATCGTCAATAACTGAGGACTTCAGTGATTGTGACGAAAGCACTTACTTTACTCATCCGCAAATGGGTGGACTTTACCTCATCGAACGGATGACCGGCGGCTTGAATAGCCTGAAGAGTACTAGCACAGAAACGATAGCAGCAATGATACTCACTGCCGCAATCATTGCCAGTCGAGCGTAATCTTTTCGGCTTCGTTGCATAGCTGATCAACGTCGACCGAAACAGGCGCAGCGTCTTAACGATTGAGCAGTCAAGGCGCCCGGGAATCCCCCCCAAGGTCGATTGCCGGATGCCTCGTTTGGCCGATGTGTTTTTCCGCGGTTTGGACTAGTTTAGGGGCAGACAGATGATGTGAACGAGATGCTCCTTCACCTTTCTGTTCGCCAAATGTTCTTGGATGTTCTGGAGATTAGCACTGGACCAACGATGCCGACCGTTGTGGTGCCCTAGATGCCAGCCCGGAAAACTAGTGGAAGAGTGAGCGATGTCCCGAAAGAAAAATGAAAATACAGACGCTTACAAAATGCGAACTCGTCTGATTCATGGAGCCTTGAACAGCCGCCTATGGGACTACAATCACCATATCGTTCCTCCGATTTCCGCCTCAGCGGCCTACAAACTAGATTCTGTACATAGAGGCGCGGAGGGGTTCAGTCAATACGGATCAGAATCGGCTGAGCACGAAGCTCCTATCTACATCTATGATCGACTCCAAGAACCCACATCCGGCTTCTTGGAAGAGAATCTGGCTACTGCCGAAGGCGGTGAAACTGCCGTTTGTTTTGCCACGGGAATGGCCGCAATTGCCGCTGCGCTCGGGGTGACAACGCAGTCGGGAGATGAGATAGTTGCTCATCACACCCTTTATGGATGCACTTACAGTTTATTGTCCCATTGGTTACCGCGCTTTAACATCAAGACGGTCTTTGCGGACTTGAGTAATGAGGACAGCTTGTTGCAATCGGTTACCGGACAAACAAGAGTCGTATATTTAGAGACTCCTGTAAATCCGACGCTGCAACTTATAGATATCGAAGCAGTCAGACGCGTCCTCGATCGCATCAATACGGCAAGAGCGGCGGATAGACAGCTGATTCTTATCGTGGATAATACATTTGCCACACCTTACTGTCAGCGTCCGCTTTCTTTGGGCGCTGACCTCGTTGTGCATAGCCTGACCAAAAATATTGGCGGTTTCGGCACAGACATGGGTGGAGCCGTTGTTTGTCCGCGCTTGTATCATGAGCAATTGCTGCTATTTAGAAAGGATTTCGGAGGCGTGCTTGCACCAAAAAATGCGTGGTCAATCCTGGTCTACGGTTTGCCCACTCTAGCCGCTCGCATCGTCAACCAACAGAAGTCAGCGCTTAAGGTCGCGCAGTATCTAGAGCGTCACCCGAAGGTCGAGTCCGTAGTATATCCGGGACTTGCATCCTTTTCTCAACACGCGCTGGCCAGAAAACAAATGGTCAGCCCCGACGGTAAATTCGCTCCAGGATTCATGCTTTATTTTGTTCTCAAAGGTAAACCCGCCACTGCCGCATTGTCCGCCGAACGTTGCATAGATTACATTGCAAAGAATGCATACAGCATCACGCTTGCAGTAAGCCTTGGCCAGATTCGAACGCTAATCGAAGAACCATTCTCCATGACCCATTCAGCATTGCCACCCGAGATGAAAATTGCGCGTGGCATGTCGCCCGGTGCCATCAGGTTGTCGATCGGACTGGAAGATTGGCACGATATCATTGGCGATCTTGAGAGAGCGCTGGAGCAGGTTTAAAGTTCAACCCGGTAATCAAAAGTTTCTCGTTTCATTTTGGGAAGTGTTTCGCTCTCGGTTGCGTCGCATGCTAATTGCAGTTTAGTCATTCTTCATCCTTCGCCTCTCTGTTTGGTGGACCAGGAGCAACCGGAAACGAAAAAGCGCGTTGATGCGGAAGGGGGAACCTCGCCAAATGCATGCGATCGAACTTACCGCACGCGTGCCGTCTAAAAGATTCCGACTAAAGTACGACGCTCATCTATGCCAAACAAAAATCACTAATTCGGCCACTCGCTCGGCTAACGAGGCAAAATAACGGCCGCGCCTTTTATTTGTCCGCTTCGAAACTCAGCAGTCGCGTCATTTAGCTTTGACAATTCGAATTCGCTTACATGCGTATGGATGTATACTTCATCAAGTCTCTTAAAGAAGTCACGGCCATCTGCTCTGGTTAAATTGGCAACGGATCGAATAGTCCTTTCTCCCCAGAGTAGGTCATAGCCGAAAGACGGAATATCTGTCATGTGAATTCCGCCACACACCACAGTGCCGCCTTTCCGAATGGCTTTGAGGGCTGTTGGCACGAGAGAACCGACAGAGGCGAAAATGATTGCCGCATCGAGTTCTTCTGGAGCGCTTTCGTCTGAGCCACCGGCCCAGCAACATCCAAGTTCCATAGCGAAGACTTGGCGTGCTTTGTCGCCTGGCGATGTGAACGCAAAAATTTTTCTGCCTTCACTCAATGCAACCGGAGTGATGACATGCGCGGCGGCTCCAAAGCCGTAGATGCCTATGCGACTGGCGTCACCGGTAAAGCGCAGCGACCGCCAGCCAATTAAGCCCGCACACAAAAGCGGCGCAGCGTGCACCGAGTCATAACTGTCGGGAATCGAAAAGCAGAATCGTGCATCCGCGATTGTATACTCGGCAAAGCCACCATCCACGGTGTAACCGGTGAACTTCGCAGAATCGCACAGATTCTCTTTGCCACTAACGCAATAATCGCATTTAAGGCAGGTCGATGCTAGCCAAGGAACGCCCACGCGGTCGCCGACCTGCAGATTTTCAACTCGTTCACCAACCTCTTCAATGATTCCCACAATCTCATGCCCCAGCACGAGCGGGTACTTCGGGGAAGATAGATCACCATCGAGCACATGTAGGTCCGTCCGGCAGAGTGCACAAGCATCGACTCGCACAAGTACTTCAAAGTTTGCCGGTGAGGGGCGGTCGCACTCAACCAGAATCGGTTTTTGGTTCAGTCCGTTAAGAATAGCTGCCTTCATGTTCCGTTGCCGGCGATCCTGGTAAACAGTCTACGCGATACACAATATTACACTACAGAAGTGTAGCAGCTCATCTGACGGACAGGTCTCGATTTCAAACGTTTGCAGCTGCGACCGGCGACACCGATCGCAGCTGCGGAACATCGGCTCAGTACAACGGCTCCCGTCTTGAGGCTAGCCCGGTTTGGAAGGATGGTGAGAAGTAGGGACCACGCTGACGATCGATCACTATCGCAATCGCTGCCGCAGTTTTGAGAATGGTACCTGTTATCTGCCTTGCTGCTTGGTCCTGTGCATACCTTATATCATCCATCACAGGATGACTGGCTAGCGCGTCAAGCAGTGAAAACTCGTTGACAATGACCTGAGCTCCGTGCGATGTCACCTGCCGAAAGTTTCTTCGAGCGATGCCGTCTGAAAGCACCATTGCCATTGCATCCCTTTTGCTGCGAGTGATCGATGCTTCGCTTCCAGCAATCAGAGGGAACACGTTGTTTCCTACCTGTATCTGCACCGATTTTGATTTGCGGTCCGACAGGTCTCTAACTCGGGAAAGTTCGCTTGCCGCGCTGAGCAGTACTATACTACCCGGCTTCAGGAACACGGTTGCGTGTGGAGTCTTTACTCGTGTCGGTGCGGTAACCATCATCAGAGTCGCGCCTTTCTTTAATTCAAAGACGTTGGGAGCCACCTCCGACATTTTGGTATCACTTGTAATTCTCACTTCGGAGCCTTTCGGTCGGCCTTCTTTTAGGGCCGCGGCCGGAAGTACTTTGCAGCGCACTAGTTCGCTGAGCGAAAGACCGGGGCGCGGTCGGTCTGCTTCAGCAACCATTTGGCTCTTCAGATAGTTCGTAAAAGCACAATTACGACACTGAAGAAAGACCATTTTAGGCACGAATTCCGGCAAATGCACTGATGCCTTCATTGAGTAGACCGGTGAGTAGTCGACACTTCCATGCAGCATCAATGTATCGGGAACCGACTTCGGTGTAGCTTCCGCCAGTTGTGTCGGAGGAGCGCTGATAATCAAAGCATCGCCGGGGAGAAGTCGATGTTCTTCGCCCTTGAGCTTGACCGTTACCCCCTCGCTACCGGCAGCATCGAGTGCCACTATTTGCGCAGGTGCGGATTCAGGCGCATCGATCAGCGCTATCGATGATGGAGAAAGCTTGATTTGACTGGAGCCTGAACGGACAGTCAGAGTTTCGTTACCGGCCTTGACTAGCATGCTGCCGTTGGCCATGCTCAATACTTTTCCGTTGCTGACCGCCAGCTTTGTTCCGGAAGTCATTTGGAGGTAACTTTCCTTCATGTCCTGGACAAACCAGCCAGTACATTTGTCTTGCGATACCACGTAATTTCCGAGTTTAAGTTCGATAGCCGGGAACTCAACCGCAGCGATAGCGGGAGACGGAGCCGGAGCAACCGTAGTCTCAGGCGAAGGCGGTGGCGGCGGTGGTGGTGGTGGTGGCGGACCGGGAGGATTCGGACCGGGTGATGGCGGTGTGGGACACACTGGCGCCACCGGCGGTATCGGGGCTTCCGGCGGCGTTGCCGGAACGGGAGGTTGACAATCGGGACGCTCCGGTTCTACACAGGCCGGTGGTGGCGGCGGATTTTCTCCGCAGCGTGCCAGTAGCGAACTATCTTTTATCTGGATGAAATACCTATTTGACTTGCCGCCGGAGTGGAGAAGAATGATTCCATCCTTAGCTGTCAAATCGCTACTCAGGACATGTACCAGTGATTCATCGCTGTTGAGAGTGATCTCGCCGCCATTCCTGACATCAACAACCGTCCGGTCGGACATAGTGTCTGACTCCTGGTGTATTGGTGTATCGGAAGGTTTTGTTTCATTGGAAAATGAAGGTTGATTCGGATCAATTTTTGTCTTATCTGAGAAAGCAAATACGTTGAGATCAGGATTGGGCAGCGGCAAAGGTGATGGAGTCGCAACGTCGCCGGTGGTCATGTAAATACCTCCGCCCGGACCGGCACAACCAACTCCGGGAACATGGTATTTTTGCGATATTAGAACATTGTCGAATTTCAAGTCGATACTGGTATCGGCGTGGATGACAATGTTTCCGCCGTATGCATACAGTGTGTTTGTACCGGGTTCAGCGGGTTTATGCTGAACGCCAACGCCTTTGCCCTCAAGCTCCACGTTGCGAACGCTGTTCAGCACAATATTCCCGCCGGAAACGGTGTTGAAATCCCCGGAAAATCCCGGAAGGAATGCCGTGCTGTAAGCTGTCAAAATAGTGGTATTGTCTTTGGTGGCCAGGAGCATCAAATCTCCCGCTGTTGTTGTCAAACGTATATCGCCACCCGCAGCGGTGATCCAGCTATCCGTAATGTTAATTGTCGGAGCTGTCAATACGAAACTTCCCGTCACTGAGATCTTCTCATTTGTCATGTCGACGGCACCGGGAAGACTTGCTATTACCGAACCACCGTTTCCTTCGCGTGGGAAGGAGCATAGGCGATTATCCGTTCCCCAACTAATATTCGAGCTGTTCAGTTCGATGTTTCCACCGACCGCGGCCACTTTATTTTTTGTTCCCAAATCTAGCTTGCCCACATTTGCGTTGAGCAGAACGTTGCCGCCAACGCTAGGATTGGTCAAGGAGTAAAAGGCGTTGAGGATATTGTTGGAGCCGAGGTTGATGTTGCCTTTGCTACTGGTGAGTGCCAGGTCGCCGCCTCCGGCAGCAATTGTATTGAATCTTCCAGTGTGCACATCACCACCGGTGGCGGTCATTCTGATCGCACCCTTATTAGATTGAACACTATTGCCATATCCCAGAAGGATATTCTTTCCGGCCAGAAAAACTATTGAACCTTTATCAACGCACAGGCGATTGTTATCAATTGTTTGCCCATTTTGTCCAAACAGGATGTTACCGCCGGTGGAGAGCTCCGCAGAATCACTTGCATAGATTCTGTTGTTCTGAGTCATTTTGATATCGCCATCAGAAACGCTGTGCATCAAGACTTTGCCATCTTTTGCATTGACAATGCTTTCACTTACAGTGATTCCCCCCCCGGACCGAACGTCTATGTCTCCGGCCGCTTCGACTGTTTGGCTGTTCAAGCTGAGTGGTGCGTTAGATCTGATATTGATGTTTCCGGTTACCGGATTCGTGCCGAAGGTCGCGATTTTTCCGTCCGGGCCCAACGTCACGCTGGAAGCATCCACCAAGATGTCGCCACCAACAGAGGATGTATTACTGCGGTCTCCCAGCGTAATAGTGCCGGTGCTTACTATGTTTATGTTGCCAGCTCCCGGTCCGCTGAATGCAACTAATCTAGTATCTGCTCCGGTCGTTATTCCTATAGGAGCAGTGAGAAGGACATCACCGCCGACGGCGTTGGCAATATTCTGAGCCTGCAACGTAATCCGACCGCTGGAAGAGACTATCTTGACACTGCCGCCAGAGTTGTTTGATGCCGAGTATGCGTTTAGAGTATTCGCATTACCAAGACTCACGTCTTTTCCGGCATTTAATTCGACATTGCCGCCGTTGGCTGAAATTTGGTTCTGATTGCCGATAAGAATATTCGCTGGCGTTTCCATACGAACATTGGTTGTGGCTCCCGAGGAGGAGGGAAAAGTATTGAACGCGTTGTTGGAGCCTACAGTGAGATTGGTGCTTCTGGAATTAATTCCGATGCTCCCGCCTTTAGCATCCAACTGATTGGCGTTGCCTATTGACGTTGCGCTTGAATCAACCTCGATGCTTCCGCCTGCCGATTGCGTATCACCGATTCGGCAAGCAAGGAACGAATTGTCCGTCCCAATTTGAACTGTACCTTGAGGCGAGGCGAATCTTATATCTCCGCCCACTGCATTTACACTGTTTTTGTCGCCGGAGTATAAATTGCCCCCGGCCGTGACTTCCACGTTACCGCCGATGCCGGACTGCCTATAGGCACTGAGCTTGTTGGCACAATTCAAGAGTACTCCGTAGGCGTCCAGCTGAATGTTGCCTCCAACAGCGTCGAGCACGGCTCCCTGCATTGAGATGTTCCGCTCCGCCCGTACAATCAGGCTACCATTGAAAGCCTGCAAGGCACACGTATCCAGAATAGAGACATTGCCGGTATTGCTTACGATCTGGATCAAGCCATTATCGTTAGCGATGTTTTTGGTCACTACATTTCCATCAGCGGAGATCAAGATCTCTTGTTTCGAGGCTCCAGCAGTCGTGCTGGCGCGGAGATTTCCTATGTCTATGTTGCCTGCCTCCGAACCGCCCTCATGTGCGCTAACGGAAATGTTGTTGTTACGGGTGACAAAAGAGACTCCAGGCAGGGAGACACTACCACCACTCTTGCTTGGTCCCGTTATACTGAATGACTTTCCGGATAAGGTATAATCGACTCCGGCAGCGATGGTAAACTGGATATGATACCGGCGTTGGTGAAGTTGTTTATAGCGGTTAGAACCAGGTTTAAGTTAGAGACGGCAGAAGTGTACCCGGGTATTCCACCGGTGGGCAACACGGAAGTAAAAACAGCACCAGGCTGGTTGAAAAAATCTATAGAGACCAAAGTGCCTGTGGTGACCGCAGGGTTAGTCGACAGGGCATACACCGTGCCTGCATTTGTGAAATTTCCATTGGCATTGAAAACCGGCGCGTTGCCGAAGTCAATCACATATGTCCCCCCTTCCGGCACAGTGACGCCTTGCTGCTGGGGTTGAGCAGTACTGTTCTGTTGGGTCGTCTGTGCCACGGAAGCATTCTGCGACACCAACAGGAGCGCCACACATAACGGTATCAGGGGTTGAGCAAGCTTTACCTGTTTAGTTTCCATTTTCGCCTCCCTAATTAGTTGGACGCAGCCAAATTGTTGGCAATTCAATCTTGTCTCTTCCGCAGTAAACTTTCGTCGTCCCTGCGACCTATCCTTCGGATGGGGGAGGGTGATTTTAGAAAGCCCCATCAGAGTTAACTCTTCCTCTCTTTCGACAAATTCACCCAGCCGGAAGAATGATCGCGCAAATGAATCAAGAACGTTTTCTTCGAACTATCTCAACCCGAGCGCACAAAATTTGCCAAAGTACTACTGAAGATGCTCCCAATGACTGATGAGAGTAAATTCCATGAATGATAAATTGGCGATGATTAAGTGAAGGTGCGAGGATTGAGTCTTGCTATTGAAGAAAATACTTGTTGCTTTGGACGGCTCTGAATGCAGTCAGTTCGCAGTAGACTACAGCATTTGGCTGGCGAGCAATCTGGAAGCCTCTCTTACCGGGTTGCATGTAATCGATCCAAGGCTTGCCGATTTGTTCATTGCACCTGAGTTTGCTGAGGCGCTCGGCTTTGCGGTGGATTCTGAAACAGTGAACAAGGTAACAAACGCACTCAAAGAAATTGGAAGCAGAGTGCTTGAACTATTCAGAATGCAGGTCGGAACGGAAGCAACGGTAAACACGTTGCTTACTCAAGGCTTATTGGTTCCGGAAATTGTGAACCGGGCAAGTTTGCATGACTTGGTAATCATAGGGCATCACGGACAAAAGAGTCTCATTCCGATTGCAGATTCAGTGCTGGGATCCGTAGCTGAACGGGTTGCGATTCAGGCAAGAGTTCCCGTCCTGATCTGTGAAAACTCGATAAGCAACGCCCGGGAAATTGTCGTAGCTTATGACGGGAGCGAGCCTTCCAGGGGTGCACTATTGTTTGGACAAGCTCTATCAAGCGCAACAGGCAAGAAGCTGAGAGCAGTAACAGTGGCAATGTCGGATGCACACCGGAACGAGGCCCTCCTGACTGTCGAGCAAGGCCGAGATCTCTTAAGATTGCCTGACACTCAAGAGGTATTTTGCGTTCTCAACGGACCAACAACGGAAACCATTTTGGAGTACGTCGAACCTCGCAATGCCCTACTCATCGTCGGAGCGTACGGATTCAGAACGCCTGAAGAGAACGTCCTGGGTAGCACAACAACTTCGCTGATTCGGCGCGCGAACACAAGCATTCTGCTTTTCAGATAGAGAAGCAAACATCCGGGTCGACTCACCGGGAGGACTTCGGCACTAACAGAAAAGATGAGGCTAAGGAAAGCGCCCGGCTAAAGTGCCTTGGATGTCACGCCAATTTCCTGGCTGTATTTGAACTTCCGAATAACCATGACCGAACAGGGGGCATGAGATACAACTTCACAGGAAACGCTCCCTTCCCAAAGTTTAACTAAGCCTTTCCGATCGTGAGAACCAACGACGATCAAATTTGCGCCCCAATTTCGGGCCTCGTCGATGATAGATTCAGTCGCGTACCCCTCTGAAACTTTGCTTTCAATGTTAGCGCCCGGAAAATGATTCCGCAATCGAACGCACATTTCGGTCACTAGCTCTCTGGCCTCGATACGATACTGTTCACTCGGCCAATTCGAGATAGCTTCAATAGGTTCAATAACGTGCAGCACTTTGAACATTGCCTCGGCCGGGTCGGATTTCAGGCGAGCAAGAAATGCTTCTGCCAGTCTGGCAGACTCGATATCGTCAACAGCTATGAGAGTTTTCGATGCCACGATTCATCCCCTGTCTAAACGGTTTCGTCAGCTCAGCTCAACCATCGCCTTTCAATGTTTCGCGATAGCTGCCCCACTGTAGATCACCTTAACTAGCACTATAGAACACTCCAACAGTGGAAGTCGTCGCTCCATGGACCTAGTTCTCTCGTCCGATGGACGGATTCTGCAAGGTGAGGTACTAAATCCCTCGCACTATATGACACACAAGACCTTGCTCCGTTAAGCACTTGAAGATTTCGGAAACTTGCCCCCCCATCCCGGGCAGCGAAAAAAATGCTTCTTCACTGCCATGATGCTCAATCAACATTACCAGGTCACCATTGAAGAGCATTAGTCTGACACCCGCAATCGATGAAAGTGGTATGTTCGCTACTTCTGCCAATCTCCCATTTGATTCAGTAGTATGAATAATCAAATTTTCTTCGACGATCTCCAGCAAAGAACGCTGGTCCCCGACAAAACTGAGAGCCGACAGAGTAAAGTAGCCAAGAAAACCTAGTCCGAGAAAAACAACAATCGTAGGTGCCTGAAACAGCTCAATGAGTCCGGACGTTCCCAACCAGAGCAACACAAAAAGCCATCCGCCAATAGCTATGCCGGCGGAAACCAGGAAACTCCGATTCTGCCAGAGCTGGTCCGACATGATCCGAGTGTTCCGGTTTGATTCCTTACATTGCTTGAATTGGCTAGTCATGTGAGATTAAAGACCGAGTTATTCGTGAGTCGAGACTTCCGATGGAGACGGAAATATGGTCGGCCGTTTTCGTTCTGCGTGTGGATAGGTGCGAACAACCGTTACAGAACATCTGGAACTGGCTGCTACAGACGATGAAACACTTCCCAGGGAGCAGCCCTTCCGATGAGATCCAAGCACGATCAAATCAGCATTCCACTCATTTGCTGCAGCGAGAATGCAGTGATGGGGATGTCCAACTACGACTTCCATTTCGACATCAACATTGGAATCCGGCGACGCGCTCGTGCTCCTGAGGCAAATGTCATCCGACAGTCCCTCAAGAAACCTGTCTCGAATTTTGGAAAGAAGCTCGTAACCGTTGTTTTTCTGTTCTTCCAGAAGTTTTCTGTCAGCAAGATTGGATTCCGGGCTGTCGCTAAGAACAGGCAATTCAACAACATGCAGAAGCTTAAGCACAGAGGGTGATTTCCAGCTTCGGGCTGCTACAAAATCAGCGATGGTGCAACCTGATTCAAAATCTTCAATACTTACCAGAACTCGCATGAATTTTCCCTTACCGAAAGCCTAGCTATAGACTGTATTTCAAATGAACCGAACAATCCTGGATATGAGTCAATTTTTGCAGCCCCTGGTGTAAAGAACTTCGTCCCAAATGACGATCCAGAGATCTTCAACGATTTCGCAACGCACTTTCCATATCGCGTAAGACTGTCCGAAAGGCAGAGAGTTACTTGGGGATCAGCCGAAAGGATGAGCAGCATCACAGCAACAGACGGACGAGTTCGCAAGCTCCGGCGCAGATGAACAGAAGCTATCCTGCATCTGAGGTCCCGAACTTTGAGCTGATCTATAAATCAGTCTTATAGATAACTGTAGTTACGTCGCAGTCCCGATTCGCTGCCGATCCAACGATGCCAGAATAAACAGGACATCAGTGTGGTCAAAATCGCATGGAAACGTACGTTAAATTAGGAGGCGTGCTGCGTAACGACAGCCGGATTCGTATGATATGAGAGGAACGCGGCTACAAAGCCAAACGGGGCCGAACTCTTGCAAATGTAGCGGGAGTAATTCAGAGGCAGCCAGTTTTTGCAGACGCGTATTTGCGTCCATTCTCATTATCACTGTCATGCTCGGTCAGAGCCAGGCAGTTTACGCCAATGATTTAAGCAAAGCAACAGGCGTCAGTGAGGCGAGCGTACACTGCGAAGCGGCTTCGGCGACAACTGATGAAGCCGGGAGTAAGGCAAAAGATGGCTCAAGTGCGGATGAGCCGTTGCCCGACGTCCATCGTCTCTTTGCCGACACAAATCTACCGGTTTATGTCTGGTCGGCCCCCGCTAGTCGCCCCGAAGCAATCGTTATCGGGTTGCACGGTGGAGCGATGCACGGGCGAGCCTTTAAGCATCTGGCTGCTCAGCTGGTGACCCGAAATTATTGGTTTGTTTCGATTGATATGCGCGGCTACGGTAAGGCATTTCACCAAGGGACCGAGTCCGATCGGACATTGAATTTCACTCAATCCATGGCAGACATTCGAGAGGTTATCCTGCGCCTTGAGAGCGCCTATCCGGACACTCCCATTGTCTGTTTGGGCGAAAGCCTGGGAGCGAACCTCGGTCTCTTGATGTCGGCGGAGTGGCCGAATCATATAGACGGCCTTATTGCGATCAATCCCTTTAGCTCCGCGCGCATTTTTTTTCATCCGCAAATGGTGGTGCACCTGGTTAAGTTCATTATCAAGCCGTCCGCTCGGTTGAACCTGTCCCCCTACTTAAAGAACAGACTCTCTTCGGATCGACAACAGACCCTCGAACATTTGCGTGATCCGCTTGCACGGAATCGGCAGTCCATCTTCGAGCTTGGCCGCACAATTGTGTTCAATTTGAAAGGCAAGCGCATGGCCTCTACGTTGCCGGCCTCGCTGCGTGTGCTGTTCATTGTCGGAGCCAAGGATCGTCTATGCAGTGTCAAGGGAGCGAAACGATTGTTCAAGACGGTTTCATCCGCAGACAAGACTTTAGTGGTGTTTCAGGATCAGGGACACTTGATGGTCGAGACATCAGAGATAGCGCCCGAGGTCTTAACTGCAATTTGGCAGTGGTTGGACACCATGGAGAAGACTGAGACGCAAATGAAAGCCGATCTACAAGTCCGTCGTTAGTACAAACAAACGATGCATGATGAAATACACACATAAAGAGGCGCCAGCCGGGAGGAACCGGCTGGCTTTGCTTCGGACAGGAAAACGCAGATCGGATTAGCCCTTGAGACTGTAAAATAATTTGTGTCAAAGGCCCGAGCTAAACACTAGAAAAGGAGCTCGCCCCATGACCGATAAAACG
>JAIELX010000142.1 GCA_019752635.1 Candidatus Obscuribacterales bacterium | reverse complement strand
GCAACCTAGAGGCTACCCCAGGTCGCAAGATCTGCTGGAGGGTCATCACTAATTTCAACTACAGATGGGACATGCTCGCTCCTTCCCCTTTTCCCTTTATTTACTATATGTAGGCGTGGGTACTAAATGGATGCCGAAAACATTGGACTACGAAGGGGCAGTGGAACTGGTCGGCAATTCACGACCGTGGTAAGCTTCCTGATGCTTCTCCGCCGGTGGTGTCAAACTTTGAGCCAGACCAACAAGGCCGTCGAAACGCGATACACGGTCAAACCCGTCGTTGCTGCGAGGCTGCTCGCTGAGTCCACCGTGTTGGTAATTTTGAGCTTGTTGCCGCTATCCCTGTTTGTGGTGAAAGAACTCATTGCCGCAGACTGGATGATCAAGCTGATCCTTGCGTTGCTTTCGCCGATTTCCATTAGTGCTTTGGTCGCTGCGGGATTCTTGCCGTTTCGTCTAGTCCTCACTGCCGGCGGTATCAAGACTGTTGCGTTGTTGCGCTCAACTTACGTCGAATGGGCGGCTGTGCGCACGGTGAAACTGGTATCGAAATGGGGGTTCCGAATCTATGAGATCCGTGGTGAATCAGGGACTTTAGCGTTCTTTCCGCTCTGGTTCAAAAAGATTGGCGAGATTGTGCAATATCTGAGAATGAAGGCACCGAATCGTGGACGTTCGGTATTCTCCGCTGATCACTCGTATAAGCGCGATTTCGCCGTGCTAGTAATTCAGCTGCTTAAGGTAGGGGCGCAACTGCTGTTTCTGACGGTGTTCTGGTTCTTTTTCGCGTCCTATAAGTCAACCACGGGAAACCGCTCGGAAGATGTCCTGATTCTGCTCGCTGCCGGTATCGTATTTAGTGGCATTGTGATCTGGAAGTTGTACTTGCTTATCACCATGCCCGGTGAAGTATGCTTGACCAGAGATCATCTCGTTTTGAAGGGGATCCTTGGTACCAAAACCGTACAACGCAGTGATATTAGTCGAGTGGGTGCCACTAATTTCCTTCAGCCGGAAGGGTTGGTTGTTCGTTGCGGGGAAAAGTCTGTCTTAGTGGGCGCGGTGTTCGAATCGTTTGACGAGCTGGAAGAAGAACTGGTCGAAATAGCAGCCGGCTCTTCGAAGGTGCCGCCGCAGCAGTCCTTTGAACCTGGCCACAACGAGCAATAATCCTAGCTAAACTCAGTTTAATTGCCGGCGGCGTTGTTGAACCAATCTTCAATGGCTTGTCGATGCAGATTGAACGCAATGTTCAATGTTGCCAATTCTTCGCGTTTGAAGCATCGCGCTTCCTCCGCATCGTCGCCCGGAGTTAGTGTACCCGCTATTGGCGAACCTTCATAAAACAATATTACGACGTTAATACCTCTGCCCGGACTGGTGGCACCAAGCAGCTTGGTGATTTTTACTTCTAGTCCTGTCTCTTCAAACACCTCACGGGCAGCCGATTCGGCTGGATGCTCGGCGCATTCGATAAAGCCTCCGGGCAGACACCAATCGCCGACGAAAGGTTCGAACTTTCGCTTTACGAGAACGACACCGTCATCCAGCGGCACTATTGTTGCCGTTACTGGCTTCGGGTTGTTCCAGTGAACAAACTCACACTGAGCGCAGGCAAGGCGATCCTTTCCGCCGATTTCAACTACGACCAGGGTGACCGCACACATTGGGCACGATTGCAGGTCTGCGGGCTGGTGGGCCTTCGGGCTGATCAACGAATGTAACGCCCCGTGGATGATTAACCGATCTGTATCAATTGAACCAGAAAACGCGAAATAAGGCGACCATACGCAACTTAGAAGACACTACTTGTGAAGCGAATCAATTATCTCGTCACAATAGCGGTCTCGTATATGGTGCTAATGCAATCGCCCTTATAGAATGTGTGCCATCGATATATCCGACGTCCTGGAAGGCTGTCGGATATTAATCCTGTTGGCATTTGGATGACTTCGGTTTAATTTCGCGAATTCAATTGCACAACATTCCGTGCGCTATCTAACGACATTTATCACACGAACTGCACGCCGCGTAGGCAGGGATACAGATGAAGACCAAGAGCCAAAGCTTGGAGCGGGCAACTCAAACGGTAAAAATTACCAGAGTTGTTGAGACCAAGACGGTAACGAAAGTTGAGCGCAAGGACCGTCCGGCCGGAAAGGACCATTGTAGTTCCGGCGTTTGTGCGGTCTCGTGGAAGCCACGCTCGGAAAAGTAGAGCGTGTTTATCTAGTTCCGTTTGGTCAATCGGCATCGAGAACTGCATGGACGGTTGTTCACTGCAGGAATGCCTGCTGTTAACGCTATCGGGCACGTTGAGCCCAACGAGAAACGGGCCAGCCGAGCCTGAAAGAAAAAGGGTTCTCTTGCGAGAACCCTTTGATGCGCCCAATTTATGGCAGATGTTTAACCGACTGTGACTTCGTCACACAAGTAAACGTCCTGAATTGAATTCAACAAAGTGATACCGTCCTTCATTGGCTTTTGGAAGGCTTTTCGGCCGGAAATCAATCCCATGCCGCCAGCGCGCTTGTTGATGACTGCTGTCTTAACAGCGTCATTCAAGTCATTCTGGCCGGAAGGACCGCCGGAGTTGATCAACCCCGCGCGTCCCATGTAGCAGTTCATCAGCTGATAGCGGGTGAGGTCGATTGGGTGATCGGTGGAGAGGTCGGAATAAACGCGCGAATCGGTTTTGCCGAATTTGAGGGCGTTGTAGCCACCATTGTTTTCGGGGAGTTTTTGCTTGATGATATCCGCTTCGATAGTGACACCGAGGTGGTTGGCTTGACCGGTGAGGTCTGCCGCTACGTGATAGTCGACATCTCCAACTTTGAAGCCGCCGTTACGCAGGTAGCACCACAGAATGGTGGCCATACCAAGCTCGTGTGCTTGATGGAAAGCCGCTGCAACTTCTTGAATTTGACGAGTAGATTCAGGCGAACCAAAGTAAATGGTGGCACCGACTGCTACTGCACCCATTTCCCATGCCTGTTTCACGTTGCCGAACATGATCTGATCGTATCGGTTCGGGTAGCTCAAGAATTCATTGTGGTTGATTTTGACAATGAAAGGAATCTTGTGAGCGTACTTACGGGCGACGGAGCCCAAGACACCGTAGGTAGAGGCAACGGCGTTGCAACCGCCTTCGATTGCTAGTTTGATGATGTTTTCGCCGTCGAAGTAAATCGGGTTCTTCGCAAAGGAAGCACCGGCGGAGTGCTCGATGCCCTGGTCAACAGGAAGAATCGAGAGGTAACCTGTACCGGCTAAGCGTCCGGAATTGAAAAGTGTTTGCAAGCTGAGAAGCACTCGCGGCGAGCGATCGCTCTCAGTAACCACAGTGTCTACGAAGTCAGGACCGGGAAGGTGCAAGAGATCCTTCGAGACTTTACATTTGTGCTCGAGGTAGTATTTCGCCTGGTCGCCAAGGGCTTGTTCGATTGAACTCATTTCTGTCATCACTGGCATAGCTCTGAAGCGTGCCTCCATCAATCTATAGGAATAGATTGAAAGCCTAACAGGATCTCAAAAATGATCCCGCAAAAAGACAGAAAAGATGAAGGATTGTGCTCAATGAGAGCCGTCAGGAGACGGCTGGGATAGTTCCATGAGTACGCCGCCCGTACTTGCGGGGTGAACAAAGGCGATCCGCGCTCCGCCTGCTCCAATCTTAGGCTCGTTGTCGATCAGCCTTGTTTGACATTGTTTCAGGCGGTCTAGTTCATGGTCGATGTCCTCGACCGCCATGCAGATGTGGTGCAATCCTGCGCCGCGTTTTGCAATGAACTTGCCAACAGGAGTCTCCGGTCCAATCGGTTCCAGAAGCTCTATATGCGTGTTGCCGGCATCAAGCTTTGCAACTCTTACGCCCTGTTCCTCTACAGTCTCAATGCCGATGCATTCAAGACCGAGCGTGTCTCGATAGTAAGCCAGCGCACTTTCCAGATTCGGAACTGCAACGGCGATGTGATCTATTCTCTTCATAAACGATGTGATTACTGAGGTCCGTAGCCGGACCATTTTTCCCAAAAGGTATGCCAGCCGGTCCAAAAACGCCACTGGGTCGCAGCATGGTATTCAGGCCAGGTGGCCATCATGCGCGTTCCTTTTTCCACGATGGTGTAGGTGTCCCACGGGGCCCATACTTCACCGCGCCAATTTGGATCGTAGTAATGGCGGTTCAGATAGTCTGTCATATTGACCGTCTGGTCTGTTTGCAACATAACCGGCTGTCCGTCCGGGCGAGCCGGAAACTGATAGGTTTCAACCGGTGCATTTATAAAGTGATTGGGGTCGGGGCCCGGAGCATCGGGATAAGCTATGCCAGCGGCATTTGCGGCTACGGGGGCTAGCATGCACAGGCTTGCTGTGATCACTATACGTGCGACTCGCATTGAGGTCCTCTTTCTACCCGAATTTGTCTCCGTTGCGCAGATGTCACGATATCAAGTGCCCGCCTGCGTTTATGGTATTAATATACGCTCGTTTAAGCAAAAAGAAACCAGGTTTAGTCGCATTCTTAAAAGGATAAAGGTGTAAGGTTGCCATTAAGCAGGTAAACTTCCAGATTCAGGAAGCAGGCCGTAAGTTCTCAGGAGTGAACAGCATGAGTCGCATTCGTAAGAGTCCCAAGCCGGTAACCGCTACGCTCTCGGGGCTGGCCGCCTTGTTGTTGGCGCAATCCGCGATCGCGGCGGACGGCGTAACATTGCCAATCAAGAAAATTTCGGCTGACGGGTCTCAGCAGTTGGTCATTGAGTTTGGCGGCGGCGGATTTCCGACAGTGCCACAGGTACTTGATTTACCAGGTCCGAACCACAGAGTCGTCATTGATTTTGCCGACGCATCCCTTGATAAGTCGGCGGTCCTGGCACCGGAAGAATTGAGCGGGACGGTGCGTCAATCGATGCCATTCGTCAAGTCTGTTCGCTATTCCAATCTTGAAAATAGTACAAAGCCTACGGCTCGCGTGGTGGTGGACTTGCCCGAAGATGTGAAAGTGAAGCCGCGCGTTGTAAAGCTTGAGGAAGGATTGGTGGTTGTCGGATTTTCCGATCAGCCAATCAGCGTAAGTGCTGCTCCTTCTGTCGCGACCGAGGCCAGCACTGCATCAGCAGCTCCATCTGCTCCAGCTGCTCCAGCTGCGGCTCCACCGGCCGGTGGCTGGGACTGGTCCGCTGGCGCTGCGTCGACCACTGAAGCCTCCACCCCGGCCGGGACACCCCCGGTTGCTTCGGCCCCGGCCGATGAACTGGCTGCGTTGAGGCCGGCGATGCCGGCGTCTGAAGCTTCTGCTGCTCCGGTAGCAGAGACTGCCGCCGTGCCCGAATCAGCTCCTGCGGCACCCCCTGCTGCTGCTGCACCGGTTGCACCGAGCACAATTGCGACGCAATCGGCACTGAATTCTTCTGCCGGTGCACCGCCGGAAGGTAGCGCTTCGCGTACCGAAACAACTGCGGCCAAGCCGGAAGGCAGTCGTCTGGACGCTGTGAAGCGATACAACAAAGCCGTCCAGCTTCATCTCAGCGGCAAATTGGACGAAGCCATCGCTGCTTACAAGGAGGCGTTGGAAGTTAACAACGCATTGGCTGAGGCCCACAGCAATATGGGGCTTATCTACAACCAGCAACATAACTATGCTCAAGCGTTGTCTGAGTTCAGAAAAGCGCTGGCGGTAAATCCGAAGGATGCCATCACATACAATGGCATCGGTGCTGCTCTTCGTGCGGAAAAGGACTTGCCCGGGGCGATCAAGAATTGGCAAACCGCAGTATCTCTCGATCCGAAACTGGCTACCGGCCACTACAACTTGGGCACCGCTTATGAGATTCAAAAAGAGTACGACAAAGCGTTGAGCTCTTACAAAGCAGCTGTCAAAAACGATTATCGCCTCGGCGAAGCTTATTTCAGAATGGGGCTGATTATGGACCGCAAGCATCGTCCCGACGAAGCTGCGTTGCATTTCAAGGAAGCGCTTCGCGTTTCCGGAGATTCGGAATATAGTGAAGACGCACGTCAGCGGCTAGCCTCATTCGAAAAGAATAAGACCAGCAAGCAATAGGTTCGAAGGAACAAGATGATTGATAGGGGCGGTACTGCATTTGGTACCGCCCTTTGTTGTTCCAGGAATCGAGTCCCTCAAAGGGGCTGAGGCTTCGAGAACCTGCGACGGGACGACGAGGCTTGGCTGCACATCGTGATGTACGTTCAGTTTCCTTGAATGCGCGAAACGACGTTTGTGGTACTGCGTCCGGGGACCAGAGCGAGAATCTCGACGCGGCCGCCGAAGCTTTCCACGACGGGGGTTTCGGCGAGATTCTCAGGTCTGTAGTCGGCGCCTTTTACGTGTACATTTGGTTTTACTAACTTCAGAAACTCTACCGGCGTATCTTCATCAAATACGGTGACATAATCGACTGCCGACAGCGCAAGCAGTAACTCGGCCCTGTCATCCTCGTTGTTGATGGGGCGACTTTCGCCTTTTAGTTTGCGGACCGAAGCGTCGCTGTTGATGCCGATGATTAGTACGTCGCCAAGCGCGCGCGCTTGCTGAAGAATGCGTACATGTCCGACGTGAAGTATGTCGAAACAGCCATTGGTCGTGACCACTGTCTTGCCCGCCTGACGTAGTTTCTCGCCGAGCTGCTCAAGCTGGCCTCGCTCAATCACCTTTTCAGCCTTCACGTTTTTTCCTCGACTAATTGCCTAAAGCATAGCTTGCGTAACGGGTGCTGGCCCGGGTCTGTTGCGGATCTTTCCGGGCGGCGTGCGCTTTACATCAAGTCTCTTGCCGGGGTGCCGTCCTTGACATTCGCTTTGCCGTCGGTGCGCTAGTTGCGACAACCGAGTTTGCAAAACTGGGGGTGATCGAATTGCGTTGAGCACTCTTGCTGTTGCCTTTCGGTGCCTCCGCCCGCTAGTTTTCTCATGCACTTTCTCTTTCCAATTTTTGGCGACTTCTCACTAAAACAGCCAATTCTGCAACTTCAACTCAGACCGCACAAGCGTTCTATCCGCTGTGAGGTTGGCTGTTTATGCGCCCGGGAGAAGAGTTGCGCGTACATGCGAGAGTCTTGAAGTTGGTTCTCGCGTCGAACAAACCTTTCCTTCGCCGCACCGATGCTCATTCAGCTCGGTTGCGCTCGAAGCATCCATGTCAAATTTAGCTACTGGTACTCTCATGGCTCATCGCATCATTCCTCACGATGACCCGAAGTTCCCCGCGATTCGTCGCCGTCTCATCATCACTTGGCTCAAGACCATTCTTGGCTATCTGGCGATGGGCGGCTTGTGCTTCGCGGCCTTCGCAGGTTTCGGCTTCTCCTACAAATTCCAGCTCGGCTTCGGTACGCTCTGGATGATCCTTCCCATCGTTCTCTGGTGGTTCTGCGACAAAATCGCTATCGCGATGCAGCGCGCGGTTCCCGCCGACCCGAGCATTCCGACGCACAAAAAGCTGATCGACATTGTCGATCGCGTGTATGCCAAGAGCGGCTTGAAGTTCAAGCCGAGGGTCTACGTCTCGCCGAACCCGTTGCCGAACGCCTTCGCCACCGGGCCGATTCACCGCAAGGCGGTGGTCGCGGCGACGGAAGGCCTGTTCAACTGCGGCATGACCGATCGCGAGATCGAGGCGGTGTTCGCGCATGAGTTGGGACACGTCAAGAACTATGACGTGGCGATTAACTCGTTCCTGACGGTGCTTTCGTCGCTGTTCTTCTACATCGTCGATCAGGGCGTGCGCGCCTGGGTGGCGTCGATTGAGTGGCTGCGGCGGTTGCTCGGCATGAAGCAGGAGACGAAAATTCTGCCCGCGATCCTCGGCAATGTGCTGATGTACGTCATCTTCTGGGCAACCGGACAGCTGACGAAAATCATTCAGTTCTTCGTTGTTCGTTCTCGTGAGTCCGGCGCTGATGCGACCGGTGCCATGATGACGGGCGACCCGTGCGCGCTGGCCAGTGGTCTGTTGAAGCTGGTTGCGTATGTGGAGAAGAATCGGCCGAAGGGGCACCAGCTCGAGCTGTTCCGCGTGATGCGGCCGCTCATGATCGTCGACCCGATCAACGATAGTCTGGTTGCACCTCCTCCTGCGACCTCGCTCTGGGGCCGACTGGTGCGATGGTGGAAGTCGTTGCAGCTCACCCATCCGCCAGTGCCGGATCGAGTGAAGGAGTTGGAACGGATGAACGGTGGCGCGTGCCCGCCCGTGGTCTAAGCCACTCAGTAGTGCCGTCTGTTCGGTTAGTGCGACCATACTGCGAATTGCCTCGGCGCTGCATGGTGCACCACGGTGCACTGTGCGCGCTAGGAGCATGCGGCCAAAAATGCACAGAATCGCAGCGGAACTTCATGGTGGAGCTTTTGCGGCGATTCTACGGGATGAAAAAAATGACCAAGGCCAAAAGCGGCAGCGAATTTGTCAAGGCGGCGGCTCCCGGTTCGGTGGAGCTGACCGTTTATCAGCAAGGCGGCGTTGCGGTCGTTCGCGAGAAGCGGATTGTCAGCCTGACCAAGGGCGGCAATCGTCTGCTGCTGGAGGGCATGCCTGCGCGGTTTATGCCGAATTCGCTTCGCGTCCTGTCAGCCACCGGTAGCGGGGAGTTCCGCTCCGGCACGGTCAGTTATCGGGCTGCCAACCTGGACTGGCAGCGCGTGCTCAACGGCTCGCTCAACAAGCGGGTCTGCGTGCGCGATTTCAACAATAGCGGCCGGCAAATCAGCATCCCCGGGATGTTGCGTGCGGTGCTCGGCAACATGCTGGCCGTGCAACGCGACGACAACCAGCGCGTCATGCTGGTGCAGCTGAACCAGGTTGAGCTGCTCGAAGGCATGCCGCAGGGGTTGTCGGCTACGCCATCGCTGGTGATGTCCCCGGATGTCAGCGCGTCCGGCGATTACGAGGTGGAGCTGATGTACGAATCGGGCGGCTTCGGCTGGGCGGCACTGTACTCGGCATACTACGATGAGCAGCGCGGCGTCCTGCGCAAGCTCGACTGTGCCGTGTCGTTGACCAGTACCTCCGGTGCTCGACACGAATCGGCGTCGGTGCGCTTGATGACCGGGGCGAACCACAAACAGGTCCTGCCTCACGGCGGCTACGTCGAAGCTGCCGTCGCCGGCGGTGGTTATCGCAACGCGCCGATGGTCGATGATGTCGCGCCCGTCGACGTGGGCGAAGCGAAGTGCTATCCGCTACCGGGGCGGGTGGACCTTGCGGAGAACGACAGCCAGCAGAGCATGCTGTTCTCCGCCACGGAAGTTCCGGTGCAGCGGCAGTACTTCGTGCCTGCGGGTAACGGCTACTGGTATGCCACCGGTACGGTCGAGAAGCTGCCCGTCAACGTGCGGCTCATCGGTAGGAACAGCAAGTCGAGCCGGCTAGGGCAGTCGATGCCTGGCGGCGATGTGGATATCTTCCACTACGACAATCACGGCGTGCCGCGCAAGACGAGCACCGTTAGCTTCCCGGCGGTGTCGGAAGACGAGGAGTTCCGTCTTGAGTACGGTCCGGCCGCGGACCTGAAAGTAGAGCGCCGGTTGGTTTCCGTTGAGGAATCGCAGGATGGTCCGATCTACATGGATCAGCCCCCGCAGCTGCTCAAGCCTCTGGTCGGTTGTGCGGGCGCTCCGGGGTTGGGTACGCCGGGACACGCCGCCGAGCTGCGCGAGCGCATCCTCGAGGGGGTGTCCGACATGCACCGCGCGGTGCTGCCCCCCAAGCACAAGTATCGCGTGGAAGAGCGCGAGCTGACGGTGCATAACTACCGCGGTGAAGCGGTGGATGTGCTGGTGCAAGAGTCGTTGCCCGCGACGGCGGAAATCAGTGTTCAGCCGCAAGGTCTGATGCTGACTCGTGAAAACGCCCTGTCCGCTTCGCTGAAGCTGTCCGTTCCTGCCAAGGGCAAGCGGACGCTTAAATACTCCGTGAAGATCAAGATGGACTAAGGCATCGCGGTGGTGGTTCGGCTCTGAGCGCTAGAGGGAAATGGGGGGAGTCTTCGCGCCTCCTCCCGTTTCTCTTGGAGAGAAGTACGAAATGCGATAGTAGGGACCGTTTCAATGCCCGGGAAAGACCTCCGTTATGTAGGAAGTCCTCAGAAAAGGCTGTTTGCAGATCCATTTCCTCCCCTCACGCTCAAAATTGAAAGTCCCAGTCCAGATTCTTCCTGAGAGGCTCGCGCAAGCTAAATCAGCCCGAAAGGCGCCTTAGAGCATTCTCCACTTTACAATCGCTCAGGGCTATCAGGCTTTGCGGGGCGGAGTGTGAAGCACCCGGTGCGATACCGTGGAACGCTTGTCCCTGCGCCCCCTAGGGTGAGGGCGTTCAACCTCTCGTTCCTGCAATCTGCTGAGTATCTTTACCACAAACCACTGCGCATCGCTGAATTCGCCCCAGTAACAACACTTGCCAGGTGTGTGGTATCGCTCGCGGTTTGCCGAACGTGCTTGCGGAAGTTCCCGCTAGCAGCAGACGAAGCATCGGTGCTTTCACCGCATGCCGTGTGGCTCTGTAACTTCGTTTTCACCTGTAACTCAAAACAAAAAGGGCAATCCCATGAGTGACAACAACCCCAACGCCACCTCCGACAACAGCAACGGCGCGGACCCCAAAGCGGGTAAGAAGCTGCTGCTCAAGGTCCTGAAGTACGCCGTAATCGCCGACATCATCTGGGCGCTGCTTCTGGCGACGTTCCAGGCTGTGGTCTTCGCTGAAGCCGGCAATGCGCTGGGCGCGAGCGGCCTCGGCACCACGCTGGGAACCGTGCTGGCGTGGGTCATCACGTTCGTCATCGGGCTGTTCCAGGGCGCGGTCTTCATGATCGTCGCGGCAGGGTTCGTCTTCGTCATCACCATGTTTGTCGTCATGCTGAAGAGCAAGGCGGACAAGAAGGACGACGGCACGAGCGGCGACGGTACGAACAAGATGATCGGCGACTGACCCGAGGTGGCCGCAAGGTCGCCTCCCGCAGCCGCGTGGCACCTCGACTCCTAGTCCAGAGGCGGAGTTCCGCTCCGCCTCGTGTCTGGAGAAGTGATGAGCGAGCCTTCTACCCCGGCAAGCAGAGTCTTCACCCGGGCACTGATAATCAGCGTAGTGTTCGGACTTCTGGTCGCCACCTACGGCGCTCTCTTCGAGGGCGAAGTGATTACCGGCCTCGGGCTGGCTCTCAGCTGGCTGATCACGTTCGTAACGACCTCGGTCTGCGGCATCTTCATCGTGTCGATGATTCGCATGTGGGTGTGGCTGTTCGCCTACGCCCTGAAGCGAAAGAAGCCGTAACCTCAGCCCTGTGTTGCGCGGCAACTAGCCGCACCTGTGATTCCGAGCCTGCGGGCTCATTCCCAACGAACTCTGGAGTATCGAAACATGTCCGATAGCACCACCACCGTCACGGCCCCGACCGGCAACTTCGTGACGCGGACGCTGAGCAACGCCATCGTGCTCGACGTCGTCTTCGCCTTCGTGGCCGCGACGGTCAACGCGGTCTTCTTCAGCGACCCCAGCACCCTGTTCGGCACCGGCACCGTCGGCACCATCCTCGGTATCGCTCTGAGCTGGATCGGGAGCTTCTTCGTGTCGTTCCTGCAGGGCGCGATCTTCATCACCCTGCTCGGCGGCTTCGCGCTTGCCGGCTCGTTCCTGCTCTCGCTGCCCGGCCGAATCCGCGGCAAGAGCCAGGCGAAGTAAGGCGTTCGCATCGGTGAACGGAGCTCGCGACGAGTTCATTCATCCAGGGGCGGCGCCGTGTAGCCGCCCTCCGACTCTCTCTGTCTAGAAAGCGTAATGTCATGAGGCTCATTTCTGGAATTCTGGCCGGCGTCGTCGGTATCATAGTCGGCGCTGTAGCTTGCGGTCTCTGTGGCGGCTTAATCGGGCTGCTGCTTGGTACGCCGTTCCTTCTCAGCAGCGCCGTGGGTGGCGCAGCTGTGGGCGGTGGCATCGGCTTCCTGGTCGGACTGATCTCCGGCGACGCCGGGTTCATTGCCGCGCAGGGACTACTGGAGAGCGTGCTGCTGGTCCTGGTCATCATGATTCCCGGACTTGTGAAAGAAGTCTCGCCTTGGTTCTGGGTGCTTCTGGCGCTCGTTGTCACCGTCATTGGTGGCATCACCCTCGGCGCGTGGCTTTTCTAAGTCTCCGTTGCTGTCATGGCTGAGCCCCGACGGGGCTTGGCTCTCCCGTACTCGTAGCCGCCAATAGTACTCGGGGCCTGACTAAGAAGGTTGGTACGGAACGCACCGCTGGTGTCGTTCCTCGGAAGTGGAAGGTCTGAAGCAATGCGACTAATGGCAATGATCGTTGGAACAGCGGTAGGAGCTGTCCTTGGAGCGATTCTCTGCGGTGTCTGCGGCGGACTCACAGGTCTGTTGATCGGGACGCCGCTAATGTTCTCTAGCGCCGTCGGCGGAGCGATTGTCTGCGGTGCGATGGGCTTCTTGACCGGCATGATCCGTGGCGGGGACCTGGTATACGACGTAGACGCATGGTCGTACGCTATCGTCCTCATCGCCGGCTCATTGGTCATCGCCGCAATCCAGGATATCTCGTTCCGTGTCTGGATCGCGTTGGCGGTGTTTCTTGCCGTCGCTACGGGTGTCTGGCTTTTGTGAGCCGACCCCGGTCGAAAATTGTGTATCGCAGCTGAGCCACTGCTTCAAGCTCCAACCGAATCTTGTCCAGAGGGGCAGGTTTCGGTTGTCCGGCGAATCGCGCAGACGCGTGGTCGCCAACGTTCTCCTTTTGCAGAGGCAAAGGTAACAACATGAACAACACAGTCGAAAAAGAAACTCCCGAAATTCGTCTGGCTCGCATCAACGCGACGCTCGGCGCCCGCAACCTCAAGTCGCTTCCCAAGCTCGGCGACCACCGCGAAGGTGAGTTCGAGATCGTCGACATCATCGAAGTTTACGATCACTCGAAGCAGTTCTTCACCGACGTTCGATTCTCCGTCATCATGCCTAATGGCAACAATGGTGCGTTCACGGTTCGCTTCAACGCGAACGGCGCCACCAATGACGGTGCCGTGATTGTCACGATCATCAACGGCAAGTTCGCCATCGTCAAACAGTGGCGTGTGCCGCTGGCTCGCTGGACGATGGAAGTTCCCCGCGGCTTCAACGACAAGCTGGTGCAGGCTGCCCTCCGCTCCGACGACTCCGGGGAGTCTGCCGGGATCGTCGGTGCCCCGAAGCTCAGTATCACGGATCTGCCACTGGCCACCATCGTGCGCGAACTGACCGCGGACGTGGTGAACAGCGGTCGCGTAGTTTCGGTGGCGAACCTGGGCAACATCGCCGAGAACTCGGGCACGCACGCCGTTTCGCCGGGGTTCTTTCTGGTGCAGCTCGAGGTCGACGAGGACAAACTGGGCTCGCGGCTGAAAGGCACTGATGAGTTGAAGTTGCAGCTCTGGGATGCCGCACGCGTGCGCCAGGAATTCGGCGGTAAGCTGGCCGACATGCACACCATCACCGGCTTGGCGCTGGCGATGCGACACATCGAACAGCTGCCCCGCATCAGCTAAGCGGCTGTAGATAAGCAAAATGAAACTGCTCGGTTGGCTGGACCCGCTCCAGAACCAACCGGGCTTTCTTTTTCGCTAGATGCTACTAGATGCCGTCAGAGGTTACGTGTGTGTTCACTGAGAGGCGTAGCGATTGAAACAGATGTTTCAGAAATTCAATTCCAGAGGTGGATGTGGTCGCTTCATTGTGCGGAGCA
>JAIELX010000068.1 GCA_019752635.1 Candidatus Obscuribacterales bacterium | reverse complement strand
AGCGGCTTTGTGAACGTAACGCTGGTGCCAATTGACCGCTGCATCGCTTCGTCGACCATGAAGCTGCCCATGTCGCGAGCGAAGCCACTGACGGCCATTGAAGTGTCGGTGCCCTTTATATTGGGCTCAATGAACGATGCTTCAACTTGGAAGGATTTGCTGCTCGGAACGAACGACGAACCGCCGTTGTTCAGATTGCTGAACATGCTTGAACCCATTTGCGAGTTGAATTGAACAACTTGTCCGCGTCCGCGGAAGTTGCTGTCGGAAAAACTGAACGAACCAAACGGACCGGCAATGGTGTCAACGCCGCCGCCCAAGCCGACTGAGCCGGTGCGTCTTTCGTCCACTTCCACCTTCAGATCGTATCGATCGGGAGCGGAGGGGGAAGGGCTCAAGCTTCTGCGAACGTCTTGGAAGTAGCCGTTGGCAAACAGTTTTCGCAGATCGCCTGTCAGTGTTTTTTCGTTGTAAACAGTGCCCGGTTTCAGTTTTATGGCGTTGCGAACAATGAAATCTTTGGTTTTTTTATTGCCTGTGATCTGGATACTGTTGATCACTCCCTCATCAAGGTTGAGCTGGACGCTCCCATCGGGGTCATCTTTCACGTCGACAACGCGAGCTAGAGTAAAACCGCGCTCATGATAGATCTGTTCAACCTTGTCGATTGACTGAGAAAGTTGAGTAAGGTTCTGTGGCTTTCCAAGCTGATCCGCAAAGATTTTCGACAACTCGTCGTTGGATAGAACTGTGTTCCCCTGGAACGCAAATTGAGTTACAGGCGCATTCTCTTGAACGCGAATCTTCAATAAAACGCCGTTGCCGGCCAGCTCGGGAACTGCCTGTAGGCTGCGGTCGTCAAAATAGCCCATACTGTTGACTGCTTTGAGATCGCGCACAACTTGATCGCGGTCGAATTTATCGCCCCGGCGAGTTTTGACAACGTTAAGAATGTGGTCGGTGGGAACGAGACGATTGCCTTCAACAGTGACATCTTCGACTGTCAGGTCTTTATTGGCCAGTTCATCGACGCTACCGGTGTCACTTTTGCCGGCGGTGTCGGTGGCGGTGGCACCGACTTTGAATGTCGGTTCTGCGGAAAAAGTTGGTTCGGCTAGCACCGATAGTGGTGAGGCGGCAAAAATCGCCAGCGTCAGACCGCTGGCCAGAAGGCGCCAACTAAGGAAGCCGCTTGTTCGCCTGGAGGAAACCATGCGCCACAACCGGGCATTAGTTGTTAAATTGGGGAGAACACGGACTTGAGTTCGCATGCGTCCTCGTGGCTGACAGCCGGGCGTCATTCTACCATGACCTTCAGTCATGCCAAGGTGTTTCAACGTTAGCCGTTAAATTGTTCTCAGTTGGACTATTCGATGCCGCAATAGTGCGTTCCGGGGGGTGAAAACCCTTGCTCCGTATCGTTTCCGGATGACACGGCAGGGGCATCGTCCGGCGGCAATGTCGGATAGGTCATCAAAAAAATGCCTAAAACGATATTGAATTAGACGCCGTGTCGAAATGCGATTAGATAAGTATCAGTCGCTCCGAACGGGGCGCTACGTTTGCTCTGAGCACTATGAGGGAATCGCGTCCACGGGTTCTCCGACTTGCAATCCTGAATTGGATTTCAAGTTTTCAGAATTGGATACTTTAGCGGCTGAAAATTATCAATTTGGATAACTTGTGCATTTTTCATGGTTTGCTCCGTCTGGCCGTTGCCACTGGTGCACGAAATTAGAGCAAGTTGCCGTCATTGAGCGGTGCAAGCCCAAAAACTGTTCGACAGAGGATCCCGCCCCCCCCCCCTCCGGTGGAGGCGCCTTGAGGCTTGTGGTTTTCGGAACAGGCTAGGCTAGGCTTAGCGCTTTTGGAACCATCCCGTCGGTTGCGGGTCCAGGTTCAAGTTGATTTGTTTGATCTCCGTGTAGCCATCTAGTCCGTAGGTTCCGAGTTCGCGTCCCCATCCGCTCTGTTTGTAGCCGCCCCACGGACATTCGTTATAGGTATTGTGGTAGCCATTAATCCATGTAATACCGGCTTTGATGGCTTTCACAACTTTGAATGCGCGTGTAACGTCGTTGGTGAAGACTGCGCCGGCTAAGCCGAATGGCGTGCCGTTGGCCAGCTCAATTGCTTCTTCTTCAGTCTTGAACTTTTGAACGACTGCAACTGGTCCAAATATTTCTTCCTGGACGATTTTCATTGTCGGTTCGACATTTGTGAAAACCGTAGGTGCGATGTAGAAGCCTTTGCCAAACTGTTTGCCGGAGAGCTGTTCGCCGCCGGATTCCAGCTTCGCGCCTTCTTTCTTGCCGATCTCGATGTATTCCATTACGCGCTTCATTTGAAGTTCGCTTACCAACGGACCCATTTCAGTTTCTTCGTCGAAACCCGGTCCGACTACTATCTGCTTAGCTCTGGTCGTGAATTTCTTGACGAATTCGTCGTGGATTTTTTCGTGGACAACAAAGCGCGAACCAGCAGAGCAGACTTGTCCGGAATTGCAGAATATCGCGAAAAGCGCATAGTCAACGGCGTTGTCGACATCGACATCGTCGAATACGACCATGGGAGATTTTCCGCCTAATTCAAGAGTTACTTTTTTCAAATTTCCCAAAGCAGCTTGAGCCACTATTTTGCCCGTTCTGACGCTGCCGGTGAACGCCACCTTGTCGACCAGATCGCTTTGTGCAATTGGCAGTCCGACTTTTCCGTCACCCAGCACGATGTTGACCACCCCGTCGGGCAGTCCTGCCTCTTGCAGAATCTCCGCGAGGCGAATCACCGACAGTGGTGTGTATTCGCTGGGTTTCAAAACGCTGGTATTCCCTGCGGCCAGACATGGTGCCAATTTCCACGCTGCCATTAGCAAAGGGAAATTCCACGGAATAATCTGACCGCACACTCCGATCGGTTCTCTCACTATTTGCGTGACAGAGGGCGCGCCTACGTCCACCGTCTGACCGGTGGGCTTGGTGATGAGACCGGCATAGTAGCGGAAGCAACCTGCAGAGTCGGCCACGTCGTACTGCGCTTCGCGCAGTGGCTTACCGCCGTTGAGTGTTTCAAGATGCGCTAATTCTTCGGCATGTTCGTCAATTTTGTCAGCCAGTTTGAACAAGAATGCAGAGCGTTCCTGGGCTGTCATGCGCGGCCAGGGACCTTGGTCGAAAGCCTTTCTTGCCGCTTTGATCGCTTTCTCAACCAGCGGACCGTCGGCTTCTGCAACTTTGCACAGAACCTCTCCGGTAGCCGGATTGATCAATGTTCGCTCGGAACTGCCATCCTCAAACTTACCGTCGATGAATAGTTGCCACTTGCGATCTACAGTGACCTTGGCAGGGGTCAGGGTCTGAGTCATGAGACAAACCTCCAGCAAGCGTTGGGGAAGACCGCACAACGCGGATGAGTTATTCCGTGATACCGAACACGCAGAATTAGCGCCCACTAAGTCGCAATCACGTGTTTTCTAATTTGCACGTTACGAAATGATACCACGCATCGACACTGGCGTAATTGGCTGTGAGACATGCCACAGGTGGAGATCTATGGAACAATAACAACTTTGTGTGGCACGGCCACCTTTGCGGGCGTCAGAGGGTTATTCATGATGAAATTTTGCATCGCGTTTTCCGGAGTTCCAGCCTTGCTGTTTGGACTTGCATTGGTCCTTGCAACACAGGCGCCGGCCTTGGCTGCCGACGGCACAGTTGAGCAAGCGGTCGCCGCATTCAAAGCGGGAAGGACCGATGACGCGCTTACCAGGCTGTTGTTGCTATTGAAGACAGATCCGAAGAACGCTACCGTTCACTACTACTTGGGGCAGTGCTACCAGAACCATAATCAAGCGGCAAAGGCGAAACCGGAGTACCAGTGGGTAATTTCCAACAGCAAGGATGCGGCGATGCTCGCCGGAGCGAAGAAGGCGCTTGCAAGTATGAAAGATGCTGCCGCACCGGCGACGGAGGTCGCAACAGGGCGTCCCTCCGTGATTGATTTCTTTGCTGTCTGGTGCGTTCCGTGCAAAAAGTTCGAGCCCACATTCAATAAGGTTGCAGCTGACTACAAGGGCAAAGTCGACTTTCTTCATGTCGATGTCGACGATCCCAAACAGAAGAAGCTGGTAGACAAGTACAAGGTCACGGTTATGCCAACGTTCGTTTTCAGGGACGCTACCGGCAAGGCTCGTTTAATCAATGAGGGCGTAATGAAGGAGCCGGAGTTCGTCGGCGAAGTTGACAAGCTTTTGAAGTAAATCAGTAACGGCTGCAATCAAAGGGAATCTTCATGTCTGTCGAGTATTCAGGTACCTTCGTTTCATTGGAAGGACCGGAGGGAGCGGGAAAAACCACTCAGCTCAAGCTGCTCACTAGTTTTCTCAAAGATGAAAAAATCGAATACGTTATCACTCGCGATCCGGGTGGAACTGCGCTCGGTAAGCCGATTCGACGAATTCTTCTCAGCACGGAAACGGTGATAAGTCCCACCGCCGAATTGCTTCTATATGAGGCCGACCGCGCGCAGAACGTTAGCGAAGTCATATTGCCGGCATTGCAAGCAGGAAAACTTGTTCTTTGCGATCGTTATATCGATTCGACCCTGGCCTATCAGGGCTACGGTAGGAAAATCGACGTTGAGTTGATCAACACTCTTAACCGGATTGCCACAGGCGGATTGATGCCGGAGATGACCATTCTCTTTGATATTGATAGTAGTTCCGGCCTGGCGCGATTGCATCCGGGCGGACACGACCGGTTGGAACGCGAAGCGATTGAGTTCCACCAAAGTGTGAGGGGCGGTTATCTCGAATTAGCGAAACTGCATCCGGAGCGATTCCGTATAATCGATGCCAGCGCGGCCATGAGCAAAGTTCAAGATGATTTGCGTCGCCTGGTTGTGGAAGCGCGCAAGAATCACGTTGCTACTGCAGGCAAGTGATTGCTATTCAATCTCAAACTCAATGCGAATGCGCCTAGAGGAAGGCACTGGCTTACTTTCCAACGTGGCGGGGCTGAACTTCCACTTCTTGAGTGTTGCAAGGGCTATTTCGTCGATCTCTTCTGAGCCGCTTGGCGTCAGCAACGACACTGAGGTCTTGCCTGTCGGATCGATGAGGAAACGCGCTTCGCAGCTTGTACGAAAGGATTCTTCCTGCTTGCTCGAAGGAATCTGGGGCGCAGGAGACTCGAGAATCTTCGCTGGAACTAACTTCGCTTCTTCGCGAATTCCGATAGAGTATTCCTTGGCGGCGGCATCGATTGGTAGCCCGCCGACAAAAGCGATTGCCATCGATATCATGCCGCAAAGAGCGACCACTGGCGGCGCTGCGAGCTGAATTGATTGAGGAATGGAAATCGTTTTCATTTCTCAATTATAGAGTTAGCTCCGTCTCCTGCCAATAGTGAAAAACATTAGTTTTGCTCTCGGTGTAAGCGCCTCCCTGAGAATGTTCTTGCAACCGGCGTCTTCATGGCATCTACTGATAAAATTGGCTTAGCGCATCCTATTTCTGCAGGACCAAAGAGTGGGAGGCCTGTAAATCGAAGCGAACTACGCGATTGCTACCGGTAGCCCGCAATCATATGAAGCGGGCGCCACATTACGAAAATCCGAGGGAACGAACATGAAGACCGGTTTTGCCTTTGCGCTGCTGTTGACGCTGCTTGCTTCAACGCCATTGTCGGCTCAAGCGCAGCAAGGGCAGTATCAACAGCGCGGCAGTTCGATGGGCGGCGGAGTCATCTACTCGCAGGGCACCACTATGGGCGGCGGTATTACTTATCCTTCTGCTGTTCCGATTGGCCGCACCCCTTACTATAATCAGCCGGGGTACGGGTACTACGCACCGAATCCTAACGGCGCGGGGTACCCGGCATACGGCGGGGGGTATGGCTATCCGGCCTATGGTGCCCCTGTGCAAGGAGCGGGCGGTTACTTTCAGTTCGGTGGCGGAGCCAGTCGCGGCGCCTTCTACTGGAAATCACCGTCGGGTTATTACTATCCTTGGGGTGGTGCCGCATATGGTGCTATCTCCCAGCCGATCATTGTGGTGCAGCAGGGACAATCCACACCTGCTCAGCCTCCGGTCTCAGACATGTTCAAAGATATTCGTGCTTATCTCGAAGAGCAAAACGGAAAGTCTAAATTTCTACCTGAAGACTACAACCATTTGAGTCGCCGCCTGCGCGATATAATGCAGAAAGAGGCTCTGCTGGCCAATCGCAACGGTGGTTCCTTGGACGGGATCGACGAAGAAACCATTCGCAAAGATTTGAATATGCTGTCAGCAGACGTCGCCCGACGCGTCAAACCTTAACGCTGCCTGCGTCCGGATAGTTGGTATTTAACAGTGCATCGCGGTGCGGGCTCGCCTTGCTTCATGATTCTGATTTGTTCAAGTCCCTGGAAGCTGGCTCCGCCAGGTCCCAGCTGCATTACGATGGCTTCTTGTGCAACCGTATTTTTAATCGGGTGTTGATAGCGAATGAATGCCGTGGTGCCTTGCACTTTATCAACCGATATTTGCGTGCTGACACCGGTGCTGCTGGTCAAAGAATAACCTTGATTCGGGTTACCTTGTATTGTCCACGTGTCCGACGTTGTTGCCTGGAAAATGTTATTGATGCCCTGCTGAAACTGTGGAGCGGCATTAACGGCGGAGCGGCTGCCTAGCACTTGCCAGACACCGAGGAATTCGCCCGGAAGTACACCGGGAGCTGCAATGGATGCTTGCATCGGCGGCTGTTGATACACCGGTTGCTGAGGTGGCGGCTGCGTAACCTGCGTCGCTCCGCCTTCAAGGCGTTTCGGTTGCTTGGCCGGCTTGGGCGGATGTTTATCCGGCTTGGGCGGAGGTGGGGGCGTGTACACAGGGTAAGGTGCGTAGCTTGCGGGAGCCTGAGCCGGCGGCGGCTCGGTTTGAACGTTAGTCTCAGCACCCAGCTTGAACGGTCCGTCGGCATAGACCGGGGGTGATCCGGCGGAACCCATCATTACTGACGCAGCCAGGACGCTGAACACAACTCGTTTCGACATTTAAGAACCCCACCAGTTCAACTAAGAATTTCCGAAAACTCGAACTATTATTAGTAATACATATGCCATTCTAACCGTCCGCCGATATATTAGTTCAATTAAATATTGACTTCTACCGTATTTTGCCTGGTTCCCGGTCAGGCACCGAAAAGATCGATGTCTACAATTCTGCAGAATTGTAGACATCGATCTTTCGACTATCCGAATGAGGACATCCCCAAGAGCAAAACAGCTACCGCTTTGGACGACCGGGGTACTTGACAGCAATACAGACGAGCGATTTCTGGGGGGGGGGGCGCTTGTCTGGTCTATCCCCGGTTTTGCGGTAGCTGTTCTCTTCTTCTGGGGTTGGTAGACCTTAGGTTGGGGGTGGGGCAGGTCCACCGGAACTTCGATACTTCAAAGATACCGCTCGATTTTCCAACAAGGCAATTGGAAAATCGGTCAATTGCCCGACGCTGTCACCGGCGATTTGTCCACCTTGGGGTCCTCTGATTCCGGCTCGTTTTGCGGTTCTTCGGTATTGAACCATTGGAAGTTCATCTCTTCCATGCACAGGTGTAATGTCACCAGCGACCAAAATCCCAGCAAACCAATTGAGTTAAGTTGGAGAGTATTTACTTGTGGCAACGTTCCGCTGGTCAGCAGGCTGATTGTGCCCGGTATCGCCAAAACGCCGCAGAACAGCGCCAGCTTGCGAAATACGACCATCAAGGGTTTTCCGTATTTTCCCTTCCGGGCGAACTGAAACAGCGCCACGCTCAGTACGATTGCGGCAACCGCCAGCCCGTGCATTGCTGCTTCGAAGCCTATTCGACAGATTACGGCGACAAACGCGTGCCCCGCATCAGTCAATGTCGCGACTAGACTAAAATGTTGCGTTCCTTCAGGCATTTTCTCCCCCAAGCGATAAATTGCCGGTTGGAATGATACCGCATGAAATCTCGATTCTCGGTTAGAGCCGCCTCAGCTAACCACTTTCGTGAATGTCGGTCCCCGGAAGCTCGCCGTGTTTGCGGAGAAGTTCTCGCCCCAGATTAATATGAGCTTGCCCCAGATTCGGGTCCAGCTCAAGCGCTTTACGCCACTTGTCCAGCGCTGCTTCCGTTGAGCCCTGTCTCGCTAAAGCCAGACCGAGGTTATTGTAAGCCGTTGCATCTGAAGGACTGTAACGAACGCACTCACTGAACGCCTCTTCTGCTTGTTTGTACAGACCGGCCTTGTAGAGCGCCGAGCCCATGTTGTAGTGGGCTTCCGCGTAGTCCGGTTTCAAGCTCAGGGCTTGCTTCCAGACTGCAATTGCGTCGGGATAGCGATGCATCATGTAGAGCACGATGCCGAGATTATTGCGGGCCTGAGGATACTTCGGGTCGACGTCAAGCGCTTTCTCGAAATAACCGAGCGCCTCGCTCAGTTTGTTTTGCTTGCGCGACACCACGCCCGACAAGTTGAGGGCTTCAACGTTTGTTGGCTCCTTTGCAAGGACAGCATCGAGCACCGCTTTTGCTTGCGGCAGCTCATCGGCATCTTTACGCGTTCGCGCAATCTTTACCTGCAGCTGCGTGCTGTTATCTCCTAGTCTTTGCGCCGCCAGATATTCGATGACCGCCTGTTTGAACTGTCCTGCGCTGCTCAAGGCATCGCCTAGATCGCGGTGAATAATGGACGACTTCGGCTCCAGTCGCAGAGCTTCCTGGTACGCTTGCACCGCACCGGCGTTGTCGCCGCGGATGTGGAGAACGTGTGCCAGGTTGTACCGAGCGCTCACATAGTCCGGCCTTAAGTGCAGCGCGTTGAATAGAGAGGTTGTCGCCTTGTCGAACTGGCCGCGTGCAAGATAGGCACATGCCAAGTTGTTGTGAAGTTGTGCTTTGGTTGGATTTTGTCTAATCGCCTCTTCGTACTGTTTAATCGCTTCTTCGAACTGTCCCCGGCGTTTCAGCGCCACGGCCAGATTGTTTCTTGCCACGATATTGGCCGGATCGCGCTTAAGTACCTCTGTGAAATCTTCTGCGGCTTCTTGAAAGAACTCGAGCTTCATGAATTCCAGACCGCGTTTGAGGAGCTCAAGGGAACTCAGGCTGGAGAAACCGGAGCGATCTTGCTCCTTGCCTGGCTGCTGCACAAACATCGGATCGACGAAATCTGTTGCGTCCATCGGCGCACTTTGTTCTGCTGCGGTAGTGCCGGTGGTAAGCCACGCGATTAAGCCGATCGACAAAATCGATGCCGGTATTGTCAGCTTAGAAGAAGTTAGATCGAACAAACTCATGAAGCGGAGAAAACTTACGGCAAAAAACTGGCGGGACGATTCGATTAATCTTACAATTTGCAGCTCAATTGGATATTAAGAGACCTCGCCATGAAATACGTCACCGCTGTAATGATTGCTTTGGCTGCCTGCGTCGCTACTCAGACTCTTGCCATCGCGCAACCGGGAAGGCAGTTCACGCGAGAGGACTACATGGTGATGAATCTCAACCGGGGCACCGCTTCCGCGGGCACACAAATCAGTGAGGCTCTGCGATCGGCTCGGCAAAGCGTTAAAGATTTGGATCGAGCATTGAGACAAATGGAGCAGGTGGACAAGGCGTACGCCAAATCTAAGGGCAAGCCGGATGATCGCTACCTGACCGCAGCTACAGAAACGCTGCGAAAAACTCTCAAGACTGCACAACAATTGGAAGTTGAGTTAGAGGCATCGCGCGATGAGTTGAAATCTTCAATTCAAGAAGCGCTCATTCGCTAAACCACGCGTTTCGAATCGGCCCAACGTTGGGCGAATCTGCGCAAGCCCCCTATACCGATCACCGGGGCTAACAACCGGATGCGCCGGACTCCGGCGCGCCAGGGATCGGCTGCATACGCACCGGGTTACACCTGCCAGTTAACTCCGGCCAGTACACGCAGTGGCAACTGATAGCGGGTGCCTTGGAACGGGCTTCCGAGGTTGAGTGGTACTCGTTGATTCATGAGATTTTGAATTCGTACATCGATGCTGCTTGGTCTAAGTCTGCCGGCTTTCTTGTCCTTAGGCAATGTGTAGCCGCCATTGAGCCCGATCAGCGTTACTACCGGCGTCCTGGCCGGATGTGGTCCGAAGAAATTGAAGTCGCGTTGATCCTGCAAACCTGTCTGTACGCCTAGCTCGGCAAGGCACCAGAAGTTGCGTCTGGAGCGATAGCCCAACCCCGCTTGCAACGAGTAGCGTCGATCATGATCCGGATACTTGATTGTTTCCGGTTCGAATTCCCATATGCCACCAGTGACGGTTTTTGATCCGCGCAGTTTTGCAATTTGGATTGTGTTTGAGAGGAATCCGTTGAAGCCGTAACCTTCACGTGAAGGGCGGAGGTCCATGCGGGTTTCAACACCGTAAGCTTCTTGGTCGCTTAATGTCACTCTGTTGTACAACGGCGTGTTTACGATCACTCCGGAGTCGCCAAAGTCTTTCAATGTTTTATAGAAAAGGTTGGTGCGTGTTACAAATCGTGGACCGATTTGGTTCTCGATGCTGCAATCTACCAGGCGTCCTCTCGTGGCTTTCAGCGGACGCACCGTGAATGGGAATATGCCGTTGACTGCGCCTTCAGTGACCGCCGGAGGGGTACTGAAAACGTCCACCGGCGGGGGCTGGAAAATATCGGAATACGAACCGCGAAGGACCATGTTTTTGGTGATAACGAATGAGGCACCATAACGACCGCTAGCTTGTGCGTTCGTTACTGTTTGGCGCTGGAACGGTGCGATCTGAAAGGGTTCGATTCCCGGAATGGTGGCTAGTGTTTGCGCCACGGCCAACGTGTTGCCGAAGACGCCGTGATACACGTCAGCTCGTACACCGCCGTTCACGGTCATGCGATTCCAGAATTTCTTGCTTGGCTTCCAAGTGTCTTGCACGTATGCGCTTTGTAAAAAGCGGAAGCCTCTATACTTTCCGATCTCACCTGAAAACTGCGGTCCACCGGGCAAGCCGGTGAATGGGCTTATAGTGGCGCCATAGGGAACCACCGTGTTCGGCACGGCATTCGCCGCATCGAGCCCCGCTTGTTGCGCAGCATTGCCTGCAGAAGCGACGGCGGCGTCTGCTGCCGCAGTTGCTGTCTCTTCATCTGCACCACCGGCTTGGGCCTCGCTAAAGGCGGACTGAAACACATCTGCCAGGAATTGCTCGCTGGCAGCGGCACTGGCTTCTTGTTGTGCGGTTTGAAACTCACCCTGTGAGGTGGCGGTGTTGAATAAACTGGCATTTCTGTATACGGCACCGAATTTGGTGCGAACCGGCCTGATTTCGGAGAGGAAACCTGCTTCCAAATTATGGGTTTTGCGGACCGTTTTCTTTGCGTTGCCTTGCACCGACAAAACGTAGTTGCGACGTACACCTCGAGGGGCAACGGAGACGAGCTCCGCACCCTCACCGTTGAGAATCGGGTATGGATCAAAAACGTTATTGCTTCGAAGCGTTTGAGAGTAGAATGCATTGATGATATGAAGATTGCCTTCATCCATCCATTTATCACCTCTGCGCTTCCACGTCGCAATTATGTAGTTCTGGCGATCGTGCTCGCTAAGACCTACTCCGAATCTACGAGACGAGCCGGAAGTCGGAATCTGCAGAAACGTTTCGTTGATTCCTGTCGTGAGAGTAAATCTGTTCTTTTCCGATTGTAGAAACTCTATCTTGTTGAGGAAGTTAAGGTCCAACCTTCCGTTGCGAACAAACTTCTTGACCGGGGGCGCAATACCCAAGCTAGTGGGAACCGCGTTGCCGCTTGACTCAATGCGAATCTTATGACCCGGCTTGCGCGGGTCCTGACTTAAAGCTGTGCTTGCGTAGTAGTGAAAACTTCCAGCAAGTGGACCTCCGAGTTGCCCGCCGTACTCGAGAGTAGGCTTCGCTTGGGTCGGCAATGATTTCATGCGCACAACCGCGCCTAGCGGTCCGCCCCCATCGTGCGCCTCGTAGCCTCCGATGTCCACCGCCACTGATTGCAGGGAGCGGGGATTGGCAAACTGTCCCTGGTTGAGAACACCGGCTGTTTCAGGTAGAATCGCACCATCAATTTCATAATTGATGGCATTGTGTTCGCCGCGTGTAATGATGTTTCCGAACGAATCGCGCTGAATGCCGGGGGTTGACGTAATGACGTCGCGCAAATCATTACCGGATTTATATTGATCCAGGAAGGTTCGATCTACTGTGGTGGTGCTTCCAATGCGATCGGGGTGGATCAGTGTTCGCTTGCCCGACACGCGTAACGTTTCTACCGCTTCTTGATCTTCAAGTGCCGTGTTTATCGTGCTGGTGTCTTTGCCGTTCAACACAAGCTTTTGTGAATAGGCAAACTTCCCGGGGGCCGAAATTGTTAGGGTCCAGTCGCCGGCTTCGACATTCTCAAACTTGAAGAGTCCGTCAAACTCTGTTTCGAACTTCAGATGCCGCGCCGGAGGGGTCGTCCGATGTAATACGACTATTGCCTCCGCGATTGGTTTCTTTGAGGCGAAGTCTGTCACTTTTCCCTCAACTATTCCGTTTGCTGCCACCGGTGTCGCGGTGGTGGACTTAGTTGACCCGGGCGACGCCGTGGATTGTGCCAGGCTGCTTGGGGCGGATAGGACGCAAAGAGTTACGACTGCGGCAACTATATTTGGTGCCGAGAAAAGAAAGTCCGGTGTGCGCAAATTCAACATGACGTGAAGTATGAGCACTTGACTGAAGGAGTAAAATGGAAATCGTTTTCATTCCTGTCGGTTCGTCACAAACCGTTTCGATCGTCGAGGATGCGCCAGGTTCGGCGTTAGTGCCCGGGCGCTATCGCAAATGAGATCGTCGACAGCATCGGAGCCCGCGCGCCGGGCTCAACCCGCTAAGCTCGTTCGACTTCTAGCGGCTCGCTGTTTTTCCTGAGGGTTTCTGGGTCTTCAAATCCGGCGCGGTTTGCGGCGTAGCCGGAGCCTCGACCGGCTTGGGGGGCACTGCGCTTACCGGCATGGCGACCGGCTCTTCAGAGAATCCGATTTGGCGAAGCAACTGATAAGCGCTATCACCGGTTGTTGTCTTTGGCTCTGCGACTACGATTTCGACCAGAGGTTGTAATGCTTCTTGCGGACGATTCTCCTTGATCAAGAACTCCGCCTTGAGCAACATTGCTTGCCTCTTGAGTTGACCCAGCTTCAACGTGGTTTGTTTTTCCGACTCTGCTCGATCCTTCAACGAATCAACCTTTGCAAAAGATTGGTAGATGCGCCAATGCCCGTCGGCAAGATCGCCAACCCATTCAAGGTAGTCATTAGCCATGTCCTGGAATTCCTTCGGCTTAATATTCGGCATTAAGTTGCGCAACTCTTCCAGGCGCAAAGCCGCACCCTGATAATTGATGGGCAGGCGCCGAAATGCCGCTGCCTGATTCCCCGGAACTGGCGATGTCGGCATCGCCGGCGGACGTCCACCCGGCGCCGGGGCTCCGAATGACGGGTCTTGCCCTGTGACGCTACCGGGGATAGGAGCTTGGGCGTAGCAGCTGCCACCGGCAACCAGCAGTCCAACAACAAGGGCAAACTTAAGTGAATTCATTTGGATGTCCTACATTTCGCAACTACGGCGCACCGATTTTTCGTCAACTGGCGGCGGGGTTCATAATAAAACGCAGAGTTTCACTTCGTGTTACGATTTTTACTCAGTTGCATCAGTATTTTCTAAACTGATCAGTGAGATCTAGTTTCTCT
>JAIELX010000101.1 GCA_019752635.1 Candidatus Obscuribacterales bacterium | reverse complement strand
CCCCTCGCGCTTGAACCGCTCTATCTGGTCTGCCGAATCGGATCCGCTTAGCTGTAGGATCTTTACCGCTACCAAGCGCTGTAGTTCGGGATCAACTGCGGAAAAGACATAGCCCATGCCTCCGGAGCCTATTTCACCGGTTATCTTGAAGCGATCGACGAAGTCACCGATGGCTGGCTTCACACACAAGTCCAACTAACAACAAATTAGATCATAACACTTGGGATTAAGTCGCCTGTCTGGAAGCTCGTCCCTGCGCCTACTCGTTTCTAGCTGGCGTCGATTCTATTCCGATCGAGTAGGTTGATGCTCGTTTTGCTGGCTGTAAAACACCGAATTAGTGGATTTATGCCCAGCGCTTGGCGATAGCGCCACGTAAGTAGTAGATTCCGCTGTATCGATCAATCTCAGTCATTGAACCTGGCTATTGCCCCTCCTAGACTAAGAATCATCTTCCACACTTTCAACTCAGAAAAGGTCTACTCGAATCGCAGCGATCATCTAACGGAGTCTAAGATAAACTCAGTGCCCGTAGCATGCGTCGTCCCACTCTTTTAACGATCGGTAGCCTACCCCGTCGAGGGACCAGCGCGAAACGGTCTCACACCGCTGCTCTGCTGGGATGCGTGTTGAAACACGACATACTAAGACTTCGATTGGAGCATCATCTGGAAGTAGTTTTCGGTTTCATTGCATACCTGATTCTAGTCCTCATGCCGCTTGCTCCCCTTGCAGTCCTTCTCCTTCTCTACGGGACGGTGAGAGCAAATGGCTGATACTCGTCGAGGATCCGGTAGCGAATCGGCGTCAGAACCAATAGAGGAAGACGCTAAGCGCTGTGCATAACAGCCAACTCGAAAAACAGGGATCGCCTTACCCTTTGTCGGTTTTGAACGCAACTTGAACTTGGGCTGAGATTCGCGCTGCGAAGAGCTTGGTTCTCTTGATTGACGGTGGGTGCAGCCGCCAGAAAACCCGGTGGCCATTATTGCCCGGCGCCTGGCCGCAAGCGGATTACCAGTGGTGAATTCCGACTCCCGAAACTTTTAGGAGACGACTCATGAACCTGAACAGCGAGCTTCTAAAAGCCTGGTGGGCTTCGCATGCGCGAAGCGCTCCAGGCGAGTTGCTTGCCATTGTTCTTGTGTTGACTTTCGACGGACTCTGTCTTTCGTTAGTTTTGGACAGTGTCGGCAACATGCCCGTGAACCTGGAGCATGAACCCGGTGTGGCGCTGTATTGCGTTGCGGTTCTCGTCAGCGTGCTGTTGCTAATCAACGGTTTGCTGTTGCAGTTCTTGACTCGCAATGCGACCGCGAAGCACTTCTTTGCGAAGTATCAAGTCCTTGAACGCGGTCTTCAGCACTGTCGGCAGCTGGACCTGTCAGCGTCCCAACGGCAACGCCTTGAGCGCTGCGAAATTGTCTACGACTGCATTACCGAAGCATTGCAGCAGGGCCTCCATCGTGCCGCCGCGCTTCAGGGAGGAGCGGTAGAGGAAGGAATCGAACATTTGCGTGTGATCCTTGCCTCAGAGAAATAAGCCAGGCGCAGTCGGACCGTTGCCCGGGTTGCGCTGGTGTTGTTTTTCCCGGCCGCGTTGATTGCCGGCAGCGACTATAGCTCGCTGAAACGGCGCTAGCGGCGCGACCTCGGCTCTCGAATCTACTGGTCAAGCACCTTAATTGGTGGTCCCAAACCTAAGGAGACGTCTACCATGCGGCAGTCCAACCAGGTAAAGACGCTTCAAGCGGAGATCGATCGGTTGCAGGAGCGTATCCGCGCGCTGACCGAGTTGTCCGACTCGATCGGTTACTTCATGGAGTGTAAGCCGCTGACCGGCCCGGGGGACGGGTTTGGCTGCGGGCGGACGGTCTTTGTCCCGGTCCGTAGCAGCCCTCCTGCTGACTGGATGATCAATTGGTTGGAGGTTGGGGGGCTGGTGTATGTCTGCGACGCTTGCGCGGACTGTCATCAACGCGTACTCCTGAGCAGCGGGTACCTGCGGCTCGGGAACCGACCCGCTAAGCTATCCTCAAGCGGAAGGAGCGGGTCTACCTCACCACCCGCTTGAGGATAGAAGCAAGGACGCTCTTGAGGTGGGTGGAGGGCGTCAGCCCGCGTTCCTCCACCCACCTCAAATGATTTGAGACTTAGGACCGTCCGTGCCTGGCATTCCCCTTTTGGGTGCTCCTCTTCTTTCAGGCTGTTCACAACGTATTGTGGGCTATAGTAGACTGTGGCGTTTTGGTAACTATTATTCGGACACTTCGTTTGCAGTGGGTTGGTTTTTGTTCTTCTTAGGAATAGCGAGTCGAAGGTGCAGCTGGTTCGCAAGCTGCTTTTATTCTTCGGAAAACTCGGGTTTTAGCTTTGCGACATTGTGCTTTATAGCCCAGCGCTTACTCAAATAAGCGGGGAACACCAAAAGCCATAGTGTGGCGCCAAGAATCAACAGAATGAGGGGACTCCGGCATATCAATCCTTCGTAGCGAGACAAACCGATTCGCCTGGAGTCGACCATCATCCAGATCAATGAGACGATCGCCGTGAGCTTAGGTACTAATGAGAGAATCGTGCGACTCAGTTCTCGGGGGACTTGTGCTGTATCGAGAGCCGAATCGAGGATGATTACCACAATGTAGATAGTGACAACAAGACCCAGAGTTTGGCTGATTCCGACGAATAAACTCATGGACTGCCCTCTCTTGATTAAGCTCTCATTTTCCACGTCCTTCAATTGTTGAAAGTCCTCGCGGAAACTTGTGTCAGTTCGCAGCGGATAGATTCTCCAGAAGCTTGGCACAGAAGCATACAGGAGTGGCTAAAGCTTACGATATTTCATGCGCAAGCGAAAGCTTGCGGTCGACGATTCAGAAATTTTACGAGAATGCGGAAAAACGGGGTTGCCCTCAAGCCTCGCTGTCTGACATGGTTTTACCTATTGAACGTACTCGCTCACAACTCAAAGGTAATCGAGCAAGACAACAAAACTCATTCCTTCTTTCGAATCGCCTGTCGCGCTTTCGTTGTTGTTTCGAATAAGCCAGGTACACCTTCGGAGAATGCTCCATGGTCCTCATTGTGCTGCTCCTGCTTCTTTTCGGCGGGCTTATGCTTGGTCACTTCATTTACATCCGCGATACGGAAAAAACCGGACCGCTAGTAACCGTGATGATCATGCTCTTTCATTACCTGTTCTTAGCGATGATGCTCTTTCTGGTTATAGCGGTTGCTGGTGGTGTCGATAGGATCTTCGTCCCACGATAACTCTCTTGCGGGTGTTCAAGGTGAACATATGCTCTTACAAGCGCATTTGTTCACCTTGCGCTCTTTCAGCTTCTGGTACCGAGATGCTTCTCACCAACTACTCGCTTCTGGAGACAATGATGGAGTTCTTCACGTCGATTTCATTGCTCGTGTTCTGCGGGCTTCTCGCCAGCGAGATACTCTACCAACTCGGTGAGGTTCGCCGCCACTGGCACGCGCCCGTGATTGGATGCGTCTGGTGCGTGGTAGTGCTGTTCCTGAGTCCGACTGGGACTGGTCCGGATTTCTTTCTGGACTTGATGAAGTGCGTTTTTCTAGGGGCCGCCAACCTGGCGCTTAGTCTACACCAACTGCGCGCCCTCGGGGATGAGGCGCAGAAGGAACGCGAATCAGGCGCAAAGCGCTGAAGAGGGCTGGTCGTGACTCTAAAGTATCGATGCTTGCACTCAGCAGCAGTTGACCGCTGCTGTTTCAGTCCACCTTGGCGTACAAGCCGGATCGCAGGTTCGCGGTCTAAATGGCGAATTGGACACTCGCTGCTACGCCTATCGCAAAGCACGCGGTTTGTCCCGTCTTAACTCCCCAAAAGGAGCTCTCAGACGGTTTGCTGTTCCAAGAGTTTTATAACTTCTCGGTGAGAAGTGGCTCTTACGAAAGCATTGAAAACTTTGTGCGTGACGGTAGCAGGCATGTGCGTTGCTGCCTCCGGTGGGCAGCAAGGAAAAGTGTGCGTAGCGAGCACACCCGGCGAGGCAAGCGCCGGGAGGCGAAGCGCTAGCTATTGGCGCTTACTCCATCGTGGAGCGGCGATGAATGCATGCACCCCTGTGCATGGAGGACATCGCCGGCTAAGCTCGGATTAGTTGTGAAACTAGGTCGCGGCATATCCTGCGATGACAAAAATCCGCAGAGATGTTTCGAGCTTCGAGGCTCGAAACATCTCTCCCTCATTCAATAATCGCTTGGGCGCTAACACTAAATGGCGTAGTTGGCATGCAACGAGCATTTTGCATTGAAGGACAAATCTAGCGGGCAGGTCAAACGTCAACGAACTTGAGTCGTGGGAACGCTCCCATGGACCCTCCCTGTCGAGTCTGTTTTTCAATGCTTCTTCAACGATCGAAACCTAATCTCCATTCATAAGACTAATGTTTGCTGCGCACGATGCGAACTTGTTGAAGTTGAGATTAGACAAAGGACTCGCTGAGGTAGCTCACAGGTCGGCAGTGCTGGACTACGCGCAAACTGCCGACGATCTTCGCCCTCATCTGGCGAAGGCTCGAGCCGACCTGGCTACATTCAAGAACACACCAATGACTCTGGCCGGAGCGACTGAAGTGGTGGAAGCGCGAAGTGCGGGGGCGCTAAAACCGCCAACGCTGCTGCCTCATCCGAAGGGCGTTGAAGCGTATTACGCGGCTATGGAGAAGCCTTTTTCGCCTTTAGGTAAAGGTGAGGTAACTCCGTGGCACCGCAGCCTGGAATCTCAGACGCTCGAGGGAAGAGTTAAGACTTTGCAGCAACTAGCCGAGGCTGCACCAGCAGGAAAGTCGGCGCTAAAGACATTGGGTACGCCTCACCAAGAACTCTTTCGCTACAAGCAATTCGCCAGTGATTCGCCTGTTGGGAAGCTGGTAGAAACGGCAGTGGCTAAGGGCGAAGCACAAGCACTTGCTAAAACTGAGCTGGAAACCGCTCGAAAGGCTCTGAACTCGGAACTAGCCCTGGCTCCAAGGATGCATGGCGTACCCGAGCATTTTGCTTCGAACGCAGGGAGGAAGCTTATCGCAGGTGTTGGTCTGTCCGCTCTATCAATGAGCGCCGGCTATGGTTTTGACAAAGAAGTCGCACCGGCCCTCGGTCTGAAGAATGCTTCCGACAATGGGCTTTCGCACGGAACTAGGCTCGCCGTCGACGGTTGCCTCGTTCCAGCGTTTCTCCTCAGCGAGTTGCCACTTAAGTACAAGTTGCCTCTTGCTGCCACCGCATTCAGTGCCGGACGCGGGGTTAACTACGTAACCGCAGAGGCATCGGTGTCTCCCGGAATAGCTAAGCTACTCATGCCCAATCACGCCGATTCGCTCCTTACCGGCGCAGCGGTCATGGCGCCGATTGGCGGACGGTACAAGGCGGCTGCCATAGCGGCTTCGCTGTTGCCCGGCCGAGTGGTGAACATGTTCTACTAATCTTCCATACGGGAACAAAAGACCTTGAGCAAGGCGCCGGGCTGCAGACAGACAGTGCAGCGGGCGCCTTGCTTTGCAATGCAATGGTGCTGCTGGTGAGGAGGCAGAACATGATCAACGAAGAATCAAAGTGAAGAATTCCATCTTCGCCACAACCAGTTGGTTGATTTTAGTAATCCTACTCGCTGTTCCTACTGTATTCTCGACATTAGCGCTTGAGCTAGTGGAGTGGATTGCTAAATTCAAACCGCTCTTTCCTATGACGCTCGGCGAATCGCATTCTCTGGCAATGCTTTCGCGCGAAAGAGCGGTTCTGTGAATTAATCAGCTCGACTGCAAACTTGCTGGAGTCGGGCAGCTCCTCGTGCCATATTGAATCCATTCTTGCTGTTCATTCACAGGTTCATTCGCTACCAAAACTTCTCAGTAATCTCACTCAAAGGAGCCTTGCATGCCCGCTCAAGATGGTGCCGGGTGGTTGCTGCGATTGTATCCGGATGCTTGCACCGTCCTGTTGGTGTTGGAGCTGCTGTTGATTGCGCGTTGTCTCTTGAGTCTAAGTCGGGCGCGATCTCGGCAACTGTGCGGTGAGGAGAAGATTCTCCTGCTGTTCGTGGGCGTAACTCTCTTGCCTGCGGTCGGTGCGCTCATCGGCATTGCGGTGTGGTTCGCCTCCGTGTCCGTTTTGGCCGGTGTGGGTGCCGCGATGAGCTTCTATTTGTGTTCCGTGGCGTTCATGTTGCGTGACTGAGGCTTATCTAATTCACTCTTTAAAAGGGGCTTTCATGGGAGCAGACAACACAATGGTAATTTTGAAAAATCGAGGCAATGGAGGAACGCTGGAATTCCGCGTCAGCCTCGTCGCCGCGGCCGAAAACTTGTATCCGCAAGAGAACGAATCGATCGAGCAACTCATGGCTCGTCGATGGTTTGTCCTCACCTGGTTTAGCGGTGCCGCGGTCTACGGCGAAGCTCGCAAGGCACGCGCTGTTGCTCGTCGTCGGGTCCAGCGTCTGCGTAAGCGTCGCCGTGTGGTTGAATATGGTATTTGCACTTTGGACATCTCGAACGAGCCTTTTCCGTTGATGGACTTGCTTGCTATCGAGGCTTGGCTGCGCCGGCGCAAGGCTTTTCCGTTCGAGACCGGATGAGCTGCCGGAGGCACGTTTTTTCTTCAATAGTTTCTGTAATGTTTGAGAGGTTGGCTTCCCCGTTCAAGAGGGAAGCTTCTCCATGGGCTTTTTTCTCTTCGAGTGCTTGATGCGCATCTACTATATGGGGGCAGAGTCGGACGACTTGAGACTTGAGGAAAAAAGGTCCGAGTTATTCTTCGGAGAGCTCATCTAGCTCTCGTTGCAGCTCACTGTGCGCCCAACGCTCACTACTTGAATGAACAGATTAACGATGTCGCCGATGGTTCTGAGCAAAGAAATGCAAGCGGTACGTTCGCGCGCACGTCAACGCGGACCAACGCACAATGTGCGACAGGTCCGCGTAGCAAGTCTCGGTCCAAGACTTAATAGAACATGTTCACAACTCGTCCAGTTACAAGTGCGCCCGTGATAGCCGCCGCCTTATAGCGTCCGCCGATCGGTGCCATTACAGCAGCACCTGTCAGGATCGAATCAGCGTGATTAGGAGTCAGCAGCTTGGCCATTTCCGGGGACAAAGTAGTGTCCGCCGTGATGAGGTTGGCTGCACGGCCCGCACTAAATGCAGTGGCGGCAAGCGGCAGTCTATACTTGAGTGGAATCTCGCTCAAGAGAAATGCAGGAACAAGGCAACCGTCAACAGCCAGTCGCGTTCCGTTTGAAAGCTCATTATCTGCGCCACTTTTGAGTCCAAGTGAGGGAGCAATTTTCTTGTCGAATCCGTAACCAGCGCCCATCGACAAAGCTGACAAACCAGCGCCGGCAAGCAGTCTGCGTCCAGCGTTCGACGCGAATTGCTCCGGTACTCCGTGCATCTTAGGAGCCAGCGCTAGCTCGGTGCTCAAAGCCTTGCGAGCAGCTTCCATTTCGCGTGCGGCAAGGGCCTGCGCTTCGCCCTTAGCCACCGTAGTTTCGATAAGCTTTCCGACCGGCGATTCCTTGGCAAATTGCTTGTATCGATACAACTCTTCGGTCTCTGTTCCCAAGGTCTTTAGAGCGGAGTTTCCTGCAGGGTTCTTGTCGATCAAATTCTGCAGCGTCTTGACCCGCCCCTCAAGTGTTTGAGCTTCCAGACCGTGGTGCCAGGCGGTCATCTGGCCTTTTTTCTCTAACGCCGAAAATGGTTTTTCCATAAGATCGTACCAAACCTCGACACCTTTGGGATGAGGCAATAGAGTCTTCGGTACTACAATTGCAAGGGGCTCGGCGCTGCGTAGAGCCAAATACTGCCCTAGAGGACACTCCGGGAGCACTACTGGAGTTTTAAGAACTCTTGGACCGGCTGCTTCTGCCAGTTCGCGGGCGCGCAGCCGATCGGTCTTTGGCGCGTACCAGACGGAACCCGAACTAAAGCCCGAGGGTGTCCTTTTGAATTCCCGCAGATCCGCCTTCGCATTTGCAAGGTGAGGACGAAGTTGTTCCGCACTGTGGGCATAATCTAACCCTGCGGTTTTATGGATGACTTCAGCAAGACCTTGATCCAATCTCAGTTTCAACAGCCTCGCATCGTGAGCGGCAAACATTTCCTTCGTGGCACCACTGGCATTATTCCGCCACCACTCGGAGATTCCTGCGCGCTCCTTCGGAAGGCTTTGCAAGACGCGATTAGTTAGTAGGTCGGAACTCGCGCCTACAGCGGCAGCACTGGCGCCGAAAGACAACGTAAGCAATTCACCGTTCGATACAGTTTGAGGCTGTGGTCTTTCTGCTGCCACCGCCAAAAGCGAAATTTGAGAAAGAACGCCGGACTCTTTGTTGGAAGATTCACCAAAACGATCAATTGGCATGAAAGAGAACCTCTTGCGATAGTGTAGTGAGACTGACTGGGTATTGAGCTAGGTTCTTAGTACCGGCTCCTTAATTGGACCAATTAGTCTTGTGACTGGAGATTAGGCTTCGATCGTTGAAGAAGCATTGAAAAACAGGTCTCGGACGAGCCGTTCATGGGAGTATTCCCACAAGATGGAGACAAGTTGATCAGGGTTTAGGGTGGACCTCCGTGCAAACCTTCTTTTTGGCAACAGCTTCAGCTTGTTGCGCTTGCTCAATCATGGATACAAGGATTTTGCTGTCTCTCCACCCTTCAGTTTTTTTCCACGTGGCAATAGCCTCTTCGTACATGCCGACTGCAAACTGCGCGTTGCCGGCTTCCCAGAGCATCTGTTGCTGGTCCTGCTTGGACAACGTAGCGAACTCCGCAGCAGAAAAGATTCGATCATAGTACGGTAAAGATTCGCGAAAATGGCGCTTGTCCAGGAGGAATCTGCACAGAACTCGCAGGATTAGATAGCGACAATCTGGCGAAACTCCTTTTGTGTTATTCGCGAAGTCCAGTGACCGTTGAAGTTCGGTTATTGTCTTTTCGACAGACGCGTGGTTTATGAGCGCGCCGGCGCAGTTAAGCTTGTTTCGCGCAATCGCGTCGATGTTGCCATCGGTCGGATTTAGTTTAGAGGCCAATTGAATAACCTTTAGTCCATCTGAACACTGCGGGTCGAGCTCCTCATGCGGCACATGTATTTCGCGCCAAGTACAATAAAGTTCGAAAACTGCTTCGCGTCTTTCCTTAAGGGGAAGTTCGGTCGTAAGTCGTTCCGCTTTTTGCAAAATGGCTCGAGCCTCTGCACGCTTTCCTGCGTCGACCTTCAGTCTGGCATCAACATTCAGTGCCAGCACTCTGTCGAGGTTTGTGATACCGTATGTGGTGTATATTAAAAGCGCTGAATCGACGTGTCTCTTAGCTTCAATTGGAAAGCGAGTTCTTAAAGCTTGGCTAAGCTCTATATAGTCCCTGGCCAGCAGTAACAGTACGTCACGGCTGTTCGGATTCTCCTTATCGATGCGCATCAAAACTCGAGCGTAGTTTTCAGCTCCTTTCGTCAGTCCATGCTGAAGGCGCCAGGCAAGTATGTAATGGATTGTGGGTCTGAGATTCAGAAGACTGCTGGCGGGAAGTTCCTCCGCTGCTTCGCCAATGAGTTTGTCTAGCTCGGTATCTTCGGGCGTGCAATCCCTGACCTTGGTGTTTGCGATGGACAGAGCCAGTAATGCGCCGACACGCTGCAATGAGAACGTTTCCCCCTTTAGGCTTTTGAGAATTGGAGCTCGAATTGCTTCGTAGTCCTTTTGTTGCAGGTCCTCGTCATCAGCCATTGAGACAAGAAGATCTATTACGGAGTGTTTTGCACGCGCGGAAGTGTTTCTGTCGTCCGCGATAAACACTAAGGTCTCTCTGCACAAATCGATAGCGCGCTTTTTTTGTCCCCTGCTGCATAGCGCTGCCGCCAGGTCTACTAGCGCTGTTATCGTTTGCGGTTGCAGGTAATGGTTTTCTGCTCCTGTCTGCGGCATAGTCAGAATTTCGAACAGCTGCTTTAACTTCTGTTTGGATTCAGTTTCGATGCCAGGCTCGCGCCGTTTTGTTTCACCGGGTAACAAATCAGCATTCTCGCTTCGCCCGGTTTCTTTGATTTCCAGGGTCAACGTAGTAGCCAGAGCGCAAAGTTTGCTGTTTCCGGGACTCGCTTCGATTTGATTGTATCGGGTGCGTGACCCGATACAGACGTAGATTATTGCGATGGCCGCAATTACTGTCACCGCAAATATGCTGTTCCTCCGAACAAGCACACCGGGAGCCGGTGGTTGTCCAGTAAATGGTGCCAGGTGGATCGATGTTGTCTTCAGCTCGAATCCTTCGTTATCCAGCGCGTGCTCAACTTCTGAGCAACTGTCGAATCTGGCTGCGGGGTCCTTTTGCAACAGTCGTTGGAGAATCTCGACCGTTGTCTTCCTCAGCGATTTCCTTTGCAGGGTCGGATCGATTGGCATTTCGTTGACGTGCTTAAAAATAACTGCCGTTGGTTCAATGTCATCGAATGGAGGACGCCCGGTTAGACATTCATAGAGAATGCATCCTAGTGCGTAGAAATCTGAGGTTATTGTGCCTTTCTCGCCAAGACATACTTCCGGCGCCATGTAGTGAATGCTTCCGATCATGGCTCCGTCGCCGGTTAGGCTTGTGTCTGCGATTTTGTTGGTGGACAACAATCCCGAGAGTCCAAAATCAAGTAGTTTTATTGTCTGGTTTCGGGCGTCGAGAACCATTATGTTGTCCGGCTTCAAATCGCGATGTACAACGCCGTTCTGCTCTAAAACGCTTAAGGAGGCAGTAATGGCGCGCGCAATTTTGATTGAATCCTCCTCGGATAGCGACCCTGTCTCCAGTAGCTTGGCGCGAAGAGTTCTTCCGTTCAATAACTCCATGACCATGTAGAGCAGCCCAGCGGAAGAAATATTCACGGAATAGAGTCGAACGAGTTTATCCGAAGATAGAGCGGACAAAATCTTGCCTTCCCGCAAGAAGCGCCGACGCGCCTCGGTGTCTGCGGCAATGTCACATTTCAGGATTTTGATTGCGACAGAACGTCTCAGTGGAACGTCCTCTGCTTCGTAGACGACCCCGAAGCCGCCCTCGCCCAACTTTCGAACTATGCGAAAGCGGGTTTCGAAAAGCGAGTCGGGTTGTAGTTCCAGCATTTGCGGGGCGCCACTTTATTCACGGTATACATACCCGGTTGCCTGACGTTGGTTAAACCCGCCGGCGGCGCAGGAAAGATGAAGACAGGTTGATTGCAGAGCGCCCAATGAAACCTTCAAATTTCCACGTCGCGGATGAGTGAAGCATAGACAACTCAAAAAATCGTGGATAAACACTCCCACCGTTGAATCTCAACATGAATCGTCGATAGTCGTCAGGCAGTCTGATTTTACTGCCAGTTTCCCAACAGGTAACAGACTGCTCTGCACTTGGAACATATGACCAATCATACTCGCCGTCATTCCAATTTCTAGTCACCGGCACTATCTTCATTCGGGGCCAGCCCTTGGCTTTGCGGCCAGAGATAAGTATCATTCACTAGTCAGCTTCAACGCATATCATGCGCTTTCCAATTTTAGCTGCTTATACCCTTGACGGTCAGGCTAAGTTCGGTTGAAGTCCAGTGCGACCTGCAAAAATGCGAAATGGATAGCCATGGCGTTACAACAACTTGCGGCTCGGTAAATGCGAATGTGGTGGCGGATGCTCTGAAGCCTCGCTGTTCCTACTGTATTCTCGACATTAGCGCTTGCGCTAGTGGAGTGGATTGCTAAATCCAAACCGCTCTTTCCTCCGACGCTCGGCGAATCGCATTCTCTGGCAATGCTTTCGCGCGAAAGAGCGGTTCTGTGAATTAATCAGCTCGACTGCAAACTTGCTGGAGTCGGGCAGCTCCTCGTGCCATATTGAACCCATTCTTGCTGTTCATTCACAGGTTCATCTTCTACCAAACTTCTCAGTAAATCTACTCAAAGGAGCCTTGCATGCCCGCTCAAGATGGTGCAGGGTGGTTGCTGCGACTGTATCCGGATGCTTGCACCGTTCTGTTGGTGCTGGAGCTGCTTTTGATTGTGCGTTGCCTCTTGTGTCTGAGTCGGGCGCGGTTTCGGCAACTGTGCGGTGAGGAGAAGATTCTCTTGCTCTTCGTGGGCGTAACACTCTTGCCTGCGGTAGCGGCGCTCATAGGCATTGCGGCGTGGTTCGCCTCCGTGTCCGTTTGGGTCGGCGTCGGTGCCGCGATGAGTTTCTATTTGTGTTCAGTGGCGTTCATGTTACGTGACTGAAGTTTCATGGTTATCTAATTCACTTTTCAAAAGGGGCTTTAATGGGAGCAGACAACACAATGATGATTTTGAAAAATCGAGGCAATGAAGGAACGCTGGAATTCCGCGTCAGCCTCGTCGCTGCGGCCGAAAACTTGTATCCGCAGGAGAACGAATCTCTCGAGCAACTTATGGCTCGTCGATGGTTTGTCCTCACCTGGTTTCAAGGGGCTGCGGTTTACGAAGAAGCTCGCAAGGCACGCGCTGTCGCTCGTCGTCGGGTTCAGCGTTTGCGTAAGCGTCGCCGTGTGGTTGAATATGGTGTTTGCACTTTGGACCTCTCGAACGAGCCTTTTCCGTTGATGGACTTGCTCTACATCGAGGATTGGCTGCGCCGGCGCAAGGCTTTTCCGTTCCAGACCGGATGAACTTCTGTCTGAGGTGCGTTTTCCTTCAAGATTTTCTGTAGTGTTTTAGAGGTTGGCTTCCCCGTTCGCCGGGGAAAGCTTGACCTGTGGCTTTTTCTCACTTTGAGTGCTTGTCGTAAGTTTACTATGCGGATGCGTAGCAAGTAGACTTAAAACTTAAGTTCATTCCTGTTTCCTTGGGCGGAACACAGTTTCAGATAGTGGCAGGAGGCATTGGCGATAAGGCGTAAAAGAGCTGCGCCAAGGCAGCTCTTCGTCCAGCAATCCAGGAAAGTGAGTTAGGCCCGTCGTCAGATCGGGGCGACGGGCCTAAGTGCAACTGTTTGCTGTAGCCTGCAGGGATGGCGCTCAGCCACCTAGTTCAGAGACCAGCGCCATGAGAGCAACGAACACAAACAATACTGCCACTAAAAGGAAGAAAACGTTGCATTGATCATCATCCATCTTGTTTTTCGCTTGTCATGGGGGGGGGCTTGTCCGACTCTTCTACAGAGCTAAGCTGGATTGACGATGATGCTTTAGCGCAGGAAGAGCAATTTTTCGCAGCCGCCGAAAAGCATGGCGAAGAAGAAGAGAACGATTGCTCCAACGAGGAGGGTAACGATGAACGGCGGATCTTCATGGGGGCGTTGCATTATTGTCTTTCGGTTTTTACTTCTGCGCGTGGCAGATCTGTGTTGGGTTTGTCGAACGAACTAACGGTGATCCTTGCCGCGGTTGACAATCGCGAACTGATTGAACGGTCCCCTGGAACTCAGAGGCGGTGGCTTGTGTGACTGGCAATTCGTGCGAAGTTTCCTATGACTGTGAAAGGTATGGTGCAATCGAAAGCACTATTTCAATTCACGAGGTTTCAGATCAACCTCGTTGCTGCGAAACCTCGTGAATTTCGGTTAGGGTAGCGCAGGAGCTTTCACTTGCGCATCAAATATCACTGTTTGCCGGGCCGAACTCCAGTGCATCTGTTTGCCGCAGTGATTACCATAGGCTGATACTCCAAGTTCAATTCAAGTTAAGCTCTGACGATGAGTCTCGTAAAAGCTTTCAATTAATGGTCTTCGGGAGTTTCTGCTTGCAAGTAGAAGTGTTATTTTGATCTGTTCTGCAATTGCGTTTCGCAAAGCGGTGTCTCGACTGAACGACTGAACGTAAGTGTTCAGTGAGCACAGTAGTTAGCAAGAGCCGGGTTTCCGGCTCCTGCTGATTAATCCCAGGTACTTTTCGC
>JAIELX010000150.1 GCA_019752635.1 Candidatus Obscuribacterales bacterium | reverse complement strand
GCAACCTAGAGGCTACCCCAGGTCGCAAGATCTGCTGGAGGGTCATCACTAATTTCAACTACAGATGGGACATGCTCCCACTTTTTTTGTCGCCAATTGCCTACTAGGCGTTGTAGTATCGCGGTGCTGTCGATTACGCAATGACCCGGGGGGACGAAATTGGGTTATAGTCTGGTGCCTCAATCATCCCGGAGGGTGCTTTGTGAGTCTTGCCGATTTGGTTCTTGAAGAGGTCGTCTCGCCTGAGGAGCTGTCTGCGGTAGTTTCGTTTCTCGACCGGCACAACGACCTGGTCGATTTGAGATGGGCGCCGGAGGCTCTAAGCCTGACGGCCGGTATTCGTGGCGTTGTTGTCGGCGGGTTGAGTGGTGCTACAAATTGGGATTGGCTTTATGTGAAGTTGTTGGCCGTCGATCCCTTGCATCGCGGTAAGGGGATCGGCGGGCAACTTCTTCGACGAGCTGAGAGCCTGGCTTGCCAAAGGGGTTGCATCGGCGTCCACCTGGACACTTTTAGCTTTCAGGCCTTAACCTTTTATCAGGGGTGTGGATATGAAGTGTTCGGAACTTTACCGGCCTATCCCGGTAAGCACAGCCGGTACTTCTTGTACAAACATCTGGGTTAGGTTGCTGCCTTGCGGGTAGTTATACTAAGAGAGAACATTTGACGGGAGAAATGCATGCAGCTGGCCGGCGAACTGGCGAAAATCAATCTGCCTAGCCTCATCCAAATGGTGCGCAACGGCGAGCTCACGGGCAAGATTTGTCTGACTCGAGGAGTCAATACCGCGTTTGTTTTTGTGGAGAAGGGCAGAATCAAGCACGTTGAATCAGACGTGGCGGAAGGACGTGACGCCTTGCTTGATTTGTTCTTGTGGACTACAGGTACGTTTTCTTACATAGACTGCGCTGTGGAAAGCGCCCCGCAAACCTTTTCATCGGAAGAACCGGCAGACAGAATTTTGAAAGAAGGTGCAGCGTACGCTGAGGCCAAGCGCTATCTTGATCAGCTTCGCATCGGTCCTTCTACAATTTTGAAGGCGACGGGCAAACAGAGCGCCAAACCAAATGCATTGCTGGACTTGCTAGACGGAAGGCGCACCATTGATGATGTCACTGAGTCTCTGGGCTACTCCCGATTTGACACTGTACGTTTGCTGCAAGAGATTGTTGTTGAAGGCCGGGCTCTGGTCGTGGAGGAGCCTGGTGGGCGCGCTGAGCAGATTGTCTTGCCTGAATGGGTGATATCGAGGTTGAAGCAGGACAATACGGATGTTTCGCAAGCGATTGTGCAAATGGTTATTTGGGTGGATCGAATCAAGTGCTGGATGTATCAAGCCGATGCTGATCTTGAGCGCTTGGTGGGCACACTTGAGGAGAATTGCGCCCCCGGAGAAGACAGCGATGAGGAAAGTTCAGGCGCGATCGCCGATGGACATCCGCAACCGGCTCCGCGGGAATCAGGCTCGTGGTGAGAGTCTTACCTGGTCAACTAGCGCACGGACTCGCTCTACGTCTACCGGGTTCTCGACTTGCGAGCGTCGCTTTATAGAGGAGGCGACTATGATACCATCTGCAATGGCAAGCAGCGAGGCGGCGTTCTCTTTGCTGGCGCCACTCCCTACAAATAGTGGTGTTTCGGGAATTGCTGCGCGCACGGCGCGCAAATCATCCAATACCGGGGCGGAGCCAGTAGCAATCCCGCTTACGATTATGCCGTCGGCCATGCCGCGATAGACCGTGTCTTTGGCGTATTGACCGATGTCGCCGCCGGTGCCCAGCGGAACTGCATGCTTAACCATAACGTCCGCTAAGACTTTTATTTTGTGCTCCATGCCAAGCATGCGCCTGTAGAGCATGAGTTCGCGAGCTTCGCTTTCGATTACACCTTGATCTGTGACCATGGCGCCGGTCAAGACGTTGACACGAATGAATTCTGCACCGCATGCGGTGGCGACTGCCAGCGCTGAATGCCCGTCGTTACGCAAGACGTTGATGCCCAGCGGAAGTTTTGCTATTTCTTTGATTCTTTTTGCTGCCAGCGTTAGCGCGCATGCCGTCGCCGTATCGACTTTGTTCTTTGCAAACGGAGCATCAAAGAAATTCTCGACAATGATGGCATCGGTTCCACCACTAGCTAGTGAGGCTGCCTCTTGTTCCGCTCGTGCGATGACTCGCTCAAACTGTCCGTCGTAACGCGGCGAACCTGGCAAGGGCAGCAGGTGAATCACGCCGATAACCGGCTTCTTTGTACCGAAGAGTTCTTCCAGCATTGTTAGTTCCGCATTAGGGACATTGTATTCGACTACAGCGCTTGACCGCTTCGGACGCGCCGACCGTACGCTTCACTTGCAGCGATAAACCGAAGCTTGCCGAATCAAAGGAATTTAGACTTAATGAACGGTTTTTTGATTAGCTGCAAGTAATTTTGGCGGCTTGAAACCGGCTGCGAAAGGGACGGTCGGAGTTGGATGTCAGTAGCGTTTTTGTTCGGTATCGCTAGCTCGCTCAAAGGTTGCGCCCATAGTCGACTTATTTGGTCCGGTCTACCCTTAAGGCACCCCAAAAATAGGCGCAACCTCATGGATACTAAGTGTTACGCGATTGTCAACAGGGATGCTGAGTCCCCGCTAATGTCATTGGGGAGATCACGCGTTGTACCGATAATGAAAAGAAGATCTTGAAGATTCCATTGCGCACGTGTGGCCTTATTTCTTATTTTCCCTTTGCACATCATTTCTCGTTTTATCCAAGTCAGTAGATCGGAAAACCTCACTCCACCTCCTTCACCGGATCTCATCGAAAGCAAAAAGCTTTCTCGTGATGAAGCCGTTGATTGGAAGACAGCTTAGGTTGGTTGAAGTCCACCGCAACTTGCGCGGCTTCGACAACTCGAGCGTATCAATGCGGCCGACGCGGGTCGGCGATTGAAGGGCGTTAACGCGCAGCTGTACTTCACGGAATCGCAGAGGGAGGCGGCTTGGACCAGCAGTGGCAGCTGCGGTCATGACGATGTGCAGGATCTGAGCTCTGGAGATAACGCCTGGCTAGTAATAGCCGAACTCCTGCATCGTCGGACAGCCGTGGACGGCCGCCCGCCGATCTTGTTCGTCACCGATGCTCCCGCGGGGAGCATACCCATCAAACCGCTCGAGCTGAAACTCGAGCCTTGCAACATACGGAGTTGATCATGAAAGAAACTCGTAAAGACATCAAGCGCGAACGCAACAGCGAAGAAAGCCTCGTCGGCCGCGCTCATCACGCGTTCCGCGCCTACGTGAAGGCGTACACCCTCAAGACAGGTCAGAAGCACTCGTACAAGATCGCGGACGACAAACGTTCGGCCAGCATCCTGGACGAAGCAGGCGGTGTCGTGCTCACGCGCAGCATCGACCAGTTCGCTGCCGAAGGTGGCCGCGTTCGCCTGGCGTTCGCCGGTCTGAAGGACCTCAAGGAGAAGGTCGACGGTCTCTTCGCCGCTGCCGGCGAGACCGCCGATGTGCGCTACAACCTCGACATCCTCGAGAAATCGGCCACGCTTTCCGTCGATGGCACCCCTGTCGACAACAGCGCCCTCGTCAGCATCCTCGGCGGGGCCTACAAGACTCCGACCGGTGCCAATCCCGTTGGCGAAGCCATCGCCAACCTCAGCGACGCCGACCTGCTCTCCATCGAAGGTTGGGAGAAGATTGGGCGTCCGGTTTCGGCTCTCCTCTACGCCGAGCTGTCCAGCGCCGAAGAGTATCGGCTGGAAGCCGCCGCGGCCGAACTGCGGGAGCGTGCTTACCGCCTCGGTCTCATTCGTCGTCCCCGTGAAGAGCAGGCCGACCGGTAAGCTCCGCTTCTCCCAAACCCGTTTCCCGAGGACTTAACCAGACCTGCTCACCTAAGACGGCGGATTACTCCGTGTGTCGGTGAGTATTCATGGAGAACAACCAGATGACTAGCAAGTCGCTCTTGCAGGTACTTGGCTTCATCGCTGTGTTCGCAATTCTTGCGTTCGTGATGCAGCCCGCTCCTCAGACCAATCCCGGCACGGTGCCGGCTCAGCCCGTCAAGATGGAATATTCGGAGTTGCTCCAGACCCTGGACGCGAAACCTCCGACCATCAAGGGCATCACCGTTCTCAACGGTAAGAACGAGATGCTGGTCGACAATGTCGACGGCACTCAGGCTACCGTGACCATTCCCTCGAAGGCCGGGGAGCAGATCGTCCTTGAGAAGGCCGGTGCGGCCAAGGTGGCCGTGACCGCCAAGGACGCTCCTACCAAGGAAGTCGGTGGGTTCGAAATCTTCCTGTCGATTCTCATCAACTTCCTGCCGATGATCCTGATGATCGGCTTCTTCATCTGGTTGATGCGGCGCGCCAGTGGCGGGATGCAGAGCCAGATGGTGCAGAAGCGTCAGGCGGAGACTCAGCCCAAGGCAGAGAAGAAGACGTTTAAGGATGTCGCCGGCTGCGATGAGGCCAAGGTCGAAGCCCAGGAAGTCATCGACTATCTGAAGAACCCCGGCTATTTCACGCAGTTCGGTGCCCGCCCGCCGCGCGGCATCTTGCTGATCGGTCCTCCCGGTACCGGCAAGACGCTACTCGGTCGAGCCATCGCTGGGGAAGCAGAGGCGGCGTTCTTCTACGTCACCGCTTCCGAGTTCGTCGAAATGTTCGTAGGCGTGGGCGCCGCCCGCGTTCGAGCGCTGTTCGACAACGCCCGCAAGAATCGTCCTGCCATCATCTTCATCGACGAAATCGATGCCGTCGGTCGCCAACGCGGTGCTGGCGTCGGTGGTGGTCACGACGAGCGTGAGCAGACGCTCAACCAGCTGCTCACTGAGATGGACGGCTTCACGTCCAACGCTGCGGTCGTGTTCATGGCGGCCACGAACCGTCCCGACGTTCTCGACCCGGCGCTCGTTCGTCCCGGTCGTTTCGACCGTCGCATCCTGGTGGACGCTCCGGACGTCAACGGGCGCGAAGCCATCTTCGGCATCCACAGCCGCAACAAGCCGCTGGCGAAGGAAGTCGACCTGCGCAAGATCGCCGAAATCTGCCCCGGTTTCACCGGTGCCGACATCGAAGGCGCTTGCAACGAGGCCGCGACGGTAGCGCTGCGGCGTTTCGGAGCCAAGGCTAAGGAGATGCGCGCGGCCGGTGCCAGCGAGCAGGAGATCGCCGCACTTCCGCGCGAGATTACCATGGCCGACTTCGACGAAGGTATCGATCGAGTCCAGATGGGACCGTCGATGCCGAGCCGGGCGAAGACGACCTCCAAGGAGGACCTGAAGAACACGTCGATCCACGAGATTGGCCACGCGCTGATCTCGTCGGTGCTCAAGCACGGTGATCCGGTGTCGAAGATCACCATCGTGCGCAGGGCCATGGCGCTGGGATACGTGATGGCGATTCCGCCGGGGGACCGGTCGAATTACACCGACCATCAGTTGCTCGCGCGCATCACCATGGCGATGGGGGGCCGCGCCGCTCAGGAAGTCCTGCTCAACACGGTTGACACCGGCGCAAGCAACGACTTCCAGCAGGGCTGGAACATCGCTCGTCGAATGGTGACCGAGTGGGGCATGTCCGCCCTCGGGCCGATTGCTGTGACCAGCAGTGGTGGCAGCCCGTTCCTTGGACGGTCGATGGCCATGCCGGCCGAAACCGGTCCCGAGCTGTCGGACCTGATCGACCGCGAAGTGCGGTGCATCGCCATGACCTGCTTCGAGAAGGCCAAGGAGATCGTCCGGGCCAACGAGAAGTTCATCCGCGCCGCCAACGAGGTGCTGATGAAGAAGGAAACCATGCTCGGGACGGAGTGGCGAGAGCTGCTCGCGATCAACGAGGTGGAGCAGCACTCGGTGTCGTTGGACCTGGAATGCGGTACGGTGCGTGACAAGACGCGCTGCGCGCACTTCCCGCCGACCACTCGTACGCTCCCTCCTCGCCACGATGGTGGCAGCGGCGGTTGCTGCGATGCCGGCAAGTAATCGCTGGGCGGGTTATGGAACCCGTGGCGAGAATGAGGTCCACGGGGGTTGAAAAATCCCTGTGGACCTCTTGGCGGAGAGCTCTAACTCTCCGCCTGAAACGCGGTGGAAAAGAGCCACACGTGGCCGCTTGGGGTGAGAATCTCCTTGAGCCGACGGTAAGAAATCGGCAAATGGTCATAGGCGAAAAGGCTGCAATTTGTCCGCGTTGCTAAGCCTGTTCGCGATGGTGCCCTCTCTCGGGGAGAGGCACAATAGTTGGGCGCCCGCCACCACTTGTGGTGGTTCGCCCGTCTTTGAACTCTGGAACAGTTCGCTGCACCGTCTTAGCGGACCGGTTGCTACGCGAATCACCGGCGCACGCTGTGATGCCGGAGGGATGATTATGAAAAACTGGAAAAACGTACTAACCTTCGCCGGCATCATTGCCGCCGCGTTGTACTTTCTCTCTGCCGGTCATCTGACAATGATCGGTGCGCTGCTGCTGATGATTCTGGTGCATGAATTCGGCCACTGGGTGGTCGCTCGTTCGCTCGGGTTTGAGGTCAAAACCTTCTCGATCGGCTTCGGCTCCTCGCCGCGGTTGGTACTAGGACACCTCTGGGGCACCGAGTTTCAGATCACGCCATGGCTCGCAGGCGGCTTCGTCTCCATCAACCCGGCCGATGACAGCTTCAGGCTGGCCGCTGCGTGGAAGCGAATCTCCGTACTTGTTGCCGGTGTGGTGATGAACGTCATAAGTGCCGGGGTCATTCTCTTCCTGATGTTCGCCACCATGGGAACGCAGGACCGAGTCGAGAAGCCGAACACCGTCACCATCGGCGCTGTCGGCCAGGGCACCGCTGTCGCTGCTGATGCCGGCGTGCAAGCTGGCGACCGAGTCGTCTCCGTGAACGGCAAGGCCGTCACTAACGTCGCGGACTTCATCAACTACGTCAAGGCCTCTGCCGGCAGCCCGATCACGTTGGTGGTCGACCGCAACGGCACGCTTTCCACCATTACGGTGACCCCGAACAAGGACGGCAAAATTGGCGTTGCGCTGGGCACCCAGTTCGAGATCGTCTACCACAAGATGGGCGTTCTGGAAGCCGGCGAGAAAGCCGTCACTGGCACCGCTAATGGTTGCGTCATGATCGTCAAAGGACTCGGCATGATGGTCGGTCTGGTCGAAAAGCCGGCCGGGCTGCCGGAAGGTGCAACCGATGTGCGCGGTATTGTTGCCATCGTGCAGATGGGTGACGTTGCGTTCCAGAACGGCGTCTACTCCTTCTTGATGCTGGTCTGCATGATCAGCTTCAACCTGGCCGTCTTCAACATCCTGCCGATCCCGATGCTCGACGGTGGACACATCACGTTCATCGTGATCGAGAAAATCATCGGTCGCCCGGTTCCGGAGCGCATTCAAGGCATCGTTTCCGTGATTGCTCTGGCCGGTTTGCTGAGCCTGTTCTTCCTGGGCCTGGCCAACGACATCTTCAACCCGCTCAAGTTGAAGTAAGCAATAAAATGCTGCCGGCCGGACCTCTCTTGTCGCAAAGACGGGGAGGTCCGGCTTGACCGCGGATTCTCAATTCAGAACAACTCGAGTGAAGGGGAGATTTCGTCATGATGATGGTGTTTTCGTGGTTAGCGTTGGTAGCCTCGGCTGCCCTGTGCGGCGCGGCGCTTGCCTCCGCGATTGATGGTTTCAACGGTGAGGATGCGTCGACAAAGCGCACCAACCGACTCGTTGCCGCGGGTGTCTGCGCTGTTTTCGCCCTTTTCGGCGGTGAAATTCTGGCTCTTTGCGGACTTGATACCGTCAATTTGGTGTTGGCGCTTACGATGCCGGTTTTGATGCCGGCTGTGGCGCTGATCCTGTTCGGGCTGTATCAGCTCGTCTGCGGAGCTGGCGCGATGTTCAGCCGATGGCTGGACCAGCTGTCTGAGCTGGCTGGGAGTATCGGTACGTCCTTCCGGAATCGCAACCGCGACTCCGACAAGGAGTAAGTGCGGTTCTCGGGTGAACCGGCTCACAGCGTGAGTCCGGGTCACCCGAGTGTTGGAAGGAGGCTTCGTTCCTCAACGCTCGCTCGTTCGACACGCCCAGCGAGCTGTTTTTTTAAGCCTGACGTCTACTGCGACGAATAGTAGTACGTGGCGTCGACTTCTTGGGTCCGATTTCGATGTGGTACTGTCGCTGGTGCATGTGATGGCGAGCAGCGTCAACCACCCGGCGATTTGCATGCTGGCAAGAATGGACAGCACTGTTGATGAGCCGAGTCCGGCAACTAGAACGCTGAGAATCAGGCCGTTTGCCGCCTCTGTCGAGAAGATTCTGTTCACTAGCGCAAGGTTAACGAGCGCTAACGGAGGCGCCGGTACGTAAACGCCGCAGCGGGCGGGGGGATACCCGCATGCGCTCTATAGGTATACGGCGGGGCGTGTGAGACGGTGAGCTTATATCCCTTTCACTGTCTCTTTTGAACTTAAAGCCGCACAGCACCCGCCAGCAGACTCTTAGCCGCTAACTCGCGCAGCGAACTCTCGCAGCGTGTTGCAACATAGGCATTACCCACCCACGGATTGCCGACGTGAACACCGACTGGCCTCAGTGCGAAGCTGAGCCGCCTGGCGCTGCAGTATGTCAGTACGCATTACGAGAACATCGCCTTCTGCTTCGGCGCGTTTCTCGGCATGGTGCTGTTGTACATGATTGTGACCGGCATGATCAGGTGACCTGGTCCGATCGCCCGCGCGGTCCTGTATTCCCCCAACCTGTCTTCCATTGCGAGGTAATATGACCAGCCAACGCGACTTTCCCCTGACCGATGGCGACGACAAGCCGCGCCACTCCAATCCGGAGCGGGAAGCGGCGCTGCGACAGTTGCTCGCGGCGTTGGATGGTGTCCCGTCAACGCAAGGCACGGTCATCTTCGTCACGAATCGACCTGATCTACTCGACCCTGCGATTCGCCGGCTGGTTACGGCGAGAACGCAGCTCCCGCCTGTTCTTTCCCTGAACGAGCCTCCTCGAGATTCGATGCCCGACAACGCCGAAAAGTCGGCCCGGACTGCGGACGGCAGTCAGCAGTGACTGTGATCGCGCCCCACACAAACCCTGTCTTGAGTGTTCTTCGGAAAACATGTAACAGGCGGTTCTTTCATGGCTGGCAAACGGAAACTGAGACACACGGCCGCGAACGTCGCGCAACTCCCCGATAACCTGGAGCGAGCGGAGGTGGTGCGGCAGGTGCTGGCAGCGATGGACGAGGTCGCTAAGCAGCCGACGCGCACATCGCGCGACCTTTTGGTCCCCGAGGTCTCTGAGCGAAGTCCGCTCACATTTCGCGACCTGTGTTCCCTCAAGGTGGCTCGCGAGTTGGCGGAGATGGCTGCGGTGTTTCGGCTCCCGGAGATCAGGTCGATTAATGCCAACACCGGCAACTGATGCGACGCGATGACGCGACCCCGCAAACCATGTTTGCAACATTCTCCTACCACCTTGAACAGGGAGTTCTTTCATGAGCGGAAAAGCACAACTGAAGCACACGACCGCGAACGTCGCGCGAAGCAATGACCTGCGCGAGCTGCTGGCCGGCATCCCCGGGACGGAGTCCTGCATCCTCGACCACGTCTCGCCGGGAATCTTCGAGGTCACCGGGGAGATGGACGACGACGGCCGTGAGGCCATCCGCATCGCTACCTCCGATGAGGATTGCGTTCCGGATGCGCTGAACATGAATGTCATCCTCAACTGGCTGTGCGCCGAAGGGCACATGGCCTCCGGGACCTGGATCATCCTGACGTGACAGCTCCGACAACAACAACGGCGACACGCTAGTCGCCTCAACCGGCACGGGGCTGTTGCTCCGGCTACTTTCTTTCCACAAGCACAACGCTTTGACCGCGAGCATTGCTCGCAGAAAGGAGGTCATGGTGAAGAGGCGAACTGCCATCATCATCATCGACAGTGGATTCGAGCGCGGCATGCTGTCGCGCGCACGTAACAATATTCTGGCGGTGCACGACGTGCCGACCAACACCTTCGTCGCAGGCAACGACGAGGTGATGCTCGACCGGTTCGGGGGAGACGTCTACGGGAACCACGGGACGGAAGTGCTGCGGCGTGTGCTGGACCGCTCGCCGGAATCGCCCCTGGTCCTGGTGCGTGCGTTCGGCCCCGACCGCCGCTTGGTGCGAACCGGATGGACGCAGGGGGGGCAGGTCAGGCGCAAAGGGTGGACCGATGCGTATCTCCAGGCGGTCGACTTCTGCGACCAACGCGGAATGACCAGCGTCGCCAACTGCTCTTTCGGCGGTTACATCCACGCCATGGATGGCACCGGCTGGGAGTCGTTCAACCTGGGTCACGCCACCGGCAAAGGCAAGCCCGGGCATGTCGTCGTCGCCGGTGCCGGTCCCGGTGACGGTCGTCCGACGCACGCTTCGCTGACGATGTGGCCCGGCGAAACCAGGTCGATACAGGCGCGGCAGCATGGCGGCACGCTCTACAACTTCTGGTCGAAGGACCGGGAGGCACAGTGGGCGCTGACTGCGGTGCTGAACGGGCGGGCTGTGTTCCACGTCAATTCGGCGGACGTGCCTGATAACATGTGGAACGGTCTTAAGCAGCAGACGCTCGAGCTGCACGGCGACGGCTACGTGGAGCTGTTCATCAGCGTTCCGAGCGGGGGGAGTGGCTCGTCGTCATTCCACTGCTGGATCGAAGGTGGCGGCGAGTTCCGAAATCACGTCGACCCTGTCGCCGTGGCTGAGCCGGCTTGCTTCCCTTCGGTCATTGCGGTAGGGCTGGAGTCTGCGCGCTACAACCCACGGCAGTTCATGCCGGGCGAGAAGCCGGACGTGCTGCTGCCGGGGGGTGAGCAGGTCAGCTTCCGGCTGCCGGAAGTGACGGTGGCGGTCGCCCGGCTGCTTGAGCGCAACCCGCAGCTCGACGTGGACGGGGTGCGAGCGCTGCTGGGCAAGATGCCGAACTTGTCCGCGATGTAACCAACGCTCTTGCGGCTCCTCGCCGCTCGAGCTGCGCTTGGCCAAATTCACCAACAACTCAACGCTAACTCCTGAATGAGGTGAACGATGACTCCTTTCAAGAAACTGCAGTGCGGCGTCAGCGTGATCGCGTTCCTGTTCTTCCTGACGCTGCTGGTCGGTACGTTCGCGGGGCTGTGCGGCTCCACGAACCTGCCGGATTGGTGGCTCGCCGCGTGCGGCGTCCTGCGCGGCATCCGCGTGGTGCCGTCGCTGGTGCTGTTCGCGCTGTTCATGGCGACCCTGGCCGCGCTGGGGGGCGTGTGCGATGCGTGCGGCATGACGGCCCCGAAGTCCGACAACGGCTAACCAGCATCACTCGAGCGGGCGCCACCGAAAGTGGTGCCCGCTCCGTTTTCTCACTACCACAACCCTGATACGGAGAAAGTCCCATGAAGCGCTTGTTAGCCCTGGTAGCCTTCGCTGTCGGTCTGATAGCGATGGTCTGCCTGACTGACGCCTCGCAGGACGCGCCCGTCACCAAGGCTCGGCACCACTACGACGTGGCGATCGAGGCGTGGAGCAAGAACGACTACGACGCGGCTGCCGCTCAGGCGTACATCGCGGTCATGCGCATGGAGAGCGGCGACGACGAGTACGACGGTACGCTGATGTTCGCCTGCCGCTGGCTCCAGATCGACGCCTACGCCAGCAACAACCAGTGGCATCTGGTCGAGGAAATCTCGACCAAGTTCATCGGCGAGCTGGAACGGCAGATCAAGAGCAAGCCCGGCTCCGCAGACCTGAAGGAACAGCTCGCCCGCGCCCGCGCCCGGCTGGACGAGGCGAAGAAGCGCAAGTAAATCGGCGCGCCCCTGTTCGTCGACGAAGAAGGAAACCTGACGGCCAGCGGCTATCCCGTCGGCAAGCAGAACCGGAAGATGGCCTGCAACTCGTTCTACATTGACGATGAGGGGCAAGTGTGGCTGGGGCAGTTAACTCGACCGGACCACACGGACCACGTCGCGCTGAGTTCCCCTCCGCGCCGGGCTCCCGGCAAATGGACACAGTTCCTGAAGAAAGCGAAAATGAAAGACCTCAGCATGGCCTACCCGGTGCTGCCGCCACCGGATGGCTGGACGCCCGCCAGCGGCACCGACTCGGTGTGAAGGCCGGATGCGCTTATCTGGTCGACCGCAAACAACCAGTTCGTGTCAGCGGACACGCCGGGGCGCCTAAAGCGAGTGGAGAGAGGAGTCAAGGATGACACCTCTCTCCACTCGCTTTTCGGCTGGTTTTAACCATTCAACCCGAAAGGCAAGCAATGGCGAAGGTTTCGGCTCCCTCGATAATAGTCGTACTTCTGCGCAGACCGCGGCCTCCGAAGAAGTATCCGAAAGAAAAGCGCTCCGACCCCTTTTGGGAATTCGGATCATTTGGCATCACCGGTTGCCACGGCAGCAATCTCATGCACCCGAAGAACAGCGAACACCTCACCGGCAAGCGCCTTGCGTTCGTGCAGGGCGGCGATGATGGCTTCAAGCTGGTCTATCTGACGCCGCCCGTTAAGATGACGCCATACGCCGACCGCAGCGAGGCACGCTGGACACGCGCCGGCATGCCCTTCACTTACGGTGCGTCACCACTGGTGGTGTCGGCAGACGGTGAGTCGGATATCCCGACTCTGCTCGACATGATCTCCGGTGTCAACCGGAACGGCTGGGAAGGGCGCTTTGCCAGCAAGTTTCGCACGCGCAAGGACCCTCTTCCCGAGGAAGCGGCCGAGCAGCTGTTGAGCGTCTACGAAGCTGCTCGTCGCCGGGCGCGAAGCCGGAAGAGCATGCTGGCGAAGACCTACAACCAGGCTCTTCCCTGCGACCCGGCCGTGGTCGACACCAATCGCGAAGTCACGTACCGCCGGCTGCTGGAGATAGTCTCCGGCAGTTGACTCCCTTTCCATCAGGAGAAATTCTCATGAGAATTGTTCTGAGCAGGAAGGGCGTTGACTCCTGCGCCGGGGGCATCCCAAGCCCGATTATGCCCGATGGAACACTCGTGCCGTTGCCGATTCCGTCGCGGTACGGTCCGAAAACCTACGACGAACTCTCCGTCAACGGTTTCCAGCTCGGTCCGCTAGTCGAGGATCTGGCAGGCACGCGACGCTTGAAACGGAAGTGGTTCTGCCACCTCGACCCCGACCTGGACGAGAATTCTTGCGCGCGGCCCGAAGGCTGGCGACCGGCGTTCGGACAAATCGAGGCGTCGCAGATTCACTTGGCGAATCAGGGCATCGGTCCCGGAGACCTCTTCCTGTTCTTCGGCTGGTTCAGAGCCGTGGAGCAAGCCGCGGCGCGCTGGCGGTTCGTCCGTGGCGCTCCGGATCACCACATCATCTACGGATGGCTCGCTGTCGGCGAGGCTGTCGAACTGGACACCGCTGAGAATTGCCCGACGCAACTGACCCCGTTCAACGATCACGCACACCTCCACATGTGGGATCGATCGCCTAACTGCCTTTACCTGTCTGCCGGCAAACTGAGCCTTCCCTGGCTCAAGTGCAAGGGAGCCGGTCTGTTTGCCAAGCAACACCAGGCGCGCGTGCTCACAGACAGCAGCCAGTCGAAGCGCTCGGTGTGGAAGTTGCCGGGTTGGTTCCATCCAGACCGCAAGCAAACCACACTGAGTTGTCACGAGGGAGGGGATCGATGGCAGAAGTCCGGCAGTAGCTGCATTCTGTCCTCGGTCGCACGCGGACAGGAATTCGTGATGAACACGCGAAACGTCGCTGGCTTACGTGACTGGACAGCGGCAATCTTCGCGGATGTAGCTTCTTAAGCTTTGACACGCTAGCCGTCGCGCTCTCTTGATGCCCTGCCTAATGCTTCTGAACAGAAGTGTTGGGCAGGGCATTTTTCCCGAATTGATTTTGCGGATCTGCCTATCACTTCTGCTCAGAGGTGTTAGGCAGTTTTTCTTTTGGGGTATAACACTATAGAGGATAGTCTGAGGA
>JAIELX010000132.1 GCA_019752635.1 Candidatus Obscuribacterales bacterium | reverse complement strand
TTGCATTCTTCCGATATCGGTTTCATGCGACGCCCTTACTCTCGCCCCTTGCATTCTTCCGATATCGGTTTCATGCGCCCCTCCTGACTCGCAGTCCTTGCATTTTTTTCGACATCGTCAAGCGACACCACACACGCTTTCCATTTTTGTCCTTATCACATCCGGGAAACAGCGAGAGAATGCAGGTGGCGCGCACACCAGCATTCTCTGCATTCTTGAAGGCGGGAGAACCAAAAGCCTAAGAGGGACGAATAGAAAAGCGCAGCGTAAGCTCTGTCGCAAAGCCTGAGCTCTGCGTCGGGCGGACAAACAGTAAGCAGCACAGTCCTTGAGCGTGTGTCGCGCTCAGAGAGAATTTACTGCGTGTCGTATCATCCACCGTCCAGCCGGATTGACGGAGTGCATCCTGATACCAGTTGAGCACCATCGCGCTATCCTCACGCATCATGTAGGTAAGGTTGTAACACTCTCCGGTCGGCAAGCCGGTATAGCGAACAGCCTCCTTACTAATAAAGTTACGCCCAGTGTAAGTGGGAACGAATGCCAGTGTCGGAGCAAATTTCAACTGCTCGACGCGCACACTTTGCCGACTTCCAGAGGCAAGTGCGATCCGCGTTGCGTTTTCCGCAATAGCGGGCAGCGAGCCGAACATGGTGCAGGTAACAAGGAGCGTTGCAAGGGAAAACTGCGAGAGAAATCTTGTGTTAAACAACATACTTTGACCTCTAAACAAGCTGACGACAGGGGTGAGAAAACGAGTAGAGTAAAGAAAACAAACTCCCGACTAATTGGCGTCAGAGAAAAGCCCGCCCCCCTTCGCACTCTCAGTAAATTTGATTACTCCCAACAAGTTGTTTGCTCCGCTGGAAGGCGTGAAATGAGCACCGACCTCGCCCCAAATGAAAGCCTTGGTATCATCCAGATATGGTTTTATATGAATATTGAAGTCAGCATTGCTATTCACCAATGTGTCGCGTAAATCGTATCCAGTCACGAAATGTCGAGGTTCTCCATCAGGTGTCAGTTGCGCGGAATCTCTCACATCAACCCAAAATGGCGGTGTTTTGCTCAACTGGAACTGTCTGTTTTTGTCGAGGTACAAAAAATACTTCGCACGAAGTTCAATCGGGACCAGAGAAACAACTGCATCGATTTCAAGTTGGGTTGCATCCGGCTTCATTTGCCACATACGATTCTCCAGGAAACGCTTCATCGGCAAAATCGCCAACTTGGACGCTTGCGCTGTAAGCGCCAATATTGAACCTTCTTTGCTGACCTTCCCGGGAACAACCGGATCGCTGTAAGCCATTGCTGCAGGATTGACATTTGGTCCCATGGCGGAAGGATTGCTCGGATCGACATTGTAGGGAATCGGGGCACATTTCAGCGGCGGCTGAAATCGATCTTGCGGATAGAGACGCGCGCCGGTAACTCTGTCTATTGCCATTACCTTCTTGCCTAAGACCATGGTCGTAACGTAGTTCTTGCACAAGTCTAATTTCGCAAGTTCACCTGCTGTTAGCTGTATCGGGGATTTACCGTAAACGGGCGGATTCATGTACTCCGGATGATAGGCTTTGTCAAACGCACCTCTAACCGGAAACGGACTAGCTGCGTAGAGTGCGCAAGTTAGATTAGGCGACATTCCGCTTAGATCGGAGTTACGATCGTTGCAAAGGCAAGGAGCTGGATTCATCTGAGGCGCGATCAGTTTCGCCTCTATCAAGCCTGCCGGTTCACCCTTGCGGGTGTACACCCCATCCAGAGATGGTGGCGTAAGGCCTGTCAGACCAAGCTTCTGTGTTTGATAGTTGTATTGCATCCACTTCTCAAGCTGACCATTGTTCGAGAAGCAGCCTGAGCGTTCATCAACACTGACTCCTGTAGTGTGGTACCAGGGTTCGGATCTGGTGTTTGGTTGAGGTAGAAGACCGGAAAACGCGGAATCCTTGCCATCACCCTCGTTATCGATGACCAAGTAACCACGAGGAATTGCGAGATCGTACTTCGACAGAGATGCAGATAGATGTTCCGTGTTCGGAGCGCTGGAATCGAGAGGAATATTGATCGCTTCTGTCCCGACCACCGAGGAAGTTTTCATGTTAAGCTCCAACGCCGTTCGCTTGTCTACAGTGGACACCACGGTCTGGAAGGCGTTAGGCGGTATCACCAGTCCTGCAGCGCTCGCCGGATTTACAAGATTTCGTTCGAAGTACCGATTCGAAACAAGGTGCGGTTGTTCGTACGGCGACATAGTGACAGCACAGACGGTGCCAACCCGACCCACTTTAATCGGATCGTATCCGCGCAATGATTTATAGTTTCTGGTCTTATCCTCCGCTATAGCGTTTGATGGAACGCGTACTCGCTTATCTGCGTTGTAGTCAATCAGTGGTAACTGGTTGCTGAAATTCTTGCCCAACTCAATGTTGGTATTGCTAGTGGAAAGTTCTGCGTCGCCTGGTCTAACGTAGGAAACAGAATAATTACCGGGACTGACGCTGTAATCGAGTTTCGGCGTTGAGTCAAAGTGGGCGAGCATTCGCAGCGAGTTAGACGAAGCTGGTGGCATGAACGAAGCCGCGACCCAAGAATCCTTTCCTTCACCCGGTTTCGCTAACTTGTCCGACAACTTAGCTCCAAGACCATTCGAACCCTGCAATGTCGATATCAACATTCGTGCATTTCGTATTCCCTCAGGACTGCGGTCTCCTTCCGCCTCCGCATTGAGTGCGACCAGAAACGCCTGGCCAACAGCTCGATTGTATGTGTGCAGATTGAAGCCCTTTACTGAATGATCAACCAAGCCATCAAGCGGGGATCTTTGAGTGGGCGTACTGTTTGTTTTGACATGAGGATACTGAACCCCATCCTTGGACACCGCCAAAGTTCCGGCATCGGCGGCGTGTGAAAGCTCGCGATGACCTCCTAGCAGTTTGCTGAGATAGAAAGCGGCAAAACCGATACTAATCATCACCATCGTAGTAACTAAAGTGAACCCCAAGGTTGCCCCGTGCTCAGTTCTCGTCATCCTGAAGCCCTCCCACACAAGACCCGCCGCCCTGAAATACCGGAGCGGCTTACATATCTGAAATCTCGGAACTTAACCGCGAACAAGACGTTTAGTTCCGATGAATCAGTTTTATCTTCGATTTGTTGGAGATTTGTTGGAAACTTGAAAAGCCTGGCGATCAATGGATTTTGCTGATTATGGTCACGTCGACTGCCTCCCGGTTAACGCTTCGGGAGAAAGTTAGGAATATCAGCGTCGTACTAACTAATGCCACTGGCGTCTAACAAACTTATTCGTGCACACACTGTGTGCACATCTTCACTAACTCGGGAGGTTGATCATGAAACGTCTGTTCAATGCATTCATAGTTGCTTCACTTGTCGGCATTCCGCTCTCCATACCGCTGGATGCGTCGGCACAAGACACCGATGCAAAGACCGATCCACTATTCTCCGTCCTTAATGAGAGTCAGAAAAAATCTGTCGGCAACATTCTGAATAGTTCGCGCAGTAGAACAAAACCGTTGTTCGCAAAAATCAAAGCGTTCTCCGACTCGCATAAAAATGCAAAAACGCTTTCTGCAAGCGATCAAAAAGTATGGAACGGTCTAATGAGCCAACTGAAGGCAGAACAGCAAGCCAATAAGCGCAAAGTGCTGGCGCTGTTGTCTCCAGCACAAAGAGCCAAGCTGCAAGTTGCGGCCAAGCAGCAGAGTACCCAGTGACTTTTGAGATCGTCGTCGATCTCGATAAATGGCAAAGCGTCGGATTCGGCCGAACTGCCAGGCTGCGCATGTTAGTTGCCGGGGGGGCGCAGTTCCGGAATGTTTTCGCGCACCCAATTGAGACCACCCTCGAGAGTAGTGAACTCTCCACCCTGCTGTGCAGCCATGGCAGTTTTGATGATCTCGCCCATGCGTATGCTCGGTTTCAGACCAAGTCCCAAGAGCACATCCCCGCCAATCAACGGCTTCGCATCCAATCGTTGTGACGCCTCACCAGCAGCTATTTCTCTTTGCTTAGCTCGAATAAAATCCGTCATCGATCTGGTAGCGCGATCGGGGCGTGTGGTAGCCATGGTGTCAGCATGCTGTAACACGATAAGCTGTTCGATGTACGGTAGATTCAGTGTCTGGCGCAGCGTCGACGGCGACATCTCTTGAATCTTATGCATTCGCATATGATTCAAGATCATACCGTGAACAGTTGTAGTTTCTTGATTGGTCAGTTTCAAGCGCCCGGCAATGCTGTCCAGAAAGTATTTGGCTCCCACTTCAGCATGTCCATGATTAGAAATTCGACCTTCGCCCCAATCCTTCTGCGTGTCCGGTTTGCCAATATCGTGCAGCAATCCTGCTAAGACTGTCTCCCACTTCTGTCCAGTCAATCCTTCAACCACAAGTCGGGTATGCTGCCATGCGTTGCCCTCGGGATGCCAGACGACGTCCTGCGCTGACTTCGGTCCGTTAAGTGCGACTACTTCCGGAAGCAGCTGTTGCATCAATCCTGTATCCATCATGAGGTCCAGCCCGTGCAGCGGATTCTTGCCTGTCAGCATCAAGCGCATCTCATCACGAAGTCGTTCCGCGGCAACGCCGGCAAGTCTGCGCGAATTGGCACCGATCCCCTCTCTGGTTTCAGCAGCGACGGTAAAATCAGTGAACTTGGTCGAAAGCAGACGAGGCACGCGCATCATGCGCAGATAGTCTTCAGCGAATCTACGATTAGGATCACCAACACTGCGCAGAATCTTGGCGTCAATGTCGCGCCGTCCACCAAAGAAATCGTAAATGGTATCGGTCAAAGGATCTTGATACATTGCATTCAAAGTGAGATCGCGGCGCGCGCCATCTTCAACCAATGAGCCAATGAACTTAACGCTGTCGGGTCGCCTGCCGTCGGTATAATTTCCATCATTCCGCAGCGTAGCAATTTCGAAATCCGTTCCGTTGATGCGAACGCGCAAGACGCCAAACTGCTTGCCTGTAAGCTCCATCTTATAGCCCTTGGCGGCAAACACCGCTTCCATTTGATCCGGCGTTGCAGACGAAGCTATGTCATAATCCTTCGGAATATTACCACGATACTCATCTCGAACGGCGCCCCCCGCCAGGACGGCGATGTATCCAGCGCGTTGCAAGTCCTGGATCAAGCTGACGGCCACGTCACGTTGCTCGAGAGCCACACGCTCCGATTCAGAAAGCTTCGAACGATCAGCTGCCGGTCGCGCACCTTGCGAGGGCTCGAAAGGCTTGTCCGCTCTCAGCGCCGTCCCCGGACGATAGGCACCATCGGACTGAATGAACTGGTTAAACTCCTGCCTCCAGCGCATCTCATAGCTAACGCCGCCCGGTGCCGGCCATGCGCCCATTTCCAAAGCCAGGTTCTCCGGCTTCAGAACATCTCTTCCGGAAAGTTCATGGCTCACAACCTGTCCTCGGTGGTGAGCGGCCGTCTCCTCTATCAACCGCGCTTGCTTGTAGGCGTCCCAAGCCAACTCCGTTTGTCCCGCTAGAACCAGTTCTGCAGCCTTGCGATACACAGGCTCGTGCTGCCCGTCAGCACCGAGGCGAGACAATCCGCGTGCTAACTCTTCCGGTCCGCTCTTGCCCGGAGCCAATTTGACCGTACCGCGGCCGACAATTGAAACTTCGTTGTGCGCCCCCTTCTGGACGTAAGCCCAGGGGTTTTGTTGCAACAGCACGTTCAGTTCTGATGAGCGAGCGAGATCCGCACCGAAGTGAGTCTGCGCGTAAATGTCGGCAGGCGTCTTGAAACCTAGACTAAACTTTGCTTCCGAAAACTTACGGGTCATCACATCCTGAACAGGAGGCAAGAGATTATTCATTGCCATGCCTGCAACGCCAGCCTGCAGAAGCTCTTCTCCGCCGGGCAAACCGCCGTTGGTCAGATAACGCGACACCAACAACTGGCTGTCCGCGCCGGCAAAACCGGTGACTCCACGAGCCGCAATCTTCCATCCCCCCCCCGAGGTTCCGCCCGAGGTGATTGCCAACACCAAACACAGTAAAAGCTGCGACTCCACCGGCAACGTTTCCGAGGCGAGATTCGCCCTCCCTTAGAGGGCGGAACCCGTCGTACAAAGCTGCGCCGCAGACGTTAGCGAGGCCTTCGTTCTTAAGCAACCGGGCGGTAACTCCTTCCGCACCGATCGTCGAACCAAACGTCCGCAGGCTCCCCCCAACAGCCTTTCCGGCAACGGCGTACGGCAAAATCATGCCTACGCCAGACGATACAGTCTGAGAACACCAGGCCGACGATAGAAACTCAGCTCGTGGAACATCAAGTAACTTTGCCTCGGGCAATACTTGATTGTTTGTTTCCGCATTAGCCAACGAAGCTACTGTGTTGTATGGCTCAAGCACCGCATGATTAACCAGCGGATTAACGACGTTCTTTTCAAGAAATTTGAGTGGCTCTGCCAGGCCCGGCGCTTCATCCTTGTAAGCCAGCAAGGCCAAACTCAGTCGGTCGCCCGCAACTGGCGCCGATGACTCTTTCTCTGCCAGCATCTGCCCAAAATCCATGAAACAGATCATCCGACATCGCTTTACGAATTAGAATCGTGCATCTCCCACTGATGTCGAGCATCAAAAGTTTTGGCTGGTCCCAATCCAGAGAATATGATTCATTTTGTCGCGATTGCCGTTGAGATTGAGATACTGATTCATATAGCCGACATCAAAACGAAGCTGTTTATAAACGCGCACCCCGGTACCAACGAGCAGTCTGTTTTGATCAAGACCGGGAGTCGGACCGCGATTAACTCGGTTCAAATTGACAAAGAGCTCGTTCGAGACAAAGGCGAACACCCGGTCTCGATAGACCGGATAGGTGAATCGGGAATTGTATCGTGCGCGTACCGAAACCTCGCCGTCACGATATTCAATAAAGCGCTCTTCCAGCCGAAAGCGATTGTAAAATGCCAGTTTGCGGATCGGAATGCTTATGGCGTACTGCTGTGAGACACGGTGGTCATCAACGCGAGTCGGAAAATATGTTCGGGTGAATACATATCCGACTTGAACATCCGAGCGCTTATTGATCACATATAGAAGATTTTGGCGAAGCAACAACTGCTCAAACCGATCCATATCGCTGGTGAATCGCGGCTGCACTTCCTGATAGATTTGCAGCTTTCGATTGCGAGTGATCGGATACTGCAAAAAAACAGGAGTCCACATCCCAAAGTCATTATCTATCTCAACCGGTGGTCCAAGACGTTGTCGGGTCAACTGCCCCAGAAGCGACCTCGAACCACCCGTAGCGGCCGTCTGCGCAACAGCCTCGTGCCCGATCGTGAGCGCAGAAAACGCAACCAGCAGCGCAGCTGCTGCGGATATGGTTGAAAGTCTTCGCAAAGCTACGGGAACGCCTTTCATCATGCACAAATGCTATGCAATACGAGCCCGAAATTCAATGGCGACAAGCCAATCTTAGGCAAATCTCCCCGAAAGACTAGTTCCCTGAAGCTTTCAGCGAGATTTCCAGGGCGTCCAATTGTTTGAGCCGAGCAGCGATTTGTTGTCCCGGAAGCTTACCCTGGCTCGCCAGCCGGTGTCGGTTAATCTCACCTTGAGCTTGTATGCGCAAGGTGTCGACAAAAGAGAAGCTGGAAGCAGAAAGCCCGACCACACCGGATGAGAAGAGTAGATGATTAGTTACACGGGTTGCTGTAGCAGTTTTACTGTTATATCGTTGGTGCCCGCCAGGAATAACGAACAGGGTGCCCGACGCAAGCTTGCAACCTCCGACAAATATGCCGGCGCCAACATTCTGGGTGGCCGTCAGGCGTGACTTTTCACGGTCTTTCGATGCCTTGTCCAAGCCATCCTGAAAAACCTTGGCTTGATCAGCGTAAGCGGCCAACCTTTCCATGGAGCGAGTTGCCTCATCCCGTCCCCGACAGGCCTTTTCCAGTGCCGCCTGATGCGCCGAAAGAACTGACGTTTCTTTAGTTTCGACGTCCTTCAAATGTTCGCGCAATCCCCGTTTGTGATAAAGACTAACGACCTCGGCATATGAGCGGCTCAAAATAGGACCAGCGATAGTCAGTCCGCCGGCAATCTGGTACAGGATTCCCGCACGTAAATTCCACCGACGATCCCCTCGGTGCAGAGCCATAAATGCGAACTGGGCGCCAATTGCATTAGTAGTATTCTTGGCAATATCGAAGAAATATTGACATTGTTGAAATGCAATTGTCTTTCGCGCGCCCAAATGAAATCGCTGATACTCCAACAAGCTCAAATCGCGCAAATCAATAAGGACCTTCCCTTCAAGAGCATCGGCTTGCCCACAAGCTTCCGTAGCAGGATCAGCTTGTTCTTCCTGAACTAGCGCTGCGCGCTGCGCCATCAGGTGGTCGATTTCTTGTTTGAGAGAACCTACGTGAGCTTTGGCCAGCGAAGGGGAGAACCCGTGACGGGAGGCCTGAATCTCGTGAAACTGGTTGATGCCCATTTCAATTGCGGCAGCACTCGCACCGATTATGCTTCCGATCATGGGAATAAAGTTCGCTTGCTGCTGAATGCAAGGTCGAACCTTTTTGGAGGTGTGAATATTGCGCCCGCGTTCTACAGTTCCTATGATACCGCCAGCAATACCGCAGCCAGAGTTAGCCTCTTGCCAGAAAGCATAGCGCAATCCTTTCCATCGTCCTTGCTTAGCAGCATTGCTTGTGTAATTTAAATTGAAACGCTCTAATGCTATTTCTTTCAGCAAGATTTCACGAGTTAGTTTCTCAATTCTCTCTTTCAATTCCAAACGTTGATCCCCACTAGTGGCGGAAGCAATGATCGGAACAGAACAGATCTCGCTAACTCCCGCGGAGGCAAGCAAGGGCAGCTCCGCCCGTTCAGAATCGCTATCAATAAATTCCGAATTCACAGGGACAATCACGTCCTTTAAGTTCTCGGGGGGCTTGCAAGTTGCCTGCGCCGACAAAGGATTTTGCGCATTCAACAACAACATAACTAGCGCGAGCACCGCTGACATCCTGGCTTTAAGACCAGGCTTCCCAGCGTGGGCAGTGGTGAACAGCATGGCGTGTTGACTCCAGCGTGCGTAATGATTCTACACTACGCATTTGCGACTATAAGTGATTCTAATTTTCGTAAACGACGGTTGGTTCTGTTTCCAACCATTCAATGAAAACAGACAGACGTGACCAAAATGTGATGACGGAAAAACAAAATCAACTGGCATCGCCAGCACTTGTGATTCTCACTCTGATAACCGACAGCGAAACAAAATTGTGCACTATGTGCGCGACAATCGGGGTCCAGAGCGACCCGGTGTATTCGTAAAGAGCCCCGAACAAGAATCCCGCAAGAATAGTCACGACAACATATGGCAGATACTTCAGAGTAGGACTGTGCACCAATCCGAAGATAATACTGCTGGCAATAATCCCCCACTGCGGAAGCATTACGCCCCGAAAAAGTACCTCCTCGCAGACGCCGGATGTTAGTGATACAAGAATGATGTCGAACATCGCGAAATGGCGAACCATGGGAACCAGAACGTTATCGCTGAGTTCACGCAGTTCACGAAAAAACGGCATAAACTCGCCCAGTCGATAGCAGAGCAGGCTAGCCAGAACCGTGCAGCACGCCGACATTATCCCTACCACGCATGCAAATCCAGTAAATTTCAGCTCAGGAAGTAATGCCAGATCAGCACACCAGCTCCAGACCGTCGCAATTAAAAGCAGAACCCCTTCCAGGACGAGCGTGATGGACATTAAGCTGGCACGGCTCAGAGAAGGCGGTTCGGGAATCATCTGTTAATTACCACTTCCGGGTGTAGTATCCGTGATTCCAACTTGCACACTGCAATGAGCTGCTCTTGGAAAAGTGCCATAACTTGCGGGGAATGATCTCCATCCTTCCATGTTACCAGCTGATCGATTTCTACACGCTGTCCTTTTCGTATGCGCTGGGACTGCTCCTCCGACAAGTGTACAAAAGGTAACGCCAGCGCAAGTTCGGGTTGGACAAACCGAACTGCGGAGGAGTCAGAAATCGAATCAAGCGTAATCGCATCGCGCAAGTGGAAGTATCCTGCTTGTTCGCGAACCAAAGAGGACAAACAGCCGCCGCAACCCAAAAGATTACCCAGATCACGCGCAATTGATCGAATGTATGTGCCGCCCGAGCAGTGAACGCGTAACCGAGCCACCGGAGCTTCAAAACTGAGCAATTCGATCGCGAAAATGGTCACTTTTCTCGATGGAATCGATTCCGGCGCTCGCCCCTCGCGCACAAGCTTGTAGAGACGCTCGCCGTCAATGTGAATCGCACTCACCATTGGCGGTATCTGGTCGATCTCGCCGCTGAAGCGCGGAAGCAGCTCTTCGATGTTCGCTGTTGAAAAAGCGACCGGTGCTTCGGCGACCGTTTCGCCCTGCGTATCGTCGGTGCTGGTAGTGCGACCGAACAATACTTCGGCTACATAGGTCTTGTCGTGAGGCAAAAACCGGAACAGCCGACAGGCAGCCCCGACCCCAAGGGGGAGCACCCCTGTAGCTGCAGGATCGAGCGTGCCGGCATGACCAATCTGTTTGACACGAAGCAAACGACGAGCCCCGGCTACGACATCGTGAGATGTGCGCCCGGAAGGCTTGTTAATGTTCAGGAACCCGAACATCGGCCCTTAGATTTCGCCTTTCGATATTTGATTGATGAGAGCAGTAACTTTGGCGCCGCGCTCAAGTGAATCGTCGAGCTTAAAGGTGATTTCCGGGGCGAACCGAAGCTGCAAGCGACGGCCGAGCTGCCCGCGAATTTCACCCTGGTGCTTTTCTAAAGCCTCCATGGTTCCCTTCTGCTGATTCTCATCGCCAAAAACGGAGATGAAGATTCGAGCATGGCGGCAGTCGTTCGTGCACTCGACATCCGTAACGGAGACAATCCCCCCGATACGAGCGTCTTTCAGACCGCGCAAGATAATGTCGGACAACTCACGTTTGATGGATTGTGCGACCCGCAAATGACGAGGAGTAGACATGATATTTACCTCCCCCGGGTACCCGGTGATCCCATTCTATTCTATTTTGCGACGGCTTCGCGCTTAACCTCTTGAATAATGTGAGCATTAATGACATCCCCTTCCTGAAGGTCGTGGAATTTTTCAAAGCTCATGCCGCATTCGAATCCGGTTGCGACCTCTTTCACATCATCCTTGAAACGGCGAAGCGTCTCGATTTTTCCTTCGTAGATTTGCGTGGTACCGCGACTAATGCGTACCAGCGATCCACGAGTGATCTTTCCACTCGTGACATAGCATCCGGCAATAACCTGGTGCTTGCCCAGTTTGAACAGCTGACGTACTTCTGCGGTCCCAATGTGCATTTCTTGCTTAATCGGCTGCAGCAGACCTTGGATAGCCAACTGCAAGTTATCGATGATTTGATAGATAACGCTGTAGGTCTTAACGTCAACACCGGCATTTTCAGCGGCGCGCTCGGCATTGGTGTCGGGAGAAACGTTGAAACCAATAACAATGGCGTTGGACGAAGCAGCCAGGTTGACATCGTTTTCGGAAATATCACCGGATGCAGTGCGCAACACGCGCACGTTAACTTCCTTGGTGGACAGCTTGCGAAGCTGATCGCCAATAGCCTCAGCAGTACCGAGTACGTCGGCCTTAACAATTACGCAGAGATCTTGTACTTCGCCTTGTTCTACCAAGTCGTGCAGAGACTCGAGCGTAACGCGATGGCTACGGCGTTCCTGTTCGGCAATTTTGCGTTCTTCAGCAATTTGCTTAGCCTTTTGCAGATCTTCAACTACTTCGAACTTATCGCCGGATAGCGGCACTTCGGGTAGTCCAAGCACTTCGACTGGCATCGAAGGTCCAGCGGCACGAACCGGACGGCCGTGGTCATCATGCAAGTTTCGCACTCTGCCGTACACTGAGCCCGCAACGATGATGTCACCAACTCGCAACGTACCATTTTGAACCAGCGCCGTGGCAACAGGTCCCTTACCGCGGTGCAACTCGGCTTCGATAATGGTACCGATTGCGGAGCGATCGGGATTCGCTTTAAGGTCTTGCATATCTGCAACAAGCAGAATCATTTCCAAAAGCTCATCCAAACCGGTCTTCTTCTTCGCAGACACATTTACGGTAACGGTTTCGCCGCCGAACTTGTCGGGCAACAAACCGTGTTCCATTAATTGTGTGAGCACACGATCCGGATCGGAGCCTGCCTTATCAACTTTGTTGACGGCAACAATAATTGGTACACCGGCAGCCTTGGCGTGGTCGATCGCTTCAATAGTTTGAGGCATAACACCATCATCGGCGGCTACCACAAGAATGGCGATATCGGTCGCTTTGGCTCCGCGAGCACGCATGGCGGTAAACGCTTCGTGGCCTGGAGTGTCCAGGAAAACCACCTGCCGCATCTGCCCGTCTTCACCGCTAACTTCAACGTGATAAGCGCCGATGTGCTGCGTGATACCACCAGCTTCCTGGTCAGTTAGCAAGAATTTTGTTTGTCGGATAGCATCCAACAAACTGGTTTTACCGTGATCGACGTGACCCATTATAGTGACTACAGGCGGACGGGGCATCAGCGAAGCGATTTCGGCATCGGTCATAACGACCGCTTCCAATTTATCTTTGTCGGCTTGATCCTCGACGTCTTGCGCCAGTTGAAGCTCTTCACGAGACGGCACTTCATAGCCCATCTCTGTTGCGAGATCACGCGCTAGCTCCAGCTCTACGACCTGGTTTACTGTACGCATAAAGCCTTTCATGAAGAGTCTCTTGATGATCTCTTCAACAGCTACGGTCATTCTTTCGGACAGTTCTTTAACGGTCAGCGGTCCGGTCAACGCGACAACTTTGGGAACTTCAGCAGCTCCTGCAGCTTGCTTGCGATCATCGCTGCTGCTACCACCACCACGCTGGTTTTTATGTCGGTCGGAAGGACCTTGACGGTGTTTAGGCGGTCGCGGAGGAGTGGCCCGGAAAGACGGGGCGGCGACACGAACCGGCACGGAAGGCGTCATTGGGCGCACTCCTTGCGAATTCGGCTTTGCCCGCGGTTCATTCGGTTCATCTTTTTCCTCAAGTTTGGGCTCCTCAAAACTTTTGCCTGGTTCTCCACCTTCAGTTGGAGCAACGCGCGTCTCAGCGTCCGCAACTACAACCTCAGGGCTCTCCGCATCGGGTTCAACAGCTGTTGCTGCTACTTCCAGGACGGGAGCGGCGGGGATTTCTTCAACAGGTGGCGGTCCAGACGGAGTTTCCACCGCATTTTCCACTACTTCTCCGATAGACGGCTTTGGCTCAAGAACGGACTCAATAGCCGCGACATTTTCTGTCGCGCCCTGAGCCTCGTTTACGGGAGCAGTGGTGGTCGACGGTACCACTTGGGACGGATTAGCCGGTATTTCGCCAGCGATTCTATGGGACGGACCAATGGGCTTGCTCTGAATCTGACCGGGACCCAACGGAGTCACGGGACGAGGTGCGCCACCGGCAACCGACGCTTGGTCCGCGGCAGCAGGTTCAGCGCCTCCCGGAGGAGTTGGTCTGTATCGGCTCAAGACTCTTGGTTTAACTGCGGGAGGTGGCGGCGGTACGGGTTTGGCAACTGAGGGCTTGCTTTTCGGCTTTTCATCTTCTTTGCCGGCAGCTTTCTTCTTGCCCAGGTGCGCAATGAACAACCCGACGGCGTTACCGTCAACCGTGCTAGAGTGACTCTTGACGTCGAACCCGAGTTCACGGAAGCCTGTTATCACCTCCTGATTTGAGAGGTTCATTTTCCGCGCCAGCTCATAGACTCGAACACGATCGTCCATCAAAGTCCCTCCTTTCTCAGTGTATTTTGGCATGATTCCACTGATTCTGTGCACTTAGTTCTCATAGTGTGGATAAGTTGTGACTCAAGCGGCCAAGCCACCGACCTTTTCTGCGGTGCGCCTTTCAGCTT
>JAIELX010000067.1 GCA_019752635.1 Candidatus Obscuribacterales bacterium | reverse complement strand
AGCGACCACATCCACCTCTGGAATTGAATTTCTGAAACATCTGTTTCAATCGCTACGCCTCTTAGTGAATACATACCCAATACAGAAAAGAAGCGGGAAGCACGGTGATTGCGATGTATGATCTTTTGCTCTTTCGCGACTCGAATCACGCCGCCTGAAACCATGCAGCTCGAAACATCAAGACTCATACTACGAAGATGGCTTCCTTACGACATTGAACCTTTCGCTGCGATGAACGCAGATGCGGAAGTAATGGAATTCTTTCCGAGAAGGTTCAGCCATGAGCAAACTACGGCGATGGTTGAAACCATTGAAGCCGATTTCAACGCCGAGGGTTTCGGTCTTTGGGCGCTAGAGACCAAGGAAACCGGTGAGTTCATTGGTTACACGGGGCTGGGTCGCTTGGGATTTGATGCGCATTTCACACCGAACGTTGAAGTGGGTTGGCGTTTGGCTCGTGCGCATTGGGGAAAGGGTTTTGCCCCGGAAGCCGCAGCAGAAGCGATGCGCGACGGATTCGAGCGCATTGGTCTTAATGAGGTCGTTGCACTTACAGCGGCGATTAACAAGAAGTCGATCAGGGTGATGGAGAAGCTTCAGATGAGATCCGATCCGAAGGAGAATTTCTTGCATCCGGCTGTGGCCGCGGATTCTATTCTGGAGTTGCACGTTTTGTATAGACTGTCTCTAGCCGATTGGCAGCGAAGCATTCGCGCGGATTGATTTCGGTGTGCAAAAAGTAGAAAAAGAGGAGAGAGCGTGTGATGAGCACGCCCTCTCCCGACGCCGGATAATGCCGGTTGCGCACCGAATTGTCCGGCTGCCGTTAGCTTTTTACCGCTCTGGAGAAGAGCAGGAAGCCGCCGGCGCACAGAAGCCAGAGACCGCTGATAAATCCGGGGATAGCGCTATAGAACGCTACGGACATCAGCACAGTCAGAAGCACCAGCATTAAGATCCTTGCAGTGAGTGCTCCGCAACGGGCTGTGATGGCGGCGGAGGCGGATAGCGTTAGTGCTGCCGCAAGTCCACAACCAAGCCCGCCTACAGCGAGCACAACAAGGGCTAGTTCGCGGCACTGTGAGCCGACGGACCGCACTAAAGGCGCCGTCCTGGCGTGAATCTCCGGTCCCCAAAAGTGTCCGATCAGGAGTACAACTCCAAGTACGAGAACACATTCAAGGACTTCTCGAAACTCTTTGCTCATTTGGTTTGCCTTTGTGGCCGGTATCGCGGGATGTGGTGGTGGGGACACCCGGATATCGTGCCGAAGATTGGCGAAGAACAACAACACCTGCATCCCCCACCGAAGGAGACCGTTTGTAGTACAAGATCGTCGAGGTGTTGTTGAGGGGGTGGTCGAAGCGCCAAATCCGTTCAGTCTAATGCGACTACAGGCTAGCGCTGAGGCTATTGCGCTTTCAATGGGTTTTGAGCACTTGTCAATTTGGCGCGATGCAGCAAGCCCGCGCCAGCTGCGCGCTCTTTGATACTCGGCGAACTTTTAGTTGGCTTTGGCGGCTTTTTGACAGATTGGTTTCATCAGTTCAGCGGCCAATTTGTGTCCGGCGCTTGAGAAGTGATACTTCAAGAATAGTGCTTTCGGATCCGGACTGTACATAAAGTTGTAGGTAAGGTCGACGAAGCTGAAACCACGTTCGGGAGCCATTTGATTCAGGCGGTCGATTTGCCATGTGTAGTCTTTGTCGCGCACGAGGTTCGGAAAGCAGACTAAGAAGAACTTTGCGTTGTTTTCCATGCACAGCGAGTTGACTTGGTCGATGATGGACTCAGTGACTTTCCACACGTCTTGAATCGGGTAAGGCTGTTTGTATGCGGCGTTTGTGGCGGTGGTTCGATCCAGTTTCTTGGTGATGGAGTTCCTGATCTTTGCGTACATGGCCTCGTTGAGTGAGAGCGCCAAATTGAGATGTTGGAGAACGCCGTATATGCGGCTGTTTCGTCGCAGGAACTCAGTGACTGGCTGCGGTTCGTACAACTTTTTGTTCGCTTCCATGATTGAGCGATCTTGCTGCAGCACGCCATTTTGATCACGGAAAAAATAGGGACGCGGCTCTGCTTTTGGCGTGCGAGGGTCGCGGATGTTTTCGATAAAGTCGCCGCGGTTGTACATGAGCATGACCAGGTCCGGACTGTATTTAAGCACCTGATGCTTGAGTTGCAGTAATTCCTGCCCGTTGGAGTAGCTTGAGCAACCGAAATTTATGACCTCGATCGTCTTTCCAGACAAGCCACCGTCCTTGTTGATCAAGTTTTCCAGCAGCTTGCCGTAAGTGTTGGATAGCGGAACCTGCATGCCCTCTGTCGCTGAGTCGCCCAGGAGTGCGATTCGAAAGACTCCGGCGGGTTTTGCCACTGCATGCTCGGTGTCGCGCAAGCCGCTGGTGCTGAAAGCTTCGTCAGAGTAGCCTTCTAAACGCCAGACCACTTTCTTGCCCGCGATATGGCGAACGCCAAGTACGGGATCCGGCTCAAGAAACTCTTCCTGACCCACTCCGGCAAGGTTGAGCCCGCCTTCCAGCAGGAACAGAGAAGCGGGCAGCAATAGGCAAAGTTCCAACGGTGTGCGCCACCATGAGCGGTGCTTTGTCGGCGGCGCCGCTCCGGATCTTGATTCTTTCTTCGTGAGTGTTTGAGTCATTTTAGAATTGGAAGTAGATAAAGGGGGCGACGTCTTCCGGGGCAAAACCCGCTATGGCTATGGCAACGCAGGTGTAGGCTGAAATGCGCAAAGCGGATGATTGTTTCCACCATTGCGAAACTGCGTGAAAGAATGGCAGCTTTGTCGGACTGGCTGTTTGGCAGAGGTGCTCAGCAAGAAGGAATCCGCAATATGCCGTCAGTGATGCCGGTAGCGTTGAGGTGATGAAAGCATGAACCACTGCGTCCGATGGCGCAAGCGTGAACATCCGAGAAGCTACTTGTAATGCATGTGGAACGCTTGTTGCTCTGAACAATACGCAGGCAAAAATGAGGAAGGTAAAAGTGAAAGCAACGCCTCCCCAGTGCCACAAGAAGTGCTTGCGCCACTGCGAGAGAACGGGATGGCGGGCCGCAAAGTCGGTCCAGTCTTTTGAAACGACAAGCCCTGCGCCGTGGAACATTCCCCAGATTACGTAATGCCAGTCCGCCCCGTGCCACAGTCCGCCCAATGCCATTGTGATAAAGAGATTGCGCTTTTGCTTCCAGACAGGCACACGCGAGCCGCCCATGGGTATAAACAGATAGTCGCGCAACCAGGTCGATAAGGAAATGTGCCATCGTCTCCAGAAGTCGGTGAGATTGGCTGCCAGGAAAGGCCAGTTGAAGTTGGCAGGCAAGCGATATCCCAGAAGGTTTGCGCTGCCTCTTCCGATATCGGTATAACCGGAAAAATCAACATAGATTTGAATGGTGAAACCAACGGCGGCGAGCCAGGCATCCATCGTTCCCATGGCGCCGGCATTGTTGAAGCCTGCATTAACGACGTGTCCGAGGTTGTCGCCCAGAACCATCTTTTTGAACAAGCCAATGAAAATGAGACCGATGCCTTCTTGAAACAGTTTTGGATCGAAGTTAGCGTCAAGCTTCAGTTGGTCGTGAAAATCCTGAAACCGTTTGATGGGACCGGCTATCTGGGAGGGAAAGAAGGCTGCAAACAATGCAAAATGCCAGAAATTCTTCAGTGGTGTGGTGCCACGGTAGACGTCAACCAGGTAGTGAATAAACTCAAAAACGAAAAATGATATTCCTAACGGAAGCAGAATGTTCAGCGGTTGAAACGTTGCCGGCAATGCAGTGGTGGAGCCAAAGAGAGAGCTACCGGCCTTCACTGCCGGCCAAAGACTTGCTAGCAGGAAGTCAGCGTACTTGAAAAAACACAAACACGCTAAGTTGAACACCAGTGCCCCGGTCAGAATGCTTTTGGATACCGCGCGGTACTTATCTAAAGCAATGCCGAAGAAGAAATTGACCACGGTTAAGCCGAGGATCAACAGCCCATAGCCGGTGTTCCAATGCATGTAAAAAACGTAGCTGGCTATCAGCAAAAGCGTCGAACGCGCAACGCGAGGCAACAACCAGTACAGAAGAACAATGACCGGAAGGAACACTAAGTAGGTAAAGCTGTTGAACAACATAGTTTACGGTTCTGCTGCTGTGCGGGGCTGCCTAATGACAGCGCGCCATAATAACACGAGCCTTGCCGTGTGAACCTTGGCATGCTCACATGAACGCGAGAAGCCCAATCCCGGGGTGCTTACGCGGTTAGTTAAAGTTAAAAGTTACAGTGAAGTCAGCCTTGTCGGAAACGTCCGCCGGCTTGTTCTTCCACAGCAGGATCACCATTTTTGCGGGGACTCCAGTGAAGCTCCATCGTTGCATTTCTTCCGTGTCACCTTTCATGTCGTTCCAGGTGCCGCTGGAAAGGGCGAGAATTTGATTGATGTTCGAGGCTGTGCGCACCCAATGCGGTATCTTCTTCAGTTTTGAGCTGTCAGGCTCAGGTTTCACGTAGAACCAGTAGTAGCCAAAATCACGAGCATTGTAAGCCACAAGGCTGAACGCTATTTTGTCGAGTTGGATTGGTGTGCGCAGATAAGCATTGATTTCGTTCCTGAAGCCGGAGACATCGTAAGTTACTTCTTCCGTTGCGTTTACCGGGTCCAGTATTATCTTGCGTGGCGGGCACTGCATTGGAAACTGAGAAGAAGCCAGCTTTTGAAGGCTAAAGCGATTTCTGTCCACATCGGGCATTTTCTCAAGTCTGAGATCTGGAGCTATCAGTAGATAGGGCGAGCAGATAAACCGCGATTCCTTTGCTTGACCATCGGTCACGTCAACTCCGGATCCGAAGAGCTGAAGAGTGCGTGCTTTCAATGAAATCCATGGCTTTTCGTCGGCCAGGTCTGCGAAAACCTCTGAAGGTTTGTAGACGCCACCGACTAGTAGTTGCCCCAGATTTCCCCGCAAGGCCATGTTGCGGCGGATGTTCACAACTTCTTCTCGTGTCTTAAAATTGAGATCCATGGTGCCGTTGAAGGGCACTTCGATCGGTTCCTTTATTACTGCTTCTGTTCCAAGAGCCAGTTGAGATCTGCTGCCGGACTTGAACACCGGTGTGGTACTGGCACCTGGTTTGGGCGGCGGGGATGAGCTGCAAGAAGTCAGCAGAGATACTACTGCTGCCATGGCACAGAATGACCGACTTATTGCGGAATTCATCCGGAAAATACCTCCAGGTACGAACATTGCTTCGAGTGATTCAGTGTTCATTATCTCGCAGTCCTGGCGATTAACAAACACGCTGAGGAGAAATGTGCCGGGATATGATGTCGAGAGACAGGCTCTTGCTTTCTCCGGCGGAGTCCGAATTGCGCAGCTATCGCACGATTCGATTCGAGCACTGCTCGGTAGAATCGCTTAAGCGCGCGATGCCTTGAGTCTGGCGCGAGCTGCGCGGTGTGCGATGGCATATAGTAGGGTCTAAGGAAACGAAAAGTGGCTGTGGCACGGGGGAAGTCCCGTGCACAGTCACTTCTCTGCGGCTGCAATCGAACGTCCCGTTCGTTCTTAGCGCTTGAAGGTATCGGTGAATACCTCCAAATTGGCTGCCGGCGCTGACATTTCGAGCAAGCCCTGGTTGTCGATCTGTCGGCTCTTCCACAGTTCGCAGATGGCGGCCGTGTAACCGCTGCGCACCGCATCCCACTTCTGCTCCGGTGTCAGGGTGAACTGGAGCGAAGCGAACTTATTGACCGCCGGCGTGAAAACCGTGGAGCCCTGCTGCTGCCAGACGGCCGGATCTTCCTCGTCCAGCGGCCATACGCAGTTGTCGCCGCAGAGAACGCGCCAGAAGCGATGACCGTAATCCGACATGCCGCCCTTGCGGTCGCCGACATCGCAAGCGAAGATCGTCGCCGGGGGGACCTGGTAATGCTGAATTACGGCACCGATCGGGGTCTGTCCGGCCCAGCTCAAAGCGCCGTCGAACAGATACAGTCCTTTGTACTGCGAGGCTTCGATGATGCCCGGCACGGCGCAGCTCGCTCGAACGGCAACGCCCAGCGGGGCGGGTTTGTCGGAGAGCTGGCGGGACGACCCGTCCTTGAGGTACTGGAAGACGCCACGTGCTGTGAAGAACACTTGCGTGCGACCTGCCACGGCCATAGTCCAATAGGAATCGGGCCACGACAGGACGCGCTCTTCCAGGAATGTTCCGAGTTTCTCGGAAGTCAGCACCGCTTTGCGCGGGCGAGTCTGCGCGAGGCGGTCTTTCAGGAGGAACGCTAGAAATGTAAGAACGATGTTTTTGCGTCGAGTCAGGAGGCTGGAGAAGTCAATCTCGATGGCGAGCTTGACGATCTCCTCGGGCGTGAATCCGTTGGCCAGAAACAGTGACGGGATGGAACCGCCGCTGATGCCGCCGACTGATCGCCACTTAGTAAAGCCGGCCCGATGAAGGCCGAGAATAGCGCCACTACTGGCGAGAATCGCTCTCGAGCCACCGCTGCCGCAGACCAGGTGAAGGTTGTCGGCATTGCGGTTCAAGCTCGGAGCAGCGGACCTGTTGTTGGTCGTGCTCATGGCATGATCCCTTATGATGGCTGGCGACGAAAAAGTCGGCTGCCTAAGGCAAACCGTCTGACGCCTGTCAGTCAGCTAATAGAAGTTAGTAATCCGGGGCGAAAGAGGTTTGCTGTGTTGTCAGCAGCTCGGTTGTTTGAAGTAAATTGAAATCGGTATTGCATCCTATAGTTTCCACCGGTGGGATCTTCAACCCCGCTGGGGGGGCACGCTCTGAGAGGAATGCCGACTGATTTGGTTGTACTAGCAACACTAGGTGTTTAGTGCGCACGATTGAGAACGGGCTGTCAGGTTTTGTCAAGTGGCGCTGTGGTGTCGTGATGGAATGTTGTGTAGGTAAGCGATTGCGGGCGTAGCTGCACCATCGGTGGTGCAAAGAATTGCGAACCGAATTTTATTGTCAAGCACACCTGCTGGATGACAAGGGCGAGATGTCAACGGCGCCCCGGCATGTAAATGTCTGATTGATCGCGTCGCGAATTACACTTAGCCAGGTTTTGCTAGCCTGGCGAGACTGGCTTTGGGAGCTGTTTCTGTGAAAATGACGAAAATTTTCCGCTGCTTGAAAACGGTAGATCCCTATTAGTGATATCAAATCGGCGAAAACTTGATTTCCATTTTCAATACCGACTAGCTTCTCAATGCACTTTTATTCGCGTTTTATCTCGAGAACTTACCGGCTAGCTCCGAAATCACAAGACTTGTACAGCTCATCCACTCGCCTTCGGGCTAGAGAAGACGACACTGGCAAATCTTTCGCGAGCAGCTCAGTTCTCCGTTGCGCTTGGTAGTTCAGGTTCCAACAACGATGTTGGTACTGATTGACATCGACGCAGCCATTTCATGAGTTTGCAAGTGGCCGCTCATGGCGTGCCGGTCTGTAGAGGCAACTATGAATAACTATTCTGAGACACTGCTGCGCAGGGTCTGGTCCCGCGTTTTTTCCGCGTCGGAGCGTCGAGCTGTTGTCCTCAAGGGAAACAGTTCTGCTCAGTCCGGTGTTCCGGGTTTTCCCCGCGTAAGCGCTGACAACCTGGTTCAGATCGATTGGCGTGGTTATGGCGCTGGTGTAGCGGCCATCATGTCTTTTCTTCGCAAGCAAGGCTTCAAGAAGGGCGACCGCGCCGCGATTCTTGGATGGAACTGCCCCGAGTGGGTCTGGGCCGACCTGGCCATTCAGAGCCTCGGTGGTGTTACCATCCCGATTTACCCGAACTCGTCTCCGGATCAGGTGAATTACCTGCTGCAGGACTCGGGAGCGAAGTTCCTCTTCTCCAACGAGAACGAACAACTGAAGAAGTGCACCGCTGCGCGTCCCGTGCATTTCAACGAAATTCCGTCGGTCATGGATCCTTCGTTGGGTCGAAGCTACCGCAATTTCGTTGACTTCTTCGTCAATGAGTACAACCCCGGTGCGCTTGACGGGGGGCGGGAAGCTCTGAACTGGCAGGGCGTCAAGGAAGAGTTGGCTTTCGTGCAAGCGGAGCTGGCGAAGAATGAGGCTAACTTCCTCGGTAACGCTGATGAAGACCTGGCTACTATCATCTACACCTCCGGGTCTACCGGAGCGCCGAAGGGCGGCTGCCTCACTCATGGCAACATCAGTGCGGCGTGTGCTGCGATGGTCAAGCACGGTTTCAAGCAGGATGTCGCCAAGGATCGCTACCTGAGCTATCTACCCATGGCGCACGTGTACGAGCGATGCGACGGCATCTACATGGCGCTGTGGGAAGGAGTAGAGGTGGCGTTCTGCCGGGTGGATGAGGTGGGTGATGCTCTCAAGCTCTACCGCCCGTCCATCATGCTGGGCGTGCCTGCCGTGTGGCGCAAGATGAAGGACAAGATCACCGGAAAGCTCGACGCTGCAACCGGCATCAAGAAGTGGCTGATCGGGTGGGCGCTGACGGCTACGAAGCCGGGGCTCAAGCGGTGGCTCGCCGACCTACTCGTGTTCGGCAAGATTCGTGCCGAGCTAGGCGGACAGCTGCGCATCATGCTCTCCGGCGGCGCGCCGATTTCGCCGGACGTGATTCAGTTCTTCGAATTGATCGGCCTGGAGTTGCTCCAGGGCTACGGCTTGACTGAAACCTCCGGTGGGATCTCTGCCGAACGCCCAACCGGTACTCCGGGGGCCGAAGGCAAGTGCCGTCGTGTCGGCTCGGTTGGCCAGGTAGTCGATGGCAGCACCATCAAGCTGGTCGACGACGAGATCTGGATTCACGGCCCGCTCGTGTTCCAGGGCTACTGGAACATGCCCGAGGAGTCTGCAAAGTCGCTCACGGCTGACGGCTGGTTCCGCACCGGTGACCTCGGTCGGTTCGATGACGATGGCTTCCTCTACATCACCGGTCGCAAGAAGCGGCTATTGAAGACGGAGGGCGGCAAGTATGTTGCTCCCGAGAAGATCGAGAAGATCTTCGAAACGGAGCCCATCGTTCACTATGTGGTTCCTGTCGGTGACGGGCAGAAGTTCATCTCTGCGCTCATCTTCGTGAACTTGCTGGTGGCGAAAGACAAGGTTCCGGGCACGGCTCCCGCCGGCGAGGACGTTGCCGCGTGGCTCGCCAAGCAGCCTGCGCTGGTTGAGATGGTGAAGAACGCCGTAGCGTCCGTCAACGGACGGCTCGAGCAGTGGGAAACGATCAAGAAGTACGAGGTACTTCCGGTGGAGGCTTCGGTCGCCAACGGACTGCTCACCCCGACTCTCAAGATTCGCACCGAGGAAGTGCTCAAGCGCTACAAGACGATCATTGACGCTTTCTACGCTGCACCGCCCAAGGACAAGGGTGGCTCCACCAAGGAGAAGGGCAGCAAGTAAGTCAAGTTGAGCAGCGGAGCGCCGTAGTCTGCGCGCGGAGGCCGCCAGGCTCCCGAGCGACTGGAGCGCTTACAAAAGAAGGCGCGCAGATGCGCGCCTTCTTTTCGTTGCCGGCATATTCTTCTCCGCAATGGCATTCGGGCTCGGTCCCGGCTTTCTCTTAAGTAAACGAGAAGTGCAATGTTCGACGACTTTGCAAACCCTGAGACGCAAATACTTGCGTCGATTGCCCTTTTTGTCGTGGTGTCGCTCACTGTAGTAGGCTTCTTCGCTTTGCGCGCGATTCTTATCGCCAGGCGACAGGACCGCGTCCGCAACGAGGCCTGCACCGAAGTGGATACTTTGGCGCAGCAGCTCAGTTTTGCCGACCTGGTTGTTTCTGACGCAGACTGCGCTGAGCAGTACAAGGACTCGCTGAGGAAGTGTCGCGCTCAGTTCAAGGACTGTGTTGAGGCGATGAATTCGTGGCTGCAGAAGAAAGTGATTGACGAGGCGCAATGGCAATCGCTTGCCACCACCGCTCGTGTCACGACTGATGTGGTGCGCAGCAATGCTGCCTACGCGCAAGAGTTCCTGGCGCGTTGCCGGATCGCAAAGACGGCGCTCTCAGCGGCCGATGAGCTGGTGTCAACTTACGTGGCTCCGGACGGTTTGACAGTGGATTTGCAGCCTGCCCGGCGTCAGGCAGCCGCGGCTCGGCGTTTGTTCGACGAACACCGCTTTGAAGACACCAGGCGCATCTGCCAACATGTGGAAGAGCTGCTTGAGGCCTGCGAGGAAGCTGCTCGATTGTTCACTGTTGTTGATGAAGTTCGCACCAAATGCGGTGAGGACTCATGGCAGGCGGAAAGGGCGCTCACGGTTAGTGTCAACACGCAATGGTTGTTGGCTGGCCTCGAGGCTGCTTCTGCTGCCGAAATGCGCGATCGATTCAAGTTGACGCGCCAAAAGTTGATGGACTACTCCACAGAACCTGAACCGGGCACTCTTTTGGAGGACGAGTCGTGAACTCGTTCCCGGATGCCGGTCTACAGAAGGACTAGACTGCTGTGACACAACCGACCAAAAGCGTGTTCGCACGCTTTCGCGCGGCTCTCATTCGAGGCGCGCTGTTTATTCTGCCGATCTGGCTTTGCGTTTTCGTGGTCGGCATCATCTACAACCTCTGCGAAAGCTGGTTGGGTGGGTTGACCGCGGCGCTGGTGACCTGGCTGATTCCGGCCGACTGGCTACCAGGCTTTGCTGCTAACGGGCATATTCCGGGACTGAGCATGCTGCTGGCATTCGGGCTGCTCTCCGTCATCGGCTTTGTTGCGTCGTGGCAGATCGGCCGGCAAGGGCTGCGCATGTTTGATCTGCTCTTCCTTGCGATTCCCGGCGTGAGCACTGTTTACTCGGCAGCGCGCAAAATGATCGACGCCATCGGCGAACCTGGTCAGTCGCGGTTCAAGAAGGTGGTGCTGATCGACTGGCCCGGCCCGGGAATCAAGACGCTGGGTTTTGTGACTAACGAGACTGAAACGCCTGACGGGACCAAGCAGTATTTCGTGTTCGTGCCGACCATGCCCAACCCCACCAGCGGTTTCGTTGTCGTGGTGCCGGTGTCCGAGGCGGTCGAGACGACCATGCGTCCGGAAGAGGCGCTGAAACTGTGTATGTCGCTCGGCGTTCTTGCGCCGCCGGTGTTGCCGTTGAAGTAGCGGCGGCGACTAGGCTGGCCGGATTCAGACCGCTTGCAAAAAATTTCCAAAACATCCGGGATGTTACCCGGCTGTCGTGATGCAACCAGGGCTCGTGTTCCCTAAAGGCGCGAAGCCCGATCCCGCCGGCGGAGATCGGAGGGATTGAATCGATGCAGTGAAAACGGCATCTGAGAGGAGTTTTCATGGATCACACAAGCAACTGCCGCACCACCGGGCGCAATTTTTGCGCTACGCCGGATGGTCACAAAATCGCGGCTCTCTTCGTTGATGTCGACGGCACCATCTTGCGGTGCCAGTGTTACTTTGAGGAGTCCATCGCTGACTTCGGCTACCTTATGAGCCTGCGTGGCTTCGATGAGAAGGAGGCCATTCGGGTTCTGCGCGAAGTCGACCACGAGTACAGCGAGAAAGCTGGATTCGAGCGCGACGTATTCGGGCGCTGCCTGGTTGAAGCGTACGATCGGTTGCGTCAGTCTAGCCGCCGGCGCTTTCGCGAGGCTGACATCGCACAGGATCGCCGGCTTTGTGAGAACATCGGACGCGCTCCGTTTTTCCGCGAGCCCGAACTGTTTCCCAATGCCGCGCCGGTTCTCAATCGTGCCTGGCATAACTTCATGTTGTTCGCGGTGACCATCGGTAATCGTGAAGCGCAGAAGTACAAGATCAAGGCTGCCGGTCTTGGTCAAGTGTTCGACGAAATTCTGGTGACTTCTCGCGATGAGAAGCCCAAGCTCGTGTCGCGAGCGATTCGCGATTGCAACATCGATCCGAGCCGGAGCGCTTTCATTGGAAACAGTCAGCGCTCGGACGGTGCCTGCCTGGCGGTCACCAACTTCATCTATCTGCCGTTGGAGCCGGGCTGGTCGTTCGACAATAAGTCCGTGTTGCCCGAGAACACAGGCTTTGAAGTTGTACGCGTCGATGACTGGCGGCAGGCGGAGGAGCAGGGGATCAACAGTCTGGTTCGGCGTCGCCGTCGCCAGATGAATCTGGTCACCGGTCGTCCTAACGCTGCGGAGTCGGTGGCTCCCGCGCCTTGCCCCGACTGCGGTAAGAAGGCGCAATAACTCGCATTAAGCTCAAGCAGACGGACGCGCTCCCGTGCGCCCGTCTGTTTCTTCTTTCTGTCGAACTACTAGATGGTAGAGTAGAGCTGCGGCGCCTGCTTCGCGGTCTAACTTCTATACCTTACGTCTCTAGTTGAGAGAGGGCTGGAACTCCCAGCCCTCTCTCCCGAGCTCTTTCTCACTGACGCGGCATCGACGCGGATTGAGACGGAAGGTGACATGACTAGCGAGTCAGTCGAAATTCATACAGCTTCCGCAGGCTAAAAGCCGGACAAAGCGTTTTGCCGAGTAAGCGCCGTGCAGACGCCGATACCCCAAATGGTGAGTAGTAGCAAGGCTAGGCACAGAGGGCCAGCTAGGTAAAACGCCGCATCAAACCAGTCGGTGCCGCGTCTCGGCATCCGACCAACGCACTGACAGGTATTTCTTCGCATGGAGATGGTCCTTCTTTTTAAGTGAAGCAGAATTTCAGGTCTGAGGGTCCGTTGTCGACAGAACAGCGCGAACTTCTAGCACAACCGCCGTAGATGCTCCAGCGCCTGATGAGTTCAAAATTTCTTCTGTCCGCCTAGCGGAATGCACTTCGAATCACTGGCTCCTGAAGCACTTCCTTCCAGTTGCTTTCAGCCATTGGCAGCGTTATAGCCAAGGATCATAAAATGTTCGAAGCATCAATCCGAGGAGAAGAGCCGAGATGCAGAAGAGCGCGAACGAAGGAAGAATCCAGGCGCAGGTGAGGCTCGTACCGAAGAGCACGAAGGACACAGCACAAACAAGCAGGCGGTTCTTGTGGTGGAGCCGCTGGTGCAGGTGCATGCCAATGCAGCTTCCGCAGGTGTACGAGCATGCCAAACAAATGCAAATGATAATGGGATGCATGAAGCGTCCTTTGTCCTAGTGGGTTGTGCTGACCCGATACACAGGCGTAGCTGCTAGGCGACCCGCCTGCGTTTCGGGTCAACGAACTCGAAGTATTTCTTGCGAACGCTTACACCCCTTGCCGCAACATCTCGTCTTCCAGCGCGCGGAGAGCTGCGCTATTGCGGCGCTGCGAGGAATCGATCCTGTCGTCTGCAAAGCCTCGCGGCGTGTCCGTCAGGAAGAGTTCCAGCTCTTTTACGCGTTCATGCAAAGCGCCGAGGGCATCAATGTTTTTCAAACGTTCCTGTAGCTCCAGGAATCGATCTATCTGGTCGTTCCAGATGAAGTTCCGCTTGTGATGATCGGGTATTCCGCTGTGGTCGCGGCCTCGCCGAATCGCATCGATGTGGCTGAAGGATGTCTTGATCAAAGAGATTAGCGCATCGAGATTTTGCGTCTGCGGCGATGCCATTGCATCGTTGAGCGTTGCTACCGCCTCTAGCGTGAAGCGAATGTGAGCCTTAACGCGCTCAGAGTCTCCTGCATGGTTGATGTAATCACGTTCCATGTATGCGCGGTCGCGAATTTGGACGATTGGTCCGCCACGCGAGTAAGCCCACTGTTTGTCCCTGATTTTGTTAGCACTCCCGAGATGATCGTCTGCAGTGGAAAGCAGCAGTTCGCGATGCTGTGCAATCCGGCTCAAAGAGCTGGCTAGCTCCGCTAGCTCTTCTTGCCCGGACCTTGCTCGTAGAGGTTCGTCCATGGCGAGCAGAGTCATACGAGCACATTCTATGTGGAACTGTGCTCGCTCCGAGTTTGGGTTGGCAAGCGTACCCAGTAGTGAAAGTAACTGCTCTTGTCGCACATACTGCTCAATCAGCCTCTCGGTGTTGCGCACCGATTCTCGGATCTGGTTTACCGCAGACCGTGACGCTTCGGTGCTGCGCGCCAGCGCATTGTTAGCGGCTTGGGACTCTTGCGCCACTTTCCTTATGTGCAGTCGTAACAAATCGGCCTGATCTTCCCCAGAAAAAGTAGACAGTGGGTCTGGACCGAAATCGCTCTCCATGAAAGAATTTTGGAGAGTAATAATCATGACCAAAAAGAAACAGCAAGAATACACATTGGACT
>JAIELX010000153.1 GCA_019752635.1 Candidatus Obscuribacterales bacterium | reverse complement strand
ACCGTTGGGAAGCTCGCGAAACGGTGTTCGCCATAGACGAGCCGCTCGTAGATTTCGTCAGCCATCACCAGCAAGTTTTTCTCAATGGCCACGTCAGCCAACGCACCCAGATCTTCGGGCGTGTACATGCTGCCAGTCGGGTTCGACGGCGAGCAGATAAGGAGAATCTTCGTTTTGCTGGTGACAGCAGCGCGCAGTTGGGCAGGCGTCAGCTTGAAGTCGTTTGATTCCTCCGTCTCGACAATCACCGGCTTAGCGCCAGTCAGCTTCACTAGCTCGGCATAACTAACCCAATATGGTGCGGGAATGATCACTTCATCACCCGGATCGCAAAGCACGGTGAAGACATTGTGCAGCGAATGTTTAGCACCGTTGGAGACGATGACTTGTTGCGGACTGTAGTCCAGACCGTGTCGCTGCTTGTACTGCTTGACGATTGCCGCCTTCAACTCGGCAATACCCGAAGCTGCAGTGTAGTGCGTGTGACCAGCCTCCATCGCAGCCCGAGCCGCCTCGCAAATATGGGCTGGTGTGTTGAAGTCCGGTTCACCAACGCTGAAGTCGTAGACCGTCTTTCCTTTCGCCTTCAATTCGCGGGCCTTGGCGGCCATGGCCAGAGTGGCGGACGGTTCAAGGGCCTGGACGATGCGCGAAATGGTCGGCGGCATGGCGAAAACTCCATTGGGATAATATTTGCTCCAAGATTATAGTCGTATGCGATTAGTGACGCATATTAACGAATCTCTGTTGAGCCAAACGCCACCATGCTTGGCGGCGAACATGCTATTTCCGCTGCGACCTTTACGACATCTTAACGGGTGTTGTTTCATTATGTCGTTATCTTTCCTGGATCGGCAGTGTTCGGCTTAATCGCACGCAACAGTTTTTCTTTGCGCATCGCCCGCTGTGCCAGGTACCTGTGCTATGTGCCGGCGGCACTTTCGAAGGAGCTCACCGAGGACCAGTCATTTAAGTGGCGCACTGCTGCTTTTTCAGTCACCTTGCACCGCATTTCTTTTTGCTACCCTTTAGGTTAGGCTCCCAACCAGGGGCGAATAAACTTCGCCGCTAGCGCTTTTGGGAAGATGTTAATGCTTTGCCAACCGCCCTTAGTGCCGAGTCGTAGAGCGAATCAATACTCTTGACCCATTGCTGCGCTGTGTCGATGTTAGATCTCCGGCCTGTCAAGCTTCGACCGCGCATTTCTAAGTACTTCGAAGCCCTGCTGAATACTCTTTGCTTGTTCTTTTGGCATTTTGTCATAGTCGAGCGTTTTGCCCACAGACAAACACTCGTCGAGCAAAATCGTATCCGGCATCTGTACTACCTGCGCGCCGATGCCGACAAGGATGAAACCTTTAGCTGCCTGGTCGGGTGAGTTGGAAGGCAAACCTTTCAGCGCATCCAAACTTCGGTGACAATATTCTTTCGCCGCTGTGTAGTCTTTCTCCTCGCTCAGCAGCTTTGCGATTCTAAAGGTGACCTCAGCCTGCAGTAGGCTGTTTGCTTTATCCGGAAGTTGACCGTCAACTTTCCTTAACCAATCGATGAGCTTAGTTTTGGACTCAGGCAATGCAAGGTCTTGCATTGCAAAAACTAATGTTTTGTGTACCGGCCAGAGTTTGGCCGCCTCTGCTTTTCTGATTGCACTAACCAAGGTTGTTCTTGCTAGCGCTTTGTCATATGCCGCTTGTATGTATGCTGCATACAATATGCAAGTTAGTTGCTTACGCAAGTCTTTGAAGAGCGCTGCGGCGTCCATGAAATCTTTCGCCAAAGTCCCCAACTTATCCGGGCGGCGAAACTCTTCAGGTACCGAGTGGAGGAGGGAAAAACTCTCATAGTAACGTGAGCTTTCAGCAAGACTAGGGTTCTTCTTCGCCGCCTGGTTGAGAATACGGATACTCTGATCAATCAAGTTCAACTGGCGCGGATAGTCGACGCCAAGCTTATTGAGATGTGTTGCCCAAAGGAAGAGGATTCCCGATTTATGAACTAGCTGTTCGTCTTTCTCGAACGGAAGATTGGAGGCTTCTTCAAATAGTTTTTCCGGCGAGGTCCAAGCTGAACGCTTTGTTTTCAAAAAAACTTGAATGGCCACCAAGTAGGCCGCTCGCCGCACTTCGTATTCGGAAATTTGCTTTGCATTGAGAATGCATCTTCTCCACCTCAATAACGGTGGAGTCGTTCACCTGATTGGACGCTATTTTGTAACATATTCCTTCCATTTGATAGCGTAGTCGCAACTTGACGTCACCTCGTCCCTGTGAAATCAATTTGTGTGCTGTGGACAAAGCTATGTAGGCTTCATCGAGCGCTTGCGCTTCTCTAAGAACAACGCTCGCGTTTATCAAGTTTTCTGCGAGACTTCGTTCAGAAGACATATTGGTTGTTTGTTTAACAACGATTTTGAGCGTATTAACGTCTTTTGCTTGAACTGCGTCTATTAATTTCCGACTTAACTCAGCAGCTCTTGGTGCAATCAAAGCGCTCGATGGCTCGGACGAAGAGTCGCTTGTCTTACGAACGATAACAGCAACACAAACCCCGGTCAGAATTACCAACAACAGCCATTTAACTGACTTTGTAGTGCGCCCGGAAAATAGCTCCGGATTTTGCGCAGCTGCTGAGCGCGAGCTTAATGCGAGCTTCAATTCAGTCGCATTTTGAAATCGCTCCGCCGGACATTTTTTCAAGCATTTGCTTACAGACTGTCGCAGAAATGCCGGACAATCCGTAGGAAGAGGACTCCTTTCCTCCTTCGCAATTTTTTCCAGGAGCGTGGTCAAGCTGTCCTCCCGATAGGGCGGCTTTTGCGTGATCAAAAAGTGAAGGGTGCAACCTAAGCTGAAGATGTCCGACCTTCTATCAAGCTCACGGGGCGTAAAGTGTTCAGGGCTCAGATAATCCAGACTCCCTAAAACATCATTGGTGCCGGTTAACGACTGTTCACGGCCTAGCGCATGAACGATTCCAAAATCGATTAGCTTGCCTACAACCTTGCCGGTTTCATCGCGATCGACCATTATGTTTTGCGGCTTTACGTCTCGATGAACAAATCCAGCTTCGTGCAGATTCTCGAGTGCGTCGCAAATCTGAATCCCCAGTTCTGTAACCTCATCGTATGTGAGGCTGAAACTGAGCTTGTCCCCGGGTGAACCGGCAAGCAGTTCCATAACTAGAAAAGGGAAACGGTCCTCGGTGACCCCCCACGCGTAAATTTTCGGTATGTGGGGGGAAATCGATTGTGACAACGTGCGACATTCTCGTTCAAAACGCAGCGAGTCAACTGCTGAACTGCGTTTGGTCAGAATCTTAATAGCAACGGGGCGCTGCATGTGAAGGTCGACAGCGGAGTAAACGTAGCCACTACCGCCGTAACCTAAAAGTGCTTTGAATTCGTACTTTCCCGGGAAAGATTTAAAAAAATCGGACGCTGTAGGCTCCATATCCGGCCGTCTGAAGAGTTCATTAGCTTCATACCCCCCGAAAAGATCATTTATTGCAGAGTAGCGACCTTTCGTGGCTCTCTAACCTGAGATCATTTAGGCTACTCAGTACTTTGATTTCGCAAGTCAAGCAAATCGAAACAATTGCCCCTTCACCCGGACAAACTGCTCAACAAAACATCGCATGGCTATTGGGTTCTATTTCCGAAAAATTGCGCGCCAGCTTTCATATCCTGCACCACTTTGCTGAACTCTTTTGGAGACATGCTGAGTTAGTCGCGACTAGTTCTGGTTGGCATTGAAATCATCATCATGCTGATTGATATCCGGCATAAACGAATACCCTGCTCATAACGAGTTTGATTGCTTCGACCGAGAGACAACTCAAGAAGTGTTATGCTGATTTGTAAACTGCGGAGATAGGCATCTAATGCGCACATATCTTGTTCTGATCATTACCGGTCTGTCTGCGATCATAATGATGTGCTCTAGTCGATATTATGTTCCGGGTGCATACGCCGCAGAGCAAACAAGTCGCGCCGGCTGGTATGGAATTCTTCCACACATTGACGGTTATCGAAAAACGTTTTCCAGACCCGAGATTGGTAACTCTGGCCACTGGTGGCAGACAGTACATTTTCAAAACAGTGAGTCTCCGGACAAGTCTGTCGATATCATTATCAGCAGCCGTCCGATGAAGCTGGCCAACAGCACAATCGTTCGGTTAGGTGACAACGGTGGAATTATGTCGTTCAAATCCGCAGGATTGAACAATGCGGAGTTGCAGGCTTTCGTGAAGAAGTTCGATGCAAACAAGATCGGCAGTTCGATTCAAAAGCCGCCCCGTCGGGATTTCACCTTGCGAAAAAGTACTTTCACGGCCATCCCGAAAGGCGCAAACTATTTAGACGTCGTGGACTGGGTGGGTGAATCGCCCAATGACATAGGATCGGGAATTTACATCAAGCTGTACAAACTGGCCGACGGTGGTCAAGCTTTAGTTGGCACCTCTGATTTGAAGAAAGTCAGGTATATCAACTTCGGCGAATTCCGCAGCGCTTCACCAACATCGCAGTTATTTCCGGGAGAGTGACATTCGCGGGAATCACTGCGCTATGTAGCACGGCAGTGGATGTTTCGATCAAGAGCTTCCTTCAACAAACTGTTCGAACGGAACTATCGCTTGATTGCCTTGGAGCCTGTTTTGGAGACGTTCTCATTAATTGATTTGGAGGACTTTACCGAAGTCGCCTTAGTAGGAGCGGCCTTAACAGGAAGCGATTTTCCAGATGAGCCGGATGCAGGTGCAGATTTCTCCTCGGGAACACTCAGACCTTCCGTCGCTGCCGTTCCTGCGGAGCGAGGAGCAATCGGTTGTACCGACAAGACAAGATCTCGGCCTTCCCAACTGCCGCCTAGCTGAGGGGTTTGCTCTCGGCTGAAATCGCGTTTGACTTCCCATTGAACCCGCCTTCTAAGTTCGCTAAAGGTTTTAGTCGCATCGATCCTCGTGCCGTTCTCTCTCAAAACATCGATTAAGTTCCGGGTGAAAACCCCATTCTGTCGTTCTTTGGATTCCCAAGATCTTTCACCAACGCCACTTGAACTAAGTACGATGTGCCCGGCACCCACAGACAGCTTGCTGAGATCGAAATTGTCACTCTCCTCCAGACCTCTGGACCCGGGAATGCTACCGCCGCTGTAACAAGTATCCATTACTATGAGCACCCGATCACTCTTTACGCCGGAAGTCAGGCGTCGATAAATTTCTTCCATGTCTACCCCTGTAGCGTAGGGATCGTCCGCTTCAGTGTCGAAAGCCACTATGTAATTTTTCGAGTCCCGGTCTTTTTGTGCCGGCGTACCATGTGTGGAGATATAGACGACAACAAGATCATCAGGCTCCGTTATGCTCGGAAGCCACTTGCTTCCGAATGAAGACATTATGTTCTTTCTCGTCGCATTGTCGTCAAGAAGAATGCGAACGTGGTCTTCTTTGAAGCCCGCTTCGTGCACCAGAAAATTTGCAAAATCCTTGGCGTCTTTGGCCGCGAATCGCAAGTTGTACCGGGGATTGTCAAACTTACTTATTCCTACAACCAGTGCCCACTTGTCTTTGACCGGACGGTTGACCGGTGCAATCGCCGCCCTGGCTGCGGCTGCGCGCGCAGCGGCAGCCGCTTGTATCTCTGCCGCTCTCCCCGCTGCGGTCTGCGCCTCCGCGGCTCTAGCTGCTTCACGTTCGCGCAGAAGACGATCTACTTCGTGCGCGACCTTACGAGCCTGCTCTTGTTCCTCCGCTGTTTTTTTTGCTTGTGCGATAACTGCAGCTCTTGCATTGTCACGCCTCTCGCGTCGGGCGGACGACACGCGGGTTCCATCGAGAGTCGTCCCCTTGCTGTTCGTTGCCTTGAAAGAGTTTCCCTCATAGGTGCCATCAAAAGTACCCTCGAAGTTACTGTCCGGGGTTGAGTTCCACTCGAGCTTGATATTGCGCCCATCGAAACTCTTGACCAGCACTTTGTAGTGTCTGCCATGATGGGTTGTATCAAATGCTTGCGTATCCGGGTTCCACTTCAATTGGTAATGCGAGTTGGCATCATCCGAAGTACTCGCAACCTGCCAAGTCCCATCGAGTTCGTCCTTGCCGAAAGGTACTGCAATTTCGGGGCGACCAAGGTCGGGCAGCTCGAGTGAGCTTATTCCTGGCACTGACAATTCTTCCGGTGTAAATGCTGCGAGTTCTTTCGCTACCTCGCGCTGATCTTTCACCATTTTTTGCAGTCTGCGAGCGCAATTTAGTACTTGAGGAGTAGCTATGCCATGCCGTTTTGCTGCTGCCAAAGCCCTCACATACTGCGCAACAGCTTTACTATCAGCCCCTCTTGCAACATATAAGTCGCCGTTCAGGATTTGCATCGCGATGCCTTCTTTTGTCAATCCGGACTTGCCTGATTTCTTAAGAAGAGCATCGGCCTCGACAAAATCATTCTTCTTTATCGCAATGCGAAGACAAAGCGCTAGACATCGTTCTAACTCAGCCTCGGCGGTCTTCGACGCGCTCAACGACTTCGCCCCGGCTTGACGAATGTCCAGCGCCGCTTTGGCAGCCTCTGCCGCTTCGTCGTACTTTTGGTTTTTGATGCAAGCTTCTGCCACATACTCATTTATTAGCGCCAGTCTGGGACTTGTCGCCGGCAGCGTATTAATCCAGTCACTTTGAGCCCGACGAAAATTTCTTTCTGCATCTGCAAATTGCCCGCGCTTGAAGTACAAAAGTCCTAGTCGCTCAAAGCATTGTCCCACTGCGATTTGGTTGTCGGGAAGTTTCTCATCAACTTCGAGTGCCTTCTTGAATGCCGATTCGGCACTTCCAAGATCTCCGCTCTCCAGGGAGACAACCCCTAACTGCCCCCAGGACTCTGCTTGCTGTTCCCAATTGAATCGGTCGGCCAGGGCATCTTTAATGGCCAGTGCAAACATACTCTTTGCTTGCGCCAGGTTATTCGCCTTGTAAGCCTTCAATCCTTCGTCTGTCGATTCCCTCCAGGCGACCGGCGTTGTAGCCAAAGCGGAGGATGAAACCAGCATAACAATGAAGCACGAGTGAAGAAACAGCGAATGTAAGCTCAATCGACGCATTAGGGGAAGTCTCTGTTTCGGTTCTTATAATTGTCCCCGGCAGCAGTAAAACAGTCAATCGGTCCGGTAGAGCACGCGCAAACTAAGTTCGTCATTACTCCGAGTCGGCGATGGTTTGCAGTCCCGGATAATCAGGACAAAGAGGCATCCATGTTGCCCAAGCCGTTCTGCATTCTGCCGGTAGAAGTCCGAGAGATTTGCTCTTCAGCCTTGCGCTCTTTTCCTGGTTCCCCATCTTAGCGCACAATCGGGAGTGTTCCTCCAATACAAGAACCTTGTCTATGACGCTCACTCCTGTGCTATCCGCAGCTACGATACCGGCTTTTGTGTAGAGATCATTTGCTTCCGCTGAATTTCCTGCATCGCGTTCAACCCTTGCGCATTCAGCCAAAATCCGAGACTCGAAAACAGGCCTCGCCGCCGGCCAGTTGTTTACCTTATTCTGAATTGCAGCAAGGTGGTTTCTTGCCTCCGAAAACTTCTTTTGGCGGCGCAACGAACTAGCATACGCTAATGATATTGCGACCTCTTCGCTGCCAACGCATGCAAAGTTTTTCGGGCGATGAGCCCCTCGTTCGTCCATGAAGGATTGCGCTCGCTCTGGTTGTCCGAGATGATTCAAGGTCCTTGCTATGTGTTCTATGCTCGTGAAACCATCCAGGTAATTGTCCAACTTCATCTGAGACAGAGCATTACTCAGGGCTGTATTGCTCAATTCAGGAGCCTCTCGCGAGAAGTGATAAGCAGCTCTTGTTAGTAATCGGGGGTCATGTGTTTGCTCTCTAAAATCACTGAGCAGGTCTCGTTGAATTGCTTGCATCTTTGATTTGCTGAGCTTCAAATAATTCCAAAGCCGAAGGGGAAGACGATTTTCGCCCAGCTCGGGATCTTGCAGCAGCTCCTCCGCTTCGTCGTACTTGCCGACTAGATGCAAACCAATAGTTCGATAGCATACTTCATACTGTCCCGATTGTACTTGGGGCAACTGTGCGTACTTGAGTGCCTCTTCGGGCGCATCTAGCTCCAACAAGGAGCGATAGACCTCATAAGTTTCGGACCACGTTCGTTCATCCGCACCTAAACGCTGAAAGGCTGCGATTGCCTTTTGTCGATCAGACTTTGTCAGTCTGCCCAAATATTTGAGGCAACACGCTTTGCGCAGATGGTCCCTACCCGAGAGATTTGTTGTTGTGCCGAAACTCGCCAGTTCCTCTTCGAATAAGCCGGACCAGCGCAGGCTTTCCGCTTGTCCTTCCTTGATCCTGCGCAAAAAAGAAGGACCTAAGCAATCTTTGTATGCTTCAAGAACCATTGCCAAGGCTTTCGGTCTGCCGTACTTGTACTGAAGCAAGTACACATAATCACTAGCAGCGCGGAAAAGTAATTCCTGCGTATGTTCATCATTTGTGCGAGTGCGTAACATTGATTCCAGGTCTGGCTTACTCTTGCGCAGGCATTCTTCCAGCGTCATTCTATTTGCCCGAAAAAGCAAGTAATAAGCATGAGCCCTGTCGAGCAAGTTTCTATTCCCGAACTTCTCGACCCACAACTCAACCTGCGTCGGATCTAATTTGAGTTCCTCAAGACCTGAGACGCTTAGCAGTTTTATCGATACCAAATCGGACGATTCCGGTTTCGGCTCTCGACCGGACCAGGGTTTAACTGCGTCTCTATTCTGATTCAAGTAGAGGACCGTTGCGGCTCCCAGTCCAATTGCAACAAGTAGCACAGACAACACCAACGGCAATTTCGGTCTTCGTCCGAGCGTCTCAGCGGACCTGCTTGTTTCGACATGAAATCGCGGGATCAGGTTGCCGCTCCCACTTGCCACCAGCGCCAGCGCTTCGTTTAGCTCGACCATAGTCTGATATCTTTGATCCGGCTCTTTGGCCATGGCTCGCATAATCACGTCGTTTAATCCGCTCGGCATGGCGATATGAGCAACGGCTTGAGACAATGGGACCGGATACTCTTTGGTGTGTAGATGCATTAGTCCGACGGGAGTATCTGCAACCAGTGGCGGTGCACCAGTCAAACACTCATAGAGGATGCAGCCCACTGAATAGATATCGGAACGAGCATCTGTCCTTCTCCCCAGGCATTGTTCCGGACTCATGTAATACACGCTACCAATAACGGTGCCTGTCTGCGTTAGACTTTGCTTGGAAGAATCGTTGTAGTCGGGAAGCAGTCCCGCAAGCCCGAAATCCAATATTTTGACAAGATCGCCTTCCTTGTTCTGCTTCAGAAGCATTATGTTTGTTGGTTTCAGATCGCGGTGAACCACATGCGCCTTGTGAGCATGTGCCATGCCTTCGCAAATCTGAGCAGCCAGTGGCAGCAACCTGTCAGGAGGTATAGGCGTTGCGTTGCTTGTCAGTGATACACCTTCCAAATACTCCATGGCGATGTAAGGTATGTTCTGTCGCCAAAGTCCGAAGCGATAGCATCGCAACAAATTCGGATGGCTTAGTCGGGAAAGCACCATTCCCTCGCGCTTGAATCGATTTAGCATTTCATCGTCGCCGAGCAGGCTCTGATGTATCAGCTTGATTGCCACTATTCGCTCAAGTCCTAATTCCCGTGCCTTGAACACATTTCCCATGCCACCATCGCCAATGTGTTCGATGACTTCGTAGCGGTCATCGATGATTGTGCCTGCAGGAATGAGAAAATTTGCCAATGGTCTTTCCATTGCTGAACAAGGATGCCCCCGCCCGTGCGCAGCTTCGCTCCCTACGCTATTATAGCGTTGCCAATACGTGCGCATCGTCGCGCGCTGAATAGTTTAGTACAGCTGACGTTTTACCAGCCCTGATCGCGGAAGAGCCAATAATGCTTTCCATCGGGAGAACTAACAAGGGCCTCCGAGTACGGACCATACCCCGTGTCAGAAAGTGGCTGCGCGAAGCACTTCATTTGTTTCCACTTCGCCTTGTCAGCGAAGGCCGATGGAAAGGACACACCTTCTTGGGTGGCTAGTTGTCCAACTTCGATAGGCTTCCAGGTCTGAGGCAACTTCGGCGCTGTCGCGCAAGCAAACTCTACAGTCTGCCTGAACGGTACAATAAAAGCGCTCTGCACTTCCGCAGGCGAAGAAAGCTCGACGGATCTTTGCAGCAGATTCACAGCTTCTATCCGCATCCAGACAAACGCAGCAAAGATTGAGGCGGCAATGATAAGACAGGCAATCTTCATGAACACCGCTTCTCATACAGGGATGGACGGAGACGAAGCTTAGCAGAATTTTGTGACTTCGCCGTGGAATGACCTGCAAGCAGCTGTACTCTGATCAATAGATTGTGAAAGAATTCGATTTTGACAGCTCGTGCGAGCGTGTCGCCAACGTTAATTTTCATCGTTGAAGACTAGCCGGCTTTACGCTGTCAGTGCTTGCCGTACCCCCTGTTGATTGTGTTAACATCGCGGTCAGTCAGCACTGACAAAGCAATTTTCCGAACTGAAAGTACATTACGTCATTCTTGTTCGAAGAATAGGCGCAGAGGGGCATATTTGAGAACTGAACTATCTTCCGGAGCATCGCGAACGGATATAATTTGTCCAACGTCAAGATTATCCATGTAAAGCAAAGACGCAAACCAGTCGACATGAACCGAGAAATCGCCTGAGCATGGCAACCAAGTAGGACGAGGCACAAAATGTCACACAAAGACGAAGCCGTACCATTCGCCGTTGAAGAGCCCGATGTTACGCGCGCACTAAGCTCATTCTTGCTCGGTCACGTCATCGATGGCGCGGAGGTGCTTAACACCAAGTATTACGCCGAAACCGGAGCATTATTGAAAAACATGCTTGTCTGCGGGTCGTTGGGCACGGGAAAGACAAGCACGTGCATTCACCTGCTCTCGACACTTTGGCGCAAATACAAAATTCCATTTTTGCTCTTCGACTCCCACGCGACGAATTGCCGCTTGCCTGTCCTATTGGCTGATCCTTTTAGCACCACAATAAACGTATTTACGCTTGGGAATAAAAGTGTTTCGCCCTTACAGCTCAATGCGTTCGAAGTTCCGGCCGGTGTGGACTCGCAGTCGCATATAGACGGACTAATGTTGATTTTTCAAGCAAGCTTCAAAATGAATTTGCCGGAGAGTGATTTCCTTCGACAGGCACTGATTTTGATGTATCAGCAAGGGCGCCGCCCCACGATTGACGACCTGGAGCGCTGCACCACCAGCCAGTCGTTCGGATTCGCAGGGGAAAAATTGTCCGAAATTCGCCAGAAGATATCTTCGATTCTGGTTCAATTGCGGCTCGGTGCCAAGGCTGATCTGTTTGTGGCAAAGAACGCTGTGAGCCAGAAGACTTTATTCAGTAAGCCGGCAGTCATCGAGTTAAGGGAAGCCCTTAGCGAAGCGGAAAAGAACTTCTGCCTGAATGTGCTGCTGTTTTGCTTGTACCAAAACTCCCGCAAATTGCCTGCCGGACAGTCGCTGAAGCAAGTAATAGTCTTGGATGACGCCGAAAAAATGATGAACACAGGGGCACCCTTCTTGAACGTAAACCAAAAGACTGATGCCGCCTCCGCATCTTCTTTGGCTGTTAGTTTACTAGCCCAGCTTCGTGTTTATGGATATGGTCTGATCACTGCAACGAATAATCCCGCAGCCTTACCGGAAACGATTGTGGACAATTGCAATTTGCGCGTCATCTTTCGCCTTTTGGGAAACGCCGACTACAGAGCAATCAGCGCAGGCACGTTCTTTAACGAGCATCATCGCAGAGTGATCGCTTCGCAACTGAGTGGGCACGCAGTAGTTTATAAGGCCGGCGATGCCATTCCTTACCACTTGCGTACAGCATTTGACCCGTCCTTGCAGATACAAATTCCGGAGACAGCGGAAGAATCTGATGACATTGTGAGAAAGGTAATGTCCGCCATCAAAGCCTAATTGGAAATCTTTGCCTGACTCGGGCGGTCTGTCTTGCTGTGCCGTTCGTGCTTGCAGGCTGCAGGACGACCTTGACTGTCCTGCCCGCGATGAATACACGTACCGTTGCCTATACGGTTGTGAACATTACACCCTATGCGAATCTTCAAAGAGAATCAGGGGAAAAGTGAAGTCCATCATTATACGATGGACTTCACGGGTAGCACTATTGCCGACGGCTAGGAATCGGTACCTTCGGGTTCGAACGGGCACCATCCTCAACACCAAGCAAATCAACTATAGTGCGCCCCTTATCTCTTTCACCGTTTTTCACCAGGACTATTTGGTCCCTCAGAACACTGCCCCACGGTTCCCCGCCAGCATTCACGACATCTCTCTTTAGAGACCACTCAGATCCGCTAACCGTCAATCTTTTGTCCAGCTGATTCATTAAGACCACAGCTAGAGCCTTGCCTCCTTTGTCTATGACCTGATTCATCGCTTCGCAAAGTTGCTCAACCCCCTTACCATCCTTTAACGCAGCGGCAAGCCTGTCCAACGCGACATTGTCGATGACCTCAGCAAGCTTGTAGCGGTCTGCACCGTAGATTCCATACCTGTCGAACTCAACTTCGCGACCATCCTGAAACTTCACGGTGGTAATCCCGGACTCGTTGGTTTTCACTGACTGCACGGGCCCGGTGATCTCACTTTCTCCTCTAATGTTTACCGAGACCTCGTGGCCTTTTCTGGTTCTAACGCTTTCCGTCGTTCCATTCCGTGTGATTACATCACCGTTGGAATCAGTTTTTCCATAGCGGAGATCCCATTCCGACAAACCGTATGCTGGAAAGGGAGAAGCAATCGGGTTTTCGATCGAATTCTGTTCCCATTTCGGATTTGCCAACTGATTGGCGAACTCGGGAATCGCCGAGAATTTAAGGTATAAAGCAACCTTCGGGTCAGTCTCCTCCCCGCCCCCGCAAACGATCACAGTTGGAGGCTTATCCTTTTGGAACACTCCGCTGTATGCCGGATTGGTCAATAGGTCCTCAACTCTAACACTAGAATTTTGTTCATCGCTACTGCTGCTCTCAAGCTTGTTTTCATTAGTGTCTGCCATTCCTTCGTCTCCCAACGGGTCGATAAAGAAGAGTCTAAATTCTGAAAGTGACACATAGTGGTCATACGAGAAAAAGCTCTGAACCTTCGAGAGCTCTTGCTTGCGAATTGGTAATTGCGGATCGCAGCGAACCGAACACGAAATACTATGTATTCGCGTGTCGTTACGCTGATCAAGTTGTTCGAGCAAAAGTCGTGTAGTCCCCAAATCGAAAATGCGCACCTAGAAAGTGAAACAACTCTTGCCACAGCTGTGAGACCAACATCGGACGCGAAGTTGCTAGAAGCCGCAGAATAGCTTGTTGTCCCGTGAAGTCACTCTCTCCTTGCTCTTAAAAGCTAGAGCGCCAAACTTTAAACTTGGGGCACGAAGCTTATACATCCTCCTGTGGAATTCTACAGATTTACATGCAATCAACGGTAGTTAAGCACAACCAAGATCTGTCCGTTTCCGCGCTTACATTTTTGGCTCAGAACCTTAGTATCTCGATTAGCGAGAGGCGCATAAACGTGCAAGGGACAGGAGCAAAATATCATGGCAGATTTAGATGATTTGGAATTGACGGGACCAACAGAGGGCGAAGAGGGCGAAGACCTGCAAGAGTTTGATCCTTCTGCCTTGGGCAACTGGATGGACGAAGCCCTCGGCATACTCGATACACAACCTTCTCAACAATCCATAAGGGATTCGCTGAGCCGACAAGCAGTCAATAGTAGAGACGCGCGTTGTGGAATCGACATACCGTCGGTAAAGTGTAAGGTCGAAACGCCCAACACCAAGTGCAAGGTCGAGATACCTGGCAATAAGTGCAAGGTCGAGACTCCCAACAACAAGTGCAAGGTCGAGATGCCCGGCTACAAGTGCAAGGTCGAGATACCCGGCAATAAGTGCAAGGTCGAAACTCCTTCCACCAAGTGCAAGGTCGAGATGCCCGGCTACAAGTGCAAGGTCGAGATGCCCGGCAATAAGTGCAAGGTCGAAACGCCTTCCACCAAGTGCAAGGTCGAGATGCCCGGCAATAAGTGCAAGGTTGAAACCCCTTCTACAAGATGCAAGGTCGAGATCCCCGGCAACAAGTGCAAGGTCGAAACCCCTTCTACAAGATGCAA
>JAIELX010000041.1 GCA_019752635.1 Candidatus Obscuribacterales bacterium | reverse complement strand
TAGGTCGACAGGCATTTGCAAATCATGCGCTATTCAGTCTTCAGGGCTCTAACTCCTTGATCAAAAACGCCAGGCTTTAACAAGCCTGGCGTTTTTGCTTTTTGCTCCGGCGGTAAATCCGGCGCAGGCGAGCCTCCGAGCGTAGACATCGGAGCCTCCACTCGAGCCGCGGTAAACCGCCGTTCCAGCTGCACTTGATTCCAAGCCCGGATTTTGGCTTCTTCGCTCTGGTATCAAGGCTGGTGCGATGATCCGCGATACTTCCAACACAGTCTTAGGTATGCTTAGCTTATGAGGCATAACGGTGGCGGTTGTAACTATGTCAAATCGACAACGAGTTCTTGAACTAATAGGCGAAACTTTCAAATCTAAGGGCGTTCCTTTCGATGAAGTGGCAGAGCTAATAGACAAACACTTGGATTTGGTACTGGCTCAGCACGAAAACGCCAGCGAAGAACAGCAGGCAAACCTGGTGATTCAATCAGTAGCACAATGGGCGGCCCAGCATCCAGTAGTCGCTAGCATCGCTGATGATACCAATGCGAAAACCAGAATACTCTTCCTCGGCAACAGCTTGACCTTCGAAAATAACGTGCCGCGAATCTTACACCTATTACTAGAGAACGCGGCGCAAAAAGGCGACATAGAACCGGGATTCAAAATAGCTATGGTCATTCAGGCAGGGCTAACCTTAGAGCAGCACTGGAAGTATGAAGTCGCCGCGAACGTGCTAAAACAAGCGGGTCCCTGGGACATTGTAGTTTTGCAAGAACAAAGCGCTCGCCCTGTCGAAGAGCCTGCAAAAATGTTCGACTACGGACAGGAATTCGCAGGACTGATTCGATCTGCCGGCGCGAAGCCGGTGATATTCGGCACCTGGGCGATGTCCAATCAACCTGGCGACCAAACACAAATCAGCTGGGCATGTTCTACCCTGGCGAACCTGGCCAATGCAGATTTGATTCCGGTCGGAGACTGCTGGACGAAGGCAAAGCAGATAGCTCCATCGATAAATCTGTATAAAGACCTGATCCACCCTTCCCCGGAAGGAAGCTACCTGGCGGCCTGCTGTTTCTACGCGGTGCTGACAGGCAAATCTCCAGTTGGACTGAGCGCTCAAATACCTGATGCGGAAGAGAAGCTCACGATAACACTGAATGCCAGTGTCGCGTCGCAACTGCAAAGCATTGCCGCTGACCTTCTCAGAAAAACAGACAACGACTGATGACGTCCCATCATGTTTGCCTGACGACAAGATGAGCGGCGGTTGTCTACTCTTCCCTAGAGGGTATATGACTTCGAGGCAACCCCGAAACGAGCATGTCGGAACTATCCAACGATTCCATTTTTGAAACGCGATTCCGAATCATCAAAAAGCGCGGAGAGAGCGGGTTCGGCGTGGTACGAGGCGCGTGACGAGGCGCGTGACGAACCACTAAAACGAACTGTCGCTTTAAAGGTTGTGAAGAGCTCCGTCACCGCGGACATCGAGGTGTGCACCTGCCTCGAGCGCGCCCGCTCTTCTTGACTGAACTGCATCAATCAAAGAACCAACGAAAGGAATTGCACGCTAATAATGAAGCTTATCCACAAGGGTCTCATTCTCATATCAGTTCCTCTGGCATTCGAACTTTTCTTTGCCTTTGGCTTCAGCGCGTTATTGAAACGATCAACGGAACAGATAAACAGAGAGATTCAGGCCAAACAGATAATGGCGAAGGTTAGCAGGATTCACACGCTCTTGTCGGAATCAACCATTGCAGCAAGCCTCAAACATCAAAACCCGGAACTTGACATTGAGACTCGCTACAACCAAACCTGGCTTCAAATACAAAACACATACAAAGAGCTGCAACGCATTCCAGAGACGCGGAATCGCGGGGCGACCGTAAAAGAGATCGCCACCACTATCAAACGATTCAGAGTGTTTCAGCACTATCTTATTACGACCAGAATCGACCCGACTGAGTTTGTCTCGAATCCCGCCTTCAGAAACCAGATATCGTCAACCATCGTTAGGTGGTTCAAAATGCGAAATGAGAGTCGTAGCGGGACACCAATAGTAAGGTTAATCGCGGCTGAAAAATCATCGGTCAAACGAGACCGCGGTCTGAAACCTGAAATTGCGCTCCAGCTCAAGAACTTTCTTTTGTTTGGTATTTTAGGCGACGTGTTACTGCTGACTGTTTTGGGTGTCTTCTTCGGGCGCAGCATTGCACGCCGATTGAAAAGTATTATGCAGACCACGGCGCTCCTCTCTCGAAACGAGCACCTGCTAACGCCTTTGAGCGGCGACGATGAATTGGCACAGTTGGATCTACTGCTTCATAGCACAGCAAGGCGCCTGGCGGAAACACAGCGTTTCAAGAAGCAATTGCTCTCCGTTGTTTGTCATGAATTGAAGGCGCCGCTAAGCGCTGTTCAGCTGACACTGTCTTTGGTAGCTACCGATACAGCAGAACTGCAGTCCGACGGAAAAAGTGCGGTAGCCGAAGCGGAGCAACAGTGCTCCCAACTACAAAAGATGGTGACAGAGCTATTAGCGATGGAAACCAAAAGTGCAGCAATAAAAGAATTGCAAACGCCAAGTATGGAATCACCAACGAGCGACGGGTCTTCGCCGCCGGTTCAACAGGTGGAAGTTGCACCGGAATCCACGTCCGGAAAAAACTTACCCAGCAGAAAATGGCAGTTTCGCTTACGCGAAAAGGGCTTGCTACTCATGGGATTGCCTCTGGTCGCTCAAATACTGCTGGTCGGCTCACTGGCAATTCTTCTCCAACAGGCCAATCAACAATTGGAGAAACAAACTCTCGGGCGAAAAATTACGGAAGAAGCTCAACTAACAATTCAGGAGACAGCCGATGCAGCAATCCTGGTACTTGCTTGCCGGGGCGACGAAGACATAACTCCACTTTATCGCAAGCAAGAAGCGACCATAACAAACGCGATCCGAGCCCTTAAAGAGTCGTGCAGCGGGGACCCCGATCGATCGACGGAGAGCCTGCAAATCGAAAAACAGGTATCGGCGATCTCAAGAATGCAACTCGACCTAATTGAGGAAAGTCGCCTTCACGAGCCCAAAACGGATATCGTCAAGCAAGCGCGGTACGCCGATCACTGGCGTAGCCTCTCCGAACACGTTGGCAATCTGGTAGCACACGAGGAAAAACTAGAAGCAGCTGGAACAAAGTCGCTTTCGATGATTTCCAAAAGCCTTGATCGCTTAATCATTCTGGGTGTGAGCATGAACGTCATAAGCGCAGCGGCACTAGCATTGTTTCTAACAAAAAACATTACAAGCAGATTGGCAACAGTGCGATCAAATGCCGAACGCATTTTGTCCCAAGAAGAGCTTCTTCCTAAAATCAACGGCGCCGATGAGATTTCAGATCTCGACAGCGCGTTTCATGAAGCGGCCCGACTGCTCTCCCAAGAACAACTTCTAAAGCAAAGACTCCTAGTACTTTCTCGCGAAGAGCTGCGTACTCCACTAGAAACAATGAGAAACATTATGTGCGCCTTACTTGAACAAAGGTTCGGTGCATTGTCCGAAAAGACGCTGAAGCGAATCACCCGCGCACAGTCCGCTACAGAACGACTTGTGGCGTTGATAGACGACATACTCGACATTGAAAAAATGGATGCGGGAAGATTCATCCTTCAAATGAGCAATATGTCTACTAGAGCTTTAGTCATGAGAGCCGAAACCTGCGTTCGGCCGTTAGCAGAAACCAAACAGATAACTATTCAAACGTCGGTGGAAGAACAAGTCGTCTTCGTTGATCCTGATAGGGTTATACAAGTGATGGTCAACCTTTTGTCGAATGCTATAAAGTTCTCACCGTCGCAGACAACAGTGACTGTGAGCGGGCACAGCAATGGAGAGCACATGCTGATATCCGTCGAGGATTGCGGACGGGGTATAGCACCAGAGCTAATCGACAAGATCTTCGACAGATTCAGCGTGGCCTCGGACCGCGCGTCTAACCCGGAAGGGACCGGGTTGGGTTTATCGATAAGCAAAGCCATAATTGAGCAACACGGTGGAGCCATTTCGGTGCAATCAGTACCAAACCGGGGTACGAAGTTTCAGTTTAACCTTCCGATTGCAAAGTCCCTGTGACGAACGGGCAATCTATAGCTATCCAATAATCCGGGCGCACATCTGAACGCAGAGTCCGAGACTTGGCGATAGAAAACAGTCCTCTGGTGGCATTAAATAGGCGGAGGACGCCCATTGGATGTGATAAACACCAAATCATCGGAGCAGCGGCCACTTTCAACATTCTGGCCAACGCCTCAAGATTACAACGAGGCGATGCAAACCCCGTCGACCTCATTCAAGGATCCGGAACTGCGCCAGGGCGAATGCTCAACTGATACGCTCGGACTGCCTCGCCCCGTGAGTGGCGCATTCGCTAGCGTTTACCAGATGAATTGCGACAACCGCACATATGCCATCCGATGTTTTCTTCACAACGTGAGAGACCAGAGTCTTCGCTACAAACTTCTGTCGCAGTTCATCATGAGTGATAACCTCGACTGCACGGTGCACTTTGAGTATCAAGACAAGGGCATTCAAATTCGAGGAGAATGGTTTCCGCTATTGAAGATGGAATGGGTAAAAGGGCAAACCCTCGACCGCTATATCGAAAGTAATATTGAAAACAACGCGGCCCTCACATCACTTGCCGATTCGTTCCAAGAGATGGTCCAACATCTAAAATCTGCCGGAATTGCGCACGGCGACCTACAACACGGCAACATCATGGTTACCGACGCAGGTAAACTGAGACTGGTGGACTACGACGGAATGTTTATTCCATCAATGAAAGGCATGAAGTCCAACGAACTTGGGCACCGGAATTACCAACACCCTAACCGATCTGCAAATGATTTCAATGAAGATCTAGATACTTTTGCTGCATGGTCAGTCTTTCTCTCGCTCAAAGTAACAGCCCGATGTCCTGAACTTTATACTCGACTAGGCGCAGGCAACGACCGCTTGCTGCTGAGCCGAAAAGACTACGAAGATGTTTGGAATTCTAGTGCTTTCGCCCACATCGAAGCGCTAGGAGACCCCGAACTGGATAGATTGTGCAATGCAGTTCGATGGTTGACAACAGCTTCGGCCTGCGAGAAGCTCACTTTGGGAGACTCTGCGCCGAAGTGCAATTCGCCGCATTCTCTGGTAAAGTCGCAGCACGGACGCACCAGAGGCCGTGCCTCATTAAATACGGACGAAAAGGTAGATCGATGGTGGAACGAGAAACTCAAGCTCCCGGATGAGGCGTCCCGTCTTTCGCGAGTTGAACCCGAGCTCCTTCAACCCCTGCCACGAAAAGTTCGTCGCGACGTGTATGCAGGAATCGGTCCGTTTGAGATAATCATAGTTGCATTATTTGCACTAGTCCTAGTCTCTCCTTTCATGTTCGGGGAGCCATTGGTTGCATGGGGTGCTCCACCGCTAATTGTACTAGTCGCGTGCCTTTGCATGCGCTCCGCGACGAAGTACAGAAAACTGATAACGAACGGACTAGCGACCACTGGTCTTATTACAAAGAAGGAATTCACTGAAAGCATCGATAGCGAAGGCGACAAACATCGTGAATACTGGGTTTATTATGAGTTTCCAGCCAAAGACCCTGTTACCGGAGCGCTTCAACTTTATTACGCAATGGCTGAATGCACGGAACGAAATCATTTCCACTGCGTAGAGGGAGAGCGGGTAACGGTACTGTACGACAAGTCCGCACCAGTAACCAGTGTTATCTATAGACACTCCGGCTATAGGGCCGAATAGTTACTTAACTGAGACTCGAAAATGCACGGCATCGGACTAGCACTTTTTCCTCTGCCAAGAGAAATCGAATCGCTCCGCGAACTCGCGGCGCAGATGGAAACACCGCAGCAAGCGCTTAGCTTCTCGATCCACAAGCGACTTGACGCTATGCCGCATCTGAGCCTTATGCAGGGCGTCTTTGAGAACGACGGTGTTGCAATGGAAGCCTTGGCTGATCTGAATCTTGAAAGTGCGTCCCCGACCCTGAAAGTTTGCGATGTAAGCATCTGGGCGACAAAAATTGTCTTTCTCAATTTCGAACGCACCAATCTCATTCAGGAACTTCACAACCAGATTGCCGATCGATGGCTCGCGATTTGCAAGAAGCAATCCGCAGATCCACAAGCATTCAACGGCATTACAGACGGACAACACAAGAGCTTTAGCGAAACAGGCTACCCGTTTTCATACGAAGAATTCATTCCACACGTTACGTTGGCGCATCTTGCATCCCCCGTTCCAAACGGTGAGCGACCCGACCAGATGCCACCATTACCAGTATCGCTCACTTTCGAAAAGCTAGCGCTCTTTCGGGTGGAACCACTCGGAATCTGCACAAAGACCTTCGCAGAATGGCCCTTGAATCAACCCTCATGAATTGATTCTCTGCAATAACTACAAAGACGCAGTAGGTCAGCAGGTTATGCACCTGCAATGTTCAAGCTCAGGAATTTCTCTCTACACAGTCGGCGGAGTATATTGATAGCCAAATCCATGAACGGTGGCGATGCAGCTTTCAAGGCCGAATGTCGCAAGAGCTTTTCGCACTTTCGCAAGGCAAGACCGAAAAGCCACTTCAGATCCGTCGAACTCCGCCCCCCAGACGCTTGCAATAACAGCATCGGCTTTGATTACCAAATTTGGTCTCTTCACAAAGAACTGCAATAACTCCGACTCGCGGCGCTGCAGTTTCGCACTGAGTGCCCCCTTGGTTATGGTGCCAGTGCGCACATGAAACACGGCATCACCGAGAACAACCACATCGGAAACAAAGCCGATCGGTCGGCGCATTAATGCGCGAACTCGCGACAACAGTTCACGCAACTGAAACGGCTTCGTAAGATAATCATCAGCCCCGCCGTCAAAGGCCAGTTCCTTATCATCAATATGATCTCTGGACGTGAGAAACAGTACTGGTTCGGCTTTACCGCTCCGGCGGAATTGCCTGCAAATTTCTATGCCACTGGACTCGGGAAGATTCCAGTCCAAGATCAGTAAATCAAATGCACCAAAGTCGAGAAAAGCAAGCGCTTCGTCGCCCGATTTGGCATGTGTGACCTCGTGCCCTTCGGTCGTAAGAGCATCAACAACTGCTTCAGCCAGAAAAGCTTCGTCCTCGGCGACCAGAATTTTGCCCATTCCCGACTCCATCTAGGCGCCTGTAGCTTCGCACCAGAACGGCATACTGTCAAGACGTCCGACTGCCAAGAGCCTCGAGCTAAACTATCGTTGGAATTCTCCCCGCTCATCAGGAGATGGCTCGCCTTGATCCCAGATTGAGGGCGGTTGAACTGACGTTTTCCAAGGTCCCATAAAAAGCAGCTTGCCGGTAGTCAGATCAAAGGCGGCCGTTTTCGGCGGGATTGAAGGTCCGCCGCTGTCATGATCGGTTACGGCCGGCACAATAACGACAGCAACATTGTCCTTCACAACCATTTGCACTCCGCCTTCAATGGACACCTTCAATTCAGTGTCCAGCTTCGTCACTTTCTCAATTTGACCATCCGGACTCAGCGTCAATATGGATTGAACACTACACGACGAAGAAGACGTTGGGTCCGGTAGTGCGAAAATTTTGTCTCTCTGTGCATCGTAGAACATTCCAGAGAGTTTCCCTTGCCAGGGACGACCAGTCTGGCGCAAAATCGACCACTTTCTTGTACTCGGGTCAAAACAAAAGAGTTGAGAACCATTACGACCGTTACCTGAAATGATCACCCGCTTACGCTTGCTATCATATGTGATGCCGGTTAGCCAGGACAGATCGACTTTGTTTTTTGTTATGAACGGATCGGGCGGCTCCTTCTTAAGAGGCATCCGGTAAAACTCGTGATTGGTAATGCCGTAGACTGCTTGCTCCTCAGGCGCAACCGCCAACGCCAGCAAGTCGGAATGATTTAACTCGATTGCAGTTCCCGGAATAGGACCGAAACCGTTGAACTTACAAATCACCGCAGGCTCAGGCATTTCCTTTTCTCGCGCGACAGCAATAAAACTAAGAGAGTTAAGCACTCCCCTCATCGAAACTTCTTTCATGGCTTGAGCTTCTTTCATGGCAGCTGCCAGCGTCTGTAGCGCTTGCTGAGCCATGAAGTCATCACTGCCCTTTCCAAGCTCAATAGGTGACTGTCCATTGTAGTTGCCTACCAGCGCGGATCTCAGCAATCCTGTTTTTGTCCTTAGCTCCGAGTCCTGACTATTGGCACTCTTCTCATCAAACTCATAGGGCAAGTAAGCATTATCTGGTCCAGATTCTACTTTTACTCCTCGTGGCGGATTCTCGACATAACTGCCCTTCTCGAATGTATTCAGAATTATCCTCTGGATCTTCACCCCGGGAGCAACGTGCAGGCGCCAGATCACCGGACTATATGACGACAGCGCAAGAATAATCGGATGCGCAGTGTAGGAGATAACTGGCTCAACGGTCCCAAACTCTGTCAGAGTACGAGACTTATCTCCTTCATAAACACTAATCACCATGAGCTTCGGGTCCGCTCCGGAAGGCAGAGGAATTTTTCGATTGAACAAGTTTTCGGCCGTCTGCGCAGTCTGTTCCAAACGCTCTGCCTTGGTGGAGTCTGTTGCGCGTACCTCCGACGCAGCGGAACGCACGACTTTGAGTTGACGCTCCAATTCCTTAACAGAATACAAACTCGGCTCCGCCTCCTGCTGTATGAACGGTTCCGACGCCATAGGCATAGGCTCAATTACCTGCTCTACTGGCGCCACAGGATCTGATGCCGGAGGGTCCACCACGCCCTTATTCCCTACTGACTGAAACATGAATACCATTGCCACCACTGCGAGCAATCCGACACCACCATACAAAGGCAAACGAGAGTTCGATTTCCGCGTGCGGACAGGTGGTGAAGCAACGGGTTTTCCTTCCAATAGATTTTTGAGATCTTCATTCAGCGCCGAGGTGTCCTGATAGCGTTCGTCCGGAAGCTTCGAAAGCATCCGGCGCAGCACTCTATCCACGCCCGGCAGCACCCCCTGTAATCCCTTAAGGTTTGGCAGTTCCCCGTTCAGGTGCCAGTTCATGCAATCAAATGCGTTGGTGGCCGATACCAATGGAGTTCCCGTGAGCATTTCATAGAAGACGCAACCAAGCGAATAGATATCGGAGCGACCATCTAAGGCTTGCCCGCGACACTGCTCCGGGCTCATATAGGCAGGCGTGCCTAGAACCTCTCCAGTTCGCGTCACGCCTCCGATTTCATCAACGTGCATTGTTTTTGCAATGCCAAAATCCAGCAACTGAGCTACATCCTCTTCGCCACTCTGAGCGTTGTTGATCAAGATGTTTCCAGGCTTAATATCGCGGTGAATGATGCCCTGTTCGTGCGCGACGGCAAGCGCGCTGCACAACTGACTCAGTAAAGTCACTGCAAGCTCGGGAGATATGGCACCGGACTTCAGCCGGTCGGTGAGGCTTTGTCCTTCCAGAAACTCCATGACTATGAACGGACGTCCATCTTGCGTAAGACCGTAGTCGTGAACAGAAACAATATTCTTGTGCTTCAGGCGGCTTGCAGATTCCGCCTCTGCTTGAAAGCGTTTCACACGTTCGGGATCACTGATCAAGTTCAAGTGCAAAATCTTGATGGCAACGTTCTTGTTCAGACCTATGTGTCGTGCGAGAAAGACTTCCCCCCAACCGCCACTGCTGACGCGAGAGACAATGTTATACCTTCCGTCGATAACGGTTCCGGTCAATGATGGAACCACCGGAGCCAACAAAGTCTTATCTTCAGGACAGCATGTCAACGCACCATCTGCGGGAAACTCCGTAGCGCACGTCGGACAAACTAGACATAACTTGAACCTGGTAGCCTCCGCAACATCAGGTCGTTCCATCGCATCACTCCCATTGCTCTTCATCCAGACTAAAGGGGAAGCCCAAGGGCTGTCAAGAAAAAGAATCATTGGACTTCTCGCGCCAGTAGGCAGCCAGCACCGGGTCTATTTCGACTCCGCGACCGCACGTGTACATTTCAGCAAGATTGCGCTGAGCTACTTTGCTGCCTTGATTAGCGGCAAGCAAGTACCACTGGGCCGCCTCCTCAGCATCCTGCGCCACGCCCTTACCAATCAGACAGAGTTTGGCCATTGTAATTTGTGCGTTCAGGTGCCCAGACTCTGCAGCTCGGCGATAAAAGAGTGCAGCCCGTCTAACATTTTGCGCTACGTCAATTCCTCGCTCAAGCTTGGCTGCGAACAAAAACATCGATTCAATGTTTCCATCATTCGCCGACTGTTCCAAGAGAGTCAGAGAACCTTCGTTCGAATTGTTCTTGTCGATCATAATGAAAAATTGCAGCAAAACTCAATTGCAGAGGCTGGATGCTATCGAAAGGATTCAAAGGCAAGCATACCCATCATCACGCCAACGACTCCGACCCAAAGAAGCACCCGCGTCATCGACTGCATCCGCCTGACGTGTAAAACGAGAAAAATCGACCATCCGGCAAGCAGTCCCAGTAGGCTTGAAGCCAGAAGCTGCAAGCCACCCTGGCTGTGCAAACTGGCACTCAAGAATTGCCAGCCGAACCATCCGAGAGCAATGCACGGAATCAATGTGGCAATTGCAACCATGGAACCTTTCGTCCCTAGCTCAACTCCCGCATCCGTCACTTTGAGCTTCAGGACCTGGACAGTTAAGAACTGCTTTTTCTTTTCCATCGCTTCACTTTCCAATGCCTCTCAAGTAGGTATTCCCACTTTCTGTCGGAATCGAACTACATCCCCCGGGCGCCCTGTTTCTTCAACTTTCAGCCTTGCCTCGGTTGGCGAGCGGAAGAGTCGATGCGGCGACAACCGGAAGTGATCTCACGGTCTAAAGCACCGGTCACTTCTTCCAAACTGTAAAGAAGGGTTTCGATCATCCCGGCAGATTGATTCAGTGCAATCCCAAAGGCAGCAGAGAATGCACGAACTGTAGCTTTCGTGCTCATTTCCGCGCCCGCCCCCCGCGCGCGCAAGCGGTGATTCTGCGTTGCTCTTCGCTGCCGTCTCAATGCCAGCGACTATGTTTGCGGCCAACTACAAACTACTTTGACTTCGAAGTGCCCAACTTAAGAGCGATAGCGGTGAGCAACTCTCCGTTCTGCTTAATCACTACATTGTTTTGCTCTGCCAGCGAGCCCTTGCCGACATTCGGCTCCTCGGGCAGTTTTACAGAAAGTTTTCCGGCTATGCTCCGCAATAGTGCATTATTGTAAGCGTTGAGAAACAAGTTATTGTTTAATGCCGACCCGGTTTTTAACTCTGGTTTCGCCGGAATCGGCGCACTTAGCTTCCTTGCGAGCGCTGCATAATCGAACTGATTTATTAGAGCCTGCACGCTATTGGTGCTCATTATGTGATACTGCGGAAGGTGCGGACGGTAGACCTCAAGCCCTTGCTTCTTGAGCAATTTGATGACAGTCTCTTGATGCTCCAAAACCATTTTGTTGTTTTCTTCAAGGATCTTGTGATCTTTGGCGGACACAGAAACAGCAGGAACGACTTCCACCAGCTCTTCCGCCGCCCGTGCCCAAGGCGAGTTGGCGATCACGATCGCCAATATACAGATTACACATCCTGCTGCAGTCCACTTCATTTCATGCACCTTTCAAATTTTTCCGCCTTGATTATCCTAAACGGGCACACCAACCGTCAAGACAATGCTCCGGGGCTGGAAGATTCTTACGCACAAAGCTGCTCCAATGTGAGCAAACACAGTTTTCTGAGTTGCGGGAGCTCAATGATCACAACGCGGACTCCGAATTCGACAAACTCGGCAAGGACAGAGTTCACCTAAAGCAATACTTAGCTACATTGACTTAGGTTTACAGGACGAAGAATGTTCCAAAACGCAGCTTTCACGGCTCTCACACTTCCGGTGATTCGCTGTAGTAGGGGCAGGGTGAGAACCTTAGATACTTTGAAGACTCATAAACCACTCCTTATATAAGTTGCGCAAATATACTACTAAGTCCACACAAATTTCGCTGAGGTATCGCGTATGGCAGGCAAGACTCCGAATGCAGGCATTTCAATCGTCGTCGAATCGAGTCCAACGGCCTGCCTGGCTGGAGTTCTTTCGGTCTTGTCCTTACTACCAATATCGATGCCAACGTGTATTGCAGCGGAATTGAATCTGAGTTCCTCCGACACCCACCACATCGTAGATCAAAGCCATCAAGGCACGGTAAACCTCACTGTGAACGGAGAACAGCGGCAAGTAGGCGCAGGGGCCTCCCTGACGGCAGCCGAGTATGCGGCGTTCGTGAATGTTCTGGCAGGACACGACCAGACGCTCAACATAGGCGCGGGCGGCATTGCCACCGGCGGAACCTTGAACCTGACTCCCCAACTTACGGCGGGAATCACCGGTCTGGTCGTTCCCACCAACGTCGCCGTAATTCACGACTTCGGCTTGAACAGCTCATTGAATTTGACCGGAAACCTGGTCAACAGCGGAAGCTTCTATGCCATCTCCACAAACTCGGCAGTAACTAACGCTGTTCTGAGCGCTTCGAATTTGACTAATAACCAGGGTGCGCTACTCACATCAGTTCTACCGACCTCAGGATTGGCCGGAATAGCAGGAGCAATCTCGAACCTGAGCTTGACGCTTAACATAGTCAATACGCTTACGAATATGGGTACGATTTCATCCGCGGGCAATCTGAACATCAATGCCGGCGCAATTTACAACCAACTGCCATCAAGCGGCATAAGCCCGATTATGCAAGCGGTCAACAACTTGAACTTGAATGCGACATTGGGCAACATCACCAACCAGGGGATTCTTGCTGCCACCACCGGTAATGTCAATCTAACATCGATAAACAATCTCGTTGTTAACAATGTGAACGGAAGCATTCAGGCTCTTGTCGGCAATATCAATATCCACCATACGGCAGACATTCTTCAAACACTGAACATTAATGCAGGCGGCGGAGACTGGCTTTCCAGGCAGCTAAACATTGACGCCGGTTACGGAGTCGTCGAAGCGAACCTGAATGACGTTACAGGACAGGTCAACGTAAACGCGTCCGCAGCTACGCTCGGCGCCGCGACCCCCAATCTCAATTTGGGCAACATCAACATCACTGGCGACCCGACCTGGTTCAACACTGCAGGTAATGTGCTCCTGTCCGGTCCGATTGTTGCCAGCGGCGCTAGCCCCAACATTGCAATTCTCGCCAGCGGTCACATCATCTCAGTGACCGGCGCAACAGTCATCGACTCGAGTTCGGCACAAACGGGCGGAAATGCAGGCGCAATTACACTGGTGTCAGGTGCGAACTTCAGCACGGGTAGCGGGTCCGGCACCAACGACACTGGAACCAAATTAACGATTGACGGCGGGTCGGCAACCGGCGGAGGCATCTATCTCGACGGGACGGCCCCTACCGGCTTCGTCGGAGCACCATCGGCAATAACGGGTCTTACCTCTGCTGGAGTTGGTGGCAGCAACAGAGGCGGCAACATCACCATGGTTGCATACGCAGGTGCCGAAGCGGGAGCCGGAGTTGTACGACTGCCATCAGCAGTTACAGTCACCAGTGGCGGTAGCGGAAGCGGTAGTGGCGCAAACGGCAACATCACAATACTAGCCGCGGCAACAAGCGGCGAATCCATTTCCATAGGCGGACTGCAAACGTCTGGATCTTATGCTACTCCGGGAACGATAACCATCGCATCCGCTACGCCGGTAATCAACGGCACCGGCACGGTAACCATTATAAATGGCGGCATACAAGGTGGTAGTGGTTCATGGATCGCTGGCACTGCACAGGCAGGAAGCATATCGACAGGAACGCTGGTAGCGGCCGGAATGGGGGGTAGCCGTGCAGTCGGTCGGCTGGATGGCGGCAATGGCGGCACAATCTCGATTATCTCGGGCGGAAACATTTCCACAGGAGCTTTAAGAGTATTCGGCGGCGGCGGTGGCTCATCGTCTCAAACACCCGGCGATGGTGGCAAGGGCGGTACAATCTCTCTATTTTCGAATGGAGGCACCATAACTGTAAATGGTGAAATAAATGCCTCCGGCGGCGGTGGCGGTGCAAGCGGGCAAAGCGTGATTCCAGCGGGAGCAGGCGGAGCAGGCGGCTCTGTCTCACTTACAAGCACTGGCGATTTGGTTATAACCGGGCCGGTACTAGCGGCCGGCGGTGGCGCAGGGGGACAAGATCTTGCGGGCTCACCCGGTGGCACGGGCGGCGGAGGCAGCTTCGGAGGAGGCGGCGCCGGAGAGGGCGGTGGCACGGTCGGCGGCGGCGGGGGGGGCGGCGGCTTCACCGGCGGCGGCGGTGGCGGCGGCGGCGGTGGTAGCATC
>JAIELX010000057.1 GCA_019752635.1 Candidatus Obscuribacterales bacterium | reverse complement strand
TGTGTCCAGCAGAACTTGACGAAGTCGCGCACTTTGCCAGCGAAGAACTTGACCCAGCCCCAGGCCCAGTTGACCAGGCGCTTAAACTGTGTCCGGCAGAACTTGACGAAGTCGCGCACTTTGCCAGCGAAGAACTTGACCCAGCCCCAGGCCCAGTTGACCAGGCGCTTGAATTGTGTCCAGCAGAACTTGACGAAGTCGCGCACTTTGCCAGCGAAGAACTTGACCCAGCCCCAGGCCCAGTTGACCAGGCGCTTAAACTGTGTCCGGCAGAACTTGACGAAGTCGCGCACTTTGCCAGCGAAGAACTTGACCCAGCCCCAGGCCCAGTTGACCAGGCGCTTGAATTGTGTCCAGCAGAACTTGACGAAGTCGCGCACTTTGCCAGCGAAGAACTTGACCCAGCCCCAGGCCCAGTTGACCAGGCGCTTAAACTGTGTCCAGCAGAACTTGACGAAGTCGCGCAGCTTGGCGGCGAAGAACTTGACCCAGCTCCAGGCCCAGTTGACCAGGTGCTTGAACTGCGTCCAGAGGAACTTGACCAGGTCTCGGACCTTGGAGGCGAGATACTTGACCCAGCCCCAGGCCCAACTGACCAGGTGCTTGAACTGCGTCCAACAGAAGCGGACGACGTCGCGGAACTTGGCGGCCAGGTACTTGACCCAGCTCCAGACCCAGTTCCAGAGGTTTGCGAAGACTTTGCCGACCCACACCCAGAAGCCACGAAATGCGCGCCATGCCAGGCTCAGGAGTGAGCGGAGGACGGGCTTGAGTGCTTCGTAGCCTGCTTCACCCGCCCAGAACAGTGCCGGGAATAGGTAGAAGTAGATCGCACCGCAAAGTGCCAGGCCGATCGGGTAGGCCCAGCCACCGAGGGCTGCGAACATCGCGCCTTCAGCGATGCCTAGATTGAATGTGAGCCAGATGCCGGCTGTCAGTGCTACGGCGGCACCGATGATCCTGCGGAGGATCGGGTGCTTCTTGTCGTAGACGAGCCGGTCGAACAGATGTTTACCTTCCCGCAAGGGCAGGTAGATCAGGACGACGGGGATCCCCACCAGAATGCGGGCAATCCAGACCAAGAGCCATTGAAAGAGACCCTGGTCGTTCTTCGGCGATTCGGAAGCCATGAGCTGTTCTCCCAGCTGATCGGTTGCAGCTTTCCAGAGATTCAGTAGTTGCCAGCCTGCCGTACCCGCACCTACCCGACCGGAATGAATCCGGCATGAACCACTTGGAAGTGTTCGAAAGGTGGTTTCTCGAAGGAGGGGTGAGCGGTACGGTTACCTGTGTCAGGGTGGCTTGAAGTGTTACCCCTGCAACATAGGAATCGCCGTGCCGGGGCATCAACGGATTTAGCGCGGAGGAGAATTAGATAAAGGTCAGGAAGGGGGACCGCTATCGACGCCTTCTTGACTTGTGGTACTGTGCTATTGACTTGTTGATACTGTGCTGTTGACTTGTTGATACTGGCTCCGTTACTGCTCCTAAATTTGAGAAAGGAGTAAAGCCTAATGAACGCTTCTTGCTGGCCTAGCTTCCGCTACCCCCCCTGCGCGATCACCCCGGGGGTTGGCAGAACAGTTCTCGGATGAAGCTTCGGGAGGGATGTTCGGGGTCGACCATCACGGTTAAGAGGCTTTCGTCATACGCGCCTGCGATGCTCGCTGTTCCGCGATACTTCGTGCCTTTGAATTCGTACGTGTATTCCAGCAGATACTGTTTGCGGAAGATCACTGCTTCTACGGGTTGATAGGTTTGGACCTTTCGTCGATAGGATATATACCGCCAACAAAGCACCACAAGGCACCCCAGCGGGATCACGGCCACGAATGGAATTGGCGGTTCCTGCAACGTTTTCGGTGAAAACACTAAGAGCACGCTGAGCAGGATTGTCCAGATTAGCCCGGGAACCATAACGATAAGCGACGTGGGGTCCGTGCTGAGCATTCTGGAAAGCGAGATCTTGTTGCTGTTCTTTGGCACAATTGTTGTTATTGAACTAGAAGCGGAATGCTCGGTTCAAGCTTTGATTTACTGCGCGGTTTACTGCCCGCGGAATTGCTCTGTTCACCGAAGAGTTGACCGATCGGCCCAGAGTGCTGGCAACGCCGACGCCGGGGATTGCATTCAACATGTTGCCGCCGTTTGAACGCGGCGGCGCGCTCATGCGCTGCTGTTGTCCGCCACCGCTAAGCTGACTTCCGAAGTGAGGCATTGATAGTCCGCCACCGCCACCACCGCCGGTGCCGGGGATTAGTCCCATTTTTGCAGCAGCACCGATCGCTGCACCGAGGTTGTCCATGCCTCCAGCGCCGCCGCCTAGTAAGCCGCCGAGTGCGCCCAGCCCGCCCATGTCTCCTGCGCCCATGCCGCCCATTCCCTGGGGAGCACCTCCCATCATGCCCATTCCGCTGTCGACGGACCCGTAAGGGTTGCTCCCAGCCGGGCTTCCGTACTGTTGCTGCTGTTGGGGGATGTAGTTATTCTGGGAGACGCCGCCGTCTAGAGTCGGAGGCTGTTGCATGTTTGCGAAATCCGGCTGCTGCTGAAACATGTTCTGCGGCACCTGGAATTGCCCCGTTTGCTGTTGTGGATACCCTTGCTGCTGGTAAGCCTGTTGTGGCTGTTGGTACTGTTGCTGGGGTGCATACTGCTGCTGTGGCTGTTGATAGGATTGTTGCGGCTGTTGCCAATCGGATTGACCCGTGGAAGTTGGTTGCTGATAGTTGAGAGACGCCTGACCCGGTTTCACCCATCCGGACTGACCGAGAGAGCCGCCACTGTTGTTGCTGGCCTGACCCGGCTGTACCCATCCGGACTGACCGAGTGTGCCGACGTTGTTACCCGGTTGTACCCAACCGGACTGTCCTGGTTGTCCTTGAGGGCTGGGTTGAGCGGGCTGAGTGCTCAGCTGCCCTTGGGGTACCCATCCTGACCCCGGTGACGATTGTGTCGCCGCAGGGCTGCTCGCGCCGGGTTGAACCCAGTCAGATTGGCCCACTTGCGCGGAAACAGCGCTTACGGTGCATGCAAGCATGATTCCGGCAACAACCGGCGCCAATCGTGAAACTCGGGAGGAATAGTAAAGCATTAAACCACCAATTTTGACGTCTCTTGTCAAGATCCTAGTCGCGTAAAAGGTGTGTGTCAATGACCATTTTCCCGGAATCTGAACCCTGTTTAGTTCATTTTTTCTTTCGGCGACTTAGCGCGACCGAAGATACCGTGGCGGTGCCATTTATCACGATATTTTTGTAGTAAGAGCCCGCTTGGCTTCTGTCCGATATTTGCAGGGGATGTTTCTCTATATGTAGTTTGCGCGGGCGCGTCAGGGATAGTTTGTCACATAGCGGGGTCTCGGGTTGATACCGATGGACCTTAATTGATAGCTTGCCAAAGTTCCTCCTACCAAGTAAGACCTCCTCGGACCTTTCCTCTCCCAATTCATTTCGCTACTACTGTTCCGAGAACGCCGGTCTTACTGATCAGACTGCCGTGAAGCATGTCAACGAAGGAGTCAGTGAAGGTGCAGAACTTGTCCAAGACCTTGCGGACGACCGTTCCGGTCGTGATTGCGCTCATCGCCGCTCTGGCGGCGGCAATGTTCATTGTCAGTCCGGGTAAAACGCAGAACTTGCAGGTCAACCCGGGCATCACCCACGCGGACCCAGCGGTGCTGGAATCCGGACTGAATAAACTCATCAACAGTGTGACGCCCCTTGAGCGCGCCGATGCGGCGCGACTCTTCGGTGAACAACCGCCGGCTGTTTCGTCCACTGTCATTCAGGGACTTGGCCGGGCGCTTATTTACGATGCCGACTCGCGGGTGCGAGCTGCCGTTGCTCGTTCCATCGGGCAATCTCGACGTAAGTATGCCGAAAACAGAAGCGTACACAACGAGCCGCAGTTGCTTGAGATCATGCTAACGGCCTACCAGCAGGAGATCGACGCCGAAGTGCGGCGTGAGATCGTGCGGGCTGTTGGTGAATTCGATCACGCCGACGCTGCGACCGTAATCAACTTGGCGCTTGAGGATCAGGACAGCTCCGTGCGCGAGGCGGCGCAGACAGTGAAGATTTTGCGTGAGCAACGAATGTTGCGTTCGCGGACCGGCTGATTGCCACGACGTTGTGTTTCGACGCCAGACAGTCAGCAACCAGGAGGGGACTATGTCCTCCATCAAGAATTCCGGTCTCAATGACCGTGCCCGCCAGATCGTCGAGCGCACAATCCCGGTGCGGGTCGAGCGAACTTTGCACTTCCCGTGCGGCGGAGCGAAAGTGGTCGAGTCCACCGAGATGCTTCCCGCGTTCGACAAGGTGGCCCGCGAATCTATCCTTGTCTCTGAGCAGTTGGTGATTCTCTACCGCTACCAGGGACAAGGAGGAGTCTTCTACGACGAGTACGTCCAGTCGCAGCAACCCGGCTGCGATGAGATTTACCTTTTCCTGGCGCTGAAGACCGCCGACGGAACGCCAGTGCCCGAGTCCTTGCGTGAAGAGTGGGAGATGGCTGTCGACTCGGCTTGCTATTGCCGTCATACGTGCTGATCGTACGCAACCGACCCCGTTCCTGTGAACGGGGTCGCCCAAGAAGTGTATCCCGCAAGGGACCGAAACAGGAGCATGAATGGCAACTGGTACTCTCCTCTTCATCGCCGGCGGTGTCGCCGGTGTTCTTACTCTGGTCGTGGTGATGTTGGCGCGACGGCGGTCCAACAAGCACGAGCAGGCTAATCGTTCTTCGCGTTATCTTCCTGTTAACCATGATGCCGTTCCGGCCCGGGAGGAAGATGCTGCCGCCAAATGGCTCTCTGAGCGGAAGGAAAAACTGCACGGAAAGTTGGCTGAGCTGTCTTCGCTGAAGGCAAAGCTCGTGTCCTCGAGCGAATGGTCTGCTCAGGACGAGCGTCGGTTTAACGCTGTGCAAGCTGAAGTTGCTGACTATCTCAGCAGCATGGCTGCCAGTCCCGTGGAATGCCTGTACGCTTATCGGCAACTTTTCCACTCCGGACCGTACACAACTGTTCCGTTTGCGCCTGGCGGCTGGTCGGTTTCGTGGGGCGTTTGGATGGTCGATGCGCACATCGAGCTGCTCATCCGACACGCTGCGACCCGTGTGAAACTGGCTTCTCTGCAAGATGAGAAGAAGGAGCGCGAACAGCAGTTCCTGGTTGAAGTCGAAAGCAAGCTCGTCGCTGCGGGCTTCGACACCGGGGAAGTTTACGTGGAGCGTTACCGGATTGAACATCTGGCGCGCGTCATCACGCGCTGTCGGTTGGTGCGCTTCGAGAATACGCCGTTCGGTTTGAACTTTGAGCGGACCCTCGATGAGTTGCGCGTGGCGGATTCTCTGCCCGACATTGGCGCGCTGGCGGAAAAGATGCCTTCCAGGAAGCCGGAGGAGTTCATGCGGCTCTTCGAGGACTACCGCACTGCCGTGGATCGTTCGTGGCGGCCGCTGACCACGGCTGAGAAGACCGCTGTGCTCAGCGCTCTTTCCGGCGCGTCACCGGAAGGTGATGGCAAAGCAGGCTGACAAAAACTGAGTGGCATTGACGGTGGGCGGGTGCGGCAAGACTCAATTTCTTGCCTCACTCGCCCTTTTGGCGGGGCGGGAATTCTCCTGTTTCTTTTCTTCTTCTCTTTTGTACTACGAAGAGGAGTAGAAAGGTGGCGCCGCCCCGGAAGTACCACCGACAGCGGAAGACGGCTGAGCGAACAGCGACAGCGGGGCTAGGCACGATTTTTCGATCGCGTCTACAATGGACGAAGACGATTCCCGGGAGGAGTGCACTATGGGGTTTGAGAATCTTCTTTATCGTTGTGATAAGAACAAAATTCGCATAGTTTCCGGCGACCTTCAAGAGGGCTACTGGAGCCTTGAGGGCTTTTGTTTGGTAGCGGCTGCGTCTTGCTGCGGTTCTCCGTCGCCCGCAGCAAAGGTAGAGCTTGCGGGCAATCTAAGCCGTGTAAATGTGAAAGAGTGTCGTGAATCGAACTCAATCGGGGCATTTGTGGGTACCGGCGCTGGAGCGATTGTCGGGCTGCGTTACTACGGACTGCCCGGCGCAGTTGGCGGTGCGCTGTTGGGGCATTTGTTGAGCGGCAATCATGCTCAAGTGTGCGCAGACGTTGTGCTATTGGATGGGCGCAGTTTTGTGGCAACGATGAGCTCCGGCATTTTTACGAGACTTTCGGCTATTGCCAATCGGGTCGATTAATCCCGATCTTAGACTGCAAGTAAAGATATGAAATAGGCCTCGATCACCGTTAGAATTGGTGATAGAAATTGCCTGTATGGCAAGCAGGAGGTCTGGTTGAGTTTGTCTGAGAGCCTGGAAGCACCGGTGCATTCTGCTGAGAAGGAGAGTGTTCTGAAAGTGCTGCGCTCCACCGGGACACCGGTGAGACCGGCTGATGTCTCAAAGCAGACGGGATTGCCTGTTCTGCAAGTGACTTATTGGTTGAACAAGATAGCCTCCGAAACGGGCGGTCATCTCATAGTTGATACCGCTGGCGGTGTGGCTTACAAATTTCAGTCAGGGTTTGAAAGTGCGTATCTTCTAAAAGGCACCGGAACGCTGATGCAGCGCGCTGGGCGGATCCTTCTCAATGCGACTATGCTCGGGATTCGTTTCTTCTGTTTGGCAATGTTCTTTTTGATACGTGTTTCATTTGGTATCGCCTTAGTATTGAGTGTGGTGGTAATCATCGCTTTGGTCGTCCTGGTTGTTATTCGCCTTTTGGCGGGTGACGGTGATAGCGATGACGGTGGCGGGATCGATTTCTCGGGAATCTTTTCTGCCAATTGGATGCGCTATTGGGCATTTGACTGGCTCTGGGATTGGTTCTATTGGTCTCGGTACATTTCATGGGATCCTTATCACCAGTCGGATTATGAGCAGCGGTCCGGAAAAACGACCGTCGCCGATTCTCAGCCTGCTGCTAAGAAATCCAACTTTCTTGATAATTGTTTCGAGTTTCTGTTTGGTTATGGTGATCCCAACGCGGATTTGGAAGAGAAACGCTGGACCATGATCGCTCGTGCGATACAGGCCAATCGAGGCGTGGTGATTGCGGAACAGTTGGCTCCGTATGCGGCGGAAATCACTCCGAACGAAGATTGGATGCTCCCAATTTTGGTGCGCTTCAATGGTAGTCCGGATGTAAGTGAATCGGGAACGATCATATACAGCTTCCCTGAGTTTCAAAAGGGTTCGGCTGCTGTCCTGGAAAGGTCGGCCGACGGGCTGTCCGTCGCTCAAAGTGATGCTCGCGAGCAAGCACTGCAGAATATTTACTCGCGGTTCCTCAGTCGCCAAAGTGATCAAGTCGCTGCAGCGCGTAGTTCTGTTAATTTGCCGGCGTTTTTGCAAGAGCAAGAGTGGAAGTTTTGCGATCTGTCATCGGGATCGATAACGGCTATCGCAGGTTTTGCAGGTTTTGCGCTTATCGGTAGCGTTGCGTTAATGATCGCCGCGGCCGGATTGCCATTTTTGGTCGGTTTTATTCCGGTGCTCGCTGCAATTTTTGTTTACGGCTTGCTTTTCGCCATCGTTCCTTCAATTCGCTGGATAGTGGAGAAGCGCATCAATGAAGGAATTCAGAAACGAAATCAAGCTCGATTGATTCAGTCTCGGCGATTGCAAGATGATGCGAATCGGGAAGAAACGCTGAGTGCGCGGTTAACCGAGGCGGCCGTCGAGCGTGCCGCGGGCGCGGAGCGCCCCGTAACAGTGGCGTACAGCACTGAGCAGGATTTGCTTGATCAAGAATTTGATACGAACGATGCGCCGGTGCGAGCAGATCCGCAAGCCTCGAATCCGCTGCCACGGGAAGGATTCGCCGCGAGCGAGCCACGCTTGATCTCGCATGAAGAGGACGTTGGGGAAACAATTCACATCGTCGATTCTGTGCCGGTTGTTCCACCGGCGCAACCTTCCACACTGCCCCTGAAGAGCCGTAAATTTCGTATTGACGACGATTAGGAAAAACTATCTGGCAAGCAGGAGGTTCCGTTGAGTTTGTCCGAGAATCTGAAAGCATCGGTGCATTCTGCCGAGAAGGAGAGTGTTCTGAAGGTGCTACGCTCGAGCGGGACGCCGGTGAGACCAGCGGAAGTTTCCCAAAAGACGGGACTTCCCGTTCAAAGAGTAATTCATTGGCTTAACAAGATAGCGTCTGAAACCAGGGGGCATCTTATCGTTGATACCGCAGGCGGTGTGGCGTATATGTTTCGTCCCGGATTTGAAATTGCGTACCTTTTCAAAGGCATCGGTACGTTCTTGCAAATGGGGGGGATGATTGCGCTGAATGCGATGTTGCTCAGCAGTCGTTTTTTTTGTCTTGCGATGTTCTCGCTACTACGGCTTTTGCTTCTTGTCTATTTAATGTTGTTTGTGTGGAGATTCCCGCTGGTGGCGGGCGGGGGCATAATGCTTGTCCTTCTTGTTCATGTTGTGATTCGCTTGCTGGTGGCCAAAGGGGGCAATGACAACATACGCAGGTTCGATTTCTCGCGTTTATTCGCTAATGGCGCTTGGCTGAGGTACTGGGTGTTTGATTGTCTCTGGGACTGGGTGAACTGGCCCCGTTACATTTTGTGGAGTCCTGCTCGTCCATACGCCGAATCGAGTGCGGAAACTATTGCTACTTCCGACTCCCGGGTTGCAGGAACTAAGACTAACTTTCTGGATCACTGTTTCGAGTTTCTGTTTGGCTATGGTGACCCTAACGCGGATTTGGAAGAGAAACGCTGGAACATCATCGTCCATGCGATCCAGGCCAATCGCGGCGTCGTAATCGCGGAACAGCTGGCGCCGTATGTGGCGGAGACCACTGTGAACGAAGGTTGGATGCCACTAATATTGGTGCGCTTCAATGGTAGGGCGGATGTCAGTGATTCGGGAACAATAGTTTACAGCTTCCCTGAGTTTCAGAAAGGTTCGGCAGATTCATTCGGTGGCTCTGTGGAGAGCCCCGCAGCGCAGAGCGATGTTCAAGAACAAGCTCAAAATGATCAAGATTCTGCCGAGTGCGCTGCGACGTCTTTGCCTGCCTATCTGGAAGAGCACGAGTGGAAGTCTGGCGATCTCTCCCCGGGAGCTTTAAGGGCGATTATGGGGTTTGCGGGTTTCTCGCTTTTCACGGGACTGATTTTGGGGTTTGCGGGCGGCGCATTTCCTTCTTACCTTGCGATTATTAGTTGCTTTTCGATCGCAAGCTTGATTTACGGGCTGTTGTTCGCCGTTATTCCGGGGATTCGTGGGTGTGTGGAAAGACACATTAATGTCGGGATTCAGAAGCGCAATCAAAATCGGTTTGTTCAAGCGCAACGCATTCTCGATCGCGGCAAAGATGAAAGGTTGTGCACGCGGTTGGAAGAGGCCGAAGCTGCCAGAGCTGCTGGAGCCTAGGTCCCGGTGGCAACAGCACCAGTTCGATACTAAATCTAGTGATTTTGTTATCGAATTCGTGTTGATCAGAAGTTCGAAAAAGACGGAATCTCTTGCCCTGAAGCTCTTTGTGGAAATACGCGGATGTATAGTAGGCGGTGCGGAAAGAAAGAACCCGGGCAGCCGTGAGGCTGCACCGGGTCGAAGAGCGCTCTAGTCGTGCGGCAGCTAGCCGAACTACCGAGTGCCCGCATGTCTTGTCAGGCTTTCGGTTGCGCGTCGTTGTTCTGCTGCGCGTTCAAGAGCCGTCGGCGGGTGAAGCCCACCCACAGCAAGAACGAAGCGAACAAAGCGAAAGTGCAGCCCGCTGCCCAGGTGTACCAGGCTTGGTCGCCCGGAACGTAGCGCTGGACGAGAAAGGCTGTCGCGCTCATGAAGATGAAGCCGAAGCCGGAGAGCACGTTTGCCTTCCAGGCAGAGGCCTTGTACTTCGATGCGGAAAGCTGGAGAACCAGGGCGGTGGCGAATAGGAAGAGTTGCACGACCTGAAGGCTGATGATCAGGTAGGCGAATTGTAACCAGTTCATGCGCGTTTTTCGTCCTGAGTGTTCTTCAATGGGTGAGATTACAGCGGCGAGACGACTGCTGCCCTTCCGCCGCACTGTTGATCAGGAGTGGCGCGGGTGCGCTCCCTGGATGGTGGTGAGGCGGTGAGCCTTGCGCTGCATCACTGCGGCGCGCTCACGCAAGATCTCTGCGGTCACCCGATCCGTGTTGCCCACGATTTCCGCGGTGTGGAGGCACTCGCGTGCGGCTGCCTTCAGCTCGCGAGCGAGGTTCCAGTGCGAACCCGGGGTGATCTGGTTCGGGTTGAAGTCGTGGTCGCCGACGCGAGCGTCGGTCATGTCCGTGAACCAGCCGTATTTCTCGGCGAAGGCCAGCATCTGGCGCAGGTAGTTCGCGGTTAGGTAGTACTGTCCGATTTCGGCGTAGCGGCCCTCCTTGCGGCGGACGCGCTTGCCCGCGGTGTTGCGCTTCCAGCGGTAGGTCACCGGCGAGGTCTCCAACATTTCCGCGATGGTGCGGACCTGGCGGACGCCGGCAATCAGACCGTTGAAGCAGAACTCGCGATTGACCCGATCGTAGGTGATTGCGTTAAGAGACATCGTTTTCCTCCCGGGCCGAGGCCCAGTTGTCAATTTGTTGATGTTTTTAAAAACCACCGAGACCGAGAAACGCGCCACCAGTAATGGTGGCGCGCTCCCGTTCCGGTTTCGAGCGCTTACCGCGCGTTCTTACCTGTGCGAAACAGACTCGCGCCTGCGCCGCACATCAGTCAGTCGTCTACGCCGGCGTCTGGAATTCCAGCAGTTTGACCTGAGGGTCGGTCACTTTCTGGATCACATCCACCGGGAAGTCCTTGGCCGTGAGTCCGCCCGGGCAGCCGGCGTTCGGCGTGCCGGGATCTGCCTGGTACATCGCTTCGCAGAACGACATGATGAAGCTCAACAACGCGTGGTCGCTGAACGCTCGCGTCACGTTCGGGTCCCGGAAGAACGCGCGGACCTGGTAGAAGAGGAGCGCGCGCGTCATGCCCTTGAGGAACCAGCCGTCGATTCGCGAACCCATGGACTGCGTGGCCGTGTGGTCACTCGGCATGAACAGCGTGTACCCGTTGTTCTTCAACGGGTCGCCGTCCTTGAGCTTCGGGTCGTCGAGGATGAAGTTGAGGTCACCACCGACGATGCCCTTGAAGTTCAGCCCGAGGAGCTGCTGGAGGATGTCCAGCTGCTTGTACCGGACTGCGGCGGTCACCGCAGGACCACCGCGCATGGACTTGAGGTGAAGGCACACCACCGAGAAGGTCTCGCCGGTGGTCTTGTCGCGCACGTCCACGCGCAGAGCCGGTCGGAGGTCCGGGATGCCCTGAACGTTCGCGACCTGGTGGTATTCCTGCGTCCCGAGGATTTCGTATCGCTCGTGAATGAGGAAGCCGACGGCCTGGCTGCGCGTGTTAGCCGTGCCCGGGATGCCGGTGTAGGTGAAACCGGTGTGAGCGGACAGGTCCGTTGCGAGCTGCATGACGCCGGCCGGCTCGACCTCCTCGAGCCAGACGATGTGGAATCGCGAGAACATCTCGCAGTACACATCGCGGAAGTACCGCGCCTTGGACACGTCGAGGAACTCACCGTTGAACTCGGCAAACTGAGCGTTTCCGCTCATGCCTGCCAGGGGAATGTGGGTGAGGGACTTCGCGACTGCGGCGTGGACGACCTTCGGATTGGGCAGCTTCGGAGCCTTTTGGCCGCCTCCACCCTTGCCGCCCTTCTTCTTCGCCGCCTTGGCGACGGCGCGGTTCAGTATTCCGAGCGGGTTGGACAGGAACCCGTCCGGGGTGAGGTCGTAGTCGAGAAGCGAGTCGGTCTCCGGTTCGTCGAAGTTGACGTCGTCCGGATCGGGCCACTCGATGCGCGTGGCGTTGACCTTCTCGGTGTACGCGGCGCGGTCCTTGATGAGTCGCTGCAGGTGGACCTGCGGGATGTCCTCACCAAGAACGATTTGCGGACCCTTCTTACGAGGCTTGCTTTTGGCCATCTTAGTCTCTCTTTCTGAATGACGATGTCGTCAGCGTTGCTGACAGTTGGTTTGCGGGTGATTAGCCCGAAGTTGGACTGCCGGCGGCAGCCGTCGACAAGCGCAAGCGGGATGGTCTTAACCCCGTCTGTTGCTGGATAGGAGCCGATTGAACTTCAACGGGCGGGTTGGTCGTTCAATGGCTTGAGAGCTTCGACTGCGGCAAAATCTGCAACCAGGCTTCGGGGCTTGGTCGTTTGAAATTACAGACAGTGTGGCTTTGTTGGGTTTTCTCTTTGTTGCAAAGACCAGAGATAAAAAAATGAGATTCACCTGACCCTAGTCTTCGGGGCCTTCCAGATACAAGACCTAAATTTGGGACCATCCCCACGGGTGCTTTGGAGCGAGGTGATATGTGCGCTATGGAGCCTGCGTCACAGTTAGCGCGGCGCGGCCGACCCCCCGGATTCCTTGTTTGAGAGACGAACAGTGACCACCGGCGGAGGTCGTTACGCGAGTGGGGCGAACTGCGAAGGTTCGATCTCGCCCAAACCGAGGTTTCTCGCATCGGAGCTGCGCCATTCGTCAAGGTGCGTTTGGAGCTGGTGAGAACACGTGTCCGCGCCCCGAGAGTGGACTGATCGTGGTGCTGAGATGCAATGTGGAGCCTGGTATGTCGGCATTCGGGCACGTGTGCTGGTGCGTTTGATCCGGCATGGACCGGGGGTGTAGGTTCGAAGAAATCTCTGTCCCTTCTGTCCGTTTGCGTGTAAAGCCGACCAATAACTTCTCTTAGCGCACCTGTTCGCACTTATAACCCGGCTTTGGACCGAGATCGACTGCGCACGCACACAGTCGGATGCTTACTCCCCTCGCCGCGATTGCCTGCAGCTTGCTGCCAGGAAACACAATTGGCGGTTTCTTTCGGCCGGGAGTCGTCTCTGGGATGAATTACCGCAGGCATGAGGCCTGTCCGGTTTTCGAAAGGATTGGCAGATGGCTAAGAATAGAAAGCGTAAGCGTCGCCACACGGTGGTGCAACGTATGGTCGAAGCGGTGAAGGAACATCGCATCGAACTTGTTGCTACCGATGGTGACGGCACCATGTATCCGTTCTGGGATTACTTCGTTCCCGCCATGCAGAAGTTCGTGCCTCAGATGGCGAAAGTCATCGGTATGAACGACTTGGACCTGCTCTCCCGGGAGATGGGCAGGGTGATGGCTCGTTACGGAACACACGAACATCCGTGGACCCTGGAAGAAACCTTGATGCGCAAGCAATTTCAAGGCACCGCGGTCGAGTTCCGTCAACAAGTGGTCGCGCCGTTCTGGAGTGCGCTGGACCGTTATCGCACCAAGTATCTACGCCTGTATCACGATGTCCGCGAGACTCTACAGGCGCTGCATGACGCCGGTATCCCCGTGGTGCTGGTTTCGGATGCGCCCGCTCACATGGCTGTTGTGAGGGCGACACAGACTGGAGTTGATGAGCTGATCGCGGGGTGTTACGCGCTGGAAACCGAAGAACCGAACGCCGATGCCGGGCTCACCGACGAGGATCTGGCCTACGGTCGTGAACGCGTGCGTGATTTCGCCAACACGCCTCATCGGTTCAAAGTGTTCCGCACGATGCCGAAAAGCCATGAAAAGCCTAGCCCGCTTGGTTTGCAGATGGCGATGAAAGACTGCGGCATCACAGACCCCAGCAAGGTTTTGTTCACCGGCGACAGTCTGAAGAAGGATGGCGGCGTTGCCAAAGCGGTTGGCTCGCTGTTCGTGTGGGCTCGTTACGGCACTAACCTGCCGGGCGGGTACAAGGAGCTGATTGACGTGAAGTTCAATCCGGACGCGAAGTCCGGACCTTCTACCTCAAGTCACGGAGTATCCTACATGCCCGAAGTGCTACCTCCCATGGTGGCGCAAGCTGCAAGCTTCGCGGAATTGCTGCGGCATCTGGTGCGAGCGCGTCAGGGCAGCAGCGGTACGATTCTGACAGCGTCGGCAACACCTTCGGCCACCAAGGCCGTCGGGCACTAAGGAGACTGTACCGGCTTAGCCGTTGCAGTCTCCGGTTCTTTTGAACTGAGCGCTAAGGCTTTCGCCAAGGCGTTCTAACACCTTCAAACCGAGGAGACAGCAATGGCTAAGAAGAAAGCACAACCGGTAGTGATGAAGAAGGAAGAGCGGATGGGCTTCACCATCACGGCGGAGACCCTGCGCAAGGCGGATAACGCCGCGCGCCGAAAGGTCCGCATCGAGCAGGGCACGTTCGTCCGCGGCGGTCGTCACGGCGGCAGCGACGAGATGAACAATCGCCGCGAGCGCAAGCGGGCGAAACAGCAGTGCCGTGGCGGTGAGTACGACTAGTGCGATGCGCAGATGAAGGGGACCCGGGTGGCAGGAGAACTCCGCGTAAGCGGAGCCATCTCCTGCCACATTCCTTCTTTACTCCTGCCTACTATAAGCGGGCGTAGAAAGGGCTCGAAACCTGCCTATAACTTCAGCTCAGCATAGGTGACGGGAACGGTGCCAGCGCAAGCTCTTAGGAGACTTTTCCAGA
>JAIELX010000152.1 GCA_019752635.1 Candidatus Obscuribacterales bacterium | reverse complement strand
CGGACCACGCGCCCAAATGTCAAACTGGGCTCCGCGCATTCTAACCCTTCAAATCAATCCGGAAGACATCGGTACAGTAATCGGACCGGGCGGCAAGATGATCAGAAAGATTATCGAGGAAACCGGTGCCACCATCGACATCGAAGACGACGGCACGGTGCGAATCGCATCAGTCGAAGCGGCCGGTGGCGAAGCGGCTCGCGACACGATCATCAGACTGCTCAAGCGTGTCATAGTAGGCGATGTCTATGCAGGGCGCGTCACCCGGATAATCCCGGTAGGCGCCTTCGTCGAAGTGTTGCCCGGCAAGGAAGGCATGGTTCACATCTCCCAGCTCGAAAATCGTCGAGTTGAGAAAGTGGAAGATGTCATAGCAGTCGGACAACGCGTGGTTGTTAAAGTCAAAGAAATTGACGACCGCGGACGAGTCAATCTCACGATCAAAGGCGTCAGCCCTGAAGAGAAAGAGGCTGCGGAACAAGGCATGAAGGCATAACTACCAGCCTCGGCTTAAAATTTACGGGGGAGTCGGTAAGCCGGCTCCCTTGTTTTTTGCCGTCGGTCGGTCTCACCGGGAGCTATCCGCACGGGGGTTGGGCGTAGTCCCCCTGGCACATGTGTCGCAGACCAAAGCGGCCAGGTCAACCAAACGCAAAGAGGAGATAAGCCTTTCGCCCTCTCCTCTTTGCTCGATACTCGTTGATTCAGGCGAGCGGCTTACTTGCCTGCGTCAACCTTATCCTTCAACTCTTTTCCAGGAACGAACGCTGGCACCTTCTTGGCAGGCACGCGAATCTTTTCGCCCTTCTTTTGCGGATTGTTAGTCTCGCGTTCTTTACGCTCACGACGCAAGAAGCTTCCGAAACCGACCAGGGTCACTTTTTCGCCCTTGGACAGGTTCTCGGAGACCACCTCGATGAATGCACCGAGCATCTCCTCGGCGGCCTTTTTAGTGGTATTCGTGCGTCCCGCAATTTCGCCAGCAAGCTCTGCCTTATTCACTGAGATACCTCCAAGTCGCCCGTGCCTATTAAATTCAGATTACCCGGAAAGAGTACAGCACCTGGTAACGGCAAACAAGTCCATCCAGAAAAATTGTTTGGTGCGGCTTTGCGCCTCCAAGGTCCGCGGGTCTATCAGCGGGAGTTCCGGTTCTCCTGCTCGCTGCTGAACGATTTCATCCGGAATTGCATCCATACTATCCGGGACTGCATAAGACGGCGCCGGTCACTTTTATGATGCCTTTCGGGTAGCCTTCCAATGTGTTCTGAAAGGCTCCGAATGTGTTCTGAGAGCCGAATCACCTCTTGACAATAGCGGATTCGAAGTTCTTTTGAAAAATATTTCGAAGCCTCGCCAAGCCGCTTTGCAACCAGCTCGAACGTCCTTTCCATCGAGAAGCGCGCGAATCAGCAACAATATTTTTCGGGTACTCTTCAAGCCCGTTATCGCGTCCGGCCAGCAAAGTCCGGAAAGTTTTCACAAAAAACCGCGTGTAAACATCGTCAATCCCGGGAACAAAAAACTTGTCGGAGACGAGAGAGAAATCGTTTGACTGAGACAGTTAGAACATCGCGTGAGACTAACTCACGAATTGCGGCATTCATTGCAGCGAACACCGCAGAATCGAAAAAAGCAAACGGTACGCTCATCCTGGACGTGCGGACGGTAACAATCCTGGCTGATTACTTCGTAATCACCGGAGCACAATCGACCACACAAGTCAGGGCGATTGCAGATGCAATCGAGGGATCACTGTCGAAGCTTGGAATTAAAGCCAAGTCCATCGAAGGGAAACGTGAAGGTCGCTGGGTATTGCTGGACTTCGACATAGTCATCGTCCACATACTGCAAGAGACCGAAAGAAACTTCTACAAACTTGAGCAATTCTGGAACCACGCCCTCATCGTGGACTCCAATGAATGGCTTGACCACGAGAGTTTCGAGACACTGGAGACATCAGGCGATTCGCCTAAGAAGCAATAGGGGTGCACTATGAGCTTTAGAACTAGACTTCAAACCTTTGTCGAGAATCGCCAAAAGATTCAGATATGGTACGGCATGGGATGCCACAACACCGTTACAGGTAGGGTGCTGAACGTTGACCATGACCACATCGACATCGAATCGTACTCTCACGAAAGTGATGGACAGATTCATATTCGTCGAATCTTAGTACCACTGCATTTGATTCTTCATATCGACATTACCAGTGCTGAAGTCGAAGACGCTGACGACGACAACGTCAATATCAGTTTCGAAAACGACAGAACTTCCAGCCCGACAATGGTTGCCGGAGATCTGCCCGAGCCCCCTAGAGGCTATGCTGTCCGCGTGCTGTCTCAATTGAACGCATCCTATTCAAATCGCTTTTCGAGAATGACACCCGGACCGAACGGCGTTTACTTCGCAGTAGACGGTTCAGTGTGGCATATCGACGGCGCCGGACAATTGTCGGAGTACGCGAGAATACGCGGCAACACCACCATTTCCGGACTCAAATTTGACCGAAAAGGCGTGTTGTACGTTGCCACAATCCAAGGCACTGTTTACAAAATCGACCCGAATAAGAGCGGTCGGGTACTCGCACAACTGGACGGCAGCCTCACAGGTGGTGGCACGTTCCTTGCGGACCTCGTCCTCACAACCAACGATGAAGTATTAGTTTCGAACTTCCCTTCAAACACCGGCGGCATATTCAAAGTCGACCGCCTGGGCGAGTACGAGGTTCTTGCCGGCGGCCCCGGACATGGCACTCAAGGTCTTCTTGTTGACCCCGATGGTTATGTATGGTCACTGGAACACGCGACAGGCTCGGTAGTTAAACGCACGATGGACGGACGCGAAGTAGCGCGAGTACAAGTGGCTGAACCGGAAGCATTCAACTTCGCAGACGGATTCGATGGCAACCTGGCAATGGACAGCCTCCGCCGAATCTACGTCACCGCCGGACGCGCAGGCTGTGTGTTCCGAGTAAGCGGCGACCGAGCAGAGACATTCTTGACCGGACTGGTGAATCCCACCGGTATCACATTCAGTGCAGATGGCATCCTCTTCGTACTGGAAGCCGGACGCTCGAGAGTCCTGCGAGTAATCGCTCTGGACAAGGCAGACCAAAAGGCCTCCGAGAAAGCACTGAGCTAAGTAAGAAGTAGGCAGGGATAACGAAGAGGGGCGACTTGGTCGCCCCTCTTTCTGTTTATAGGCAATAATGCCGCGAGAACATAGTCACAAAGAATGCGCGCTACGCTTAACGACTTTTTGATGTTGCGAGCGCGGAGGATGAAGAAGATGACTCCTCTTTGTACAGCGATTCGACAAGGTCTTTGTAATTGACCTTGAGCACGTTTCGTTTAACCTTAAGCGTCGCTGTCAACTCGCCTCGCTCGACGGACAACTCGTTAGGCAAGATTGCAAAGTTGAAAACGCGTTCGTAATCAGCGAGCGACTTGCACTTCTCGTGAATTTCGTTCTTAAGGTGCTTGCGCAGTTCGGGAAGGTGAAGCAGATCTGCGAAGTCCTTATACTGCCAGCCATGGTCTCCGGCAAAGGCTGTGGTCGCTTGCTCATCCAACGTCAATAACGCAACCAGCGTCTTTTTCTTGTCACCAAATACGATGGCTTGCGAGATCAAAGGGATCGATCTCAAGACATTTTCCACCTTCTGCGGTGCAATATTTTTACCGGCCGAATTGACGATAATGTCCTTCTTGCGATCGGTAATCTTCAAATAACCATCGCTGTCGACTACACCTATGTCTCCGCTATGGAACCAGCCATCGGTAAACACTTCTCTGGTCATCTCATCGTGCCGGTAGTAGCCGGTGAAGATGCTCGGACCTTTGAAAAGGACTTCGCCGTCCTCGGCTACCTTCACTTGAACGCTAGGCAGAACCGGACCGACCGTACCGAATTTGTTTTTGTGCACCCGGTTGACGTTCGTCGGAGCAGCCGTTTCAGTCAGTCCATAGCCTTCCAGTACGGTGATACCAACTGCATTGAAGAACTCGATAACCTCAGCTGTAGCAGGGGCACCGCCACTGACTATCAAGCGAAGCTTCGGTCCAATTTTTTCACGCAATTTGCTGAGCACAAGCTTTTCCGCCAGCCAGAATTTGGCCTCTAGCATTTTGCGTATCGGTCGCCCTTCGTTGAGGTGACGCTGAACTTCTTTGCCAACTTCGATGGACCATTCGATCAATCGCCGTCTACGTCCCGATGCCCCGGCGATACCAGCGCTGACCTTAGCGTAGATTTTGTCCAAAATGCGGGGCACAACCAACATGATTGTCGGCGATGTCTCCTGCATGTTCCTTGCTACGTGCTCAATACCTTCGGCAAAAGCTACGCAAGCGCCGTTTTGAAGCCAATAAAACTCACCGCAGACCCGCTCAAAAACGTGCGACAGCGGCAAGAAGGAAAGGAATACATCACCCTCGCCAACGGTTATAATTCCGGGCAGATCGTAAACAACGGTCAAAATATTGCGATGCGTCAGCATCACGCCTTTAGGCGTGCCGGTAGTACCGGAAGTATAGATTATGGTAGCGAGATCGTCCGGCTGCAACGCAGCAATCCGCTCATCGAGGAGACGAGGCTCTGCTTGTTGCAAGTCGCGCCCGGCTTGCAACAGCTCTTCCAGACCTATCACCAGATTCTCCGGGGCTTTGATGTCGGAAATGGAACGGCCCTTCGACGGAGCGGTCAACAAAACAATTTTTTCCAGTTTCGGCGTGTTCGCCACTACGCTAAGCATTCGATTCAGCAACGTTTCGTTGTACACAAAAGCAATGCGCGCTTGCGAATTGTTGAGGATATGCTCAATATCCGAACTGGAGCTGGTCGGGTAGATCGGTGCCGATACCGCGCCAGCATTAATGATGGACAGATCGGAGGCGACCCATAGATGCGACGTGGTCGACATGACCGCAGCACAATCTTTGGGATTCAGTCCCAGAGAAACCAGCCCGTAGGACATTTCTCGGACAAGACGTCCGAAGTCGCCCCAGGTCAATTCTCGATAGGGTCCGCGGTTCTCCTTGTATTTTGTGGCGACCGCAGCCTTTGACCGGTTGACTCTATCCACAAACAAATGAGCAAGAGATTGCTGCACTGTTTTTCTCCTCATTAATTCCGATGAAGCAAGGACTTTGACGCTAACCAATTATATGTCAGTTATGGAGAGGAGAATTTCAAAACGTCACTCGGTTTGATAACGTTTCCTCAATCTCCCTTCGTCGGGACCAACGCCAGAGTCTCTACAGAGTAAAGAGTTTTTTATGTATCCCCGTGTATCCCGTGAGCCACCGACTTTACCGACAGTCAGGCGATCCAGCGGCGACAAGGATCGATTTCTTCCCATGTCTGCCATTCTAACGACGGTCTGAATTACAGCCAGTTCCCACCGATGAGGCAGCAGGAACTGCGGATCCGCGAGGAACAAGAAGGTTTCCGCAGTAAGACCCGCGCCGACAGGAGCTTTCAGGCGAACGGAGCAAGTCATGCTCAACGTTACGAAATTGACACCAAATACGGTTCCAAACAAGTTTCCAGGCGCTCCGAATAGCCGGCAAGCCGCCCGGCCTCCGCGCGCACACAACGCCGCTTCGCTCTTGCGGCGTTCTAGTGTTAGTTGATCGGTAAACGGTCGAGCATCAGCCGGTCGGACCACTGGCAAATATCCCCTACCACAGCGTCCAGCACCGGATCAAACATGAGGTCGTGAAAAGACTCATCATAGACTTTTGATTGCTTAAGGGGCGCCGAAAGCTGGTCGAAGAACTTTTGATTCACTTTTGGATTGACGATTCGCTCGACTCCGGCGGTAAGCATCAAAACGGGCACGGCAAGCTTAACCGGCGACAACGATTCGACCTTTCGCGTAAGTTTCAGGAGCTCCAGAAGCATTGACCCCGGCACGCTACTCAAATGTGCTTCATCTTGCGCAATCCACTTTCGAACCTCAGGATCGCGCGCAATCAGCTCCGGTCCGTACGGAAGCTTGATCAGGTTATTGGGCGCGACCAGTGCACTGATAATCGTACGAATTTTATAGGTAAGCGTGAATGTTTGCGGATAACCATCAAACCCGGGAGAGAACAGGGCCAATCCAGGTAATCTTGATTCTGCCCCCCCTTTGCCATAAAACAATTCGGGTCTCTCGGCTAGAGCCGCTATAGCGAGAAGCGCCCCCATGCTGTTCGCCATCAGGAAGATCGGCTTGCTCTGAGTCTGCGATAGATGCTCATACACTGCGCACAAGTCGTCCAGCCATTGAGTGTACGAAGTTAGCCGTGTTGTTCGTCGTGTTCCAAACCCGACGTGATCATAAGATACTGCCAGCAAACGGTTTCGTGAAAGACGGCGACCGATAGCCTCAAACCAGCCGGAATGCGCGCCCAACCCGTGAACGAGCAAGGCACAAGCGCTGTGGTCGGTTGCCGGCACCCACTTTCGGAGTTCCACGTCACCGTGCGATGTTTTAAATGGCGAAAAACTAGCAGTCTGACTAAGGTCGATTTCACCCATTTTTTACAAGAGTCCCCAAACTCTTCAAATGCAAGCCTCACCGCAATTCTGAACAACGGTCCGCCGCCCTTTTGCTCGGTTCACTGCAATTAATTCAACGATAACACGACGCGAGCTACTGTATGCTCATATAAGAAGGAATTCGGCGAACCGGAGACACGCAGATCATCGAGGAGACCAAAGCCGGCAAAGCCAGCACGGAAGCTGGTAGCGTAGACAAGAAGAGGGCGCCCGTACAAAGCTGGTGGTGGGGACTGCTTCTTCTGGTCGTGATTTTGCCGCTTTTGCTTTTTGTGCGCATGCCGGAAACACCGATGGAGAAAGCAATTGCCCTGGTCAAGTCAAACAAGGCGGCCGCGGCGCTTCCTATATTAGAAGACATTGCTGCCAAACAACCCGAAAATCTGGATGTGCAACCTTGGCTAGCACTGTGCTATCTGAATACGGACCGCATCGCCGAAGGGAGAACAGCGCTTGATACAGCCGTCAAAATGAAGCTCCCTGCGGCAACACTTGAACCGGCGGTCAGAAGTTTCATTGCGTATTACTGCCAGAGAAATGATTACTCCGAGGCAGAACGCCTGTTCGAGCACATTCGGGCCATGCGCACGCAGCAACAGTTTTCAAAAGACCTCAACAACGAGCGGCGCAAAATGTATGTCAGCTGGTCGCAGTATCACGTCGGCAGATCAGAATTAGAACCGGCAGTGCGACATTTGGAAACAGCTGTAGCGATCCCGGACCTGCCGGCCCCCGAGCGCGCGCAGTTGCTGCACACGCTGGCGGACTACTACAGGCAAATGGCCGCCACGGCCGAAACAGTCGAAAACGATCAAGCAAAAGCAATCGCACTGCTGGAAAAGAACCTGTTGCAAATCGACGAACCGGCAACTCGTATCGCCCTTGCAGACTTGTATTCGAGAACGGGCAACGAAGCGAAAGCGGTTGAGAACCTGCACAAGGTTTCGGGAATGGACCCGAACAACATTGAGTCTCGGCACAAGCTAGTCGAACTTTGCATACAGCTCAACGATGTGAAAGGAGCCCGCGACGGGCTCATGGACTTACTGGATCGCGAAAAGTCAGTCGAGAATTATCAACTGCTTGCCTCCCTGAATCTGAAACTGGAGAACTACGCCGGTGCGGTCCGGGCGCTGGAAGACGCATCAAGTCTTAGCCGCAACGATCTTGGCGTATTGCAGAACCTGCGAAACGCGCTGCTCGACTGGAGTAACTCGCTAGCAAAGACCGGCAAGCAGGAAGAATCGCTATCGGTAAAGGGGCGGGCAGACCGCATTACCGAGATGATCAAAGGGCTGGAAGAAAGCGCCGGCATTCAAACCGCCGAACAGCCGAATCCTGACGACGCAAAACCAGCGGAGCTCTCACCGGGAGCACCACCGATCTCATTATCCACATCACGCATTTGGCTTTCCAAAGGTAGTTATACGCCCGAAGGCGAGATAACGGTAAAGAACATCAGTGCGTCTGAAGTTTCAGACCTGTCCCTTTCCGCCGTTTTCTTCGACAATACCACCAAGAAAAGGACCGGTTCCGTGACAGTCTCCGCCGCCAGTGCCACCCACCCGATGCTCTCCGGCCAGACACGTACTCTTTACTTTTCATCCCCCAACATCGTCAAGTCGGATCACATTCTTTGCGTATTGATTTTCTGGAAAGGCAAACTTATTCGGGAGCTGCCGGTGGTAAAGGAACGTTGAGCCGCCGCCGTGATAGACTAGATGTCGCAAAGAAAGCGGCGAAAAATGACCGAAGCAGAGAATTGTAGACACGAGTTCGTCAAAATCTACCAACGAAAGCTTAAAGGGCTCGAACGCAGGCTTGTCGCCACAAAGGCGTATCTACCCGTAGGTTTTAAGATGGCCGACTTCGGCCACTTGAGCGAAGGCAGCTATTGCTTTTGCACTAAATGCCGCGCCCGACTCTACCCGAAACGAACAAATGCCGATCGGGCTCAAGCCCGCTTAGTGGCCGCGGCAGGGAAGTTAGCGGCAGCCGAGCAAGCAGAGGCCGAGCTGGAATCAACGGAAACATTAGACGAGGCGGTCGAAGAGACCAGCGAACAATCGGACTCGGCATCAATCTCAGTCGAAGAACTTGAGGTCGATGCCGTCGGGTTGGAAGAACTTGACGAGGGCACGTTGCCACCGTCGGAAGAAGAAGAATCCATCTAACCTTTTTGGAACGACAGCTATGATGAAACTAGTTCCCTACCTATTCATGCTCATTTTCTTGCCGCCGGTCTACATAGTAATCCGGTACCTTGGCTGGTGCGATAAGCAAGAGCACGAAGAATCCCCAGCCGAAGACGAGTAATTCTCGCCTCACCGGAGACTCGCATGACTCGATACCTGCGCCGAATTTTGAAAGTAGTATTCGTTGCAGTGTTCGGCTTTGGCGGTGGCGTGGGTCTGATGACCTTCATTGCTCTAGTGATCTATTCCGATCAGCATACAGCACTGGAAATGGGAATTCGAAGCGCGCTGGTTATCGGCTTGAGCTTCGGAACCATTATTGGCACGGCATTGGTCCTGAGCGACCTGACCATGAGATTAACAGCGGCAGGCGGTTCGCCAAAAGACGAGTTATGGGAGCTGGACCAAACCCGCGCAATGGAACTAAGCGGTAGCCTGAAAGACATCAAGCAGCAATCGCGTCAGGCACTGCTAACGGTGCCCAACCTCAAGTCCATCTCAGAGGGGGAAGACGAGTGCGTTTTGAGAGCCACTACGGGCAAGAGCTGGCGCTCTCCGGGAGAGGAAGTACGCGTCGAAATAGTGGCATCCACCGAAGGAAAATTCAAAGTGACTTGCCACAGCTGCTGCGTTCAAAAACAAGTCGGCTTTGATTACGCCAAGAATTTCGAAAACGTCGAAACCTGGCTCAAACACATGCAACAGGCCAAAGCCGACCCCTGATCGTTGCGGATGGCGAGATCACTTCATTAAGTGTCCGCGCATTTCTTTGTAGCAAACGGAAAAAGTTGAAACTACCAGAAGGATCGCTGGAGGGGAATAGCGAGCATCCGCCTATCGTCGCGCAGGACTTTTACTATGACAGCAGAAACCCGGGATAGCCCCGGAAACTGGCTATATCGTTTTCTCAGTTATCATTTTGCTCCGTTCATGCCTTCGCAATGGAGAAAACTCGTTAGTGGACTAAAGCGCGACAGACGGTCAAGTGCGAAGTTTTGCGCCAAGTTATGCCTCTACTACGTACTTTTTTCGCCTTTTGTTGCGATGCCGCTCTACAACTTTCTTCTGTTCTTTCCGATGACAGAAGGATTCTATGACACTAAGGAAGTCGCCGGCGTCGCCAAGAAAGACTGCTACTTCCAATCTCCTTCAGGCAAAAAGTTGCACGCCTGGTATTTCGAAAAGGAAGGTTCCAGCAGAACGTTCTTGATCAGCCACGGAAACGCCGGCAATCTCACGCACAGAACAGCATTAATTGCCTTGCTGCTTGGCACCGGTGCATCAGTCTTTATCTACGACTACGAAGGCTACGGCAAAAGCGAAGGCGCACCGTCGGTCAATGGTGCTTGTGGAAGCGGCGAAGCAGCATTCAAATATCTGACGGAAACATTGCACCTTGCGCCTCAGACTATCGTTCTCTACGGTGAGTCTTTGGGAACAGGCATTACGTGCCAAATCGCTAAGAAGAACCAACCGGCAGCGGTGGTGCTACAATCGGCTTTCAGCTCACTGCCCTCGGTGGCAGCGGAGAGAATCTTTCTCTTCCACCTCTACCCGTCGTGGACTTACCCGGTCAACACTTTGGACAACCTGGCGTATGTCAGAAGCAAAACGGTTCCGCTCCTGATCATTCATGGCATGCAAGATCGAGTAATTTCCGAAAAGAATGCTGAAGCACTCCTTGCCGCTGCAACAAGCCCGAAAGGCATAGTCCGCCTTAGCGATACCGGTCACAACGATTGCTGCATTAACACGAACTATCAAATGCTGACAGCCTTGAACATCATCGGCAGGGGAAACGTCACCGCTGCTCGCTAAAGTCTATATGCAAATAGTGCAGTAAAAGCGTAAGATATCCGAGTTATTCCAGAGCGCAATCATCGGAAGATCATGCCCCTGACAAATGCGGATTCGAACTCGGCTCTTCGTCTATTTGCCGTTAGCTTGCTGTTGTTGTTCTCAGAAGTTATGTTTATTCGATGGCTTGGCGTCGAACTGCCTATAATGAGGGTGTTTCCGGCTCTCACACTTACCACTATCTTCATCGGCACATCGGCAGGCTTATCCACGTATACCAAGCCGCTTCCGCAAGCACCAGTTCTTGGTTTCGCCATTCTAAGCATTCTTGTATTCCTGATTTCGGCCACATATTTACCGCTCAATTCGCTCACGCTCTCCGACAGCAAGATGATTCCGGTGTCGCTTCTGGTGCTCGGGCTAATTGTTGTCAACTTGACCATGACTTTCCTTTCATTGGGAAGGTCGATGGGAACAGAATTTGACAAATTGCCGGCGCTAAAGGCGTACGCCATCAATTTGGCCGGAAGTCTGACCGGAGTCGTTTTTTTCGCGGTTATTTCCTGGCTTGGTCTGCCTCCTGCAGTATGGCTAGCTATTTGCGGTGCGCTGACGTTCTTCCTCACTGGCAAGAAGTACGTTGCAATCGTCTCCGTTGTGCTCGTTGCAGCGGCGGCGTTCATAAACCCGGCCGGCTCGGTGTGGTCCGCCTACGGCAAGATGCGAACGGTGCCGGCCCACTTGGTTGCCGAAGGAGAACCCAACGACGGAAGTTATCGGCTTTTCCTGAACGGTGATTTCTTTCATGGCGGCAGCAATATTCAACCGGTGTCATCTCTAAAGGAGCTCTCGGAAAAATATCGTCAGTCCAGCCAATGGAGCCGCGCCTATCGTTTCTGGCTGGAGATCCCATTCTTCGTCGCCACTAAGTTCGACAATATACTTGTGTTGGGGGCCGGATCAGGAAACGATGTTGTCTGTGCGCTTCAACACGGAGCCAAGCACGTTGACGCTGTTGAAAGAGACGCCTACATCGCCAAACGCGGCAAGGAATTGCACCCGAACAAACCGTATGATGATCCGCGTGTACAAGTTCACGTTGCAGACGCGCGAACGTTTTTGAGATATTCAAACGACAAGTACGATTTGATTCAGTTCGCGTATTTAGATCCGGGCGTAACGCTGAAACTAAGTTCGTTTTTGCGCTCGGACAATTTCGTCTATACGAAGGAATCAATAAAGTCCGCGCTTGATCGGCTAAGCGATAACGGCATAGTGTCGCTGAGTTTTGCCACCGGTGGCGATTCACCGGTAACACGTCGTCTCTACAAAAACATAATTGATGCTTACGGAAAGCCGCCCCTGGCACTGGTTCAGGACTACACCGGTTCCTGCTTCTTCTTGTTCGGTCCCGGTTTAAAAGAGAACGCACTGCCAAAGGAAATCTACGAGTTAGGCGGACTGCGCACTTGGCCCGGGCAGGGAGAATATACCGATACCAGAACCGCGACCGACGATTGGCCGTTCCTTTATTTGGAGTTCAATTACGGATCTGCCTTCCTGTATTTCTGCGTCATAACGGCTGCAGCAGTGCTGCCCATAGCAGTAATTGCAAAAGAAGGTCTATCAGGGAAACCAAAATTCAGCGAAGTGGGACCGATGTTTCTGCTGGGTCTGGCCTTCATGTTGATTGAAACAAAGTCCATAACGCAGTTGTCCTTACTGTATGGTGCTACATGGATAGTCAGCTCCGTAGTCATTTTTGTCATACTGTTGCTGGCGTGCATATCTAACTTTGTGGTCGACAGACTGAAGTTGAAGGACCTGCGTCCCGGTTACGTGGGGTTGATTGCGACGCTCATTCTCGATTACTTCTGGCGCGTTCCTGAACATAGCGATCTACAGCCGATGGTTCTGGCAGCACTGTCTGCAACAGTAGCGTGCTTACCGGTCTTCTTCGGTGGCTTCATTTTTTCGATTTTGCTATCTCGATCCAGCAACCCGGTAATGTCACTCTCCGCCAACGTCATAGGCGTAGCTTTCGGAGGATTGCTCGAGCACATTTGCATGGCGACGGGCATTCGCAGCATGTCTATCTTGGCGCTGGCAATCTACCTGTCGTCCGCCTTGCCTTTGATCGGCGCCAAGAAAGGTCATTCGTCCCCGCCTGCACCACCGGTGGAGCCACCGGCAGAAGAACCGGCAGCCGGTTAGGGCTAGAACTCATCGCAGTAGAATCGCTCCCGGCGGAAGCTTTAGAAGACTAGCTTTGCTCTGGCTTGCAACCGGGTCCATCACCGCCCCCAACCTGCACGCAGGCAGGTGCGCCGGTCGCCAGCAGAAGGCCCCCTTGCCCCCGGTCGCAACCTGCACGGCGGCAGTGCCTTTTAGAAGCTCCTGCGAAAGCTTGGTTTGATAAGGCGTGAACGGACGCATAATTGACTCGCTCATATGCTTTTGAGAACGAAACAATGCACTTGCCATAAAATCCGCTGTTACGACAGTGATACCGCCATTGGTACGGGCTACAAAACTTCGACGCGGCAACCCATCAAAAGGAATCGTATCCACACATGGCAGCCCACTCTTTACGATGCCGCAACGACCGGTCTCCAAAGGAATGGTCGCCCCTTTAACCGTTAGCGAAATCGTGCGCGGTACTGTCAAATTCTCAACACACAAAGCATTGGCGACTGTACGCAACGACGTCAAGAATCGCTTGCCACAAGTAAGGTAACCAACCGGAGTACCAATAACTGTATTGGCCGGAGCGTCAATCAACAAACTCCCCTGCGCTACAACTATGCGGCGTGCCCCAACCGAAAAGAGCGAGCCCTGAGAAGCTGTGATTCTAGAGGGTTGGCTGGCACAAGCATAGCCGGAGGCGAACCGCCACAAATGCTGCGCCTTGCGTTCGCGTTCCGTCGGCGCACCTTTGCTGTCTCTTCTTATCACAGGTCCGTGCATATCAAATATATAAAGACTATGCGGCTGCGTCGCATAACTTCTCGATTGCACAACGACGTTAAGTGGTCTTTCACTTGTCTCGATTAACAGGACGCCGCCAGTCAGCTTGAACAATCCTCTGCTTGTAAGAAAGCTGCTGCCAGCTAATCCGGTGACTCTCACCGACTCATCATTGAAAACATCCCCTCGCGATAGCTGCCCGTCCTCGGTGAAACCGACGAAGTAATGACTTTTGCTGGTCGCCGCAGCAGACGGGGCAGACGAACCGGAACGAGCGGAAGATAGTAATGGAAGCGCGTGAACTGGACTAGAGATGCAAGCCAGACAGACCAACAACAATAGAGAAACAAGCATACTGCGCATTTGATAACTCCGACAGAAGAAACGGATAGCTTGTTGCCCCGAGAAAGGAGGAGCGCGCAGCCCGACGCCGCACGCTCCTGTACCGGAACCCCTATGGCGATTAGGGGGAAACAGTCAAAGAGCCGTTGCCGGCAGATGAGGCGCCACCGGAAGAAGTTCCCTGAACGATGGTCTGAAAAGGATCAGAGCTAACCACAATGAAGCCGTTGCCATTGCCCTCGCCCTCGGTGGCCGCTGCGAACCGGCCCGTTACCGAACCTGCCGCCGGTAGCTGAGGCGCAAGATTTGAGGTTGCTGCGCTCAACGCAGGTCGGACAGCGTTCACTACAGTTTGAGGTCTAGCCACCGGCGGTAAGGCTGGAACCAGGTTGCGAACATTGCCTGACACACGGCCTACGGCCCCTCGCAGAGCGTTTCGCACTTGGGCGGCTCCCGGAATTACCCCAACTGAAGGCGCAGGCGCCGCAGTTGCGATCACTCCGACAGCGGCGCTCTGCACAGCTGAGGTAGCGACAGCGGCTGCGCCAAACACACTGCCATTGACAGGCAAGACACCGATTCCGGGCAGGCTACCGCCACCGGTTGCAAGCGCAGCTGCTGCGTTCTGCACCGCCGATGCTGCGCCGCTAGCAGTTCCAAACACATTACCGTTGACAGGCAAGGCGCCGGCTCCCGGCAAGCTTCCGCCACCAGTTGC
>JAIELX010000009.1 GCA_019752635.1 Candidatus Obscuribacterales bacterium | reverse complement strand
CCGTCGCCGGAAGCGCCATGCTGGTTATCGATCAACACCCAGACCTGGCCGTTCTTGTCCACCACGACATCGTGAATGGTTTGCACGTGTGCGCCACCAAGGGTGGGGACGCCCATGGGAAGGTTTCCGTCCTTCTTCGCTTTCAGCAGGCGGTCCTTGGTCGGCAGATCGTACTTCCAGGGCATGCGCACCACGCGGCCGTCCGGGTAGGTGTGGACCTCTTGCCGGGGGCCGTCGACATATGGCATCTCGTAACCGAGAACCAACTTCGACGCGTTCACGTTGTCCTGAACAGTGAAGCCGGGGTCCGATTTCGCTTCGCCGTTCTCGGTGATCGGGTTGCCGCTGCCGTCTACCAACAGGTCTTCGCCAAGGTCAATCCAACCGTTGGGAATGTTTTGCTTGCGAACGGGACCCATGATGTAGCGGACGTCGGTAAGCTTGCGGCCGTTGCGTTCCACTTTTCCGGATTCGTACATGCCGTTGACCACGGTCATTTGGAACACCTGGCTCGAGTGGTTTCGCTTGTCGTTGTTCGGTTTATCCAAATCGTAAGCTTTTTCATCTCGACCGGGCGTGATCGCCTTCGTCGGCGGAGTGACTTCCTTGCCTTCCGACGTCATGTACTTGCCTTTGAGGGCAACCTGCTTAATCAGGTCCGTGTACTTGTCGGGATGCTTGCTGGCGACGAAGATTTCCACCGTCGTGATATTGCACGTCGGATGGTAACCCTGGTCGATCTCGGTGGGAATGGCAATGTTGTGCAGTGCCGTTTCGACCAGGGCCACACGGGTTGCCTGATCGAACGGGGAGCCGGCTCCCGTGAACTCAAGCACCGCGCGCAAGTTGTCTAGTGCCGTGTCAATTTGCGTTGCCGTTAAGCCATACTTGCCGGCTCTGCCATCGAGGGCCTTCAGATAGTCATTGACACGTGTGTCTTTGATGCCGGCTTTCTTGGCGGCTTCTTTGAACTTGTCACGCGCACTCGCGACCGCTGGCGTGGTGGCGGTGGTGGTGGCGGATGGTTCGCTCTGCGGCGGGGCGGAAAAGAGCGGAGTAGACGTAAGAATGCCGATGAGAAGAGCCAGAGACAGCTTTCTCGCGGACATGGGAACTCCAGGTTGTAGGCGAGCTTTTGTGGGACAGATTGTCATGCACCGTCAAGCACTCAGCTTGTGCGATTCTGTTCAGCGATGAGTGCGGTGATTAAAGCTTTGGAGCGAACTACCAAATGATTTATACGGGTGCAAATACATAGAGATGATCAACTTATGCGGTGCCCATAATCAATCAATCGCCGGCAATGCACGCCTTCACTTGAAAACGGGGTGCAGCCATTGCCTATCAAGGCCTCTGAGAACTGACGCTGCATCTGGTGCTTTTGCTTGTGACGCTTGCGCGAAACGTGAAGTGCTCTTGGCAATACGAAGACGGCGATCCGGTAATTCTTGAAAGCCTGCCATACAGGACGCGTCTGTTGAGCCTCCTTCTCGAGCTGAACGGCGCGAGGGCCGACGAGTCATACAAGCGAGAGTGATACTGTGTCATATCGTAGAGTTCGGGTAACGGGTAAGGGGCAGAGAATCAATACCGCCCTGGAACCGGGAAGGCGAGACTCTTTGTCTCGCCTTCCCGGCGTCATCTGCAAGCGGGTTACACGGGCTTTGCCTTGCGGAAGTGGAGCCCGAGAGTGTTCAGATACTGCTCCACTTTTGGTGGCACCGGTAGTGGCATCTCCTGTGGGTGCCGCCAGTCGATTCCGCACGTTTTGCACGTGATGAGGTCGAGGCTTTCACCGCAGCATGAGCAGTTGTTCTGGTCGCGAATCGACCGTCCGCCAGCCAACTCTCGAGCTTCGCACTGCCAGTGGCTCACATGCGCAATCGCATCGTCCAGATGCTGCAGCAGCGGCTTCGAGGTGTCTGCCACCATATGCGCTGGCGACTTGTTCAGCGCCACTGCGATTTGTTGCACCAGCCGCGGCCGCAGGGGGCAGCGCGAAGATACTTGGTCGGCCAGCGGTGCCGGGTTGTAGAGGTTGTACTGGTGAACCGCCTGCCAACCGTCCTTGACCAGGTTTTGCGACCAGGCTGCTTTCGCGAAATCGAGCGCTTCCTGAGCGAACAGGATCGAGCGTGGCTCCGGATAGTCGAAGCGCACGGTGCCGTCGGTAAAAGAGCCCGCCGTGCGCTTGTGGCGTACGTAAGCGAGGAACGAGGCGCACTTTCGCGGCGGCGCTATTCCGCACACGTGGTACGAGTCTGCAATCAGCACTGACGGCACCGCGAATTCCACCAGGTCGTTGGCGCTTTCGGCGCGCACGAGCAGGTCGAGGACGCTGTCCGCCGACAGGTGCGGGCAAATGCCGGCCACCGTTTCGAAAGTCGGGGCCGCGAATTCCATGTTCATGACATGGTCGAGATTGAGTCGGTAGGTAGTGGCGTTCAAAGGTCTCTCCCGGAAGGGTTGGTGAACCGTTAGATGAAGAGCATGATCGCAAGGATGAGTCCACACGGAATGAGCATTCTCCATGCTCTCCTGCGAATCATTCTGTAGTGAGCCAGGTCCAGGCGCACCTCGGCCAGGCGGCGTCGGTCGCTGGCGACCAGGCTGTGTGAGCGGACCACTGAATCCGGTACGACCGTGTCCGATTGAACGGGCAGCGGCCGCGGACCGCCGAGCGTGTATCCGGTGCTTGCTTGCACTATGCGGGTTTCTTCTTCTTCCAGCTCGCGAATGCGTCGCCGGGTGAAGACTAAGGGGATCAGGGTCAGAAGCAGAAGGAGCGCTGGCGCGAGATCCATCTGGTCTAAATGCATGAAAACACCCGATTGTATGGGTTATCCGGAGATGAAGCCGGAGTTGTGGTGATGCGATTCCTTCGAAACCGTTATAAAAGCTGTCCTTGCAATGAAATGGGCGAATAAGAATAACTGGACGTTAGTGCAGTGGTGATCGTGAAAACAACGGCCGGGAGAGCTTTGTAAACCTGCGCCTTTTGTCGTTTTGCCTTCATTAAGTAAAATAGCGTTCGTTAGTGCCTGGAGGGCAATATGTTCGGGGATCGAGGGCGTGTGATTGCGGTGCTCGCGTGAGTTGCGCTAATGATTGCGGGGCGAAGCAGGGCGTCTGCTTTTGGTGTCAAGACGGCTTGGGTTTTGGAGGTGAAACTTGGAATTTAAAGAGGGAGGGAGGGCTGTTTACAACCCTCCCTCCCTCCTGTGTGCGTGGCGAAAAACTTGGTATTACCAGCGGTGAAGGCTGCCGTTGTCCGTTTGCATTTCCTGGAAGATATCGTTTAAGCATCCGCTGTTCTCAGCTTTCGGGTGCTTGTCGCTGGAGCACAGAAGCGCCTCAAGTCGCTCGGCTGTCTCTGTTGTGGCTGTTAGTCCGCGAAATGATATCGTTCCGGCGTTTCCCGGCTCATCGTGTTGCAGAGCCGGGAGGCGAGCGCTGCAGGGGGCGGAGAACCATGGTTCTGACTTAGCGCCATTACTGTTTCTTGTGGTGCAGTCCCTGTCCGTCAATCCTTCCGACCAGTTCAGTTCGGAGGCATCATATGTTTGTGCCGGTTCAATCGGTGCATGGTGATGGGCTTCGTGTGCCGTCCTATCGGTCACCGTGACCTTTGCTGGCTTGTTGAGACCGTTGTGAGCCTTGTAGTTTACGAACTTAGTAAACGGTTTCAGCATTGTGGATTCCTCTGCTCGTATTGCTTCCTACGGCAGGTACGGACAAGTTAGGGGGAAGCCGATAACGGGTTAGGGGATAACACCGGGCTGGCTGTTTTGTCTTGCTCGAGGGATTTCGACAACGGTCGAACCTCGGGTTGCTGGTTTGAGCCTTAGAGCTACGAAAAGGCGTAGTAGCCCGATGGGAAAAACGAGTGCAAGGGAGTGTTCTTTTGGAACACGCCCCTGCAACTCGAGTGCGCTTACTGAAGCGGCTTTAGCTCATGGAGAGCTGTTAGCCCGACTTCTTCTTCGCGGGCTTCCGTTTGGTAGCGGGTTTGCCTTGCGGCTTGGCGGTCTTCGCGGTGCGAGAGGGCACTTCCAGCTTCACACGCTTTGCCGTGCTGCCAGGAGTCTCCTCGCTGAACGCCATACCGTTGAGCACGAACCCGCGGCGTCCGTCCTTGCCGGGCACGAACGGAACCGAGTGTGCGAACAACTTGCCGCCGGCATAGGAGCCGACCCAGAAGCCTTTCGCGCGCCGCTCGTAGGTGCGCATGTATCCCAGCCCATCCTGGATGGAGAACATGTTCCCCACCTCGTGGAACTGATGATAGTTACGCACCGCCGCCGGCATCGTGTGCACCGGGGTCGTCTGCCAGCCGGACGATACCATGCCGGGGTAGGAGCGGATAACGTTGACGCCGGTCTGCTCCCAGTCAACCTTGGACGCACTACCAGGGTGCCGACGCTTGAAGTCGCTCACCTTGTACATGTCCTGGCCGTTGACCAGCACAGCCGCGCCGAACGGCAGGACTGTGATCTGCGGGTGCTTGTGCAACCCGAGGAACTCGCCCCAGCTCTCCGGAATCGGCTTGCCCTTCTTGGCCTCATCCGGGTGCCGGTCGACGTAGGCGTCGGCCCGCATTTTCTGCTCGAGAACGAACCGATGAATGTCGATTTCGTTCGGCATCGCGCCGGAGACAGAGGGGATGTAGATGAGGTGTGCGCCGCTGCATTCGGCGAATTCGGCGATGAACCGGCCGCCCTGGCGCGCCAGCTCTAGGAAGCGGTCTTCCATGCCTTCGTGATCGGCCATCACTTGCTGCAGTTCGGGCGGCACTGGCGCGCCGACGAGCTTGCGAGCGAGGTCGTCGTCGTCAACCACTTGCTTGAACGCTTCCTCGTGGAGTGCACCACCGAGGAAGAAGATCAAGTCCGGCTTGGCTTCGGCCAAGTAGCGCTTGAGGGTTTCGACGAGAGAACGGTCGTGGCTGGGCCAATAGGTGTGGCCGATGGCGACAACCTTGGTGCCGTCGGAAAGAGTGAGGTCGAAGATGCCCACTTCTTCCGGGCATGTCTTAACTTGAGGGCGAATCGTCACACTGAAGGACGAGACAGCCCCGCTGCGTAGCGGTCTACCCATGATATGTTACCTCCGTAACGGTTGCGCCCGCGTTGCGGGTGCTTGTTGTGTGCACCCGCATTGCGGGCGGAAGAAGGAGCGAGGATTAGCTCGCGTCTGCCTCGGGATCAATGTTGAGACAGCCGGCATGACCCAGCCCGTCGAAGAAACCGATGACCGCGTCGGCCAGGTCCGCGCGGTTGTCCAACCGCAAGATACCCGGAGCGGTGATGTTCGAGTTGTACGTTTCGGGAACCAGGATGGTGGCTCCGCCGTACGCCATCGAATGCATCACCGCGGTGGCGGGATGGTCTTCGACGATTAGGGGCAGGCTTTCCTTTCCCATCTGAGCCGCCTTGTGCTCGGGATGGACGAAGCGCACCATGCGGCGCACTTCACGAGCGGAGCCGACGCCGATCTTCTCGAGCAGGCGCAAGGTGCCTTCCTGCGAAGCACCGGTGTCCAGCGAGATGAGCGTGTCGCTGTCCGCGTCGGAGGGACCGGGGACGTAGGTCCAGATTTGGACCTTGATGCCGGCCTTCTGGATCTTGTGGATGGACTCGACGGCGTGAGGCTGAGCCTTCAGCGAGTCGTAGCCACCGTTGGATAGCGCGGCGAACGCCCAGAAGAGCTCGAAGAACTCGCGCGGCGTGATGGGCATGCCGGCGTCGTAGCCGCTGCAGTAGTGCACCATCTTGCTGGCGTCGATGTCGCGGCCGAGCTTGATGCTGGCGTATTCGCAGAAACGGCCCGACCAATCCACGATGGGACCGTGGAGGTCGAACACGACGGTGCGGTCGAACTCGCGCTTTTGCGCGATGAGATTCGCCGGCGGCCATCCGAACGGCACCAACTTGGCGGCTTTTGCGAGCCGGGCGTTGGGCTTTCTCTTAGCAGTAGACATGATTTTGTGTCTCCTTTGACGGAAAGTTGCAGCGCGTTGTGATGCGCGCTGCAACTTTCTTGTGTCAGTGAAAGATTAGCGGTCCGACTCGGAGTAGATGACGCCGTTGTACACGAACGACAAGCGGAGCTTGCCGTCGGGGCACATGATCGGCTGGATCGGAATCGGCTCGACGTGGCAGACTCCGTTGTGGATGCGCAACACGGCGAAGCCGGGCACCCAGTTCGGGAACATCTTCTTGGCGTAGGCCATGTAGGCATGGTCCACGTTCACCAAGTGTCCGAACTCGTAGCCGCGCAGGATGCCAGTGAGCAATTCACGAGCGGCCAGGCCGGCGCGGTGGGTGTGACCGTGACCGGTCGACCACATCCACTTGTCCATGTCCGCCAGGGGGCTTGCGCCCGGCTGCGGGCGAACGATGTATCCGTGGTGGAGGTTGAACCCGTTGATGGACATGCCTCCTTCGAAGCCGCCGCGCTGTTGCACGCCGTACAAGAAGGTCATCTTGTCCTGATGGTCGTAACCCATCATGTTGTGGAAGTTGAGCGGCTCGCGATTGTGCGCCGTGACCAGACCGCCGAACGCCGGTGCGTTGTCCTGGACGAAGCGGTAGATTCGGTCTTCGTGGTTGCCCACGATGACGAAGCTCCACATCGCGCCGGAAGCATCGACCATGTCGTCCCAGACCCGACGGGTCTCATCCAGCTCCATCTGGAAGTTGCGCTTGAGGCGCAGCGGGGCTTCGTGGCGGCTGATGGCGAACGCGTCGCACAAGTCGCCGATGGAGATGAGGATGTCCGGCTTCAGCGTATGCGCGAAGCGCATGAGCGGCTTGAAGAGGGGACGATAGTGCGCCGGAATGTGAGCGTCCGGGAGGAGCATGATGGTCGTGTCGTCCGGAAACTCGAACGGCAGGATGCCGCTGTAGCTCAGGTAGTTCGTCGACACGCGCATATCACTTTGCGACAAGGCACGCATGATGCCGTCGCGCTTGCGGTTAGTAACCATGTGGCTTATCTCCTTGGGAGATTAGGGCCTGTGAGGGCCGTCAGAATTCCCGAAGCTACTGGCTTCGGTATCGCGGAAGATCCGAAGGCACAGTTGCCTCGGTAGTAAAGCCGGGTCGCATTGCGTGCTTAGACACTTGATCCTAAACGCGCGCAACGATGGCTATGTCGGTTGTTGTGGAATGGGTAGCAGGATTTCCAAGCAACATCGGGGATTGAGAAAGTACGTCTAGACCCTACGGCCCCTAAGGATCCTGAACCAATTTAGATAGATCTGAGAATCGAGTAGCCGCGATTATGCGATCTAAAGTGGCCTTAATACCCGAGAGCTGCACCGTCAGCCTGTCGGTGTTGCAAAGAGTAGTATTTAAGGGGCAGGTTACGGGGTTCTTTGTGACACTGCACACAGCATTAGTAAGTGCTAAGAATGGCTGCTGGCCAATGTTGCGAGCGTTAGCGCAGGCTCGCGAGCTAGTTGTAAACCGGTATTACAAACGCGCTAAGTTCGCAACGCCTTTCCTGGAGAGCGAGTGTGGATTTTCCCCTCTTTGTATCCTGGCGGCGCCGCATCTCTCGAAAGCTTAATAGCCTCTTATAGTGCGGGAGTCCGTTGTTTGAACTATGTCGGACTCATAGTAGATATCAGGGATGTGTCGCGCAAAGCCGGCTTGGTTAGCGGGAGTTAATTCGCGGGGGGTGCGCCGTTTTCATCGATAGATGGACTCGGGCTGGAATCGCCCTGGTGGCGGTGGGTTTTAGCGCGTCTTGCTTACGTCGGAGGTGTTGGTCTGCTTTCTTTCAGCTTCGCGTGAATCTCTGTTCTCGGATTCGGTTGGCTGGAAACGTCTTTTAGCTTTCTGAACAACATTACTTCTTCAGTGTTTAGCTGTTGAGGGACGTTGATCTCTATGGTGGCAAGCAGGTCGCCGCCTCCCAGACCAAGGCCTTTCAGTCTGTAGACCCGGCCTCGTTGTGTCAGCGGTTGAATCTTCATGACTACTTTCCCTGTTGGCGTCGGTATGTCAATTTCGCCGCCAAGGACTGACTCGTATATGTTGACGGGAACGGTGCATCCAATGTCGTTCCCTGCTATCGAGAAAAAACTGTGGGGCTGGATCTGAATCTCGAGCACCAGATCCCGTTTTACCCCTCGAGAATCAATTTTGCCCTTGCCGTGCAGCCTCATTTGTGAGCGATCCGGTGTGCCTGGTGGAATATCGATATCTTCCGGACGTTCGTGGCGCAGAATGCCAACGCCTTTGCACATAACGCATTTCAGCTTTTCGACTGGCTTCTTGCCTGTGCACATTTGGCATGGCTGGCTGTCATCGATACGAATCTGCCTGCGTGTGCCTTTCATTGCCTCGTAAAGCGTGATTTCAACGGGAACCTTTGATTCGGTTTGATGACTCTGTGATTGCTGTTGCTGATGATGTTGTTGCTGCTGTTGTTGCTGCTGTTGTTGCTGCTTTCCGTGCTCGCCGGTTTGCCCGCCCATGCCGGCGACTCTGCCCCACAGGCTTCGCAAGTGCGACTTTTGCAATAGCGTCAGATTTGCCTTGTCGTACTCTCGCCGCTTTTCGGGCACGGATAAAACATTCCATGCGTCGGTTATATCCTTGTACGCAGTCATGTGAGCGTCTGCATCTTCCTGTTTCAGCGTTACGTGAGGACCGTACTTGTCGTTGAGCTCCTGATAAGCCTCGGCAATCTCCTCCTGTGTCGCGTCGGGTGACACGCCCAGGATGTAATAAAAGTCTTTGACTTGTGGTGTCTTGCTGTCCATTCGTCACTTATTGGCAGAGATCAGCGTTCTATTCTAAAGCTATTTTGAATGAGTTGGGTGGTTCTTTGTCCCTGGGGGTCGCCGATGTCAACAGATGGGTGGGCGTTGCTCTAATCGGAATTGAACTTTTTTGTGCCTTTTTTCGTATACAGGGACAAGCGGGAAAATTATCGGGACTTGGCGGCAAAAGGTCGGTTTCGCTTTCCCGCGGTTTCCAATATTCCCGTTAAATGACAGGGCTGAACCCGCCGTTACTCGCGTTTTTGAATGAAAGGCTACGTGTCGCAGGGATTTATCTGCCACCAAGGGTGGAGGCGGAGCTGTACGTGACTGGGGTGCAGGCATCTTCGGGCTGTGATGTCCGATAATGAGAATCGTTGTGGCACCATATGTAGCGTCTGTGTTTTGCTCGCGCTATTTCTAAAAAAATCCGATTATTGGCTCCAGGGAAGGCGGACGGGTGCCCCTGCGATGTCAGGCGTGAATAATTTTGTTGCGCAATATCGCTACCGGTAGTATGTTTGAATCACTAAGGTTGCCATTGAGTTCGCAAGAAAAAGTTCGCCGGTACGTTGCCGGCGTGCAGGATTAACACTTTGCTTCTAGATATCCGGTAGGATCTAGACTAGACCAGGACGGCTTATGTTTACTGTGAAACCCCAAATGCAAGTGCCTAAAGAATCCAATATAGTTCCGTGTCCTTATAAGTTGTTCGGTGACTATTCCGACAATTACTGGGAGTCTACCCGCGAGACGCTTGTCGGCTTGTACGCACGGCGTGACCCGCTAACTGGGCAGCCCGTTGAGAACATCAACGAGATCATTCATCGCGTGGCGTACGCCAATGCCATCGCCGAGCTGAATTACGTTTTGACGGCTGAGCAGCTCGTTGAACTTTCCCTGGAGCAGGCTCTTGCGCATCCGGCCGTGGTCCGATGGGCACACGTTTTTGCCGAGGAGATCGGACGGCAACACTTTTGGGCGAACACTCCCGGTAACATCAATGCGGATCCGGCCGTGTCGCTAAAAGTCCTGCAATACAGGGCCTGGGGGCGGCTGGCCGGCATGTCCGAAGATCAAATTTGGCTGCAGGGCGATCGGTTGCGCATGCAATATTCGTCTGAGCAGCAGCGCAATTCCATGTCCGCCGCTGAGCGCCAAATGGGTCAGTTGTCCCTGGAGCTGAAAGGAAAAGGCTGTTTGGCTGCTTGCGGTGTGGCCTTTGTCGAGGACACTCTTGAGGGCATTCAGCAAACGGCTAGAGTGGAAGCTCTGGCTGCAAAAGCGGCGATGGGAATGGGGCTGAACACCTCTTCATTGCGTCCGTGGTCCAGTATTATCAGTGGTGGTGCGGCCGCGTCCGGTCCGGATCGCTTTTACGAAAAAACAATCTCCAAGGCTGTTGAGGCTGTTGCGCAAGGAGGTCGTCGCGGCGGGGCTTTGATTGAACTACGCAACTCTGATCACCCGGACATCCTGTTTTTCATTGAGAAGAAGCGTCTTACACCAAGACCGGCATTGGCTGGTATCTACAAAGAGCTGAGGTTGCGCCGTAAGCAGCTGCCTGGCGAGACGTCGCTCGACTATAAGAAGAGGCTGTTGGCGGAGGCGGAGCAGCGCTTTGGTTTTCTGTATGCTGAGTATTTGGAAAAACAAAACTATCTTCGCAACACTAACATCACCGTGCTGGCCATGCCGGGTTTCATGGAGGCTGTTCGTGACGGGTTGTTTTACCCGACCACCTTCGGCGGACGAGGCTGGGACGGACCTGTGCATGATCCGCGCAAACCCGTCTTCGACGAGAAGACCGGGCAACCCAAAGTCGACAAATTGACTAAAGAACCGGTATATGAGGAATATAGCGTTGATTTGATGCTTTATCCCGAAGCGCGAGAATCCGCCAAGAAGGTGACTAGCGCCAGAATAGAGGTCAATGAATCAACCGTTAAAGTTCGCGGTTATCTGTATGCGCCGGAGGTCTTTCAGCGGCTTATAGAAGGCATGCGGACCAGCGGAGAGCCCGGTATCGCATTCTACGAGCACGTCAATGCGTCCAACGCCAATAGGCACGTGTACGACTTGCACACTTGCAACCCTTGCGGGGAGCAGTTTTTGCCGGCCGGACCGGGCAAAGATGGCCGCGTGTACATGGGAACGTGCAATCTTTCGTCCATGCATGCGGCCCACCGGGATTTCTGGCTGGAAGACGGTTCCTACAATATGTCCAAGATGATGGAAGTTGCCGCCATCATGCAGCGATTCATGGATAACGTTTCGGACGTAAGCTGGTATCCAATCGCTGAGCAAAACATGACCACGCGAATGGAGCGGCGCAACGGTGGCGGTTTTGCGGGAGTTGCCGAGTACCTTTCTCGCAGCGGGTTTGAGTTTGGCAAGTCGGATGGTTTGAAAGCGACCGAAGAATTGTATCGTCAGTTTACTCGTGCATCGGTGCAAGCATCGATTGATCTCGCTGAGGAGCGCGGTCCATATCCGCTCTGGCCGGGAAGCCAATGGAGTGAGCAAGGTCTGCAAGTACGAAATTCCTGCATGACCAACAATGCTCCAACTGGAACTCTGGCTCAGGCTCTGCAAACGAGCTGGGGCGTTGATCCTCATAATGGAATAGTTTTTTCGCGCAAAGTACGTTCGCGGGTAGTGAATTTTGTTGCTCCCGGCTTTCGGGAAGCAATGGAGCAAAACAAGGCGTGGCCTGCCGGAGAGGATGAGCAGAACGCTTTGATGCAACGCATTCGCGACAACAACAAATCTTGTCGTGGTCTGACGCTCATTCCCGATGCTGTGCAACGGGCGTTTCCAGTGCGCGTGGAAGTCGATCCTGAAGAATACATTCTGCATTTGGCCGCTATTCACAGGGCCGCAGACGAATATCCGTGTGCATTCAATTCCGTCTCGAACACTTGTTCCATTTCAATGGACATGACGGATCAAGCCATTGGCGAAGCGCTCTTGTTGGCTTTCGACCACCGCGTCAAAGACGTCACATTCTATCCTGATGGCAGTCGTCTCAGTCAGCCTGTCGAGCAAATCGCGGCTCAACAATATGAACAGGAGATGGATTTGTTATCACTGCTCGGGCATCAAGAGCAGCGCATCGTAAATGTTGAAGAGACTACAGGGCTCACATACAAGGTTCGAGTCGGGTCACCCGGTGGTGGTTCAACCCTGCATGTCAGTCTCAACCATGAGATTGAGAGACCCGGTGAACTTATAGAAGTCTATGCTCGCATGGGTAAGCCGGGGGCTATTGAAGCCGGTTTGTTCGAAGCGGTCGGGCGCCTGGCGTCAGCCTTCTTGCAGCATGCTGCGCAGTTTGGAGAAGCCGAGCGAGCTCAGGCTGAAAATACAATTGTTCAGCAACTCATCAATATCCAATCCGGGTATCCGGCGTTCTTTAAGTTTGCCGATGCAGAGAAACCGGCTGTAATACAGTCGCCGTGTGATGGCTTGGCCAGAGCAATTCTTGAATATCGGAAGAGCTTTAACAAGATCTCTCGTCGTCTGACAAGAGAAGATGCCGCAGAATGTACTGCAGCGCCGGCTGTCGAAGACTTCGACAAGCTGGAGCTGGCCAGTGCCGGCCCTTGTTCCAGCTGTGGCAACGAGGAGTGGCAAAAATTAGACGGGTGCTGGGTGTGTCAATCTTGTGGCTACTCTAAGTGCGGCTAGGATTCCACGCGAGCTCCTGCGGTAATTCCGGCCAGCCTCGTCGTCTCCGCCCGCAGATGGCAGAGCAGCTCTTGCGGCGGTAAACCCGCGCAAGAGCTGCTGTTGTCCTCAATTTTCGGTCGCCGTGCGACCTTGAGGCGCCTGGCTAGTCGAGAAACTATCTATAGACTTTGTCGCAAATACTCGCGTGTTTGCGTTAAAATCATCGCCTATGAAAAAACGAGTAATGTGCGTCTTCGGCACGCGTCCAGAAGCTGTAAAACTAGCGCCTGTTGTTCATGCGTTAAAAGCATCCAATCGTCTTGAGCCTGTTGTCGTCTTGACAGCGCAGCATCGTGAGATGCTCGACCAGATGATGCGTTGGTTTGAAATTGAACCCGACTTCGACATGGATATCATGCGACACGGGCAAACTCTAGCGGAGTTGACCGCACGTGTGGTGACTGGCGTAGACGAGATTATTCAAAAAGTCCATCCCGATTTGCTGCTGGTGCAAGGAGATACGGTTACGGTGATGGCGTCTGCTCTGGCTGCTCATTATCAAAAGATTCCAGTCGGACACGTTGAGGCCGGGTTGCGTACGGAAGATCGCTACAACCCTTTTCCCGAAGAGATGTCTCGCCGGCTGACCTCGCAATTGGCTGCGATTCATTTTGCACCTACTCAACGTGCTGTGGATAACCTGCAAAGCGAGGGTATTGTCAAGAATGTTAATCTGACCGGCAACACGGTAATCGATGCGCTGCTCGATACAGTCAGTCGGTTGGAACGGTTTCCCGTCGACACCAGTTTGTTTGGTGGTGCTGACTTTGTCGGACACAGGGTTCTTCTGGTAACGGCGCACAGGCGTGAGAACTGGGGCATGGCCATGGGTGAGATCGCTCATGCTTTGCGCACCATTGCCGACGAGTTTCCCGATGTGCAGATTCTCTATCCTATTCACAAGAATCCTGTCGTGCGCGAATCGATCGAGCCTGTATTCGCTGGACACAGCCGGTTGATACTGGTCGAACCACTCGACTACGTGCCCTTTGTCTATGCAATGCAAAGGTCTCACTTCGTCCTTACGGACTCCGGCGGTATTCAGGAAGAAGCTCCTACTCTTGGTAAACCGGTGCTGGTCATGCGCACCAACACCGAGCGTCCGGAGGCCGCCGAAGCGGGGGTCGCTAAGATCGTCGGGGTTTCACGAGACGGAATAGCAAGCGCTGCCCGAGAATTGTTGGCGAATCAAGCTTCCTACGCTCGAATGGCTGACGCAGTAAACCCTTTCGGCGACGGCAAAGCTGCGCGTCGAATAGTGAATTCTCTTGAACAATTTCTACATGATAAAGATGTCGTCAATTCTTGCGCGCAAGAGTTATGATCGCGCGAGGGCAAACTTGCCCTCAGGAAAGATCCTTAAGGAGACGATACCTTGACGACCACGGCCACTTCGGCAGACGTTCTGCCGTTCGGTGAATTCTTCACTGAAGATCATCACGCTATTCGTGAAGCGGTTCGCGATTTCGCGACTAAAGAGATTGCGCCCAACGCACAGGCAGTCGACAGGGAGGCGCGCTTTCCGATTGCTACTTTCAAGAAATTGGGCGAGCTTGATCTTTTGGGACTTACTATTCCGTCCGAATACGGCGGTGCCGGTATGGACTACCGTAGTTACGCGATCGCCGTGGAAGAGATTGCCAGAGCATGCGGATCTACCGGGCTGAGCTATGCAGCTCATTGCTCGCTCGGGACTACTCCAATTTATTTATTCGGTAACGACGCTCAAAAGCAAAAGTTTCTACCGAAATTGGCACGTGGCGAATTCATCGGTTGTTGGGCTTTAACCGAGCCGGGAACGGGTTCTGATGCGGCAGCGCAGAAGACGACCGCTAGGAGGCAAGGCGATCATTATGTGCTTAACGGGACAAAACAGTTCATCACTAATGCCACCGATGCTGATACCGCTATCATCATGGCGATGACTGACATTTCCCAGGGCCGTCGAGGCATATCGGCCTTTGTCGTCGAGAAGGACACTCCGGGCTTCTATGTCAGTAAAGTCGAGAAGAAACTCGGAATGCGCGGTTCACCGACTGCGAGTTTGACAATGGAAGACTGCAAGGTGCCAGCGGAGAACATGCTTGGCTTAGAAGGCGAAGGATACAAGCAAGCGCTGCAAACTCTTGAAGGCGGCAGAATTTCGATCGGTGCTCTGGCATTAGGCATCGCTCAAGCCGCTCTGGACTCGGCATTGCAGTATGCCAAGCAACGCGAAGCGTTCGGACAACCTATCGGCAAGTTCCAGTTTATCCAGGGGTATCTGGCAGACATGTCCACTCAAATCAGCGCAGCACGCTTGATGCTCTACCATGCTGCCTGGATGAAGGATCATGGCAAGCGCGTTACGCTGGAAGGCTCACAAGCCAAGCTGTTCGCATCTGAAATCGCATCGCGAGTTTGCAATCTCTGCGTTCAGATTCATGGTGGATACGGTTACGTTGAGGATTTCCCGGCAGAGCGCTTCCTGCGCGACGCTAAGCTTTGTGAAATCGGCGAAGGTACATCGGAGATTCAGCGCCTGGTTATTGCCCGTCAATTGGGCGTGTAGCAGAGCTCATTTACGTCTGAACTGAGAGAGGTCGGTGCTTCGGTACCGACTTCTCCTTTTGCACCCGGAAACCGTCTTGCGGAGCCTCTGAACTGAGCCGCATTTCCCTTTGTTCGGCGCTAAGCAAAAAGTATGTGTTCACGAAGAGGCGTAGCGATTGAAACAGATGTTTCAGAAATTCAATTCCAGAGGTGGATGTGGTCGCTTCATTGTGCGGAGC
>JAIELX010000144.1 GCA_019752635.1 Candidatus Obscuribacterales bacterium | reverse complement strand
GGATAAAAATGACATTCTGGCCACAGACGCAAAAAGACATTAGACAATCTTCGGGCCTGTGTTGCCCGATCCCTTACTCTTCTATTCGCAATTACGATACGACATAGTAAATGAAGGGTAAAGAGAAGGAGCACGGGACGAAGGTCCCGTGCTCCCAAGGTTAGACCGCCTTGCGGTTGAGCTTACCCTTGCGCCGATCCTTGTGGATGTCGGTGCGGGGGCAGCGGTTGGCGTTTTCGTTGCGGTTGGGCGGGCAGATGCTGCAGCCCAGCAAGCGGCGGCGGTGCTTGCGGTACACGCTCGAGTTGGAGGTGGTTTCTTCTTCGGACTTCGAGCGGCTGATGGCGAATTCGTCCATCTCAGACTCTCCACGGGGTTGTAGTGTAAGCGACACTACAACCGGTGGCTGATGCGAACACCGAAGGTGTTCAAAATCATGCTGTCCTCCTTTCGAAATTGGGGTGAATTTGCACTAGGCGGCTTCGGTCGCCGGGCGGATGGTCTTACCGCTCTCCAGGAATCGCCCGGCCACCTTCGTGCGCTCGTGGTACCATGCCTGGTAGAGCAGCGCGGTCGCCCATCCTGTCGTCTCCGCGTGTGCGCCGTCAAGCGCGCCGCGCGGTCCGCCGGCCAGAGGGATGCTGTTCCACACATCGACCAGGCGGGAAATTACCGGAGCCAGGAGCTCGTCGAGGGAGGGCGAGTCGGCCAACGAATCGGCCAGGAGCTTCTCCACCTCCGCGGTGGTTTCCGAGGCGATCGCCGCTGCTAGCAACGCCCGCGCGCGCTCGTCAGTGGTATCGCGCCGGCCGCTTTCGCGCCACCGGTTCAGCATGCTTCGCAGTGGAAGAGGCAGCGAGAAGACCCATGCCAGGTGCACGTCCATGCGGCTCTCCGGCGGTGCCGCATTGGCGAAGATCCCTTCGACCGTTAGTCCGTTGAGCGCGGCCTGTTGCTCCGGTTGGACCAGGTAACGAGACAGCTTCGCCAGCACCAGGTCCGGCTGCATCATCTCCAGAGTCGTGCCGAGCACCGAGCGTGGTGCTTGCGGGAAGCGGGGCAGCATTCGCGCTAGTGGAGCGCGGGATTCCGCCGTCCGCGTGACGTCCCACAGGTACTGCCCGACGCGCGCCTCGAACTGGGCGCATGCCGTTTGCAGCGCGGCGGCGTCGATCTGCCGAAGCATTGCCGGCAGCTTGCCTTCCACCAGCAGCGCCGCGATGGTGTCACGTGCCAGCTTGACGGCGAATTCCCGCGCTTCCATGTGTCGGCGCGAGTACAATGGCGCGCGAAGCGTTCCCGGCTGCGTCGCCACCCACCGGGCGAACACTCGCTTGTCGCCGGGCGGAGCCTGGCGATACACGCTGTCGGTTTCGTCCAGCAGCGCGACGACGTTGTCGTCCAGCTCGGCGAACAGCGCTTCGTAGTCGAGGCGGAATTCCTCCGGCACGCCGGTCAGCATGTGGTCGCGTTCGTTGTTCTGCCAGCTTTGCACCAGGTGTGCCGGCGTCACGCCCGTCAACACCTTGTGCAACCGCAGGTACTCCTTGCCCTTCGCCTTGGTGCGATAACCCGGCCACCGCAACACGACACCTTCTTCGTTGTCGTTGAGCGTAGCGACGCGGGCGATGACTTCCTCGACGCTGGTGCTCGGCCAGCGCTCGACCAGTCGCATGCCGGTGCGCTCCGCGACGTGCGCCAGTTCCTCGTAGGTCAGGTCGTCGCCGGTGAAGCGGTTACGCGCTGCGATCAGCACCAGCCCTTGGAAGTTGTACCGTACTACCACGCGGGTGTCGGGGTGGATGATTTCCGCCATCGGCGTGATGTGGTTGAACTCGCCGAAGAACAGCTGCTCCACCTTGCGGTGCTGCTCGCCCCACATCGTTTCGGCGATGACGCTCTGGTCGGAGGCGAAGCTGCCACGCGTCGCCCAGCGCAGGCGGCCGTCGAACCGGTAGCCGATTCCGAGCGAGCCGTCCATCTTGACCAGAACTTCGAACGGACCGCTACGCGCCGTGGCCGTCAGCCCGTCCGCGATTTGCTCGCCCAGGTTGAAGAACTTCTCGAGCGGTAGGGCGACAATCTCGCCGGTGGTCAGGTTGACGATAAGCCCGCGGGCGATGCGGGTGACTTCGGTCCAGTGGCGCTTGTACTGGCAGTCCTTGGTGTAGTTTGCCAGCCAGAGAATCTGACCGTTGGGGAGCGTCAGTGTGCGAGTCCAGATCCATCCGTCACGCGCGGCGGCTTCGAAAGCCTCGAAAGGCGGAAGCCCGCGTCCGAATGCCAACCCGGTGGAGCGGGTCATTGCGAAGTCCTCTAGGAGCGGCGATCCGGTCGCTGCTGTGGTTTTCGGGAGACCGCGATTCTCGGTTGAGAATCAAACGGTGAAAAACGTGTCCATCACAAATCCCCGGAGCAATAAGCTCAGGAACCGGGATGGAAAACGTGGTGTTGCGGTGTAGCCGGGTTGGAGGATTCTCTTGAGACTGTTTGGTAGCGCTTAAACAGTCGAGAAAAAGGAGGATACAAGCTACGCTACCAGGTAGTCAGTGTCCGAAGCGAGCTTTGAGATTGTAAATGATGGGTTTCGGGGTTTCGTTATGCCCGGAAAACTACGGTTTCAGGAGTTGGGAAATTCAAATCAAAATGAGAAGTTTTGAGACTTGAGCTAGCGCAGCTTCCGATTCAGCTAATTTGGCATCCTCCCGGCTTTCGTCGTAGAGGTTGCTAATCGCCGTAAAGGGGCGAAGCAGAACGAGTTAGGGGCGCTAGTTCTGCGATTCTATTTGAGACTTAAATTGTCGGCATCAAAAAGTGACGCGGTGATGCGACGAGCACGAAAGAGAAGCACAAGTGCTAACATCGAATGTTATTCGCAGAGGCTGTCGAGGGGAATATATGTTCAGCTACACCGATCACTCCTTTGGGTTTGTGCGCATTGGTACGGCTGTGCCGAAAATGCGTGTAGGTGATTGCGCATATAACGCCAGAAAGATCATCGAGCTAATGGATAAGGCTCAGCAGGACATGGTCGCTGTGCTGGTGTTTCCGGAGCTGTGCATTACCGGATACACCGCGGCGGATCTGTTTCAACAGTTGGCTCTGCATCGTGGTGCACTTGAGGCATTGGAAGCAATCACGGAAGCGTCGAAGCGATTCTCCGGGCTCTGCTTCGTGGGTATGCCGGTGGCTGTTGATGCTCAGTTATTTAACTCGGCGCTGGCATTGCATCGCGGCGAAATTCTCGGTGTGGTGCCTAAGACATCCATCCCTAACTACAAAGAATTCTACGAGGGGCGTTGGTTCAGTGGCGCGCCTGAAGGTGTTCATCACAAGGAAGTGACCATTAACGGTCGCAAAGTCCCCTTCGGGACGCATTTGCTGTTCTCCGCGCAAGATTTCGAAGGACTTATTGTGGGAGTCGAGATCTGCGAAGACCTGTGGATGCCTGTTCCGCCAAGCTCCTACCAGGCTTTGTACGGCGCTACAGTGCAAGTTAACCTTTCTGCCAGCAATGAACTGATCGGAAAATCGGACTACCGAAGGCATCTGGTTGTTCATCAGTCGGGCCGTTGCCTGTCCGCATACGCCTATGCGTCATGTGGAGTTTGGGAATCAACTACGGATGTGGTGTTCGGCGGCCACGCCATGATTGCTGAAAATGGCAGTCTGCTTGGCGAAACGGAGCGCTTCAAACGCGAGGCTTCGTTGTTGGTTGCCGATATAGATTTGGATCGCCTGAGACTAGACCGCATGAGGACGAACAGTTTCGGTGATTCCTTGCTCAACCCCGGCTTTGGAAAAGACTTTCAGAAGATTGAGTTTCGTCTGGACCGCCCTGCGGCTCCGCGCGAACTTTCGCGCAAAGTAGACGCTCACCCGTTTGTGCCTCGGGGCGAACATACTCTGACTGAACGTTGTGACGAAATTTTCCACATCCAGGTAGGCGGGCTGGCAAAGCGCCTTGAGCGAATCGGCAGGCCAAAAATAACCATTGGGATTTCCGGTGGTTTAGATTCCACTTTGGCATTGTTGGTTAGTTGCCGGGCGATGGATCTCCTGGGCCTACCGCGTAGCAACATTTTGGCGTTTACCATGCCAGGCTTTGGTACGACAGGGCGCACCAAGGGTAATGCCTGGAAGTTGATGGAAAAGCTGGGGGTTACCGCTAAGGAGATTGACATCAGAGCAGGGTGTTTGCAGGAATTGAAAGACCTGCAGCATAAGCCCTTCGGTATAGATGTCGAAGGCTTGGACGTAGATAGTTTTACCGAGAAATTGCGCCAGTTGCCTGCTGACAGCCAGGATCTGGTGTTCGAAAATGTTCAAGCCCGTAAGCGAACTTCGTTGCTCATGAATTCAGGGTTTGTGATTGGAACCGGTGATCTTTCGGAACTGGCGCTCGGTTGGTGCACCTATAACGGTGATCATATGAGCATGTATAACGTAAACGCGTCAATTCCCAAGACTCTGGTCCGGTTCATGGTGCGTCATGCTGCTCAGTACGAGTTCGCTGCCCATGTCCGTGAAACTCTTTTGGACGTTGTAGACACGGAAATCTCCCCGGAGCTTTTGCCATTAACGGCCGATGATACCATCGCCCAGAAAACGGAAGGGGTAATCGGACCTTACGAATTACACGACTTCTTTATGTTCAACATGCTGCGATTTGGCATGCCGCCGGAAAAGATCGTGCATCTGGCCACTCACGCTGAGTTTGACCATAAGTATAGTCGCGAGGAAATATGCCATTGGTTGCGGACGTTTATCGTGCGCTTCTTCAACAATCAATTCAAACGATCTTGCGCACCCGACGGACCGAAAGTGGGCAGCATCAGTTTGTCTCCTCGCGGGGATTGGCGCATGCCTAGCGATGCGGAGCCCGATCTGTGGTTGGGCTGGGTTGATAAGGAATTGGCTGGTCTTCTTAAATCCGATACTACATCGATGCCAGGTGTAAATGCGCAGTCGTTGCCGGTTTCCGAAAGGCGAGCGACGAAGGCAAACGGTCAGAATGTGTATCGTGTGCTGCTGCGTGTTGATTTGAAAAACGATTTCATGCCCGGTGGAAAGCTTGCGGTTGAGCGCGGAGACGAGATAGTGCCGCTGGTAAATAGTTTGTCTCGGTTGCCCTATTACGACGAAGTGATTGATGGCGAAGACATACACCCTGCCGATCACGGTTCATTCGCGTCTCAACACCCCGGCAAGAAGCCGCTTGTTGATCAAGTCGAACTCAATGGTGTTACGCAACAGCTTTGGCCGGACCATTGTATGGCTGATACCGTCGGCTGTGAATTTCATAAGGATTTGGATCGCTCCATGGTGAAGCGGTCGTTTTCGAAGGGGTGTGACAATCGAGTAGATAGCTACAGTTGTTTCTACGACAATGGACGACAGGCTCCTATGGAAGTAAGGCTGAAGTATCCGTTCCTCGGGCAGTCGACAGGCTTGGCGGAGTATGTTCGCGCGCGTGCAGAACAAGCTAACGCGGATTTCATTCAAGTTGATTGTGTCGGATTGGCTCTGCGGTATTGCGTCAGTTTCACAGCTAGAGATGCGCGCACTGAGACCTTCAAAGGAAGACCCTGGACCGTGCGCGTCATCGAGGACGCTTGCCGCGCCATTGTCTTCAATGAGGGCGAATATGAAGAGGAGCTCCGAGCGTTGAGGCACGACGGAATCGAAGTGATTCAAAGTACCGATGTCATTTCAATCAGCGACAAATCGGCGATGGCTCTTTCCTAGGCTAGTGCACCCGGGCCAGCCAATAGGAGGCCTGAATCCGTCAGCTGTTGTCGCTGTTGGCGAATGGATTCATGGCGGTTGTAAGGTGCTTAGCACGAGTAAATATGCGTTCCGTGACAATTGCTGTGGCGGTCTGCTGGTTTCTTTTAGTGTGTGTGTCTCCGATTCAGCTCTAGACACGACGAAATCCCCGAAAACCGCAACACCCCCAACATCAATTCACGAATGGCAACTGCTGCGAAGCAACGGGGGTGTGCTGAGTAAAGGTTACTTAGCTAGTGGTGTCGAAAGACCGAATCTGAGACATAGTGGAGAGCTCATGAGGAAGTTAGCGGCCTTCGTATTCGTATTCGCGCTTGCCGTCGTGTCGTTCAGTCCGGCGACCAGCGCGCTAGCGAGTCCTCCGAAGACCACCTCTCTGGTCGTTACGGCGATCGAAAAGGGCGGGTACAGCGGTGTCCGGGGCAAGCTACAACAAGTGGTTCGCACCGATGCCGAGTGGAAGAAGCTGTGGGAGAAACACAAGAGCACTGTGCTGTCGCAGCCGCCTCTGCCGAAAGTGGATTTCAGCAAGGAGATGGTGATCGCGTTGTACCGCGGATCGCAGACCTCCGGTGGCTATACGGTGTCGATCGTGAGCGTCGAAGATGACGGCACGAACATCGTTGTCACTTACAAGGAGACGGATCCGTCGCCCGGTGGTGTTCAACTGTCCGCCATTACGCAACCGTTCGTGTTAGCGCGGGTGCCGGTCTCCAACAAGCCGGTGAAGTTCGTTAAGGTGCCGTAAAGGTAGAGCAACTCTCATTCCTTCGTCGTGCTGTGCCCATTGCGGCACCGCAACTCGTGCTCAACTTGTCCGCCTGTAACGGAGTCTCAATTGATGTATCTTCCCGAGTTCACTCGCGCCGCCCTTAAGAATGTTCGCTTGCTGGTCAGCGAGCCGCAAGTCGCTGAGTTCGACGCGCGAGCGGCGGTAACCGCCGTTCTCAACCCGCCGGACGGCCCCAGTCGATTAATCGGCCTGCCTTACACCGACGCAATGACGGAGGAAGCTCTCGACGCCGCAGTGAAGCTCAGCTCAAACAATCCGGACGAGCCGGCCGTTTCCTTCTGGTTGCTGGTGGCATTTGCTTGCACTCACGCGGAACAGCTGCCGCTGCAAGCGGAGGACGTGGAAGCGACCGTGGCGTTCCTGGATCACCTGCTGTAACGGCACCTTTTGGTAGCCCTTGAACAGGCGATTCCTTCGCCATGTAAAGGCACTGTCGAATGGTCGACAGTGCCTTCTGGCAACATTTTTCAGTATAACTGCGTTCCTTCGCATTACTAGATGCTGGCGTAGATGCAGGCATGAAAAAAGTGGTTGGAATCGGGCTCGCGCACCCGCGGTGGCATGCGCGAGAAATGCCCAAAGGCGCCGGGAGAGGCGCTTTTGGGCCGAACTGCAGGTCGCCGATTAGCTGGCGGGGGTGACCGGGACCGGGTTCTGGTCCAGCTCGTCGTACCGCTTCAGGACCTCGGGCGCATTGCCCGCGAGCTGCCGCTTCAGTGTCTCGACCAGACCCACCGCCAGAGCGGTGGTGCGGAGCCAGGCGGCAGCCGCGTAGCAGCCGGGCTGGCCGGGGCACGAGACCTGCACCTCGAGCTAGAATCGGTTACTTACTTGTCCTCCCGCAGAATGCTGTTTGGTATTCGTTGAGGAACTCAATTCAATAAGTCGTTTTCGAGGCGACTGATCAATGCCTTCGAACGGTACGGTGTCAAGAGCTTTGCGTGCTCGCTCAAGATAGAGTTTCGCGCCGCGCGGTCTAGAGAGCGTCAGTGCGAGCTCTGCCAGATCCATTAACACCAATGACGTTTCAACTGCGTATGCTCTGCGATTTATCTGGAAGATCAGCAAGGCGCGGTTGAACAGAGACAGTGCTTTCATTTGCGCATGAATCTTGGCGACGCGACGAATAACGCGCGCAACTTGAACATTCGTGGAATCGAATCGCTCGGATTCCTTGATGGCGGCGTCAAGCATACGGCAGGCCATAAGCTCATCTCCGGACCCGAACAACGCAGTTGCCGCCGAAATATACGATTCAACGATCGGTTCAAACACGAGTTTCTCCTGAATGAGTTCATTTTCTCGCGTGCGTGTTACGGTTGTGTTTCGTCGATGGAACCCGCTCAGGATATAGAGTTGTAGCTTTGTCGCCATAAGCCTCCGGTTGTTGGAAATTTTCCATTTCGCAAAACACGAATGCTCGCCGCCGTGAATGTAAGAAGTCTTCTTCTTCAATAACATTTTTCGACATATGGCTGTTTCCAGCCATCCGCGGCTTCCTCCTGCGTGAGTCGTCGGCTATCGTGGTGATGCTTCCGCAATTTCATGTTCATCTAGGACTGTTACTACACACCGTTTCACCTTGCCTTCTTGACCTATGGACGCTCGCGGAGCGTCGGTCTTTAACCATTTCCAGACGGAGTCTGCGATGTTACTGTTGGGCGCGATGATGTTGCTGTTCGCCATGATGATGGAAGACCCCTCGGGTTCGGAGAAGAAGCCGACGACCAGTCAGCTGATCGGCACGGCGGGCTTTGGATGTAGCGTCATACTCTTGATCGGGTCGCTCATCTTCGGCATTCTTATGCGCATCGCCAACTAACCCAAAGGAGGATTAGTTAATGCTGATCTTGCTAGCATTGTTGATGGTGCTCAGTATATCGATGGACGACGATAGTCGTTTCGGGGCCTTGGGTTTCGCCTGTGCCGTCGGACTCGGAGTAGCGTTGCTCATCTACTGGATCTTGAGTTCCTTCTGCTGAATTCACCGTGGAGAACAAAAGCTAGAGTAGTTGTCGTGAGCGGTGCCCCTACCTTCAACCTGGAGTACTCATGGCGTTGTTCGCGGAAAGCGTCTTCGGCGAGTTCGTGTTCATGATGGCGTTGCTGCTGTTGGCCTTCTTGTTGGAGCGCCGGGGAAAAAAGAAGTAGCGAACGAGAAACAGTACAACTGGTTGCTTGCGCCACTGAAAGTGGTGCGAGCAACCCATCTTTGCCAACACGAATACGATACGATTTTTCGTCAATTTCGTATCGTATTCGTGTTGAATACGTTTGTGGTCCGATCCTGCGACTACTTATTTGACGGTGATTTATAGCCTTTTGTGGATGTACTGGGGTGTTTAGTAGGCGGGCGGGAAAGAAGAAGGCTCGCGCAGCCGTTGGGCGTGCGCGAGCGGGGGCGGTCGGCTGCGGGCTGCGCTGGTCTGCGGGCCGCACTGGTGTTTCAGTTACTTGTCGCCGGTGCGCGGGTGCCCGGGATACAAGCGGGCGTTCTTCAATCACTCCAGGTTCGCAGCGGCGTACTTGCCGGGCAGAAGCCCCAGCTCGTATTCGCCGGCGTCGGCGTTGTCGTGGTTGCCGCGCGTGCGTTCGACCCAGATGAGGCACGACAGACCCAGTTGCCGAATGACCAGCGGCGGGTCGGTCTCGAAGTTCACGATCAAATCGGTCAGCGCCGCTTCCAGCTTCATGCCGGTCATGTTGTTCAGCGCGTGCAGGCAGTGGTCGAGCCACCACTCCTTGGCGAACTTGTCGTCCTGCATCTGTTCCGCCGCCTCGAGGATGACCGCCGACAGCTTCTGATGCACGTCTGCGCGCTGGACGTTCTCCATCTCCAGTGCCGTCTCGGCCATGCGCAGGAAGTGGCTGGCGTAGGCCAGCAATTGCTTGACCCCGCTTTGGGCGCTGAAAGCCAGTGCGTCTTGCGCGCCTTGCAGGCGTCGGTTCAGGGCGGACTGCCGTTTGCGCCGGTCAGCCACGTAGTCGGTCTTGCGGCACAGCAGTCTGAGCAGCAGTCCCGTCGCGATTGGCAGCCCAACCAGGCAGGTAATCAGCAGAATGTTTGTCAATGTCATTGATGCACCATCTCCGTGTTGCCACAGTTAGTTGCAAAACCGCAGGAGCGGTAGCCTGTTTTCAGGCTCTCCCTCTCGGAGTTCTGCAGCCATTCACTTGCCGGGGCTACACATTAAGTCGCGCAGCCCCGAGCGGATTCAAACTCGTAATAAGCAGACGGTAGGGGTGTTCGGTTATCCCTGCTGTTACCGCAGGTTGACCAACACCTCGCCGTCGATCTTGGTCACGCTGTAGTGCTGTTGCACCCGAGCGCGGAAGCTTTCGTCCATCGACGCCCAGCACAGCTTGATGCCGCGCATCAGGTCGCCGATCGCACTGGTGCCGCAGCCGCGAGCGCCGCGCAGGTGAGCGTCTCTGCCGACTTGCCCGAGACCGGTTGCCCAGTTCTCGTACTCCTCGCGGAACTCCCGAACCAGCTCCGGCCCCAGTTCGGCGTAGGCGACGGTGAATCCGGCGCGCATCACCTCAATGATGGTCGAGGTGACGACGTCTTCCATGCGCTCGCCGGAGCGAGTGAACGAGACGCGCACCACGCCGTTGGAGCTGGAAGGAGTGCAGTCGTCGCAGCCGCCGACGAAGAGCGCATCGGCGAGGTCATCGGTGAGTTCCGTCAGATTCGCCAGAACCAGTGTGAAATCGTAGTCCTTAACGGCCATGAGACCTCCGGTAGTAGTTCGCATCCGGTTGAAGGAAATCATCGAGGGAGCCGCTGTTTGTTGCAGCGGCTCCCTCAGGTTCGGCTGCCCCGGGCGTCGTTACGACGCGAGCTTCAGCTCGGCGGCGATGTTGTTGACCAGGTCGGCGACGGTGTTCAACCCGTCGGTCGCGAGCTTGATCGCGTACTTGTCCTCGACCTGCATCAGGACTTCCATGACGTCGAGGCTGTCGCCGAGGTCCTTGACCAGCGTGGCCTCGGTGGCGTCGACCTGGAGGTCGTTCTTGATGACGGTCAGAACCTGGCTCAACACTTCCGCGCGATTGGTAGGCTTGCTCATCTTCGTGTTCTCTTTCAGGCTTCTTACGAGACCGGCAGCGCTCCCGCGAGGAGCGTGCTGTCTCGGGGGCTGTTCGGTTTCGGTTCGGTTGAAGTTACGACTTCTGCGTGCGATGGCAACAGCCCCGCAGGCGGCATGTACCGCGCGCCGGGCAAGTTGTGCCGTCGCAGAACTGGATGTTCCAGTACAGCCAGTTCCATTGGTGACCCATGCCGGAGCGGTCCAGCGGTGCACGCTTGGGCAGCAACCGGAATCGCCTGATGTACATGCGTCTTGTCAGCCAGGACCGGTCGTACTCGGCGATGGGGTCCATGATAATGCGATACTGCTTTTGGTGGCGTTTGCGAATCGCCGGTATCAGCACCAGCAACGGGAGGTGCTTCCAGAGCAACCAGGCGATGGCTGCGCCGGCTGCGATGGGAAGGGCTAAGGTCCAACTCACATTTTCTACTCCTTGGTGCGAACGTGTTCGCGACCGTTTCCGGAAATGTGTTAGAACGCCTTGCGGCTCTCCGCGTAGTCGCGGTTAGAGACAGCGCGCACGAACGCCTCCAGCGAGGGGTGGAACTGGTACCAGTTGTCCCAGTCCCAGCGCCAATCGTCCATCGGGATGGTGGGGTCGGACAGTACGTATCGCAGGACGCGGAGACCGTCTTGACCGTGTCGCCGTTCGGGCGTCAGGGTGAAGTGTTCGTGCCGACCGTGAAGGTCGATGCAGAGGCAACCGCAGTCCGGGGATTCATCGTCCGTCTCCGTGTCGACCGTGGCTGCAATGTCAGCGGCGGCCAGGAGGTTACGGAGTTTTTCTTCGCTGCTCATGCGCTATCCCCTCTGAATCCTTCTGTCATCCGGGCTTCCTCTTGCTCAAACTCGTTCGCACAGATCGCGCGTTGGCGCGTGGAGCTAGTCTCGGAGATGTTGTAGGACTTATTGCTCGGGGTGTTGCGGCGGAGTTGAGGGAAGGGGAAGATTACTTGCAGCCTATGGGTGCAGTGGCGTGCCAGTCAAATACCGTGTAAAGAAGCGGCATGGCTCCAGGGCTGAGTCCAGGGCGCCATGCCGGGCGCACGGCATCTCCTGATGCTCCATATCGCGCCGCGTTTCGCGCACGTAGTCTCCCCCGGGCTGCCTGCGTTTTCTACGCGCGAGTGTTTGGTGCTGTACATAACTTCGCTCTCATTTGTGCCTGCCAATTGTGTCGTTAGCATTTTCTTCCGATTGGTTGCGCTAGCTGAAGAATGCTTATTCTTCGGGGGGGCTAGGGATGGACCCTGGTAGTAAAGCGAAGATCATTTAGCATCCGTGGAATTGCGATATTGCCTGGTGATAGGTTGCATTACTTCCCCCAAGCACGCCGCTTTGTATTCCTGAAACCGTAACTGTTCCGCCTCTCCAGCTCGCCCCCTGGTGCACTTAGTGCATCGGACGTAGCGCGAAGTTTTGAACATTAGATTCGCGCGAGCCTCTCGGCCGGTGTGAATGATTGTTCATTCTTTCCCGAAGCAAGTACGGGTGCGACGTGCTTTAAGGCTGACTCTTCTTCGCTGCGGGTGGCGCAGCGAAAGTGTTCTCAGCTGCAGTTTTCATGACTGAACAGGAGATCAACCAGAATGTCCGATCTATCGATTTGGACGGATATCGTCGATCATGCCCGCTGGGCGCCGACCCCTCACAACACGCAGCATGCTCGGTTCAGGCTGCTTGATTCTCGTCGCGCGGTCCTCTGCTATGAGCCGTCGCGGCTGCTTCCCGTCGAAGATCCCCGCGGTCAGTTCATGGCATGCGGCCTCGGTATCGTTCTGGAGATGGCGGCTGTTGCCGCTGCTCACCACGACCTGGATCTCGAAGTTCGCTACCTGACCGGGACGCTCGACCACACCCTGAGCGGCCCGCAGCCTTACGCGGAACTGACGCTGGTGCCGCGCACCAAGCCCGAACCGCTCAGCCGGGAGCTGATCAAGCAACGCCGTACCTCGCGACTTCCGTACGATGGCGATCGTCCGGTATCGCCTACTGTGCTCGCCGAACTGGCCGCTATCGCGGAAGGCTTCGAACACCAGCTGGAATTCTCCAGCGACCGCAAGGAAGTGGATTGGGTTCTCGGCCTCAACGCCGACACCATGTTCTACGACCTGCGCGATGACCGCACGCGTGCCGAAATCGGCATGTGGGCGCGGTACTCGATGAAGCATGCTCGTAAGCACGGCGACGGACTTGCTGCGCACGCGATGATGTTTCCCGGGTTTCTGATGTGGCTGTTCTTCAACAAGAACTGGATCTTCCAGATTCCCGGGTTGAGCCACCTCTGCCGCGCCCTCTACTTGCGCTCGATGCGTGGCACCGGAACCGTGGCATGGATCAGCGGCGACTTCCAGACTCCCGCGGGCTGCGTCAACGCCGGGCGCATGTTGGCGCGGGTCTGGCTGACGATGACCCGTCACGGTGTCTATCTCCATCCGTTCGGCTCGGTGATCACCAACGAGCGTTCGCACAAGACCATGGAGGAGCACTTCGCGAATTCGCAACGGAAACACCCTCTCTGGCTGCTGGTTCGGCTGGGGCACAGTAACGTGCCACCGCAGGCGATGCGCCTGTCGGTGGATGACTTGATCGTTTCCTGACCTCGAACCCTGGAGAACTTCCAATGATTCATTTCTTGAAGAAGCTGGCCATCTTCGGCTTCCTGTCCATCTGCGATCCGATTCGCCGGTTCATGCTCAAGTATGAGCTGGCTTACGGCGTGCTGTTCCTCTCCGCCATGCGCGGCTTCCGCGAGCAGGTTGGCCGATGGAAGGCCTGGCGCGCGTTCGAGAACGCCCGGCGCAACTGCCCGGCGTACGCCGATCTGCTTTCGAAGCACCCGGAGGCGAAGGTGCGGCTGGTCGGGTGGACGCCCGACTTCTCAGCCATCCCCGCGCAGGACAAGCCGAACTACATCAAGGCTTACTCGCTGGCGCAGAAGTGCCTCGGCGGCAAGCTGCCGATGCGTGGCGCGGTGATCGACGAGTCTTCCGGTTCGACCGGCAAGCCGAACAACTGGGTTCGCGGACGCGAAGAGCGCGAGTACGTGTCGCGAGTGCTTCAGATAGCGCTGCACCAGATGCTCGGCGATCGGCCGCTGATGTTCATCAACGCCTTCGCCCTCGGGCCGTGGGCGACGGGCATGTGCGTCAGCATGTCCGTGGTGGATGTCTGTTTGCTCAAGTCCACCGGTCCGGAAATCAGCAAGATCATCAACACGCTGAAGGACTTCGGTCCGCAGTTCCGCTACGTAATCGCCGGGTACCCGCCCTTCCTGAAGATGCTGGCCGACAGCAAGGAAGTGGACTGGAGTCAGTACGAGATCACCGCTTTCTACGGCGGTGAGGCAATCAGCGAGAACATGCGCGACTACCTCGGTAAGGCGTTCCGTGGTGGCGTATTCGGTGACTACGGCGCATCGGACCTCGAGATCAACATCGCGGCCGAGCACCACTTCACCATCGCGGTGCGCAAGCTAATCATCGAGAACGAAGCGGTCCGCAAGCGGCTCAACGGGCGTTTCGGCGACGCTATTCCGTCGGTGTTCCAGTACAACCCGATGGAGTACCTGGTGGAGACGAACGCGGAGGGGGAGCTTCTCATCACCATCTGCCGTACTTCCAATGTCTCCCCGCGCATTCGGTACAACATTCACGACCTGGGCTACGTCGCTCAGTACGAGGATGTGATCGCCGAGTTGAAGGCCGCCGGCGTCGACGTGTCGACGCTTCCCAAGCCGCTGGCGAACCTGCCGGTGATGTTCATGTACGGTCGCAGCGACTTCTCCGTGGGCTACTACGGTTGCAAGATCACTCCGGCCGAAGTCGAGAGCATCATCTACGGCATGCCGGATCTGGCGTCGCGCATCAACGCCTTCGCCATCGTGACCCAGGAAGACGCCGGCAACAACAAGCGTTTGTTCCTGTGCCTCGAGTTGGCCGAAGGCGGGCAAACGCCGGACGATGCGGCGGCACTGACCGCGCGCATCTTCGATCGGCTGGCCGAAGTGAACCAGGACTATCGCGAGTCGCGGCGCATGGTACCCGCGGGCTACGAGCCGGTTCTGGAGTTCCACGCCAAGCAGCAGGGGCCTTTCGCGGCGAACGATATTCGCGTCAAGTGCCGCTACATCCAGCAGCGCTAAGGCGATGAGGTGTCACCGTTGATTCTTGAAAGGGCGAGGCTGATGCCTAGCCCTTTCAAGCGCCTTTGTAGATAGGCAACCTGCAACCTGACAAATGGAGGGCTCATGGACAAACGAATCGATCGACTTTTGTCGTGGATCGAAACTGAAGCGGAACGAGCTCACCGTCTGCTTCTTCCCGTCAGCGGCGGGTCGGACAGTGCGCTCGTTTTCTGGCTTCTCAATCAGCACTATCACGCTAAGACTGTCGGAATCTTCGCTGGCGCGGCATCTAAGCTGCGCGAGCGGGCGTGGTTCGACTGGGTCGGGAACGTGGAAGTGGTGGCGCAGCCGACTGACGGTGAAGCCGAAACTGCCCGCTGGGCAATGTTCTCTGTTCGCGCTCGTTCGGAAAATGCCTGGCTTGTCGGTTCGCGAAATCGAACCGAGGATGTTCTCGGGACGTTCAGCATCGCTAGTCGCGCTGCCACTTTTTTGCCGATTGCCGGCATCTGGAAAAGCGACGTTATGGAGCTGTGTGCGAAAGTCGGTGTACCGACAAGCATCCGGGAATCCAGTCGCCGAGCTGATCTTGCCTGTGGCAGACCCGCCGCTCTGGCGCAGATTCCATGGCACGTGACCGATACCTTCCTGCGATACCGAGTCGGTGAACTCGAGCATCGTCTCGTGGCTGAACTTGACCGCGAGCAGGTGAATTACCTGGAGCAGGTCTACAGGGACAACCAATTCCGCCGTCACCTGCCCCGATGCGGACCGCAATTGTAGTCTGCTTGATCAGGGAAGGTTCGTTGAGAAAAGGATAGCCGGGAGTGTTCCTCTCGGCTGTTCTTTTTGCTTGTTACGTAGGTATTCACTAAGAGTTGTAGCGATTGAAACAGATGTTTCAGAAATTCAATTCCAGAGGTGGATGTGGTCGCTTCATTGTGCGGAG
>JAIELX010000126.1 GCA_019752635.1 Candidatus Obscuribacterales bacterium | reverse complement strand
AATCACTGCTACTCCGCAGCTAGAGCCAAGTCTTGATAGTTTCATCGTACACCCCTGTCGTTCAACCCGGGAGTGTCTATACGGCTTTTCGGCAATCTGGACTTAGAGGTTTTTAAGAATCCGCAAAGGACGCAAAGGTCCATTTGGCTAAGCAGGAGAGGTCAACAGGAAGAATACCGGAATGTGAGTTTCAAAAACCATGATCTTGTCATGACGTTTAACCCAGTTCCGATATTGCGCGTTAGACCTATTCTTGCTCTTCCCCCATCACCAATGTGCCGACCATGAAATGGACGCTCCTCAGCCTGATCGCTTTTTTGTCATTGTTGTCGGTTGATTCAGTGCGGGCAACTCCGTCACCCCGCGCCACAAGCGCGACAGCGCAGAGACCTCAAAGTACAGTCACATTGAAAGGGCGCGTGACCATGCAGGACCTTAACTCGCGCAACTGGTCGCGGTGCACTGCGGCGGAGATCAAGTCATCGTTTAGGAAATGCTGTTCGATTGGCTCGGCCGAAAAAGATCTTACTCTTGAACTGCCCAAAGAAATGCTGGGACTGTTCGCCACCCCGCCGGAAGAAGACGACATTTGTTCGCTCCCCAAAATGGAACCGAGACCCGGCACGCGGCCGCAATCCATGCACTTCCGCAGCCTGAACCGCTGGCGATACCATCTAATGTATGCCTTGCATCAGTTAGAGTGGGAGGTCGGGACCGATCCGGCTCAGGGAGTGCGGAAACTCGGACCATATTACGGTGGCGTATCAACCTGGAATGTGCCCTGGAACCATTCACCGAAATCACGGCAATATTTAGACATAGACTACGAAGACAAACTAAGCAAACAGCAGTTCAAGGCCGGTATCAACACAGTTCCGGCCTTGAGCTACAAGACCAACTTCAGCGGGAGGGCGAAGATCCTTTTAGTCTTTCACCCGGACCGAAAGGTAGACGTGAACGTATTAGCGTCCACCTTATCTAACTCAATGAATTCCAGGCTAACAGAAAGCTTCAAATCGCTGAACGGGCACCCCGTTTCTGAGTTTCCCGCAGAGAAGGTAACCGTTGACGAGATTCCGGTGGTATGCAACATCTATTTTAATCATGGAAGTTATCTCAAAAAGCCTGTGCATAAGGACGTGATGTTCGGCATCGGCTCCGAAGAAGGATGTGAATAGTGAAAGTCCAGGTTTTAGGACTCAGCCACAAGTTTGCAAGCATTGAACTAACCAAAAAACTGAACTCCCGAGAGAAGCAGCAAACTACTTTATGCATGCGGATGTGTACCAGATCAGGACCTCTGCAAGCGATTCAACTTGGCGGCAGTAGGGAGAATGCATTCCTCTCAAGATTTCTGATGCCCCCTACCGAATTCAAAAAGCGGGCAAAATAGAACGTTCTTAACGCAAGTTTTCGCGGGCTTATGGCACGCTTTACGTCCGCCTAACAATCGATTCGAAATGTACGCAATTTATTGTGAGCTTTACCGTGTCCTAACGATGAGTCACATAAATGTGCCAATTCGTTTGGTTAGCTATGGGTATCCCATCGCTGAGGCATCCATTTCGATGAAAGACCTTCTCGTCGCCGCCACCTTGTTGTCCACGTCTCTATCACTTTGTCTGAACAGCGCTTCCAGCGCTCAAACATATTCCGTCGCCACCCCTGACGGCGTAGGCAGCGCTCTCTCAGCTGAAGCTCCAGCACCGCCTGCGGTGCAAGTCTCAAAAGTCCACTATAGAAACGTTGACTTCATGTTAGTAGCTCAGCTAGCCCCTTTGCCCGCAGCAATACCACTCAAAGCGATTCCATTCGCACAACCGCAACTCGTTCCTCTTAAGATAGCTCCAACAGTGGTTCCAGCGACGACAAAACCAATGAAGCCGCCTTCACGCACGCATATCAAGCACATGCCGACTGCCACCCCCCCCCGCGCCGCTGTCACACCATCCGCCGGCGCATCAATGAAGAGAACAACCACAACTAAGAGTCAGGAACGGAAGCCAACCAAGCAATCGACGCAACTGTCGACGACAACCGTCAAACCAACAATCGCCCAGCCGCCTCCGGCCACGCGCATCATTACGCACGTGCCCACAAAAAACGCTGACGGAACTGATGCGAAAAGAATCGCCCTGACTTTCGATGATGGACCAAGTCCCGATTACACGCCACAAGTACTGGCACTATTGAAGAAGCACGGAATCAAAGCCACATTCTGCCTGGTCGGACGGCAGGTAAAAAAACATCCGGAACTTGTGCAGCAGATTGTTGCAGAAGGACACAAAGTAGCGAATCACTCGATGAACCACGACGAGCATTTACCTTGTAGATCAGATGCAAAACTGCAGCAAGAAGTTCTCGCGGAAAAGGCCCTTATAGAATCCGTTGTGCCGGGAACTAAAGTTAGCTATTTTCGCGCGCCTGCGGGCAACTGGGATTTGCATATGCGAAAGGTTATCTTAGGTTGGGGAATGAAGCCGCTCGGCTGGTCCATCGACACCAAGGATTGGCAGCAGCCCGGAACCGAAGCAATCGTAAACATGGTGAACAATAGAATTCACAGCGGCGCAGTGATCTTGATGCACGATGGCGGCGGTAACAGAAGCCAGTCGGTAGCAGCGCTCAAACAATTTATTCCAACCCTCAAGGAAAGTGGATACAATTTCGTAGTTCCGGAATAGAGAGTTTGCGAATTGAGCTGGTTCAGAGAACTACCGCCGACAGCAGGTCTACCTCTTTCGATATCTGATTTCATCGGTAATTCTAAAGAATCGACTTTAGAAGAGAAACTCGCCAGTTGGTTAGATGTTCCATTTTTGCAAGTCGAGGCTTCTGGAACAGCAGCGCTAGTTATTGCTCTGCATTCGCTAAAACAATTGAGCCCGAGAAAGACGGTAATCGTATCAGCCTATACTTGCCCATTGGTGGCTATAGCTGTTCAAGCTGCCGGTCTGAGACTGAAGGTTTGCGATGTTTCTCTTGCTAGTGGTGTTATAGATTTTGACTTTGACCAGTTAGATTCACTATGCACACCGGATACCCTGTGCATTCTGTCTGCACACATTGCCGGTCTGCCTTCTGATGCAGCGAAGGCGCAAGCCACTGCAAAACGATGCGGGGCGTTCTTAATAGAGGATGCAGCTCAATCACTTGGTGCCCGAAGAAGCGACCGGTTCGTCGGCACCACGGGCGATATCGGCGTCTTCAGCCTTAGCCGCGGCAAGGGATTAACGATATATGACGGAGGTTTCATAGTCACAAAAGACGACACTGTTCGCCAGGCAATTCTAACTGCGCGGCGTAAGCTTCTCGAACCGTATTCAGCGAGCCACGAGCTGAGCGAACTACTCGGCATGATTGGACATGGGTTCTTCTACAACCCTTTCGGCATCTGGGCTCTGTCGTCGACAGACATGATCTCAGGGTTTGATACTTGTACTGAGATTGATGTCGAAAGCGCTCGCATCCGTTCAAAACTATCAGTTCACTCGCCAGGAGAGTTCCGAAAAAGGATAGCCTCCCGATGCATGAATCGGCTTCCTCAAGCACTGGAAGAGAATTGGCTGCGCGCGCAGAGTCGTTTGCAGAACTTGCGAAGAATAGAAAACATCCAAGTCTTATCCGAGGCGAATCATGATCAGCAAGGCACATGGTCTCTGCTGTTCCTGGTGATGCCAACTCCAACGGCTGCAGAGCAAGCACTTGAATATTTTTCACAATCAGGGCTCGGTATCTCGCAACTGTATCCGTTCGCACTGCCAGACTATCGGCACCTCAACTATCCAGTTCCACCCGCACACGCCCCCGAAGCGATGCACTTAGCTGCGCGATCTTTGACCATAACAAATAGCTCTATGCTCAAAGAGTCGGAATTCGTGGACATAGCCGAAGCAATCGACCGATTCGCAAGTAATCACGTCTCAACATCAGGCGAATAGGTCGCTTCGTCCATATCAAATGTCCATGCGATGGCGGCCTTTACGCTGGTTGTGTCCGGAGGAACACGCAAGAAATACTCCTTGAAAGATCCATCCGGCTCCGCGGTGGAGTTGATCACTTTTACCATTACTACAGGCTCATCGTCCGTTACTTCTCTGCGGTAGAGAACATGCTGTCCGCAATGATCAATAACTTGAGCTCCGGCCTCCAATATAAATCGTTGTGCGCCAAAACGCTCAATCATAATTCGGCGAACCTCAATATTGCTCTCGCTATCAATCATCTCCACAGTCATCGTTTCCGGCGCATATACCACTACCGGTGGCACAGGTACTCCTCGTATGCGGAACAACTTGAAGTTGTTTCCGAACTCTAGCGCAGGCGCTGAAGTGTTATGAAATCTCCATCCATCATCGAGGTGGATAGATGTAGGTTTATCCGTAGCAATTATGCAATCTTCAAAAGCCCACCAAAAGCCGCAGTTGTGAACCAAATCAACAAGCGGCTTCCAAAACGAAATTTCTTCACCGGCAGGCATCCTAGATTCAATCAAAGAGAGCCAATCTGATTCAAACTGCCCTGCAAACCCGGACCGCAGGACCTGCTCAAGTCGAGTAAAAGAATGTTTCTGCATATTCGGGTTGTTTGCACGAGCCTCCTCTATCAGAGTCTCAAAGAGACGCTCGCGCAAACCAGACCGATGAAACGACACAACGTTTCGGAAGGGTGGAGCTGCAGGACGAAGCCGTTGCCATTGGCTCAGCAATAGCGGATTGTTCAGAGAAGCACTATGCCCAATTGGCATGCTTATCCCCGGAGACTCCATCCAAAACGCGCTCATATCTAGTAGTCTCGACATTGAGGCATCTTCGACATTGACTTGATCCATCTTCTCGGTTGCTGCGATCAGTGCATCTACAGGTGACTCGCACCACACAATCTTAGAAGGAAACGGTTGCCGCAAAATCCGGTACCAATCAAGCAGAGCTCGCTCGGCCGACGATCTATCAGTTGCTGTCGATAAGAGGTTGCCCATCCATTTTTGCACGAGCGAGCCTTGGTCAATGCCAGCAGGCGGCTTAAGGTTCGCGAGCGAATCTACCGATAGCTTGAAGATGCGCGTCAGATCCGGAGCCCCGACTTCGTTACAGGCGGCGTCAGACGAAAGGTAAACGGAAGCAGTCCTATAGATTTGCAACCACATTTCCGCGTGCCCATCGTTGGACAAACAGTTTTCCGTCGCTTCCGGTACGTCAAGATGCTTAAGGTCGAGGCCGAAATCCAAATTGCGCCCGCGACGCACCATCTCTTTGAAAACATCGCAGTGCTCAATTGCATTCACGGCCATCGGTCCGGCACAAATAGCCCTCCATGGGGCTCCCGCCAATGCCTGTCGAACAATCACCTCAAGAACCTGCCGTTTGACCGCATCACCATACTCACTCACTCGTCCTTCGCCCAGCCTGAACTTCATATCAACGTGAGCCAAATGGTACGACGCCCACCATCGCACAGGCAGATGAGAATGGTGGATGAGTTCTAGGAGAGATCGCGGATTGCACTGATCGCCGAGGTATTTTAATGCGATTACATGCAGCTCCTGCGTCTGCTCGCTCCAAAGAGCCGGATTAATAACGTCAGCCTTCTTTCGATACGCGAAATCCTTAAACCATGCCTGCAAGAGTGCCAGTGCGGGGGAGGCGGAAGCATCAGCCCGACACCAGCCGTCGATGGCGCGCGCGACACCATTAATCTCAACATCCGAAGCAACTAAGTGGACCGCACTGTATTCCGGATCATGCTCGGCCGACCAACTGATTAAATCACCCAACCAAGGCCGCAATCCGATTGATAGTTGCGCAGTCACAGAACTGACCGCGGCCACCACAATCGGTTTTCCATTCCCGAATTCTGATATTTCGCTGTTCATTCGAATCTCCCATCAGTCAGTGTTTGCAGGGAAAGTTGAAGTCGCCACCACCACGGGCGGTCTTCTTGAACGGCGCAGAACTGTGGTTTAACCTTTATTCCCCGGATTCGGGCGAAAGATGCTCGCGGATGAGTTGACAGCGGAGTTTTCCGCGCCACACAATCAACACAAACCAATGCGCAACGCCATACTAAGGACTATGCTCGGCAGACGGTTGCCATGGGAAGCTTGCAATTGCAGAATATTTAATGCAAGAACATTGAACTTTTTCGCCGCCATTAACGTTTGAGAGTAAGCAGCGGAATTCCGGTTTCCACAATAATAGGAAAAACTAAAAATGCGGATGCGCCTCAACGTGCCAACGTGGAAGCCAATCGTCCTGTCAACAGCTCTGATTGCCTGCATTGCCGGCGGTCCGCCGCAATCTGCCCACTCTTCGCCCTCTCCCCACACAACTGAATCTAAGTCGTCATCCACCTTTAAAGGTCCCATTGACGGCGCGGTCGGAAGCAAAGCGAAAACGACGGCTGGCGGGACGACGAAGGTTTCCTCAAGTATGACCTCCGGAGCTAATCCTACTAGTGTCTACGCCGCGCCGGCGCAGGCACGAATAGACGAACGCGCTCCCAAACCGGCAAAACCGGTACTTCTTCACGGGGATGTTTCCGCAATTGGCGTTCTAACCGAAGATGTCCAGACGAGCTACGGATTCTCCGCTGTGAAAGTAGGGAACGGCTGTGCACGGGTCACCGACGTGAGAGTGAACAGCCACGCCCAAAGGGCGGGCTTGAAGGCAGGCGACGCCATCCTGGACACGACGGTGGACAGCAATGGTTACAAACTAACAGTCAAACGCGACAACAAAGTTGTGGTCCTTCAGCTTGGGGTGGGGCAAAACCAGCAAGACGGTCGCTACAAGGCGATGGTCCCCGAGACAGGAACAGCGCCAACACCGGCGTTTCGCGCGAAGATCGACCAGTTCGCCGGAGGAGCAGAGTCGCGTCAGATTTCGGCGCTGTCGAATTACAACTTCGAAATTATCATCGACCGTTCGCGCTCGATGCAAATCCGCGATTGCCCGGGAGGGCTGTCGCGTTGGCAGTGGTGCGGCATGCAAGCAGCCGAGATAACCAGAGCGCTCACACCATTTTCGAAAACCGGACACACGATCACTCGCTTCGCAAGTGAGTTCGACGTTCACGAGCATGTGAACGCCGATGTTGCGGCAGACTTACTTTCGCGAATCGATTTTCAGCTCGGAACCATGCTTGCGGAACCCCTTGCCGCTCGCCTCGACAACTATTTCCGGTATAGAAAACCTGGAGACAAGCCGTTGCTCATTGCTGTAATCACAGATGGCTGCCCTGCTCCCAGACCAGAACCACGCATGGTCGTCGACACTCTCGTCAGAGCAAGCCATATGATGCAATCGCCAAATGAAGTCACTATAGTTTTTCTTCAAGTCGGTGGCGACGATCCCAGAGGTCAAATGTACCTTACAAACCTGAGCACCCAGCTTGTCAGTTACGGTGCAAAGTATCAATATGTTCAAACGAAGACTTTTGATCACCTTGTCCAAGTTGGCCTGGCCCGGGCGTTAGTAGAGTCGGTAACTCAACGCCCGCAGGGCGGTTCCGGCAACTCGCCTAGACTTGGGACCCGGAGTTATCAATAGATTGACAGTGCCACGCCCGTTAAAGAATTTCGCGCGCGCACGGAGCATAATGTGACGCTAACGGTCACTTAGTGCCAAGACGAGCGAGGCTATATGAACTCAGCAGCGAACAGTCGGATCTTAGTTCCATCTTTCATGTACGGTACCGCTTGGAAAAAGGAAGCAACGGCCGATCTGGTAGAAATGGCAGTAAATGCAGGTTTTCGGGCTATCGACACGGCAAATCAGTTAAAGCATTACGATGAGAAGCTCGTCGGAGATGCATTGAAACGCCTGGAGCATCATGGCATTCAACGAAAAGATCTGTTCCTCCAAACAAAATTCACCTCTGTGGACGGGCAAGATCATCGGTTGCCATATGACCCAAAGTCGGACCTCACAACACAAGTGCAGCAGTCCTTCAACAGCTCCCTTGAGCATCTTCACACAGACTACTTGGATTCGTACATTCTTCACGGTCCTTACTCGCGATACGGGCTCTCCGGAGCAGACTGGGAGGTGTGGCGAGCTATCGAAAGCATCTATGCCGCTGGTCAAGCGAAACTCATTGGCGTCAGCAATGTCACAGCCGAACAGCTTGCCAAACTATGTAGCGATGCCACCACAAAACCAATGATGGTGCAAAACCGATGCTATGCAATTCAAGGTTGGGACAAAGAAGTTCGCAAAATCTGCAACGAGAACAACATTATCTATCAAGGTTTTTCATTGCTCACGGCCAATGCAAATTTCTTGAGTTCTCCCCGTATTCAGTCAATCGCCCAGCGAACCAGCGCGACGGCCGCACAGATCATTTTTCGCTTCTCGACACTAATTGGCATGCTCCCACTAACAGGCACCACCAACAAGCAACACATGTTGGAAGACTTGAAATCCGAATCGGTGGAGCTGACAGAAGATGACCTGGCTGCCATCGAAAACATCGCCCTCAAGTAACAAAAGACTATATATGAATCAGAACATTGGACGACAAACTGCAAACCACTGCAGCATCGAGCTTTACGGCGAAGAGCGATTGCGACAAAGGCGCTACGCCCGCCTATAGTAGACAAGAACAAGCGGAGAGTAGAGTAAAATGGGCTTTCCGTTCTGTTTTGAGCGTTCTCTTTGAGCGTTTCGTTCGGATTTGTGGCACAGCAAGCGAGGCAACAGCAGTGAATTCGTCCGCACCAGCACCCGCACCGGCAAAGCCCGGCGACTTCATCAGAGACATCATCAACGAAGACCTTAAAGCTCAGCGCCACCAGAAAGTAATCACTCGCTTTCCCCCCGAACCGAACGGTTTTCTCCACATCGGTCATGCCAAGTCGATCTGTCTGAATTTCGGTCTTGCGCTCGACTACCGCGAAAAGTTGCCCGACAGTGGCACGCGCTGTCACTTGCGATTCGACGACACCGACCCCGTAAAAGAAGACACACTGTTCGAAGACGGCATTCAAGAAGATGTTCGCTGGCTCGGTTTCGAATGGGACGGGCTGTATCATGCGAGCGACTACTTCGAAAAAATGTACGAGTACGCAGAACATCTGATTACAGAGGGCAAAGCCTATGTTTGCAGTCTCTCGGATGCAGAAACAAAAGAGTACCGCGGCAGCGTGACCCAGGCCGGTAGACCCAGTCCCTACCGTGATCGCAGCGTAGAAGAGAACTTGGATCTTTTCCGCAGAATGCGTAAGGGTGAGTTCAAGAACAACGACCACGTTCTACGGGCAAAAATCGACATGGCAAACGCCAACATGAAGATGCGCGACCCGCTGCTTTATCGCATTCGTCACACGGCGCACCACATGACCGGCGACAAATGGTGCATCTACCCGATGTATGACTACGCGCATCCGATTTCCGATGCCATCGAGGGCATCACTCATAGTATCTGTACTCTCGAATTCGAGAACAACCGAGAACTTTATGACTGGGTAATCGACAACTTGATCGATTACGCCAAATTTCCAAGCCGTCCCCGTCAGTACGAGTTCGCCCGACTCAACCTGAATTACACAGTGATGAGTAAGCGCAGATTGCTCGAACTGGTCGAAGGCAAGCACGTGAGTGGATGGGATGATCCGCGACTGCCGACCATTGCGGGAATGCGTCGCCGCGGTTATACGCCAGAAGCAATCCGCGCATTTTGTGCAACAGTCGGCGTAGCGAAAGCCAACAGCACGGTTGATATGAATCAACTGGAATTCTGCGTCCGCGACGACCTCAATCAGAAAGCACCGCGGGTAATGGCAGTCTTGAGGCCTCTCAAAGTGGTAATCGAGAACTATCCGGATGACAAGGTTGAGGAGTTGGATGCTTCTTACTGGCCACATGACGTGCCAAAAGAAGGAAGCAGAAAAGTCCCGTTCTGCAAAGAAATCTTTGTAGAACAAGATGACTTTATGGAAGACGCGCCCAAGGACTACTACAGGCTAGCGCCAGGCAAGGAAGTTCGTTTGCGTTACGCATATTGCGTCACCTGCACTGACGTGATCAAGGACGCATCGGGTAACGTCGTCGAAATTCGTTGTACCTATGACCCCGAGACTCTGGGCTCGAATCCTGTCGGCAGAAAAGTTAAAGGCACCATTCACTGGGTAAGCGCTCGTCACGCACAAAACGCCGAAGTGCGGCTGTACGATCGACTACTTTCTCAGGAGGCGCCTCCTACAGGAAAAGACAGCGAGTTTCTCAGCGCAATTAATCCTGACGCGCTCCAAGTTCTGCAAAACTGCAAACTTGAAAGAAGTTTATCTGAAGCTAATCCCGGAGACAGCTTCCAGTTCGAACGACAAGGATATTTCATCGCCGACGTTAAAGACAGCAAGCCAGGGGCTCCGGTCTTTAATCGCATCGTGACGCTGAAAGATTCCTGGGCTCGCTCGCAGAAGAAGTAAGCTAGTCGGATAGCAACTGCGGATGGTGCGGTCCGTCGCGCCGGAACGCGGGCATCCGGCAAGCTTTGTTGGCGACGCGATCGTCAACAAAGCACAACCTACTTCGGTGAGTTACTCTTCAAGCACGTATTCCATCGGATACTCAGTGCGTTCCTTCCACGCGCATCCTTCGTTCGCGCAAATCAAAGTTACGCGCACGCCATAGGAATCCACCGTGTCGATGTTGAATCCTTCTCTCACCGAGTCTATCGTTTCCGCGTATTTGTCGTACTTTAAAATCGGTTTCTTGCAGGTAGGACAAATCATCTTCTTGTTCGCAATAGCTTCTTTGATCTTAGGTTCGAGTGACATGGCAACCTCTGCTGACAAATGTTTGATAGTTGGTAAGCTTACTCTAAGTTAGTCATGCACGCGGTTCTCCGTACTGACGTCAAGATTTGTCTGACACAAATTTCATCAATAGAATTCGAGCACCGACGGCAATTTTCCCGGTAAACGAAACAGAGCGCGGCGTACCGCACTCTGTTCATTTGCCAACTAATGGTCCTAATGTAATCAGCCCGTTACTTTCCGGTCTTCACCGGCACATCGACACCATCGCGAGTGAATACCCAGGATTGGCCTTTGTGAGGTGTGTAGTGCAGATTGCCAGCAGAGTCTACCTTGAAGTCTCCGCGCCACACTTGCTTAGAGTCCTCATTAACCCACATGCTTTTGCCCTCGGCATCGGTCTCATGCTTCCACGTTCCTAAGCTTCCTTGAATCTCAGAAAGGTTTCCCTTGTCGTCATATTTAAAATCACGAATGGTTTCGGGACTGTAAGTCTTTAGTACACGACCATCCTTGTCCTCGGTCACGAAGTTGTAATCGGGATAGTTGCGTGTGATCGTTTCAACATTTCCATCAATATCATAAGAAGTCTCTGTGCCATTCTTATCGGTACTCTGTATCAAGTGCTTGCCGAGATACAGTTCGCTGCTGCCATCAGTGTGTTCGTAGAGCTTTCCACCACCACGCATTGTGGTTTCTTTGGTGCCATCATCATAGGTATATGTCACGTCGCCCCGGTCCGAAACTTCGGTCTTGGTGATTGCTTGCTTAATGGTCGGTTCAGACTCGCGAGTATCGCCATTGATAGTGACGGAAACGCTATGGTCAGGCTTCATTCTTATTTCGGTCCCGTCTTTTCTGACCTCGTAAATCTCACCATTGTCGGAAACGTGTCTTGCGCTTCCATTGTCGTAGACAATGATTTTGCCTACCGGTGAGGGAACCTCTTGCACGACCTTTCCCGGCGGCTCGAGATTGACGGATAGAAGCGGCGTGGAATCACCTGCCGCAGGCTGCTTGTCGTTTAAATTTTCAGGTAAATCATTGCCCTGACCTGCGCTATCATCAACAAGGCGCACATCCGGCAAGGTCCCCTGCTCGACCATAGTAGACGTATCATGCGGTCCGTCCTGGCGCGCTCCACCAAACGGGTCCTTAAGGTCCAGCGCATCGAGCGTAAGAGTCTTTTCAGTGGACTCTGCGCGGTCAACAGGTTTGATGACCGGGTCAATTTCATTAGCCATTTCTCGTCTCCTTATAGAGCATCGCGCCCTTCTGGTATTGCCATTTGCCGGTTTCAGAACTTCGGCCGTTCGCCAATGAGCACACTGTACAAAAGAGCTGTATACAAGTTGTTTACTGCTGAGGTGGCTATTGGCTCCCCTGGTCTCAAAGTGCTGTAAAGTAAGGGGCTTCGACACCAGCCACTACCAATCAAAGAGTAAAAGCGGGTGCTGCGAACGGTCCTTCTCGGTCGAGAACTCGTCCATACGTCGTGAATCCGAAGATGCCAGCCTCAATTACGCCGCTTCCCATAGACGAAGTGCTCCCGCGAGTTCTGCAGCACTTGTCCGAGCAGGGAGTACTGGTTCTGAGCGCTCAGCCAGGGGCAGGCAAGACCACCAGGGTCCCCCCGGCAATTCTTGATGCAGGGCTTGCAGACTTGCCGGGCAAGAACTCGGGACTAATCATCGTGCTGCAGCCAAGGCGCGTAGCAGCCAGAGCAGCCGCCGCGCGCATTTCGGATGAACGAAAAACCGAGCTTGGTGCCGAAACAGGCTATCAAGTTCGCTTCGAGAAACAATCATCGAGTCACACGAGAATTCTTGTCTGCACGGAAGGAATATTTCTTCGCAAGCTACAAGACGATCCCTTTCTGGAAGACACTGCGGCGGTCATCTTCGATGAATTCCACGAAAGAAGCATCGACAGCGACCTGGCACTGGCAATGGTGCGCCAAGTGCGCAATGAGGTTCGACCGGATCTGAAACTGGTGGTAATGTCAGCCACATTGGACACGAATCCTGTTTCACAATATTTGGGCAACTGTCCCATAGTGGAAAGTCCCGGCAGGACGTATCCTATAGAAATAGAATATTTGCAGTTTCCCTCGAACGAAGCACCGGAGAAGTTAGCAGCCGACGGCGTGAACCGTTTGCTCAAGCGCACAAGCGGTCACACTCTAGTATTTCTTCCCGGAGTTGGAGAGATACGCCAAACAGAGGCACTTCTAGAATCCACAGCGACAGCTGAACATCTGGCGATTATGCCACTGTATGGCGACCTTCCACTGGAAGAACAACACCGAGTACTGCGATCAACAGAACAGCGCAAAATAGTTTTAGCGACAAACGTCGCAGAAACATCCCTCACGATAGATGGCGTCACCGCCGTAGTTGATACCGGGCTTGCACGAATCAACAGACTCGACCCGCAGCTTGGTCTAAATCGTCTGGAACTGGCACGAATATCGCGTGCCTCCGCGGATCAACGAGCTGGGCGAGCGGGACGCACAGAAGCAGGCATCTGCTTGCGGCTCTGGAGCGAACGCGAACACTTCATGCTTCGCGACTTCGAACTGCCTGAGATCGCGCGCGTCGATTTGTCGCAATGTCTACTGCAGCTGCTAGCATGGGGAGAACAAGATGTTCGCGTCTTTCCGTGGTATGACTCGCCACCGCCTGCGGTTCTTGACCAGGCGCTACTATTATTGGAGCGCCTCGGGGCGCTGGAAAATGGGAAGCTGACCGATACAGGAAAGGAAATGGCGCGATTGCCATTGCAGCCGCGCCTGGCACGCCTCCTCCTTGAGGGGGGACGTCGCGGACAAGCCGGTAGAGCCGCAATCTGCGCGGCGCTTCTCTCCGAGCGCGCACCATTTCAGAGAAGAGAAGCACCGGTCCAAGCTTCGCATCACTCCGACTCGGATGTACTCGACCGCATTAGTGCCATCGAGGATTTTGCTCGAAATGGAATTCGAGATTCATCTGCCGGTAAGCTCCTTAGCGGACCTGCAAAACAGATTCTGCGCGCCAGCGATCAGCTCCTTCGGCTGATGCGCACCCCTAAAAGCAAACACTCAGAATCCGCGTCAACCGCGCACGGAGATGAAGCGATACTTCGAGCAATAATGGTCGCCTTTCCGGATCGTATTTGCAAAAGGCGCGAAGCAAAGGGTCGCAGAGCAATAATGGTGGGAGGACGAGGTGTTCGACTCGCGGACGAGTCAGCCGTAGGTACGGCGGAATTGTTTGTCGCTGTCGAAGTTACAGACTCCGGTCAAGCTGAGTCTCTAGTGCGTCAGGCATCGAGCATCGAGCGCGATTGGTTGCCTTCAGCCCTGTTGACGAGCAACGTGGAGATAGCATTCGACTCGGCAAAAGCAAAAGTGACAGCAACCAAACGAACCAGACTATGCGACATAGTTCTAGATGAAAGACCTGTTGCTGTGCCCCCTGAAACGGACACATCCGCCATTCTAGCGCAAGCAATTCTTGCAAGGTTCGACCTGGCGTCACTGATCCCGGAAGAGGCAACGCAGTATCTTGCGCGCATTCAATGCTTAAGAGAATGGCTACCGCAGCTAGACCTGCCCGATTTCGGAAACTCCCCCTGGGCTGAGTTGTTGCCGGAGTGGTGCCTCGGTTGCACCAGTGTAGATGACTTAAATGCCCCCGCGCTCATCAGTGTTATCCAGACAAGACTTTCACCGGACCAGCTTTCGGCAATTGAACGAGAAGCACCGGAAAAAGTTACCGTGCCTAGTGGAAGCAAGATCAAAGTTGATTATGAACAAGGGAAACCGCCAGTAGTGGCAGTGCGCATTCAAGAGCTGTTCGGTATGCGGGAAACTCCGCGCCTGGCAAATTCACGCATTCCCGTGTTGCTGCATCTGCTGGCGCCGAACTATCGAATTCAGCAAATCACACCAGATTTGGCCAGCTTCTGGAAGAACACATACGCAGACGTAAAGAAAGACTTGAAACGGCGATACCCGAAGCACTCATGGCCTGACGATCCGCTAAATGCCCAACCGGAGCACAGACCGCAGCGGAAGCGAGTGGATTAGATACTACAGTAAGTAACCATATTTCGGGACGGCTGAGCATTGAGATTGGGCGAATGCTGCATAAGCCGCGTGGGCTTACTAGCTCTATTGATTCCCGGCGGAACGAGTTCTTCTAGCCATCTCCGCCAGGTACAAAGGCTCGAATACCTTTTGCTCAAGCACCGAATATGTCTTAGAAAACTCCGAAAGACTTTGCCGACGCCCTGGATTGTCAACGTAAGTTTCCAGCAGTTCCCCGAAAGACGGAGAGTTAGCACCTTGCTCCGCCACCCGCTTCGCTTGGAGAAAGAGCTTGTAGGACTCGGCAATAACCTCACTACGAGAGCTGTAGTACGCCGGTTTACGCAAATGGTCGGGAATGCCCCTCTCTACGGGATCGGCGTTTGCTTTTCGGGGATGAACGTAATCGGTTTGCAGAAGGACATCCTTGACCAGCTGCCTATGACTTGAGTTTGCTACATCGAGCGCATAAACAGTTTGGATTTCCTGACGTATTTCAGGACAGGTATCAATGTAGCGACCATCCACCACATGTCCCATCTCGTGATCATGCACCGGAACTCGCGAATTGAATTCGTCAAAATTCAAGATTACATGCCCGTCACTCAGAGAGTTCGCTCGCCCCCTGAAAGTCTTCGACCGGTCATTGATGAATTCTAGAATAGTTGGTCTCTCTATACTTGAAAGGCAATGCGACAAGACCTCAGCACCCAGACGAGCGGGTATCCGTCCCTCCACGAACAAAGGTACGGAAGCCCCGGTTACTGCAGAATGAAGGTAGAAAGGATGTTCGTTCGTCTGAGGCACCCATCCCTTCGTATCTTGCAGAGCAATTTCAAGCGACCGTTCACTGATACTATTGCTGATGTATAACGTCAAGCCTTTTTGCCGCTGACGACAGTTTAAATCTTCCGCTTGCCGACGAGGCTAGATCATAGAATTG
>JAIELX010000071.1 GCA_019752635.1 Candidatus Obscuribacterales bacterium | reverse complement strand
GATAAAAATGACATTCTGGCCACAGACGCAAAAAGACATTAGACAATCTTCGGGCCTGTGTTGCCCGATCCCTTACCTCGGACTCCGGATCTACGCAGCTATTTAGTAGAAAGGGTTGAATCAAAAACGGGACGAGTGGTGGTTTGCACCGGGCTCGCCCCGTTTAAAGACTGACAACTCCTGTCGCCTATTTGCACCGGTGGTGCACGCAAGCGACAAGTTTCGCTAGTTAGCTTCGGCTGGCGGCTCGCTTTTCGCGAAGCGCCTTGACGTAGGTGTCGATGCCGAAGTAGAGAGCGAGCAAAGCGAAGATGATGTTTCCGACTGTGAGACCGGACAGCAGGAATGCCGGCGTCATCAGCAAGAAGCTGGTACCGGTGCAGAACATGCCGAACAGTCGCACGGGGAGTCGTCGCGTCAGGGTGCCGGTCAGCAATGCGATGAAGCCGATGACAAAGGGCACGACGGCAAGGACGAAGAGGGGCTCGGACATTCAAGTTCTCCGTTGCATTTGGTGGTGAATGAGTTGAGTCTTCCGCTTGTGAGCATCATGCAGCCGGCGGGGCGTCTTCCTTGTGCGAGACACGCACGCTGAACTTGCTCAGCTGAGCCATTGAAACTCCGACGATGAAGAGGACCACGCCCGGAGCTGCGTCCGAGATCACAACGCCGAAGAAATCAGCGGTCCACTTGCCGTCGCCGACGATACCGTTGACGAAGAGGAAGAGTCCGCCCAGAACGCAAAGCAAACCGGAGACAAGCCCGGCCAACGAGTAGAGGAACTGATACAGGAGAACTTTCTTCCAGAACTCCTTATCGACGGCTTCAGCGGGCACTTCAATGCCGCCGCCGAGAACGTTACCGCCAACGATAACGTCGTGCCGATGACCCTGGTGTGGATCAGTCATTTTACGGCTCGATGCTGCCCTTAAAGGGCGTTAGAGTGTACTCAAAGGCAAATCAGAATTCGCAGACAAGTCCTCAACACACCACTACAAGCGGGTAGTTGATTTAAGCTAATGGCTCTGGATGTCTGCTGATAGCTGCCTAAGTTTATTAGTTTGAAAACGATACCTCAGCCTACTGATAATGAGCTTGCGGAACAAGCATTTCGGGACCATAAGTGCTTGCTTGCATAATTCTCAGGTTGTGTCTAGCGCGAACTGCTTACCCGTATTGTCAAGCGCTCCGCCATCTTCGCGAGGCGGTTGTTTAAGGAGTGCCGGTTAATCCGTTGGTGGCAATCGCGCAGCAGCAGGCGCTTTCGGGATCGCGCCCTACAGCCGCTTAGCAGTTGTTAAGCACTGATTGGCTCACATAATTTGAATTTCGCGAAAACAGGTGGTTATCTTCCTAGGCCGTTATCTCTTTTTTCTCCTAGCTCGGTTAAACACCACACAGCCACTCAACGTTGAAGAATCCGTCCCCGGGAGCGTCGCCCGCGATGTGAGACGGACAACGGACGTGCTGGTGATTGCGAGTGCTGAAAGCGCAAAAAGCGTATCCTCGCGGAGGTAGCTGATGATTGGAAGATTTTTCACAGGTTTGCGGAACAACATCCGCAAGCTGCTTCCGATGGCCGTTGTCCTAATCGTCGCTCTGGTTGCGGCATACACGGACCTGTTCGGCCACGGCGTCAAAGAGACGGTGCAGGCTCTCCTCATGGACTTGTGGGAGACCGCCAAACCGATGCTCAAGAACCTGTTGATCGGGCTGTTCCTGGTGAACATTGCCTGGTTGCTCTACAGCCCCTTGAGCAGCGCGTTCGAGAAGATTCTTTGTCGCAGCGGATGCAGTCCGCGAACCAAAGATCTCTCGCTGAAGCTGTTCAAGTTTCTGTTCTGGGCCTTGGCAGTGTTCATGCTGTTCACGTTCGCTGCTGCGGATGTTCTCGGCAAGTTTGTTGTTGGCTTCGGTGTGTTCGGAGCCGCCCTGACGCTCTCATTGCAGGGGCTGGCGAACGACTTTATCTGCGGTTTGATGATTCAATTCAGCCGCAAAATCAATGAAGCCGACAGCATCAGCCTGGACGACAAAATCCAGGGCAAGGTGCTCAGTGTCGGTTACCTGAGCACTGTGATTGACGGCGAGGGAGCTGTCATCCACGTTCCTAATCGCGAAATCTGGTCACGGGCTGTGCGCGTGCTGAAGCCTGTGCCCAAGAAGTCGCTGCTGTGGCTCCCTCCGAGCTACTACGATTCCGACAAAAAGTAAGCGCTGTTCCAAGCGAAAGCGCCTAACAGGAGATCTGTCATGAAGTTTCTGATTCAGCGGGCGCAGCCCGCTACCATCGCTGCGGATGTTCTTCTGGTCGGGGTGTATGAGAATACGCTCCAGACCGGTGCCAACTCACTCTTCGCTTCCGCCGATGCTGTGCGCATGGTGGCGCACGCGAACGCGGACAGATTCACCGGCAAGGTCGGCCAGGTGAGTTCGCAATTTTCCTCGACCGGACGCGTGGTGCTCTTCGGCCTGGGCGATCGCAACAGTCTCAGCGGCGAACAGCTGCGCGACGCTCTGGAAGCCGGCTTCAAGGAAGCGAAGCGCCTCAAGGTGTCGAACATCGTCGTGAGCGAGATCGAGTATCCGCAAAGCGGTGTCGACCGGACGCAGTTTGGCCGCCTTGTCGGCGAGGTCGCCGGCCTGGTCGACTACACCATGCTCAACTACAAGACCGAGAAGGGCGGGCACAAGCCGGAGTCGCGGTTTGCTCAGGTCGTGGTTGCCAGCGTCGATGGCGACGATGCCGTGTTGAAGGCCGCTCTGGCGGAAGGACGCACCATCGCGCAGTCGGTCAATACCGCGCGCGACCTGGTCGTGACGCCGCCCGACATCATGAACCCGACGCAGCTGGCTGCCGAAGCGAAGAAGATCGCTGACGCCTCGGCGGGTCGCATCGTGTGTGTGCTGCACACTGGCGATGACCTGAAGAAGCTGAACGCGAACGGGCTGCTGGCCGTGGCTCAGGGTTCGGCGCAGGAGCCGGTTCTGATCGAGCTGACCTACTACCCGGCTGACGCCGACCCCAACGTCACGCTGGCGTTGGTCGGTAAGTCGGTGACCTTCGACTCCGGCGGGTACGACATGAAGCCGGCCGACGGCATGCGCTGGATGAAGAGCGACATGGCCGGTGGGGCGGCGACGTTGGCGGCGATCAATGCGATCGCAGCGTTGCGCATCCCCGTGCGCGTTAAGGTGCTGATGGCCGCCACCGACAACATGGTGAACGAGAAGGCTTACCGTCCCAGCGAGGTGTTGCACATGATGAGCGGACTGACGGTTGAGGTGGACAACACCGATGCCGAAGGTCGCCTCACGTTGGCTGATGCCATCGAGTACGCCAAGCTTAACGGTGCCACGCACATTGTTGATGTGGCGACGCTGACCGGTGCGGTGCGGGTCGCGCTGGGCACGCTCGGTGCCGGCGGCTTCAGCAACGACGATGCGCTGTTCGCCCTGGTGGACACGGCCAGCAAGCGCAGCGGCGAGCTGATCCACCGCTTCCCGCTGTGGGCGGGTTATGCCAAGGCCAACGAGTCCAAAATTGCCGACCTTAAGAACTCGGGCGGCGCGGCTTTCGGCGCAGGGCACATCACCGCGGCATGGTTCCTGCGCAAGTTCGCAGGTGACACGCCTTGGGTGCACCTGGACATCGCCGGCGTCGGATTCAAGGACGAAGAGGGTACCGGTTGGGGCGTGCGTACGCTCGTCGAGCTGGCGCGCGTGTTCGCCGAGCAGCCGCGCCAGAGCTAGTGCGGAGAGTCCGGGCGGGCCGGGCGGACACGGTGCTGTGGCCGTGCGGCCATGCCTGTTCTACGCAGACAATAGCGAGAGCTTGCTTCCGAGCTCTCGCACTACCACGGGTATGACGGTGTCCACCGGACCGATGGTTGTCCCCATAATGCCGCGACTGCGTCTCTCGATCAGCCACTGTAGCAGCAACAATCGCGATAGGGCTTCGGCGTAGGGCAGTCGCTCGTGTACTTGGGCGAGCGGCCTGCTGTATTCACCGCAGTAAGCTTCTATCACTTCATCGCGTCTGTTCTGGAAGCAGCCGTTTTTCGGGTGATTCATCGTCAAAGTGGCCAGGTCCATTATTGGTGCGCCGATTATGGTGAACCAGGACCAGTCGATTATGAAGACCTTGCCGCAGTTAATCAAAACGTTCTCCGCATAGAGATCGCCGTGAACCAGCGAAATGGGCTCATCGGCAAGAGCATCGGCGATGACTGAGGCCAGTTCGGTGACAGCGGCAAGCTCCGGTGCCGTGCATAGGGCAGCCTGTCTGATATGGGCAGTCAGCTCGCGGGCGACACTGACGTACAGCTGTGGAGGCAGTCGGCGCAAGATGCCCTGGTCCTGTATTTCGGCGATGCGGTAGGTGAAAGCGCGGTGAAGCTTGGCCAGATCGGCGCCCAGTCGCACGGCCGCTTCGCTGGATTGCTCGTCCATCAACGCGCCCGTGCCCAAGTCTTCCAGAAAGAGCGCAGTTGAGCCCTTGTAGAAGCCGGATAAGTACAAGCGCGCAGAACTTGAGACCTCCGGTATCAAAATGCGCTCGTGAAGATCCTGCTCTATATCCCAAGGTGGCAGAACCACTTTGTAGATGAGGGATTCCGGTATTGCATCGGCGAGCCGGATGCGCTCAACGTAAGATAAGTCGCGGTGGCGCAACAGTTGGCGTTCGACTACTTCCACCGGTTTGCCGTAAATTTCGGACAACCAGGCGGTTAGCCGTTCTTGTGGTGGCGCCTGTAGCAGCTTGAGAGATTCGTTTTCCACAACTGTGCTCGATACGGGATGACTGATTCTATCCCCTTGAGCACTAGTTTAGTTCTCAAAGACCTCGCTTTTAGACCGCGCGCACTACGCTCGAGCGTTGCTTTGTCAAATTCTTTCATGGTTCATAGTTGTGAAATTCAGACGCCCGAGGGCGACTGGAGGTAGAAATGTCAGACTCAGACGGATCTCCGTCTTTTGATGGTGGACACGGATCGTCTTCCGGGCACGATCATGATAGTTACGGACACGCGTTTCACGGCGGAGCCTTCGCCGGTTCTTCCTGTGGCGGCAGCGATAGCGGTTTCGCATACGGCTTCCTCAGCCATGCCATGGCTTTCATGGGCGTGACCGCCGGCAGTGAAGATGGCGGCAAGATGCGCGGTCTGCGGCGAGTACGCTTGCCAGGTCTGGCGCTCGCGGAGCGCAATGCGCAAGTCTTGGTGTGGCCGCACGGGGCATGCGACGCAGAAAGCATCGCCCATAGTGTCATGCTCAGGCATGGCTTTCGTGATATTGCTTTCAAGAAGCGCGACTGCGCTCCCTACACGAAGGTTGAGAACGAACTACGCGACACGACTCCATTCGACGGGCACATGTTCAACAGCCCGATGCCGAGCGGTTGGAATCCCGGTGCAACAGGGTTTACGCGCAGCTTTCGTTGCTTCTGGCAGATTCCGATTCGGAAGTATTGGTGGAGCAGCCTGGCTGTTGACGTCACGGAGCCCGTTCACATCGTGCTCTCTGGTGCGACATGGTTCTTTAACGAGATGGGGGACTTTGAGACGCGCATCGCGTTGAACATCTCTTCGCGCCCGCTGCTGGAATGCGGTGCATGGCGGCATCGCGAGGATCTGATTAAGAAGCACATGCAGGCATCCCGCGGCGCGGTCAGCGACATCTTCGATAGTATTCGTCGATTCGAACCGTCGGGGAGCTCTAAGGTGCAACGACAGGTGCAGATGGAAGCCGACATTCGAGCTGCCGAATTGCAACGCGCGCTTGAAACGCCGCAGCCGGGCAGCAAAGAACTGAAGCCCGATCCGAAACCGAAGCCGGTTTGGCCTCGGGCTTCGGCGGTCAAGCCGCTTGACGCCAATCAACCCGATCCGATGCAGATCGATGAAGACCAGCGCAAGTCCTGAACCGCAGCGAAAGCCACCTGAAATGAAAGGAACTTACTTATGGCGATTCTAGCTTCCTTGCCCGTTGTTGTGGCTGCTCTTGTCGTGCCGCTGCTCCTCTGGTTGTTGTGGTACCACACTGAGCGGGTGGTCTACCGCGGCCCCGCTGTCGTTCTCTCGCTGGGGACCGCGGGAGAGCGCGTACGGCCGGAGCGCGCTTACGTCGTGGTCGTTCTCCCGGACCAACAGCGTGTGCTAGCCGATGTGCCGAGTGCGCGCGCCTCGACCATCGGTGCACGGGGAAGACCGGTTGAGGTGGAGCTGCGGAGCCGTCCCTTGTTCACGCGGCTGCATGTCGAGAGTATCCGCTGGGGGTCGAAGGAGAGGCACGAGAAAGCTGAGCAAAGGTTCGATGGTATGCTCCCTGCTCTCTATTATCTTGTGCTGGGCGTCATGCTGCTCGCTCATCCGCTGACGCTGCTCTCGGCTGTTGCAACCGCCATGGCCGGGTTCCTGGTCGGCGGCGTGGTTCGGTCGGACATCGACTACACTCGCACTCCCTTTGCGTCGCGCTTGGTGCTGTGGGTGTGGTTGATGGTTTCCGGCCTCGCCACTGTTTTCCTGTTCCAGGTTCCCGGTTTGCACCTGGTCTTCCCCGGCCTGCTCGTCGCTTTCGTGTTCGGTCAGCTCGCTGGTATGATGGGCCTATACTGGGGGCAGAACGAGCGCTCCGGGCGATGAGCGGCTGATAAAGACGTTAAGGCGTGTCCGTAGCGCGGCTTCTCCTGCCTGGAGCTACGCTACGGATTTCTGTCGCGGTGCCGTCCCTCGCGCCTCACACAGCTGCTCTCAGATTTTGTAAAATCAACTCCGATAAAACCGTCTTAAATGGGGCAAGACTCCCTTAGGCGAACGGAGGAGAATTATGACTTTTGATCTGGCAGCTTGGTTGAGAAGTCAAACTGGTCGCGCCGAGTTAAACGTATCGGCATTTGATGCTCGCAGCATAACGGCTGCCGATGAGCGAGAATGGCTGGTTACGAACGGGTTGGGCTCGTTTGCCTCCGGAAGCATTTCCGGCGCCAACACGCGCAGATATCATGGTCTCCTCGCGGCGGCGCTCAATCCTCCCGGTTCTCGCAACATGGTTCTCTCTCGCATCGAGGAGCATGTCAACGGCGAGAATCTTGCCACATCAGTATGGGGCCCGGAAGTCGTCAGTCCGCGCGGATTCGAGAAGATTGTGGCGTTCAGTGCTACTCCAGTCCCAACGTGGGCTTACGATGTCGGTGATGCAATACTCATCAAGCAAATCCTGATGACACCGGGCGCTCAGCAAGTCGTTATCGGTTACTCGATGGCGGCTAAGAGCAAAGACGCGAAGCATCTTGCGATAGACTTGCATTTCCTGGTCAATCATCGTGACATCCACACGGAGACCAAAGGGCATCACCACTGGCGCTTCTTGCAAGAATCGGGCGCGAAGCGTGTGCGCATCAAGGACAAAGACGGCGATCCTGAGATGACCATCGCTTACCCTCGTGGTGCGTGGCGCGATGAACCCGACTGGTACTGGGGGTACTGGTGGCCGCGCGAGGCCGACCGTGGTCTAAGCGATCGAGAGGATCTCCATCATGCCGGCGTATTGGGCTTCGACCTCTCCGATGGTGAATCTGTTGCCATTGTGATCTCGCTGGAGTCGATGGTGGTGGTGCCGCGCCTTGAAGACGTTGTGCGCGAAGTTGTCGACCATCAGGAGTTGTTGCTGGAGCAAGCCGGTAATCCTGTGCACCATGTGGCGCGCAAGCTGGTACTTGCTGCCGACAACTTTGTGGTGTGGCGAAATTCTACGGATAATTATTCGCTGCTAGCCGGATACCATTGGTTCACCGACTGGGGGCGCGATGCCATGATCAGTCTCCCCGGGCTGACTTTGGCCACCGGACGGCCGGATGTTGCGCGTGGGGTTTTCGAAACCTTTCGCCTAAAAATGGACCAAGGGGTGATGCCGAACAGCTTCCCGGAAAATGGCGATGCGCCTACCTACAACACCGCTGATGCGACTCTGTGGATGGCCTGGGCGCTGAAAGAATACCTCGACTGGACCGGCGATCTGGAATTCGTGCGCCAGCTGTTGCCGGACATGGAAGAAGTAGTTGAGTGGTATCAGCGCGGGACTCATCACGGCATTCGCGTTGACGATGATGGACTAGTCGTTTCCGGCAATCAGGGCGAATCGTTGACTTGGATGGATGCGCGAGTCAACGGAGTTGCTGCTACGCCGCGCAACGGCAAGCCGGTAGAACTTAGCGCGCTCTGGTACAACTTTCTGCGCACTCTGCAGGCGCTGCATGAAGCTTGTGGTTCTGATGGCTCTCGCCATGGTGTTCTGGCGGCGCAGACAAAAGAAGGGTTCCAGAAGTTCTGGAATGCCGATAAGAATTGTCTGTACGACGTCATTCGTGCTGATGGCACCAAGGATGGTGCGGTCCGTCCTAATCAAATCCTTGCAGTCAGTTTGCAACCGGACTTGTTGTCCGATGACCAGTCGCGCGCCGTGCTTAAGAGCGTCGAGTCAAAGCTGTTGACTCCGTTCGGATTGCGCTCTCTTGCTCCTGGCGAACTCGGTTACTGTGGCATTTACGGAAAGAGTATTCCCGCCGGACCGCAAGAACGAGACGCCAGTTATCATCAAGGCACGGTTTGGACATGGTTGCTCGGTCCTTGGATTGATGCGCGCATGCGCCTCTATGGCAAATCGGATGAGAATGTCGCTGAAATAACTGCGCAACTGCTCATGCTCTTCCTTCATCATCTGCCGAATGAAGCCGGGCTTGGATTGGTTTCGGAGATCTTCGACGGCGACGCTCCACATGCGCCGCGCGGCTGCATCGGCCAAGCCTGGTCCGTTGCGGAATTGCTGCGTGTTCTGGCAGAGTATCCCGAATTGCAAGGCATAAAACGGGAACTGGCCGTGACCGTTTAGAAACAGACCTATCAAGAAATTCAGAGAACACGGGCGCCATGCGGTGTCCGTGTTCTCGTTTCAGGAGCTGAAAAATGTCCTGGTTACAATTGCTCGTGTTCGGAGTGACAAGCTTCGGGTTCGCGGGCTTCTTCCTCGGTTTCTGGTTCCCGAACCGAAGCCGTCGTGTGAAAGAAGAGTGGCCTGAGTTGGAGTCCATTCTCTTTCCGGTGGTTTTTGCCACGCCGCTTTATCTTTGGCTGGCTTACGCCCTCTGGACGCCTGCCAGCGCTATCGTTGCAGCCTTGCTCTTCTCCGGGGCTTTCCTGGCAGGCTGCTATTATTATCGAGTGAACAAAACTAAGGTCATTGGCGTAACTGGAACGATCGGCTCGGGAAAATCCCTTGTCGGCACGTTGTTGGCTGAGCAGGGCATACACGTGATCGACACCGATCAGGTTGTGCATCGCTTGCTCAAGTCCGACCCGCATGTCCATAGCCTGCTGCGCGCTCGATTCGGCGACGAGATTTTCTTGCCTGTTGGCGGCATCGACCGTGCGAAGCTGCGGTTCATCTTCAAAGATGAGGCGGCCAAAAAGGATCTGGAAGCGATCTTGCATCCCCGAGTGCGTATGGAAGTGCGTCGAGAGATCGCTGCGCTTCGCGGGCATAAGTGGGTGGCCGTGCAGGTGCCGTTACTGTTCGAAGCGAAGCTTGAAGCGGACTACGATGAAATCTGGACCGTGGTCGCAAGCGATGCTGTGGTTCGTCAGCGGGTGAAAAAACGCGATAATCTAAGCGACGCAGAGGTCGACCTTCGGCTCAAGGCGCAGTTCCCTCAGGAAGAGAAAGCTCGTCGGTCGCATCGCGTGCTGGACAACTCCGGCACCATTGACGATACCAGAACTCTGGTGGCGAAGATTGTGGCCGAATTGGCATAGTGCCTCAGCTCGCCGAAGTGAAACGCTGCAACAGCCTGAATGAGAGGGGCTTTCATGCCCTTCTCGTTTTGTTTGTTCGCTTTACTAAAAGTGATCGTAGGGTGCGATGGCTGAAATTGCATTGAACGACTGTCTTCTCACGCTTTGCTCCGCTGCTAATTTATAGTTCCTTAAGCTCCTCTTGGCAACTTGTTAACTAAGGTGGGCGGACAATAAACGCAAGAGGAATAAATTGAGCAAGCAAGTCAGCAAATTCAAAAAGGTAATATACAGCGGACACGTTATGTGTGCAGGAGGCTTTCGAGATTGTTGAACATCGCTATTTTTTGCGCTGCGCCGGTGGGTGCTATTCGGCAAGAGACCGCTCGAATTGTTTCGATGCGTCCGGTCGGTAGATTGCGAACTGTTTTGCTAGCGTCTTGCCTTGTCCTGACCGGTGCGTATCGGAGCGCGGCTGCTGCGGAAGGAACCTGGCTCCCCGATTTCGACGCCAAAAAGCATCTTTACGTTGAGAACAGGCTTGCGGGGCGACTCAATCTCACGCCCCAATTTGAGAAAAAGGTAGAGGAGAAGGGCCTGAGCAACGATCTCTCCGTTTACGTAGTCATGACTGAGGCGGGCGCGGAGCTTGGCTCAAATAGAGACATGTGGGCGCCGGAGCTGCTTCATAACAGGCTCTGGGACAAGTGGCTTAGCAGTGGTAAAGGATTTTCGGAAGATAGAAGCGTAGTGATTCTGTATGTGCGATCCAAGGGCGCCGCCGCAGGTTCAACTGCGGTTCGAGCGGGTCGCTACGTTCACAGTTTGGGAATTGACCGCGAGTCTTTTTCTAGCTTCTCCGGTCCGGTCATGCCTGCAGTACGAAAATACATGCGCACCGATCCCGAGACCGGCGTATTGACGATTCTGGAAAACATTAACGGTGAGGTAGTCAGACGTACCCGATGCGCGTCAGACCCTTCACCGGCTGTAGCTAAGTTGCCACACGAGACGTATCCGGTGAATTCGATTGCGTTTTTGTTCTGGGGAGGGCTTATACTTGTCCTAATTGGGGTGGTGTCGAATATAGTATCGCAAAGGACTATGGTGTCCGCCGGGAGGTCGCGTCGTCGTGGCACAAGTGGTTTAATCAGCGACGGTTCAAGTTGCAGCTCCGGTTTGGGTTCCGGTTGCAGTTCCGATTCGGGTTCAAGTTGTAGCTCCGCATCCAGTTGTGGTTCTAGCTGTGGTGGCGGCGGTGGAGACTAAGTTATGAATACAGAAACCAAATCGAAGCCTATGCCTGCTCAGCTGAGTGATGTTCCTGAGTCTCAGGAGCAAATTCCGGTTGAGCATAGGGAGCTCTGGTTGAAGCTGTCCGTCTTTCAATTTGACGAGCCAGGAGTTCCTCTACCGTTCTCCGTTCGGTTAGCAGAGCGAATGAAGTGGAGTCACGAATTTGCATTGCAAGTAATCGAAGAGTATCGCAAATTTCTTTTTCTTCTAAAGACCGCAGGACATGAAGTGACGCCCGCCAAGAGTGTGGATGAGGCGTGGCACCTGCATCTTCAGTACACGCGCTCGTATTGGGAGCATCTGTGCCTTGAAATTTTCAATGAGGCCATTCACCATAATCCGGGCAACGGAAGCGGCGAAGATATAGAAAAGTATGCAGCGGTCTATCAACGCACGTTAGATGACTATGCCGCCATATTTGGTGAGCCGCCCGTGCATGTTTGGGGAAGACCTAACCACCTGATTGCATGGCGAAACATACTCCTCAAGCTGCCTGTCGGGCGGAAAGCCCGGAGTCGCTTGTTGAATTTGTTTCGCCATTCATCGGATGAAGCGAATTAGTTTGTACGCGCTCCAGCGCGTCGGCAAGCCTTCTCGCTTCCGCGCGTAGATAGATAGCGACGTTCCGCTCTTGCGGCGCTACTTGACGGCTGCGTTGCTACTGAGCCGAATGGCCTGAGCTTTGTTGAGAAATGCTTCCGCCTCAGCCTTATCTGTTGCGGCTAGTGTTTTGGCTAGTCCGTCGATATCGCTGAGTTTGAGTACGTCGGGGTAGTGGCATTTTTCTTTGATTTGCAGTGATCTTCGAAACAATTTTTCTGCTTCACCCAACTTGCCCTGCGCAAGGTTAACCTGTGCCATTGCAGAACACGAGTCGGCCAGATCGGGATGGTCCGGTGGCAAAGCCTTTTCTTGCGTGTCCATTGCGCTTTCGAGCGTGATTTGCGCGGCTGTGTGTTCACCTTTAGCTACTTTCAGCAATCCAAGCGTGGACAGATCGAAAGCAAAATCGGGGCTTGTCGGGCTCAAGTGCATTCTGTCATAGGCGAGAAGCTTTTGGATCGATTTCGCTGCGTCGTCGAGTCTGTTGGAAAGCGCACAGGCGCGAGCAAAATTGCGCAGCGTCGCTCTTGCTTCCGGGTTGTCTGGCTTGGTCCCTTCTCGGTAGGCGAGTGCTTTTGCAAGCAGTCTGGCTGACTCTGCCAGATCCCCTTGTTGCCAGCGAACGCTTGCGTATTCTTCCAGATGTTGTGCTGCAGAAACAGTGTCCTGCGGAACCTTTTGCTGATCGATTTGAACGACTTGAGCATATTGTGCCGCAGCTTCGGTCAGTTTGCCCTGTTCTAGATAGACGCGCGCAAGGCTCGATGCGGTTTTTGGCGCATCTCCCGGAACTGGACGGGAGCTGCCTTTTTGAATCGCTGCTAGCCGTTGCAACATGATCTGTTCATCGGGTAGGCGGTTCAATTTCTTATTGAGCGTGGCCAGGTCCATAAGGTTCTGTACTAGTGCCGGGCTGCCTTTTCCTAAGTGCTGTTCGCGAAGCGTCAGCCCTTCTTGTCCTGCCAGGCGGGCATCCTCGAACCGTCCTTGCATGGCGTAGGCTTTCATTAAGCCATCATATGTAGTAGCAAAGGCGGGATGGGAGGACTTTAAAAGCTTTACCTCGTCCAAGGCGTGACCGAACATTTCGATGGCGAGATCCGCTTGGTTCTTGGAGAGCGCGAGCTCGCCCAATCGATTGTATTTTTTCCACATCTGCCGGACTAAATAGGTTTGGTCCGGCGTAAGCGAGCTGTTGGAGACGGCCGGCGCGCTTGGCGGTTGCACGCGCTCCAGAGCGAAAGTAGCGCTGGTACTTACTATGGAAAGCGTCGCGCACAAAAAAATGCTTGCTTGCGGACGAAAAGAGTTTTGCATTGGTTCTCCCCCTAAACGAAGGCAGTTGCCCTCGATTTTGTCGTCGAGTGCAACTGCCCGCCATCTTGTGTTGATTAATATGGACGGATTAGCCGCCATGTGAGCTGGTCTTGTCTGCGCAGGCGAATGTATTCGCTTTCCGGTGCATTTTGCATCGCTGCCGTTAACTCGGTAACGGACTTGCCGATGTCATTGCGTTCTTCGCGCATGTCAGCTATGAACAGGACCGGTTCTGGATTTTCCGGTTGCAAGAGGCTTGCTTCGCGGTAGCGGGTTATCGCTTCGCGATCCAGTCCCTTGCTCTCTGCACATTGTCCCAGTGCCAGATGAACTTGTGCATCATCTGGATCGAGCGAGCGCGCAACGTCTAGCACGGGCTGCGCTTCGCCGATCTTGCCTTGTTTCATCAAGGACAGTCCCAGTCCGTAATGTGCTCTTTGATTGCGAGGACTAGCCTGAAGCGAGGAACGGAACAGTTGTTCCGCCCCACAGGCATCACGCTTGTTTAGAGCCATGAAACCGTCATCTTCAAGGGAGTCTGATGAGAGCAAATTTAGCGGAAGGTCTTTGCGGAATTCAAACGATGAAGTGTTCTTTCTCGCTTGCTCCCACTGCGCGCGTCGATAAGGCGGCGAGTAGGGAGAATAGAGGAAGTCGCCGGACAGTTGTGCGACGTAACTTTCAACTTTAGTGCGATCCATCAACACATTCTTCAGATTGGTGCACCATTGAGCCGCTAGTACTTCTTTCGGTGTGTTGTACATTTTGGCCAAGTTTGTATCTACGGTCAGAACGTGCTTGGCTCCGACGCGAATAACGGGCAATTTGTTAATCGTGACGATTTCGACGGCTTCAGGAGTGCGATCTTTCGAACCTAACAGGGCGTTGTTGAGATTCTTCTCTATGATGATTGTGCGCTCTTCCGCGGTAAATCCGCCGGCATCTGCTGTGATAGAGAAAACATCTTCGCCAGCCAAGCGAACGGGCGCTGGCATGGTACTGATATATGCGCGATGCATTGATTGTCCGGCAGCAGGAGTCGGGAATGGCAGTGTTGCTAACACCCCGATCGTTAATGCCAGGCAGGTTTGCATGATGGTGCCGGCAACATGAGCGTTTCTCATAGCTACCTCCTATAGAGAACTCTGTGACCATTCGAGTTGCCCACTCAAACATGTTAGGACTGACGTGTGGACAAAAAATTGTGTTCCGAACCGGCTGGACACTATAGATCAGTTACTGGAAAATGCCGGAGAAAGCACACGAGGCAATCGTTGGTGGCATTCAAGTAATAGCATTAACGCTGCCCCTGGTTCCGTTCTTGTGTGCGCAGAATACCGCGAAAGTGCGATGCCATAGGCGAACCAAGCAGTACGTTCAAATGTGTACGAATCGACATACTTCTTGTGAGTGAAACGGAAGTAGAAGCCCGGGGCGGAGCGATCAATGCACCAAGCAAAGTCCCGCTGTCCCAATATTGCAGAGAGCTTACGTCCATGACTTCGTCGAGAGGGTCCTTTGTTGTCTGCTTTTGTTTCACTTACCACGGTCGTCTTTGAGAAAAGCCATTTCCTGATGAGAGTTCGTGCGAGGTTTTTTCCCGAGAAACGGGATGATCACTTACCCTGTTCGACGTAACAGAATGCTTTCAGCTTCAGCACTTATTGGACCTGTTGTTCAGTTTCGGGCATGCTTCCTTACGTTATCGTCGCGCAATTTATGATCGGAGCGCCCAGCATCAATCGACAAGTCTTCGCTATCTAGTTCCAGTCATAAATCCTGCTGGAGGCCTTCATCAAATGGTTTCCATCCGGGACGATTGGCGCGCTTGCGCCGAATTAACACTAACCGACCTGGAGAGACAGAATATGTCGCACCTGAATCCGTCCGTGCAAGAGATCGATAGCCCCAAAGAACTGGCTGCCCTTCGAGCTGCAATTGAGTCGGAATATGTCGCAATTCATTCGGTGGTTGACACTCACCTGATAGCCTCGGACTCCCGTGGCTGCAATGAGATACGGTCAGATATCGATCGTTGCCGTGAACAGCTTCGTGCAATTAACGCGCGTTATGAAGCTTTGAGCAAGCCGACACTTCCTGTAGAAAAGCCGTATTGCAATCGGCTCCATGCTGAACTCGCAAGGCTCCAGCAGCCTTTGTCAGCACGATTGTCAGAACTTGAACAAGAGCTAAGAAAGGCACAAAAGGAACTGGCACGCACCAAAGCTGGGTACAGAAGAATCGATATGTCTTTTATGTCGAGGCGGAAGTGGTCTGCAAAGTACGAATGCGGATTGCCTTTGTTCGCTATGTTCTGTACTTCAAACAGTCACTGCTACTTGCAGGCGCATGCCGATAGTGAAGATGGCCATATCAGGCAGAGGGTGAGCAGCGTACCTTACGATTCCATTTTCTTGCAGCCCGAAGTGAGAGCGTATCTGAGCCAGCTGGCGTGCGCTCCTCTGGATAATGATCGCGAGAGGAAGGTGACTGTCTCGGCGGAATTTGCCGGCGCGATTCCGCCCTGTGTGCGAGCCGAGATCTGCTCGGCAAAGCATATGTTCGATGAGGTTCGTATCGTGACAGAATCGCCCGACTGGCAAATTGATACTCTTGAGATAGATTGCGGTGATGAGCGTACCGAGTTCGAACTAAAACCTTTACCTACACCGGAGAGTATGGTGCTAGTAGTCGGTAAAACGGACGACCGGTTCTGGTTGATTGCCGTTTTCCACTCCGGTGCTGTCGAAACTTTGTCTTGTTGAGGAGTCCGGCCGATTTCTCGCGCAAGTCTGAATCGTCGCGGTTTCGGCCGCCCGGGTGGTTCATGGTGACGCCTAGCGTTCCCTTGCTATTTGGATAAGCGGTGGCATATCACCCATGGCACGGCTAAGCTGAGATTAGCGGACTAGCTGAGCTTCCTACCTTCTGCTCTTTGGGGAAACTGCGCGAGGACCGCTCCGATGACACTTCTGACCGGGCGATGCCTAGACTGGTATCGCGAATGGGTTGGCTCGCAGCGGGTTCCGAATTGACCGCAAGTAAAAGGCGATTACCCAAGACGGCCGGGTCAATCGTTTGACAAGACTAGAATCAAATAGGCAGACTATCGACTATCGCTCGCTTCTACTGGCAGATATAGTGTTACTCCCCAAAATCCGTAATTACTCAGTGAGGGGCGTAGCCAGTGGAACTCGTCCGACTAAGCGAACAGCATCATAAATAAACCGCGACGCGGCAGAGGCA
>JAIELX010000149.1 GCA_019752635.1 Candidatus Obscuribacterales bacterium | reverse complement strand
TTTTACGTGAGGCACCAGGTGGTCAAGCAGGTCAAAAGTAATTGTCGTTACCAGCTCAAAAGTCTTGACGTTCATCAGTATATTCTCTGCGATCGCAGGACTTCATTCAAAGAGCGGCTAACGCCGATGCCTGTCACGCACTCAGTTTGGATTTATCCCGCAGAGACTCTGAAGACAGTAGTTTTTCTGAGCTCAATGTGGCTGTCCATTTTCGGTGTGACTCTAACTCTCTGTGTATTGGTCGGAGCCGGTTGGTGGTCCGTGGCGTGGGTTGCTGCGACGGTGGTCGTTGTTTGCCTGATGGAAAAACTAGTGGATCATCTACACGAGTGCCGTCAAATCTAATTGATGAAAAACGGACCGCTTGCACATTGCGATGTGTGCGAGCGGTCCGTTTTCGCGGTTACGAGATCATTGTCTGAAATACGAGTCCGGAATCGTTTTTCGTCCTCATTTTGTCCTTTTTTGACATTTTCAGGAGCTTCGTTTCTTCTTTCGTGATTATGATTGTTGCTAGTCTCGCCGAATCTGTATGGTTCCCTCTTATCGGGCTCGTTTGCTGTCCGAAACAGCGACGACGGATCGTGCATCAATTATGGACTGTCCGTCGTCGCTGTTTTCGTAGTTCGACGTTCGATTGCAATAATCACTCAGCGCCCTTGGACGTAACCGCTAACCGTCTTAAAAACATTTTGTGCGCTGTAGCTGAATCTACCCTGGTTAGCCCTATACCATTCAAGTGGATAATGATCGACATCGGCACTGCCAGATGAACTTAACTTCAACTGCTTCCAGTTGCGGAAGCGAGCAGTGTTGCCTACAACCAGAATAGCAGTGTCGTCATCCTTGATCTGAACTCTTGCTTTGTAGCCGCTTTCCTTAATCATGTCGGATAAGAATTCCAATACATTCCTCGAGAGCTCGGGTTTTCCATGAAGCTTCTTAAGCGTTATCAGGAACTGCTCAAGGTCCTCATTTTCCATTGCCTCTGAAAGCTTAGCGACCATAGTGCGTTCAAGTCCCTCGAGCCTTGTCACCTTAAATCTGGTGGACTTAAAGAAGGCTGTGAGGTCTGCCTTAGAGAGATTCTTCTCTCTTCCCCAATCATCATTACTGAGATTTGCTATGCGTTGAAAATTTGATGCAACGGTTCGAGCATCAGTTTTGAGGTGAGCCGGTGCGTTGTCTAATTCGTCGCTATCAATCTTGCCGTCTTTGTTCTTGTCCAGAACAGTCATAAAGAGGTCGGCTCGAACGGACGCAGTCGGTTCGGCGCTGCGCGGCTCAAGCGTAAGCTTCGGCAGGAGGCGGTCGAAAAGCATTGAGCGTGCAGTGAGGTCGGTTCGACTCTCAACCTTCTGGTCTTCCTCTATCCGAGGTTGAGGGAATCCCTGTTTATGCATGGATTCATTGCCTGCTGTTCCTAGGCAGGATATGAGCAAGTGATTGTCCTCTGGTGCAATCACTGGTTTCATGGGTTCGTCGAGTTTTGGGGTTTCGATTCCAATCCGCGATTGCGGGCTAACATCTTGTCGTGCCATTTCATTTTCCTTAAGCCATGTAATAAACGTAGAGCAGCCCGTCATTGAGTCCACCAATCGATTGCAATAATCAACCAGGAATTTGAGGAAATTGTGACGTATTTCTTTCTCGAGGTTAAATGGTCCGCTTTTCAAACTTGAGTTGCTTGAATCATTCCCCGCCTACTGTGCTTCGGCTGGGAGAGCCGTTCGCTTTGGTGTTTCGTTCGGGAGCTGCGCGTTATCGACTAGTCGTAAAAAATTCTTGAGACAGTCAGGGTTCGTTACTTCACGATGGTTCGGTCGGGAAGGAGTACCGGGCTTGGTTGCTCTGGCCGCTTGCTCGCGGCGGCAAAGCGTCAAAAACGCGAGCTGCTGGCGGTCGCTACCAATACCAGGGTCGCTGATTTCACGCCACAGTTTGAGGCTCTCTTCGTCTTCTCGATCCGAGGGTTCGAAAATTTCAAGTCTCGACAGAGCGTCAGCGTAGTGCCTCTGGCGGAACTCTAATTCTGCCAAGAGATCATTCAATTCCGGCGAAGATCCGTCGTCGGTATGGTTAATCCGATCCAGGAATAAGAAGTGCTTGTTTAATTCGATCACGCTGAGTGTGGCGCTAAGATTCTGAGGCTGTGATAAAGATGGAGTTTTCACCCGGGTGTGGAGAAGTTCTATGATGCGGCGAAGAGTTTTTTTTGCTTCGTGAATTTCTTCTATCGGCTGGCCACTCTCGGCTTCCTTCCAAAACGTTTTAGTGGAGAGGTTGTCGGGGAGTACCTTAAGCGCAAGTGTATCGCGCTCCGCGAAATTTGCGGGATTTTCCTTTTTTCGTCTACCCCTGAAATATTTTTCCAAGAGTGGAAGCGCTTCAGATATGGCACCAGTTGCCGAATCAGGCTTTGACAGTCGCACCTCGCAATCGGCTAGAGACACAAGGGATGAAAGTTTCAGCAGATCCGACGGCTGCGATTTATAGTCTGACAAGTATTTGCGCCACAGGGTCGCAGCCTTTTCATACTCTCCTTTGTTATAGTTGGTCTCAGCTTCTTGCCGAACAGCAGCCGAGTTACTTTGTGATGAAGTGGCGCCAGTAAGTACAGCAAACAAAAGCACCACTGAAACAGTTGCAAAAATAATTCCAGCGGTGCTACTTTGCCACCAAGCTCGCTTGGGGGGCTGATTTGGGACCAGGACACGCAAAGCTTGAGCGGCTGTGTCACTCACTGAACTGTCGAGGATCTGACGCAGGGTAACGGACATTTCCGCGCAGCTAGCAAAGCGCTGGGATGCATCCTTTGCGCAAGCTTTTCGTATGAAGCCCTCAAGAAGTTGCCGTTCAAGGGCGGGAGCAATGGAGTCGGGTAAAGGCGGAACCTGTTCGTTGGCGTGCTTGAAGGCTACCCCCATAGTGGTGTCCGCCGTAAAGGGAGGTACACCGGCCAGCGATTCGTAGAACATACAGCCGATGGCGTAAATGTCTACGTGCGAACCGCGCGAAGCGCCGGTAAAGCATTCCGGAGCCATGTAATGCGTACTTCCGATGAGGTCGCCGGGTTTGGTCAGTGTGCCGGTGCTGCCATGTTGTGTCGTAGCGCACAAACCGAAATCGAGAATTTTGACAAAATCGGTTGGTTTATTAGCAAGCATAATGTTGTCCGGCTTCAGATCGCGATGGACAAACCCGGCATCATGAACATCGGCCAGAGTATCGCAAATTTGCAGGAATATGTTGCATGTCCAGCGCCAGTCCGCAGGATGAGCCTGATTGATTATCCACCTTAAAGACCTTCCTTCAACGAACTCCATGCAGATGTACGGATAGACTCCGTAGAGTGTGTCCACAAAATACACATTGACGACATGCTGCGAGTGCCGAAGCTCAGACAATGCAGCGGCCTCACGATTGAAGCGTTGTAGCCAATCATCGTCAGCAATTAGTTGCGAGCGCATTAGCTTAACGCAAACATCTCGTTTCAATGACGGCTGGTAAGCACGATAGACAACTCCCATTCCCCCCTCACTGAGAAGCTCCGTGAGTTCGATGTCACGTACTTGTACGCCGGCCAGGTTGTCTAATCGAATAGGCTTCATGAACCTTCAGTTCTGTGGTCAGGTCTGCTCACTTTATGCCACGGATGAGAGGATTTTGCCGGTTGGCTCCAGTTTTCGGGTATTATCGGTTCAATTAGTTTCCAGCCACCTGAAAATCATCTGGAGAAGGCGTGCAACCAACTAACTGGAAATCGTTTTTTGTCGCAATGTTTGCTCTGGTGAGCTTTCTTATCCTGTCCGTATATCTAGCAGTGACAACGCAGCTAGGCTTTGCCGCATCGGCCTTGTTTGCAGTTCATGGGCTTATGCTGGTTCTGTTGATCGCTGTACTGCGGCGAGAGCCGGTGCCTGATAAGCAACTAGCACAGACTGCCCTATTGTCGGTGCAATCGCCGCAATCGGACGCAAGCAACCTCATCGTTTCGGTAGAGTCTAGTGAAGAAATCACTGGTGCGACGGCTTCCGAACAAACGGCTCGGCGGGTAGTGAAGTCACTGTCGGCTACCACCAGGGAATCTCGGAACTTCATCGAATGTATGCCGGTAGGAATGCTTACACTCGATTCGTCTGGTAATATTCGTTCTGCGAATTTGCGAGCAATGCTAATTTTTCGCACCACGATTGCCAAACTCAAACGCAAGAACGTTACTGAGTTCATTCAGTTGGTCAACTCGCAAAGTGGTGACTCACTTTCGTTTGAACAGTTCACCAACGTTGCATTAGACAGTCTCATTGAGGCGCGGGCGAAATCGTTCGATCCTGCGCAACCTTTGGTACCGATTGATCTTGCGATGGGCGTTCTGGAGGTGGACAGGGATAATGGATTTGTCTTGAGTCTTACGGATGTATCTCACCGTTATGAGATCGAGCAGCTCAGACAAGATTTTGTATCGATTGTTAGCCATGATCTACAGACCCCGCTTACGTCAATCAAGGCATGTCTTACGCTGTTGAAAGCTCAAGAGTCAATGTCTCCAACCGCCCTGAACTCACTTGTCCTGGCGGAACGAGAGTCGGATCGACTGATCAGACTGACCAGAGATTTGTTGGAGCTTGCTAAGGCTGAGGCCGGAAAAATAGTGCTTAATCGCATGCCTACATCAAGCGCAGCCATTGCTGAAGAATCAATAGCGACGGTTATTACGCTGGCAGAAAAGAAAGAGATCGAGATTGTTGATTGCAGCATCGATGAACTCATCAATGTCGACCCGGACAAGATACTGCAGATTCTCGTCAATCTTCTCTCCAATGCTATCAAGTACTCAGACCCTGGAACGCAAGTCAAACTTGTGGTGGCGAAGCTTGCTCAGGGCATCAAGTTTTCGGTTATCGACCAGGGCAGGGGGATACCGGCGAGTGACCTTCCTCATGTGTTCGATCGATTTCAACAAGTCTACGAACAAGATGCACGCCGCGGCACTGGGCTCGGGTTGGCGATTTGCAAGTTGTTGGCGGAGGCCCACGGCGGCAGCGTCGGTGTGGAGAGTGTCCAGGGTGGCGGTAGTACCTTCTGGCTCATCTTGCCTGTCGGCGAACTTCACTAGATCCACTCCCTATGCTGCGTATTGCACGGTTGCAACTAACGAAGCCGCTACTTGAATTGCGTGAATTGCAGAAAGAAGAGGGAGATGGAGCAATCCATCTCCCTCTTCTTTTTTATTTGTTAGCGCTTACTCTGTCCGTATCTGGCATGTTTGTCCAGTAGGCTGACTGAATGGGGGTGCTAACAGGCGCCTCCGGTCGGGGTCGCTCGGGCGGAGCGTAAAAGGTCTTCAAAGCCTCCTGCGCATTCATCGGAGTCCATCCCCTTCCGAGGAAGCAGAAACCTTTTGCGGATTCGTCACTGTCTATGATCAGGCGCGTTCCCGATGCGGGCCTCTTTTCGAATTCGCCCGGCCAATCAATTTTGCAAAGTTCTAGCTGCAGAGATGTGAATCCATACTCGTTGCGATTGAATACAATCTGAATTTCGTCACGCTGTAACCCGAGCTTTTTCTGGAGATAGTCGCGAACAAAGTCTATGCTTTCGGGATGGGACCTGAGTTCTTTTAGAACCTTCGCAATCTCGGACACTTCGTTCGTTTTTACCGCGTCGAAAAGTTTGTCTGCCTTCTCGAGGTTAAGTAGCTCTTGCGTCCCGACCCGTCGGAAGTCGTCGTTTTCATTTCCGACTTGTGTTTTTCCGTCTGTCGTCTCTGGTTGAGGTTCCGCCGGGTGAGGCCTGGAAACTACGACTGATTCACCATCGGGTTTACTAGGACCTGTTGTGGTGTCGGAGGGACGCGGCCTGCTAGATTCTTCCGCGGAACTCGGGCAACTTGGTTTTGGTTCGATAGGCCCGGTTATTGGTCCTGTTTGGATCAATTCCAAATTGCCTAAGTTCACGGTGGACGAAGGTCGCGGCGGAACAGTTCCATCGTATGCATCTGCTTGCAGGGCTGCGCGTTTGTCTTGATCGAGGTCGTCGTCGACCTCACTGGTGAGTTTTATTTCTTGGTAGTTGTTCGCATCCATGAGTTCTATCTCCTAGTGTTGGTCTGGGTGTCTGCTGTTCATTGTGAACTTCATGAGCAAAATAATAGGTTGTTGTTGCATTGAAGTCGCCGTGCGTGTCTGCAGAGTTTTTTGCATCAATGGGAACTGTGCGCTACTGGTGATCCGCTTTCGGTGCCGTTCATGGCAGTGCTGTACGGGGAGTCGCCTGCTAAGATCCCGGCTGCGCACCGGTATTGAATACGGTGCGCGGCCGGGATAGGGAGCATGTTTGACTAGTGAGCACTTGGTTGGCGAGTAACTCGTCGTACGCCGAATTTCTATCGGTCGATTACTCCGGGAGTGGTCCGCCGGCGTTGAGGTCTGCGAACCCGTGCGGAATAGAGGCAAAGAACCCTGGCGTGCAGCTGGAGGGCAGCGTACAGTACGTCACGCTGTGCGTGCCGCAATCGATCTTGAGTGTGATCACTGCCTCTGTGGTAAATTCGCATCGAATACCAGTGTGAGCCAAGTGCATGTTCCAGTGGGCTGGACATTGTAGGCTAACATTTTGAGAACCCCACTCTTCGATAGCAAACTTCAGCAACGTCAATAGGAATCCATCCTCCGGATGCAGTTCGTGAGTCTTCATATCGTGCTTGCTCTCCCGGGCTACTTCTTCGCCTTCGGTGCCATCGCCTTCCAAAGCTGGTCGATCGACGTTTTGATGTCGTGCGCTTTGCCATGCTGATTGTCGATGTGCACAATCATTTTTCCTTCTCGATCATGTTCGATACCGGTTATGGTGACAACATGTCCTCCGCCTTCACCATCGGAGTCGCCGGTGAGCTGCTGGGAGTCAAGCAGGGTGACGATGATGGGAAACTTCTTGCCGTCTTTCCCTGCCGCAATGTCTTCCAGGGTCGTCTGCAGTGAGTCCTGAGTGCCTCTGAAGGCTATTCCATTGTGATTAAGATCGAGCTCGTTTCCGGTTCTTACAAGAATCATTTCGTTGGGCTTCTTTCCGGTGAACTTTTCCATCATTCTGCTCATGTAACCCACATTGATTTTGGGGTTATCGATGACGTTTCCTTCCTTATCCTTGAGCGCGGTTGGTGGTTCCTTACTGTAATCCATTAACCGCTCGCCTTTTCCGGCAATCTTTTCGTATCGGATGCTTCCTTTTTCTACGTCCTTGCCATTAAATTTGGTCTGAGTTTGCCAATGTGCGTTTATCAACGCAAGGTTGGCAATTTGAGTTGCGTAACTTCGTTCTCCATCCTTCGTATTGAACCGTTTTGCTTCGGTATCCGGTTTTAGTTGTTCGGGGTCAAGCTTGATTTCACTACCGTCCGGGGTCTTGAAACTGCCAGTTTTAGCAATGTCTGCCATCATTTGAATGATTCTGGAAGGCTCCTGTGAATAGAGCAATTTCTCCACAGTGGTTGCATTGCATGTCTTATTGTCGCCCTGGTCGACGGTAGAAGGATCGCCGGCCTGGCGAATGACTTGGAATGCGAGTTTGGCTCGATCCTTCTCTGAGATATGCGTATTCGGCGACTCTAGTAAATCGCGTGTAGCTCTAATGGTCTTTGCTATTTCTTGCGCTGAAAGTTTGTGTTCCTTTGCATACTTTTCGAATTTGTCCAAATTGTCTTTGAAGTCTTGCAGCTGATCACGTGTGAATACTTTTGCTGCTCTTGCTTCCAAGGCTGTACGTTCTTTGGCGACGTCTTTAGCTTCCGTCCGCTCGACGGTTTCACTGGTCTTAAAAGCTTTGATCACGTCTTGAGCTTTGACTTCCTTCGTGTCTTGCTTCGATTCCCAATCGTAGGGTTGCATCTTTATGACGGATTCTCCGGAATCATCAGTTTTTGCTGTGAATTGGATACCGTAAGCGCTATCTTTCTTATGTAAGGAAATGCTGTCCGGGTTATTCTTGTTGAATTTGACCTCGATACCAGCCTTCGCCAATTGGTCGGCCAATTGTCCTGCTAGCTTTTCGAATTCTTGCGGCTTCCCCTTTGTCGATTCGAGCAGTTTCTTGACCGATTGTTGGACGCTGTCAGGGTTGCCTGACTGCACCGCTTTTGCGGTGTCACTAACAATATCAACTCCCGATTTTGGTAAGTACCTTGCCGCAACAACTTTGTCACCCTGGCGTAGAGTGATTACGTCAGTTTGACCCGATTCAGACTTTCCGAATGTTCCTACCCTATAGGGGCTTTGTGACTTCGCTAGATCGGCATTGAGCTTCTCTATCGACTTGGACAGCGCCTCCTGTCCGCCTGTTTCTTTGATTTTGGCTAGTGTCTCAGCAACCCCTTTGAGGGCCGCGAAACCCTCCGTGGCGCTCAGAGTCTTCTTATCGAATACTTTCGCTGCTTTTTCGAGCGCCTCGATGTTGTCTTTGGTCAGACCGGATGTGTCACGCTTGTCGCCTTTTAGGGGCTCGTCGAATTTTCTCACTGCGACACGGGTATCTCCCTCCTTGAGAGTGATACCGTCAGATTGTGAAGTGTCGAATGAGTATAGACTTTTGGACTTTGCCAGATCGGCATTCAGCTTTTCGACAGCCTTTGATACAGCTTCTGGACCGCCCAGCTCTTTGATCTTGCTTAATGCTCCGACGACTTCTTTGAGAGCGTCGAAACGATCGTTTCTACTGAGAGGGGTCTTGGTGTCGAATGCGCGAGCGGCTTTTTCCAGAGCGGCAGTGTCCTTCGCTGTCGAATCTGTAGTGGTGTTGCTCTTGTCTCCGGGTATGGTTACCTCTGTACCTATACCGCGTTCGCCTTCAGAGCGCATGTTGAGGCGGCGCGATCCGTCCTTGTTTTCTATAATCCTGAACTGCGTACGAGACCCTGCGTCCTTTAGCTTCTGATTGAGTTGCTCGATACCGGCCTTAACCTGATCCGGGGGCAACTTGGCGAGCTTTGCTGCTAGATCCGTCATCAGTGCTTTGACTGTTTGTCGCTCATCATCTTCAGAACTACGCAGTATGTCTTTCTTGTCCAGGATACCTTCTATGGATTTATCGAGCGCGTTTTTGGCCTCGGATGGTGCACTCTTCATGTAAACAGATTCGACTTGTGGATAATCGAATTCGAGTTGCGGGAGGACGTTGTCTGCCGTATTTTGAGCATGCGGATTATGCTCCGGATTCTTGCAGTCCCCTTGTTCGGACATGAGCCGCGATGAGAGCGAGCCAGTGTTATCCGCTTCTTGTGATGGTTTGAATTGCTCAGTCTGATTGTGGAAATCTTCCGACATTGAACGTCCTCCCTGCTGGACTGTAACGGTGGCCTCACCGTGAAGCCGTCGTTTGTTCGAGTAATGTCATTGTCGAGTAGAACTTTGACAAGAATATAAAGTTGGGTGCAGCACTGATTAAACCGGCCATGTTCTTTCACGAGTGATTCGCGGATTGCTCCGAGGCGTTCGCGATCATCAAGTACGACCTCTAAAGACTGTTGTAATCATCGCGACTGGCGAGGCAGCGATTGTGGTGCCTCCGAAACAGGACAGCATTTGAAGCAAGCCCTGAAATTGTTTGCTTGTTAAAATCGGAACCTGGCTTCAGTGAATGCGAGCGTTATTTGTCTGTATTCATTTGCTTAAAGAGTTGTTGTAGCTTCGGGACAACGATTAGTTTTGCCTGGTCGCGAACTCGTATTCTGGCGCTGTCAAACTCAGCTAGCACTGTGGCGGAGTGCATGGCTCGCACTGTGGACAGGTCAAACCTTCGTACCGTGCTGTGCTGCGTGGCCGTAACCACTGAGTTCTCAAAGGATTCGCACGTAGCAGTATCGCGAAGTATGGCTTCGGCTTTTCCTGTTAGTTTTACTTTGGCGCTGACCGAGGCATCAACGGTTGCATTATCCGTGGCGGTGATCTCGCAACTGTCGTATGCCGCTATTCTTGAGTTTTTGCTTGCCGTCACTCTTGCATTGTGGGATGCACTTACCTGCACAAAATCGGTTGCAAACACGCGGGAGCCGGCGCCGGCACTAATGTTTGCTTGTTCAGAGGCACGAATGTGATTTTGTGTCCCCGATGTGGTGAGTTTAGCCGATCCTGATACCTGAGCCGATGCTGTGTCGAGAAGGTGCACAGATGAATTGTCCGTTGCCTTAACGAATGATCGCTCACCGGCGATCACCGTGCTTTTGCCTGTGGCGCTAGTCCAAGCCATTTCCAAGCTCACAACCTGAGCCGTTCCGCTGGCATGAACTCGGGAGTAGCCGCGCGCGTTCACTGCGCATTGATCTTTTGCATGTACTTCGGCGGAATCGGTGCAAGTTACTCGTGCTCTATTGCTTGCGTGGACGGTAGATTGTTCGGCCGCATGAATCTGGCTGTTTCCGCCGGCGGTGACATTCGCTTGTTCCAACGCTTTAACCACAACGCTGTCTGTTGCAGCTATCTGAGCACGATCGCGCGCAACGACAACACACTGTTCTGCTGCGACTAAGTTCGCTTCTGCGCGGATGATTGCATTAACGAAACCGGTTGCTCTTACGAAAGCTTTGCCACCTGCGTCGACACTGCAGGTGTCTCTTGCCGATACGTCCGCGTTTCCACTGGCTATTACTGTCGCGTGTTTGCTGGCTTGCACGGTGCATTCGTCTCGAACAGTTACCTTGCTGTGATCGGTGACGTTAATGCAGGCTCTATCGTTTCCTACTACCGACGCATTTTCGGTCGCGTACACTATGCAATCGCCCCTGGCTGCAATCTTGCTAAGCTCCCGTGCCTCGATAGTGGATTTGCCGTTGGCCGTGATTGTGGCTTGTCCCGAGGCGTGCACTCGCACTTCGTCGGTAACTGTAGCTGTGCTGTGTCCTTCTGCCATTACGAGGGCATTGTCTTTTGCGGTCGCTTCCGATCTGCCGCGCAGGCTCACGGAAACATTATTTGCTGCTGAAACTTCCACGCGATCACCTGCGCTTACTATGACCTCTCCTGTCGCGATTACCTTGGTGGTGCCTCTTGCGTCGACGCTACATGTTCCTTTCGCGATTACCTGGCCGCTGCAAGACGTGACTGTTACGTAATCTGTAGCTTCGATCCTTCCTTGCCCTTCGTTAACGACATGACACCTGTCGCTTGCGTGCACATTGCTGTCTCCGGATGCCTTGATCCTGCAGTTGTCCTTCGCTCGAATCGTGGTCTGTCCGTCTGCATTGACTCCAGCCAAACTGTGAGCGTCTACCGTGGCTGAGTCAGTTGCGCGCACATTGCTACTCCCGCGTGCTATAACTCGGGCTTGCTCTGACGCTGTGCAGAATGCGTCACTGCTTAGTTCGATAACGCTGTCACCGCGCGCAGTAATGTTCGTGCGATCTTTGGCGTTAATGTAGGCTTTTTCGGTTGCTGCTACTTCAGCATATTCAGATGCTGAGACCTTTGCGTAGCCCTTTGCGTAGATTCTGGTGTAGCCGCCGGCGCTAATACGGCAAGTGTCTGTAGCTGTAACGCGTGCTTTGTCGCGCGCTTCGATACTTGCGCTCCCTGATGCATCGATGACTGCGGATTCCAATGCTTCAACTTTCGCCTGGTCGAACACTCGTACGTGGCAGTTACCGCTGGCAGTAGTGAAGGACTTGTCCGCGGCTGTTACTGTTGCGTTCTGTGAGGCAGAAACGCGCGCGTCTCCTGCTACCTTTACCTGGCTGCGACCCGATGCTTCTACGGTTGCATGATCCAGCGCCGTTACGCACGCCGTTTCGGAGGCAGTGACCTGACTGAATTCTCGAGCCTCGACTGTGGAGCCTTCAGCCGCTTTGACCTGGCTTTTTCCGCGCGCAAATATGCTGGCCTTACCGCTGGCAACGATATGTCCACCAGTGGCGTGAACTGTAGATTCTCCCGAGGCGTGTACCTCGCCGCCTTCGACTATTAGAATCGCTGTGCCTGTGGCGGTTACACGCGCTTTGTCTTTTACAATTACAACTCCGTCGCTGACATTGTGTTCTCCGTCTCGCAGTTCTTTGAATACCCTTCCTGCTCCCTTTTGCGATGCGAGCAGCGAAAAAAGTTCCGTCGGTCCCGAGGAGCTTACTCGCAATCCACCTTGTTCTTTCACCAGCTGGAGCGCTACGGCGTCGTTGAGAATTTGGCCTTGTAGCGCGGGACTTTCGGCAGCTCTGTCAGACAAGGTTTTCGTTCCTGCTGCGCGACCGATTATTTCTTGCTTTGTTCTGAAGCCGGCGCCCAGTAGAGCAAACGTGTAAGCGCCCTGTCCGACGTCTGACAATGGTGCCAGTCCTTTTCCGTCGATAAGAGAACGGGACTCTGCATTCACCACCCCGGCGATGGCACCGGCTGCGGCGTGGCGAGCTACATCCCATCGGAATGAATGAATCTTCCAGGGAGTCGCCGGAGCGCATATCTGTTTGCTCAAGCTTGTTAGGCCAATCGTAGAGGCTCCCAGTGAGGCAAAAGTTATCGCGCCCACTGCACCATTTTTGGCTCTACTTTGCCAGAACTGCTCGGTGTCATCCGGCTTGACAGGCTGCAGTAGCGCATCATAGACAAAACCTGTCACCGCTAACTCTGCACATCCTAGCGACATCTTGGCCGAGCTGCCGAGAGCGATGCGTGAAAGTCCGCTCAAGCGAGCCGCTCCAGCTGTCGTAGAGCCGACTGCCTTGCGCGTTATGGCAAATGGCAGGATCATACCTAAAGCCGAGCCGATTTGTTGGCTGTGCCAGAGTGCCGATAAGGGTTTTGCCTCTGTAGGTGCTTTGCATAATTGCAGTTGCGGTAAGTATTCCTTTCCGGCTACATTGTTGATCAGTTGAGAGATTCCGTTGACCGGCGTTTCTATTGCGCTGCGCAAGGCTGCGTTCGCTGCTTCTTGAAGGCAGTCGGACTGTGAGGATTTGCTTGCCGAAAGTAACTCGGCTGGTTTCAAGCTGATCGGATTGTCGTGTCGTGATAGTTCGTACATATCGCTTTCCTGGTCTGGAGCTCGCATCGCCTTCCACAATTTGTTGATTGGTGCGATTGTTGCCTTGTCTTCTTTTGTGAGGATTCTGAACGGTGATTTTGGCGAGAATGTAAACATCCTGGTGCGCAACATTAAATGAGATGGACAGTGGTATGTTGCAGTAGGGAAGGACGTTGGTGGTTCGCTGTGTTGGAACCTGGCGACATTTGGGACGGCAAATACAAGATTATTCGGCACCTGGCGGATGGCGGAATGGGCGCCGTTTACCAGGCTCGGCAGGATGGTGTTGAGCGCGATGTGGTCATCAAACTTGTTCACGCCGCGGTGCTGGGCGACGAGGAGATGCGCAAGCGCTTTGAACGCGAGGCCTTGCTTACTTCGAAGATCAAACATCCGAATATAGTCACATTCTTTAGTTACGGGTTTTGCCAGGGGCTGCCGTACATAGTCATCGAGTACTTGAGCGGTATGTCGCTTGCGGAATATCTTCAGGAGTCGGGGCCTTTATCAGTCCAATCCACCACGCGTTTGTTCATGCTGGTTTGCGACGCATTAGCCGCTGCGCACGCGCAGTCTGTGGTTCATCGCGATTTGAAACCGAACAACATTTTTCTTTGCGAGCCCGCTACAGAGATGTTTCCGAAAGTGTTGGACTTTGGATTGGCTGCGTTGTCAGATGGGGATGCTGCTCAAAGGCTAACAGCGACTGGATTGCTTATTGGCAGTGTTTATTACATGAGTCCTGAGCAGTGTCGGGGGCAACGAGCCGATGCGCGTGCCGACATCTATGCGCTGGGATGCACTATGTATGAGTGCTTGTGCGGGGCGCCGCCGTACACGTGCGATTCGCCCATGGGGTTGATCTACAAGCACCTGAATCACGAGCTGCCGTTAATGTCCGCATCTGATGCGCGAGATGAGAGTAGGAAGGCGCTGCATAAAGTTGTATGGAAATGCATGCAGAAGGCACCGGAAGATCGCTACCAATCAGTTTCTGAATTGCACCGGGACCTGGAGCAGATTAGTAGGGGCGAAACACCTTCGATAGCAGAAAGCATTGATGTGCACAAGAAGCTGTCTCCTGGATCCCTCGTACGAGTGTGGCGGTCGTCCGCCCTTATGTTGGCTATCTTGCTTGCTTTAGGCTTTTTTCTCGACCCGGGGATGACACCGTTAATGGTGTCTGCGGTCAAGCGCATCTCAGGCAAGCCTGATGAGGAGGAAATGAAATCTCTGGTGCGGTTCTTGCGACCCTTCAAACCTAAAGCGTCACTTGAACTTTCGGGCGACATTGATGGAGAGATGAGCTCCGCCCTTCTTGATCGATTGGAGGCCGAACTGCAGTCGGTCTCGGTGGACGTGGGACAAAGGAAGTACTATGAGTGCTCCCATAAGTTAGCTGATGTCTCTCGCGGTCTTATTCAAGCGGCCAAGGCGGAAGCTCGGAAATCCGAAGCTGCAAGACTTGCTGCACTAATTCGTTCGACGGATTATTGGTGCAAGCAGCTGCCGCCAGAATATGTGGTGGCGTATCGCGAGAATCGCAATGGGCTTTCACGTGCAGTGGCCGAACAACTCTTGGTTCAACCTGCATTGTATGACTTGGAGTGCGGACTTCTCACTTACAAGAAGGATGATGTTGCACAACGCAGCAAACTGCTCGGCAGATTTGCGCACGCTTTTCATGAAGGTGGTTCGTTATCCGGTTGTCGGGCTGTTTTGGGGAGAAATCGTGCCGAACTCAGTCAGGTCGGGGTAAGCGAGCTGAGCAATCTCTATGTTCATATGGCGAACGACGAGTTGCTTTTGGGTTTGGACAATGAATGCATCGCGACAATGCGCGAGCTGCTCGCTTTGTTGGTGAAGCGGTCCTCGGTGGAAAAGAGGGAGACGTTGAGCGGGGGGACTCGCGATTCTTTGTGGAATATGACGATGATGTTGTGCCAGAGGGATCGGCGCACAAGACCTAAGAGCGATGTATTGAGCCTCTGGTTCGGTGAACTATTGCAACTATCGTCCGCGGCGAATGCAGCAAAGGCCAGGTACTCGAGTTTGCCGGATTGGGCGCTTCGGGCGTTTATGGACGGTGCTGTTGCTGTCGGCCGTCGCGGCGATCGACGAGAGAATCTTGTGGTTCTTCAAACACTGTCAGTAATCATGAGTGATTATGCTTACATGTCGAAGACATCGGAAGGACAACGTTTTGCCAGTGGTGTAACGGGGGTGGTGAACGAACGCTTCAAGGCTGAACCATTGGTGCAGAGTCTATTGTATGGCGAGCTGGCGATGTTCGATCAGGTCGGTGGACGCAAGATGCAAGCAAAGTTCGCTGCTTCGCGCGCGGCCGATCTACTTTCCAACAATAAGCGTTCGGACGATGCGAGCGGATTATGGCAGTCGTTGGCTTACTTGAGCTTGTGTCTCTATGATGCGACCTCCAATGAGTCACCGCTGGCGGCAAAGCTGTTGCCGAAGCTTCGTATTCAGGATCTTACAAGGGCTATCAGTCAGATGCTGCCGAAACACAAGCCTCAGGACGTGAAGCCCGTTATGAATGCATTTCTGCGAGGGATTCAGTCCACTCCGGAGGCGACTTCGGCGGAATTGTCGGCAAAGTACAACGCACTAGTTCTGTGGATTCAAGTCATGGACACGCCTGAGCGAATCGAACCTTCGCTTGATGGCGCCTTGGCTCTGGAGAAGCTTTGTTCTAATCCTTTCTTTGCTGATGCAACCTTTCGCAGGGCACGGGCGAAGGCTATATGTGCCTACAGGCTAGCTATTGGAGGGAAGGCTGAGGAGTCAGTTCGCAAATTTGATGAAGCAAAGAAATTGTTCTGGTCGTCGCACTTTATGGACCGTGACAGAGTTGGTGCCGGCATCGAGATCGGTCGTTTCTACGAACGCAATAATGATGATGATTCGTTGCAGGTGGTGCTTGATGAAATATTGCCGCCCTCGGTAGTTCAAGCTAGCAGCATTGACAGCACGTATATGTTGGCTTTTCAGTTGTTGAACAATTGGGGCATTCGCCGAAAGAACATGCAAGCGCAGGTTACTGCTGCCGCGTGCACATTGAAGATCATTCGCACCAGCGGCACCACTGCCGAAAATCTGAATGCCGAGATAGACCAGTGGGTTAAGGAGCTGCGCAAGAGTGGAGCGAGTGCCGAGCAGTTACAGGTGCTGCTGAAGATTGGTTCTCAAGGCAGCCCGCGAATAAAGAGCCACGCAGATAATCGAAGGTAGAGTTTTCGGATGATGTTTGTTTGCCTCAAGGGGACGGAGTGGTTCGTTATCCCCTACCGGGGGATGAGTATATTCGCCTTCGCGAAGGCGTGCGGGGTAAAATTTTGCTGTTCTTAAGCGGAGCGATATAGCCGCTATTCAGTCGAATCATTCGGTTGCTGGCGACCTTTGGCGATGCCCCGCTGTGCATGCTTCAACTGCATCGGGGTAGATAAAAACCCATTCGTTGTTGGAAGTTAAGGCTGATTATTCTTTGTTTGCCTTGATGTTGGTTTCTACTATCTAAACCTCTGTCGTGAGCCATCGCCAATCCTGCATATCTTTGCTGTGCGAAGGTTTGTTGGACTACCTCGGTAACGGATTCATCACTTGGAACAACCCAAGCCGGCAAGCAGAGTTCGGTTCTCGTTGAAAAATGACCACAGTTGTCTACTCTAACAACAGGAGCACATCCATGAACTTCAACAGCATGGATCATTCGGCGCACCAGGGCGCCCCTGAGTGGTTGCTTTACAGTCTTGCCGCGCTCTTCCTGTGCGGTGCCTGCTTCTATCTGTACCGAATTGTCTTCTCCAAGCGCGTGAAGGCGCATTACGGATACATCGATATCGAGAATGAGATCGGTCACGGGCTATGCATGGCCGGCATGGTTACAATGCTCGCTCCAGCCCTCTTG
>JAIELX010000061.1 GCA_019752635.1 Candidatus Obscuribacterales bacterium | reverse complement strand
ATCGGTTACACTGTTCTGTCGCTGGGCACGATGTTGTTGCTGGATACAACTCTGCTAGCAAATTATGCTTCGCCGGGATTTTATTTGGTGATAGGAAATATAATTTTGGGGGGAATAATGATTTGGAAAATTGCCGCCTTGCTAAGAGGGGATTCCAAATCAAGCTTGTCTGAACACGGACAACGTAACGGAGAGAAGAAATGCTGAAGTGGCACGTTGCCGCAAAGACCCACGAAGGGAAAGCTCGTCCTAAGAATGAGGATAACTATTTCGTAAGCCCGGACGAGCGAGTTTTCGTCGTTGCCGATGGCATGGGTGGCGCCCTCGGTGGCGCGCGAGCTTCAAAGTTGACAGTGGAAGCCATTGAGCAGCTCTGGCGCGATCGCAGACCGCACACCAGTGATCGCGAGTCGATCAAGCAGTGGCTGCAAGATGCGGTCAGCTTGGCCAATCGCTCCGTTTATACCGTTGCCGAACAAGATGCTTCTGTCAGGGGTATGGGAACTACCGTCGTAGTCGCGGTCCAGGCCGACGACAATCATATGCAAATTGCACATGTCGGCGATTCAAGAGCCTATCTAGTCCGAGATGGCAAGCCGGTGCTCCTCACCCAGGATCATTCGGTGGTGCAGGAAATGGTGCGCGCCGGTCGTTTGACAGAGGAGCAAGCTCGCATCAATCCTTATAAGAACTTAATCACTCGCTGCCTCGGGCACGACGACAAGGTAGAAATAGATCAGACGCCGGTCGAATTGCGTCCGAATGATTGGATCGTTTTGTGCACGGATGGTTTGCCAACGGTTCTGCGTGACGAGCAGATTAGTGGAGTGGTGGACATTGTCGACAATCCGGAAGGTGCTTGCGGCGAGCTTGTAAACCAGACGCTCGACGGCGGTGCCCCCGATAACGTTACTGTGGTTGTGGTCAGATATTTTGATGCCGAAAACGGCACCGTTTAGGGTTAAGTGTTGAGTTTTCAGGCGGGCCGCCGAGTAAGACGGTCCTGTAGTATGTTGGGGTTATGAACGTAAGTCAGAATAAGTGCGCAAGATGTGGAGGACTCATCGCCTTAGGCGGTGAGTGTACGTTCTGCGTTCCAGAAGGGGCGGCCAGCGAAGGATCTGCGAAAGGCGAGTCGCTGGAAGAAATTCTGGCTCGCTCACAAGTGAAGACTCCCGGCACAGGAGCGATGCTCGTCAACAAGGAAACGAATGAACGTTATCCACTGAGTCAATCTGTCAGCAAAATCGGACGTGACAAGGCCAATAACATTTCGCTCCACAATGACAGCTACATTTCGCGGCATCATGCTTGGGTTTTGTTTATCAAGGGTAACTACTTTGTGGAGGATCTCGGCAGCACGAATGGCACTTTGCTAAATGGCGACGTGTTGTCGGAGCGAAAGCAGATCTTCCCGGGTGACCGTATCAAGTTTGGTCGGACGGAGCTGGTCTTCGAAATTAATTAGGCATGCCTCAGGACTTCGGAATTTATCAGGTACAAGAAGAGATCGGCCGCGGCGGGATGGGCATCATCTACAAAGCCACCGATCCGCGGCTTAACAGGGCCGTGGCGATCAAGAAACTTATTCTTGATCATGTTGACCCGGACAAGAAAGACGAGTTTCGAGAAAGGTTCCGCCGTGAAGCGATTCTTGCCGCCGGTCTGAACCACCCGAACCTCATTTCCATTTACGACGTTAATATCGGACCCGACCACGCATACTATGTGATGGAGCTTCTGCAAGGGCACAGCCTTCGCCAGGAATTGGAGCAGAAGGGCAAGTTGACGCCGCTTGATTTGTTTGCGGTAGTACAACAGGTCTGTCAGGGGTTGGCTTATGCTCACGACATGGGGCTAGTGCATCGCGATATCAAGCCGGATAATATCTTCATTTTGCCCGGTGGTAAGGTCAAGGTGACCGACTTCGGGATTGCACGCGGTGCGGACAACTCCGATTCCACTCTCACCAAGCCCGGTGTCATGCTCGGAACGCTCGCCTATGTTTCGCCTGAGCAATTGCAGGATGCGCGGCATGTTGATCACCGTGCTGACATTTACTCGCTCTCTGTTTGCTGTTACGAAGCGTTGGCCGGTGCGGTGCCATTCGCGGGCGACGGACTGACGGCTACTTTAATGGCTATTATCTCTAAGCCCGAGCGTCCGTTGAACGAAGTCAATCCTGAGATTTCCGCCGACGTTGCGGCTGTGGTGGCAAAGGGAATGCGCAAGAAAGCGCCCGATCGTTTTGCCTCGCTTGTAGAATTTGAAAAAGAGTTTGAGCGCGCGATCGGCATTCGAAATCCGGCTGCGCCAGCGTCTCGCAGCACCGGAGTTCATCCGGGGTCGAGTGCGGGAAGCGCTAGTGGTACTCCGCCGCCGGTGGCATACACTCCCGGGCTTCCCGTCGGAGGGTCCGTAAAGCTTGGTGGAAACAGGCATCATCAGCCCACAGGGGACGAAATTCCGAAGGCATCCGTGAAGCCATGGTTATCGGGACGAACTGGTGAGGCGGCGAAACCTTCGGCCGGTCAACCGATTACGCAGTCGGTTCAGCTGGTCAAAGCGGTAGCCACGTTTGGACGTCAAGGTGAAGATCGCGGCTGCTTTATGGAGCCGACATGTATTTCGGCGCGCACAGGCAAGATCGTTGTGGGCGATGGCGTTATGCGCTATTTCCAGATGTTCAGCAAGGAAGGGCGCTATCAAGGCGAATCGCGTCCGAATTCAACCCTCAAGGGAATGGTTACCTTCGGACGTTTTTCCAAGCCCATATCGGTCGACATTGACTCGCGCAATCGTATTTACGGAGTTGACTCCAGCGACCATTACATTAGAATCTTCGACGCGCAAGGCAATTTTGTACGCGAATTCGTCAATAAACACGGTAAGGACGGCGGTCTAGCCTATGTGTTGTGCGACAACCCTTCTGGACAAATTTTGGTGTCGGATCTCGACAATGGCTGCGTTCAGGTGTTCTCCATGGAAACTGGTGCCTGGGTGCGAAAGATTGGCTCCAAGGGCAATGGCGACGGGCAGCTACAGTTACCGGCCGGCCTGGCGCTGGATCGCTTCGGACAATTGTATGTGGTCGACTACGGCGCCTCGAGAGTCAGCGTGTTTTCCAAGTCGGGAATGTTTGTCAAAAGCTTTGGCAGCAAGGGTAGCTCACGTGGCGAATTCAATGTTCCGCGGGGCGTCGCAATCGACATGAATGATCGTATCTACATTGCTGATTCGCTTAATCACCGTGTATGCGTGTTCACCACCGGCGGCGACTACATGTTTTCGTTTGGCGGCAAAGGCATGGAGCTTGGTAAATTCACCGGACCGGCCGACATCAGTATTGATCCGGAAAGCAACGTTCTCTATGTTGTCGACAAAGGCAATTGCCGCGTGCAAGTTTTTGAGATACTGGCCGGCTAGTCTTAACGAGAGTTTCCCCGACATGGCTGATGGGAGTGGCATTGACAAAAAGCGATCGGTGCATGGAACCTCTCGTTGACAGCGCTGATGGCCAGCGCCAATCGGTCAGACTTGTGCTGGCATCCGGATCGCCGCGGCGTAAACAGTTGCTGGAGGGCTTGGGGATCAGACCTGAAGTCGTGCCCGGAACGCTTGATGAGAACACCGAGCTGCGCGATCCGTCCCGCGTCGTTGAATTCTTGTCCTTGGAAAAAGCGCGAGCCGTTGCGGCGGATTTGCCTGCGGATAAGCATCCCTGCGTGGTGCTCGGCGCCGATACCATCGTTGTCCTTGGTGAGCGAATTCTCGGCAAACCAGAATCGCGGAAAGACGCTTATGATATGTTGATGACTCTTTCGGGCAAGCAGCATCAAGTTTATACCGGGGTGTCGCTGGTGGCCTCAAGTGGCGTCAGTGAAAGTCTTGTCTGCGTCTCTAACGTGTATTTCAGGACGCTCCAGCCGCAAGAGGTCCAGTACTACGTCACCACCGACGAACCGATGGATAAGGCCGGAGCTTATGCGTTGCAAGGAATTGCCGCTGCGTTCGTAGAAAAAGTGGAAGGCTGTTATACAAATATAATCGGACTGCCGGTGCCGGATACGATAAGTTTGCTACGCAGGCACGGCGTGCGAGTTCTCGGAATGCCGTAAGCTTGGCAAGTGAGCCGGGCGTTGGGAGCGCCGACTAATGACACAGCCACCATCATCACTTGAAGAAGAACTTGAGCGCTACGCGTTCTCGTTTCCTATTCTCGACAAGTTGACGGATTACTTCGCTGAAGAAGGACGACTTGAAGGAAAGAAGATTGGTTGGCATTGTCACCTTACCGGGCTCACTGCGGCTGCCGCTAAAGTGTTACTGAAATCCGGCGCTAAGTTGTTCATTTCCGAATGCACTGCGGCTACCACGGACTGGGCGGCCGTCACTTACATGAAACAAATAGGCGCCAGTGTCTATCAGGGTTTCGACAGTCCTCGCAAAGTGCTGGAAAATCGACCGGAAGTTACTTCCGATACCGGCTTCGTTTTAACAACAGAATATTTGAAAGACGCGGAGTCCGGCAGCAACTACGTTTCGGCCGGATGCGAAATCACAACTAGTGGCGTTCATCGATTGCGTGAGTATGCCGATCTGCCGCTTCCTGTGCTTAACATCAACGATGGTGAGCTGAAAGCATTGATTGAAAACTATCACGGTGTCGGCGACGGCGTGATTGAAGGGCTGTTTCGATTGACCTGGCGGGTTTGGGCCGGCAGAGCGGTTAGCGTTGTGGGTTATGGCAAAGTTGGTGCCGGTGTAGCCAACTATCTACGGCGAGCGGGTGCAACAGTATTTGTTGTAGAAGTCGATCCGATCAGGCAGCTGGTGGCGCACTACGATGGCTTTGCCTTGATGGATTTGCATGGTGCGTTGGCTAATACGGAACTGATTGTCACCGCCACCGGTAGTCGCGGAGTAATTGGCGCGCATGAGCTGCCAATCTTGCGCGATGGTGCCGTCTTGATGAATGTGGGCCATTGGGCTGAAGAGATAGACATGGCAGCTATAAGGCAGTCTGCCAAATCGCAAAAACCGGTTGCAAAACATTTGGAAGAGTATGTTTTGGCCGACGGTGACAGTTCTCGCAAAATTTATGTCATTGCTGCGGGCGGACCCGCCAACGTAGTCCTGCTGTCCGGCTCTCCTGAGCCCACTCTCATACACCTGACCACCGAACTGCTTTGTATGAATTATTTGGTGGGATTGAACGAGAACGGCGTGGTTCTCAAGCCCGGGGAGAATGCGGTCCCCAGGGAAGTGGAACGCCGAGCCAGCATTTTGGCGCTTCAGTGTCTCGGCTTAAGCGGCTGCATGAAAGCTCCGGAGCTGCAGCCTGTCAGTAGTCTGAAAGTAGTCTGAAATACGCCGTTCTCTTGTTAACTACCTGTTGGTTTCGTTAACCTCTATCTAAGAACCGAGCATATCCAACGTAACATCTAGCATAATGTGTGCATGATGAATAACAGCGTTGTGATTGGCATGAAGAATTGGCGAGTTTGCGCCCTACTGTGTCTGGGCCTGATGGCTCTGATTCCTTCCTGTGTACTGGCGGATGAAGGATCTTTGGAATCGATGTGGATGGACCAGCCTGCTCCGCCCACCGGTAAAGAAGACGATCCCACTGCGGTTTCGTCGTTGACAGCTCCAGTAGGCGCCGCTTCAACGGTCGCTCCTATGTGCTCGATAGATGAGTTCAAGGGCAGTCAATTCGTGGCACGTGGTGCCTGGCCCGGGGTGGGACCGTTCACTGTCGGCACCGGCGGCGAATTCAGCGATGCCGCACGCAACACGGTGAAGCTGGATACGTCGGGCAACCAAATCACACGCGCTGAGCTGGGCTTTGCACGCGGCTCCGGTGATAACAAAGATTTTCTTGATCTTGAAATGACGTCCGACTTTTTGCTGGAAGCGCTCGGTGCTAAACCGGCTCGAATAGCCGAGTTTAATAGCGAACTGGAAAAGAACCGCGATCGTGTAATGTCCGGCAAGGATGCGCACCGCTTCGTAGCGGGACGCTATCAAGTCACTATTGATCGCACGGGAAGAGATTCCACCTACGGTTCTTTGATAGTGGTAAACAGTCTTGATGCGAACAAGGCTGCTATACAGGCTCATTCGGCAGTGAAGCCGGAGAATCCTAAAGTTGCGTCGCTGCCACCGGTGGCCCCCCCGCGAACGACTACGCAACCCGTGGTGAAAAAGCCCTCCGTGCCGGCGGGGTCGGTAACCATCAATCCGTCCATCGACCCGCGACGCGACGAGTTCGCGAATGTCATTCGTTCCTGGCAAAACCTGAAGAAATCAGTTGTGCGTAAACGTGATACGGCACCGTTAGCAGACGTGCTTTCCGGGCGCGCATTGGCTCGTCAGACCGATGCCGTCAAATGGCTGGTCACTAACAAAAAATATTACGACATGAATCCGCGTGGCGTTCAGGTCGATAAGTATCAAGAGCAAGTTCCGGGCAAGAAGTATGTTGTACTGGCTCAGGTTCGTGAATTCAGCAAGTTCATCGATGAGCCGACCGGACAGGTACTAAAGGAAGCGGACGACAAGTACACGGTAAACTACACGCTTGAAAAAGTCGGTGATCGCTGGATGATCACAGACTCGGCATTGCAAACCACGCCGAAACCGACGCGATAATGTTTGACCGAATGAAGCGACTTTGCAGTGCGATAGAGCTGGCAAAGCTGCTTGTTTTGCTCACTGCTTGCGGCACGCTTGCTTCCTGTAACGCCAATAGAGTTTCTACCACAAGTTCGCAGCGTAAAGTTCAAGCGGCTGCCGTCCTTGCCTTGTCGCCATCAGGCGGGGCTGCCTTAGCGACTGCAGGAGCCGAGGGGGCTACGAACACTTCGCCGCTTGGCGCTGGTCCAACCAGCGGTAGTGCTACGGAGCCTCTGTCATCTGCATCCGACCAGGGAAGCGCATTGCAAGCAGCCAGCCTGCCGGCTTCAACTGTAACCGCAGGTAGTGGCGTTGCCGTCGCTGCGGCACCGGTTACGCCCGGAGTCTGCTCCTTGCTGGACGCGCAGGGGCAGCCTGTGAAGGCGATTTCCGGCGTCGTGGCTATCGGGAACGACTTGTATTTCTTGACTCCCGACAGTCTGCTTGTTGCCCGGGCTGCGCTACCAGCTGCGACATCTGCGCCCGCTCTCACCTTGACGGATTTGCGGCCTCCGGGTCCGAATCAGTTGGGCGGCGTGCCAATTCAAGAATTTCTCAGCTTGACTGTCTATGCACCACATCAATCTGTAGTGGTGTTGGATAAGAGCGGTTCATTGTTTGAATTTTTACCAAAAACCGGACTGTGGAAGTTGTTCCGCGCCAACAAACAAACCCTCGGCACTCCGGATCCGCATTACATCAGCTTGGCACCAGCAGGTGCCATGTTGCTGTTGCTTGATCCCGAACGCAATCAAATTTGGCGCTATCCGGCGCCACGAGGCAAAGAGCGTTACTTTCGCGAAGTGCTTCCCTGGCGGGTAAAGAAGGGGGACCCTTGGGTCGCTGACGCGGTCGGGCTCGGTCATGACGATTTCACTTACGTGCTGCGCCGTCGCGGCGTTATAACTCGATACCCTTCGGATTCGGTCGGCGGGAACGGTGCACCGACATGGTTGAAGTTTCGTCCGCCGGCGGATATTCGTCCGTCCAAGCTGATTGTCGAGCCTCGCGGACTGTTGTACATAGTTGAACGAGAGAACAATCGCGTGCTTGCGGTCAACAAGACGGACTCGAAGTACCGGCAATTTATCTTTCCCGTCGATTCCGATCTTCGCTCAGTATTGCCTCTTCCGGGTGGATTTCTTGCATTGAGCGGTTCGCAACTTGTTTGGAGACCTCACGATTCAGCCGACAACAGTACGGTCCGTCCTTTAACCAAACAGATTGATATGCGACTAGATGGTCTGACTTTGCCGGTGAAAGCTGCTCACCTGCCGGCTCACACGGGGGTGTTTCCCGGAGCCCGTAGGCTCTACAGACACGGGGTCCATCAGGGGCTTGATTTCTTTGCCGATGCCGGACGAATCACAATGAATACACCGGCCGTGGCGGCCGAAGCTGGTAAAGTTATCAGGGCTGATGTTAATTACACCGATATGGACGCAAAGCAGTATTCACGAATCATGGCTGATTGCGAAAGGCGTCAGTTTTGCTCGGACGCGAACGAAGATCTATTTCGTGGGTGCCAGGTCTGGATCGACCACGGGGGCGGTCTTATCACCCGTTACGCACACTTGAATAAGGCGCGCGCGGATCTCAAACCGGGCATGAAAATCAATCGAGGCGATGTAGTTGGCTATATTGGTGTATCCGGAACGGGCGAGAACGTGCGCCGCGGTCCGGGTCACCCGCACTTGCACTTTGAAATCTGGTTAGACGGACACTACCTCGGTTACGGGCTAAATCCCGCTGAGACTGTTGGTGTTTACGAAGATATTTTCGGGCGAATCGGGAAGAGAGGGAACTGATGAAATTACTGAATGCTTCATACCAATTGGCTGAAACTTTCGAGAATCGCAAGGTATCAGGCGTATCTGCGCGATTGGTGACCGGCTTGTGCTTGACCCTTTCGCTGGTGGCAGGTCTCAGTTTGGAGTTGCCGGTGTTCGCCAAGAGTAGTAGCAGCAAACACAAGGTAAGTGAGCCCGTCGAAGAAGGCTGCACGGAAGTAAACGTGCTCAATCCCGAAGCAGAAGGCAGGCGCCATTCGTCCTCTTCCTCCAGAAAGTCCGTGAGAATAGCGGCGAAGAAATCAGAAGACAAATCAGAAGACAAGTCCGAGAAATCCGAAAAATCTGAAAAATCCGACAAGGCTGAAAAATCCGAAAAATCATCCAGCAAGACGGGCAAATCGGATAAAGCCGACAAGTCTGCCAAGGCCGACAAAGGTAAGAGCAAAGACAAGAAGGGCTCCGAGAAAACTGCCGAAACCGACAAGGATAAGCAGGAAGGGGGGGGCATCTTCGGTTTTGGCGGCGGCAAGAAGAAGAGCGACAAGGGCAAAGAAGATGCTACTCCGAAGTCCGGGGAGAAGACCGACAAGGCCGAAGCCGAGGATCCAAATGCACCGAAGTGGAAAAACGACCCGGCTCTTGTCAGTGTTCTAAAAGACATCAGCAAGTCTCTGAGCGATTCTGAAGCCGTGCAAAAGTTAGAAGACCCGGCCGAGAAGCTGGTCGCAAGGCTCGCTGGTGAGGCCTTGGAGAAAGCAATCGTTTCTTCCGGCATGCAGCCCAATCGAATTTTGATCGAAAAAGATCGCGCTCGCATGACCAATTCAATGACAGCGGAAGCATTTGAATCCGGCGATGTAGTAGTGTCTCCGGACCTGCGTGCTTCAGTAGTGGCGTTGTGGGCCAAGAAAATTGATGGCATGCTCACTGTTTCCGTCGTTGGTGACTACGGCGGCAACGTACCGGGAACTGAAAACAAACTCGGCGAGTTTATCGCCGTCATTTATGCTAAATCGACTGTAGACAAAGGGTTTGATATTCAGAGCCAGCAAGACGTTAACTATTGGATCGGTAAAGTATCCGACCTGAAGATTGACCGCGGTGCTGCTGCAACAGCGGAGAAGAAGAGTTACTACCGCTTGATTGCGCCAATGACAGCGCGCAAACGGGAGTTTCTTGAAGTGCTCGCGAAGTATCAGGACAACAAAGTGCTGCTCGCTAAGAAAGCCGAAGAAGATAAGAAAAGGGCAGAAGAGGCGAACGCAAATCAAAAAATGGCGGAAGTGGTCGCAAAGCATGTTGCAGAGGCACTCACAAAGGTGAACAGTAAGACTCCCGCTGCCACAGATGCTACGACTGCGGCTGATGGTGGAGGCACCGTTGCCGAAAAAAAGCCTGAGGGCGCAGGCGAGCAGCCTGCGCAAAAAGGTGTAACTGTTGCCGCCGTGCCACCGGTCTCATCGCCAGTGCAGACAGTTCCGGCTCGTCCTTCTACTCCAACCCAGCCTGAAACCGCACGCAGCAGTGGCCGTGGTCCGTGGGAAAGTCCGACGCCGGCGGTAGCATCCAGACCCGCCAGCAGTGCTGCCACGATTCTCTATCCGTCCAAAGCGTTAGCGGGGCAATTCTTAACCGTCTCCATCGTCGGTGCTGGAGTTACTCCTGAGCCATTTGTTGATGTCAATTTCAACGGCGCCAATGTGCCAACCAATGATGCCGGCAAAGTCGTTTATCAGGTTCCGGAAGATGCTACGCCAGGATACAGTCTGCATCTAGGAATAGCTTCACGTCCGGCCGACGCTCCCGGTGCTGTAAACATCTTGCAGCCGCTGACTACGCCCAGTGGACCGCTTGTGCCTAAAGTCGATGGACTTTCACCTGTAGTCAGTGCACGCGGTTACATGATGATCGAAGGACACAGTTTTGACGGAATCGCCGAACGCAATCGAGTTATTGTCGACGGTACCAATGACGCGGTCGTGCTGGCTTCGTCGCCAGTGCAAATTGTGGCTAAGGTTCCTTCGAACTTGGCGCCGGGTACTCATACTGTTTCCGTCAGCACGGCCGGCCTTCGCAGTAACCCCGGTCAATTTGAATTTGTGAGCGTTGAAGTAAATCCGATCGGTCCCGATAGTCCGAGGAACGATCTGCGGAAACTGGGCGTGCGAGTACTGGGTACTCAGAACAAAGTTCGTTTGAAATTGACCAACCAGACGCGCGATGTAATCAAACTGGTTCGCGGCGACGAAGTGATCGTTGTCACCTCGGGTGGTGTTAACAATGCCGCCACCGTTCAGGCTCAACGCTTGCGCTCCGGCAACTATCAGATCGATACTGAGATACTGATGTAACTACGCGAGCCCGGAGTCACCGTTTAGACCGCTCCCGCTGTGCGATCCAAGATGGTACCAGGGTTCCTTTACCAAAATCAGTGAGCCAAAGCGTCAAACCTTCGTTGGTAACGAGGGCGATCGGGGTATTGTTTTCGTTTACATAGTAAAGATCGCCACTAGCGTGTCCCCTGCTTCCGATAGGCAGTGCTTGGCGTTCTGCAGCGGTTAGTTTGTCCCAGTTGTAGATGGGAATCGGGCGAAGTAGTGATGGCGGCAGCCAATAGGTTGTGATGTTGATCGTACCCGGGCGCCCCACTCCAGAACGATCGACTATGTAATACAGAACCTTGCAGGGATTTCCGAGTTTAAGCCTTTCTTTGGCTTCCATCAATCTTTGTTTGGCTGCGTTCGACTTTCGAAAGCCGTTGTGTCTGACACACGTCAGCCCGGCAACTAGCAGCAACGAGGCGAGCACTATTACGGCCCATCCAAGTACAGGCAAAAAGGTAAGCGCGACATTAAATGTAACTATCAACCCAATCAGAAATGCAGCTTCCGCCTCTTCTGCATTCGTTCGATTGCAGATAACCTTTATCTCTTCCCATTCACGATGCAGGTGGGTATATCCAAACTCCGAGCCGAGTTGCATTTGGAACGGCGAACTTTGAGATTGCGCTTGAAGAGCGGGATGTGACGCAGTGTACCAAGGGTGAGATTTTTCGAATAGCGCAGGTTCCGCTTCGTTCGTTTTAATTCTGGCAAGCTTGGCTGGCGGTTCGCGCTTCTTTTTCAATGGCTTTAGGGGCGCTATTTCGGCTCGGACGTATTCTTCGTTGAGCCCCGGTAAAGCCATATGATTTAGGTTCAACAGTGCGCGCACATTCTTCGCAGCTTCTACCACTCGCGAATCGGAATGAGATTCAAGTGCATGAAAAGTTTCCGATTCGTCCGGTTCCAAGAAGTCTTCCCTGGAAAAAATCAGGCCTTCGTTTTCCATGTTCAACTGCTCAGGCGCGCTTGCGATGATATTGAGCGAGTTGATGATTACGTGCGCCGAAAAATTGTCTAGTGTTGGTCCGAAGTCTTCGGCGGATCTCGCGGGATGCTGGTAGTTTCGGTGTCCGAGTTCGTTGCTCTGTAGCCCTTTCAAAGAGGGAACGTACATGCCGTCGTAATCAACTAGTGCCAAACCACTTCGAGTGACAAGAATATTTCCGTGTTGGAGATCTCCGTGTGCAATTCCTTCTGCTTGCATCTGAGACACCATGTCGGAAAATTGATTGGCTAGCTGGCGAATACGCTCTTCGTTCTGAATGTTCTGCCGGACGTGGATATCTAAAGGTAGACCCTCGACCCAGGTCATCTTCAGCAGAGGAAACCACTCGTTCCTGATTGAGATTCCTCTCTCAAGAAACTGAAACGGAGTGGTGAAGTCTAAAGTGTCATTGCAAATGAAGTGGGACAACGCTGCGTAGCGGGTGTTTTGATCTCGTATGGAGTGCAGAAAACAACGTACAGCCCAGTCTTTGCCGTCTCTACTCTTAACTCTATAAACGCTTGCGAATGCCCCGGTGATTGGTCGAGGAAGCCCCAATTGATCCAACGAAACTTGTCCATCTCGCAGTTGCGCATCAACAAAACTGATGTGAGGCGATTGCAGCGCTTCGTTGAAGTCCTGGGGGGTCGGCCAACTCATTTTCCACCTGTGAATTCATCATTTTACGCTGTGTTTGATGCATTGGTTTGAATGGAGGCAAGATCCCGTTGTGACCTAATTGTGGTCACTTTCGCCTGTCACCTGCAGGTGGTGGAACTTCGGTGCCAAGTACAGTTCCACGAATTGAGCCACTCCTGCGAACACGTTTGGCATTTTGCCTCGGAGGTGTTGAGCGAGCTGTCCTCCGCTGGAAAAATTTCGGTATCTGTCCTCAATGGAGGAATTCCCTCGCCCCAATCGCTGTCCGATTATCCTGCTCAGCTCTTCGCGAGAAGAATGCCAGCGAATCGGACAATGAATCATTAGTGATGATGGCAAACCTTCGGTCGCTAATGTCCCTAGTCGAACCGCTCAGTTAACGACGATTCGAGAGTTACCCGGCGGGCTTTTGCTCGGGCTCAGCCTTCTTCCAGAATTGAAACCAGCGCTTTTTCTTCGTTGGCTCAGGTTCTGTTTGCTTGCCTGCTTCGGAAACGCTCATCGGCAAAGGAGTTGTTTCGCCGAACCTTACCGCTGTGTCGAAATGCTTCGAATGTCCATCGGGCATGACCACTTCCAGGTGGTAAGTTCCTGGCATCAGTTGCAGATTTTTTGAGTGAAAGGTCGATTCTTTTCCCTTGGTGTCGTAAACCTTGATCGTTACGGACTCGACGGGTTGGTCGGGGCGAACCTCAACCGTTCCGGTGTAAAAATTAGCTATCAGCCAGACTGCTCCGGTGCCTACTGCTCCTATGACGCCGGCCGCCGTAGACGCCACTGTCAGCCAGCTCTGTGCCTTCTCCGCGCCGGTTTTGGCTGGAGCTGATGCTGCGACTGACGCAGTGGGATTTGTCCTGGTTGCTGTGGAATTTCCGCTCATCTTTTTGACTCGGATGCTAGGCCCATATTTTAAGAGCAACAGCTCAAACGGTAGCCAAGGTGAAAAAAGCTTAGTTATAAACTTCACCTGAATGCTCAAGATTTTTGCGGCTAATCGTGTGCCATGCCAGTTATGCCGTAACTTATCTATTGGTCTCGCCAGTTAACTATTTGGAGGTTCTTGTGACCAGCCAGGCTCAAGCCATAAACAGCGTTGAAGTCTTTAATGCACCGAAGTCGCAGGCGTTTTCGAGGGAGATCGAAAAGCTCATTCCGGGGGGCGTAGACAGTCCGTTTCGGTCATTCAAAGAGGTTGGCGGGCATACAATCTTCTTCAATCGGGGCGAGGGCTCGAAACTCTACGATCTGGACGGCAACACCTACATCGATTACCTGGGCGCGTGGGGACCTGCTATTCTCGGCTATTGTCACCCTGCGGTTGTGGAAGCCTGTCAGAGCGCTGTTGCTGCGGGACCGGTGTTCGGCGCTCCGCATTTGAACGAGCTAAGGTTGGCTCAATTGCTGACGGAAGCGGTGCCGAGCGTAGAGATGGTTCGCTTCGTAAACTCCGGAACCGAAGCTGTGATGAGCGCGGTGCGCCTGGCTCGCGGCTTTACGGGGCGAGAGCGCATTGTCATGTTTGAGGGCTGCTATCACGGACATTCCGATTCCGTGCTGGCTTCACGCAGTCACAGTTCCAGCGCCGGAGTGCCGCAGGGTATTTCGGACAACACGCTGTTGGTGCCGTACAACGATCTCGCTGCACTGAAGCACTGCATCGACAGCAATCCGGACGGCATAGCTGCAGTTATTATCGAACCTGTAGCAGGTTCCATGGGCGTTGTGCCGCCTGCGGAAGGTTATCTGCAAGCAGTGTCCGGGCTTTGCACCGCAAGTGGTGTTGTGCTGATCTTTGACGAGGTGCTCACAGGCATTCGAGTTGCACGAGGTGGCGCACAATCGCTCTATGGAGTGAAGCCGGACCTCACGTGTTTTGGTAAAGCGCTCGGCGGTGGTATGGCCATTGGTGCCTACGGCGGTCGGCGAGAGATAATGGAACATCTCGAACCGATCGGAAAGGTATACCAGGCGGGCACCTTCTCAGGAAATCCCGTAACGATGGCAGGCGGTATCGCAACGCTGGAACTGCTTTCTGATTCTACTTTTTATGAGCACTTGGAAGCGGTCTCTCGCCGATTGTTTGAAGGGCTTCAGCCGGAGATTGACCGCCACGGCTGGCCTGTGCAGTTGCAGCGAGTGGGTTCAATGTTCTCGTTGATCATTGCCGACAGACCGGTGTTGAACTATCGTGACTCGCTACGGATTGACAGTGCTCGGTTTGCTCACCTGTATCATGAGCTTCTTCGCTCGGGCATCTATCTCCCGCCTTCAGCGGTGGATGCTGCCGCAATCTCTTGTGCGCACTCGTTTGACGACATCGATCAGTCGGTGGAAAAAGTCTCGATTGCCTTGAAGAAAGTTTTCGCAGATAAGTTCATTTCATAACTTTTTCAGATGATTCGATAGCGTGTCAAGTGAGTGAGCTGCCGCAACGCTCGCGGTATCAAGAACTAAAGTCGGTTATTACTCAATCCAACGTTGCCACCGTGTACATGGGTACTCTTTGGCGACCTGAGCTTGAATTCCTAAGACGCCATGCGTTAGCGGCGACCGCATGCGGTCGATTGTTATCGGACGTGATAGTCACCTGATATGGTGGCTTTACATTTCGCTGTTCTGGTATCGTATTTGGCATTAATCGGGCATAATGCCTGCGGTTGTGTTTGTGTTTCAGAGTCTATTCCGTCGGTCACCGGCATCTCGTTAAGCGGGGCAGAGAAAGGGAGTTGGGGCGATGGGGAAGTACGATACCGGCGAAACCAGGGTGTCGCAACCAGCGGGCGCAGAGCCACCGCGGTTAACACCACCCAAGCCGACTTCTGCCAGCGAGGAAATTATCGGTCAGACGCTCGATGAACGATTTCGAATTGTAGAACGTATCGGGCAGGGCGGCATGAGTGCGGTCTACAAGGCCGATCACTTGTTACTTGAACGACCTGTGGCCGTCAAGTTCTTGTTGAAACACTTGTGCGGTAGTGCTGAAACTGCGCTGCGATTTCAGAGGGAAGCGCGTGCCTTGAGCACTTTAGACCACCCGAACGTTGTGAAAGTGCACGCTTTCGGTGTGACGCCGAGCGGGAACTTGTATCTTGTGATGGATTTCATTCAGGCCTGCAATCTCGCCGATTATCTGAAGGAAACAGGACCGCTGCCGCAAGACAAGGCCTTGCCGCTGTTTAAGGATGTCTGCCAGGGGCTTTTACACATTCACCAGCGCGGTGTTGTGCATCGAGACCTGAAGCCGGCCAACATAGTGCTTGCCCAAAAGGAAGACGCGTCTACAAATCCGATTATTGTGGACTTTGGCCTTGCAACTGTCGAAGAACGCTCGGAGAGAAAACAGCGGTTGACGGAGGCCGGAAGCACATGTGGCAGTCCGCCCTATATGAGCCCGGAGCAGTGCTTGGGGAATGCGACTGACGCTCGGTCTGATATCTATTCTCTGGGTTGCCTGTTCTTCGAAGTAATTACAGGAAGGTACCCGTTTACGGGGAACACAGGCTCCGACATCATGATGCAGCACTTAAACGCTATTGCACCGAGGTTTCAGGAAGTCGCAACCGATATCGAATTCGCTCCTTCTCTTGAGGCTATTGTTCAAAAATGTCTTTCGAAAAATCCTGATGAACGATATCCGGATGTCGCGGAATTGTTAGTCGATCTTCAACAAGTCGGAACGGGCAGCGAACGAGAGGACACGCTTGATTCGATTCTCGAACCCGCAGTTCAGAAACCGCGGTCCAAAGGATTTGTGCCTCTTATCGTTCTTAGTTTCACGGTCATGGTTGTTGTGGCGATTGGAATCTTCGTTGCCAATTTGTTTTCGCCGGAAGCGCAGACGACGGCGCTGCGCAAACAAGTGGATCAGTTGCTAACTAGTTCTGATACTAAGTTCAGCGATGTGCGCGACCGAACGATGGAACTGGTCTTAGCATATGAAACCGCTGGTAATAAAGTCGAAGCGCAACGCGTGCTCAAAAAACTTGAACAGAGCGCGCGCCGGATACTGGGGGCACATAGCCGAGAGTACGCGCAGTTTTGGATTGATAGGTCCCTGTGGCTGCGTGCTCGTGGAAATGAAGGTGCTGCCGTTACGGCGGACAGTGCCGCGATTGATGCTCTGTCCCGCTATGCGGTGGTGAGTGCGCAGGAAGGCGACTTTCTTGCTCAGAAAACGGCTTTGACTGATTGCATCAGACTCAGCAAAAACTCCGGCCAGCCCAAATCGAAGATGGTGCAGTTCTTATACGCATTGGCGACATATTACAAATCGGCAAATGACTATGCTCGGGCGGAGGACCTGACTAAGACCATAATGGAGACCTGTCTCTCGATGCCGGAGTCCAACCAAAAGAGAGAATCTGTCATGATGGCGCAGCACAATCTGGCTGAGATATACCTTTGCCAAGCAAGGTTTAAGGAGGCTTTGCCTCTATTCGCCAACGTTGAAAACACCGCGCGCGGAATATTCGGGCGGAATAGTCAACAGCACAAGGAAACCGTTAAGCGGCTTGCGCATTGTCATCAGCAGATGGGAAACGCGGCTATGGCGAAAAGCCTCTTGAACTCGATTCAGTAGCTCATCAGTTCGGTGCGACAAGAAATTCGATCTTGAGTAATTGACGATGAGCAAAGAAAGACGCTTCAGAGGCTGTTGCTGAGCCTGGTCTGAAGCGTCTTTCAAGGTTGGGTAGATTGGGCTGGTAAGAATGACTATAAGGACAGGTCGTGGAAGTTTTGTATCAGGGATGTGGATTTCGCGTGAAACGGAGGACTTATTCTCTTCGGAGGAGCGATTCCCTTTGTCGATAAATGAGAGCGAACAAAAGAAAGACGCTTCAGAGGGCTGTTGCTGAGCCAGGTCTGAAGCGTCTTTCAAGGTTGGGTAGATTGGGCTGGTAAGAATGACTATAAGGACAGGTCGTGGAAGTTTTGTA
>JAIELX010000136.1 GCA_019752635.1 Candidatus Obscuribacterales bacterium | reverse complement strand
CAGGTTCTTCAGCGGCTGGAGCCTCTTGCTCTTCTTCAGCAGCAGGAGCTTCAACAGCAGGTTCTTCAGCGGCCGGAGCCTCTTGTTCTTCTACCGCAGCGGGAGCTTCAGCCGCAGCTTCTTCTTCGGTAGCTGGCTCCACTTCGCTCTTTTCGTCGCAACATTCATCGCTTGCTACTTCGGCGGACTCTTCGCAGTTGCCTTCCTTCTCTGCGCAGGCTTCGCCACTCTCTTCTTCTGAGGCTGCCTCGCTGCTGCAGTCAGATGCCGGTGCATCTGTTGCTTGCTCGCAAGCCTCGCTGTTCTCCTCCTTCTCGCATGTTTTTGTTTCTTCGTTTTCTGACACTGTTTCTGGTGCCTTGTCGTCGTCGTCCATCATTTGTCCATACCTCCGGGCGCAAAAGGAAGGTCTCCCAAGAATGACGCTTGGAAGGCGCGCGAAGTCAGACCCGTTCAATTCCGAACGTGCTGAGCTATGCTACCTGCTCGCAGGCAAAAAAATCATTTTTAAGACCTTCTAATACCAGTATAAGCAAAAGACTTCTCTAGTAGATCGATCAGCGCAAATGATTTTGGTTAAAACTTGAGATTTCTTTGGCACCACATTAAGTGGCTTGGAGAAGTCCGGTTTTGGGTTTTTCTTACTTCAGATATGCGCGTAAAACGTTTATCTCTTTTGAGAGATTTACCGCTTGCGTCAGGCATTTGAGCAGTAGACGGTTAGCCTCTTGTACGTTGCCGGCTTGCGTGAGCGTTTCAATTTCCTTTAGCGCGTCGGCCAGCTTGCCGACCTCGCTGCAACAGTCGCCGAGTCGGGCTGAAATCGAGGGTGCCGTTTTTTGATACTTGGAGGCCAGGTCTAAATCGTTGACTCTACTCAAGAGTTCCGAGATAGCTGCTTCCAATCGATCGTGTTCAATTTTCAAATCCGCGAGTCTATGCGTCTTTCGTTGGTTCAGATGCCGACGCAATAGCAATGCCGCAACTCCTGTTGCTACCGCAGTCGCTGCGGCGGGACCTACTAATAACCAGTCAATCTGCACTAAAATTCCGAAAGGAAGGAAACGACAATATTCTACAGGCAACACTCACTGCGCTGAATGCAGGAAAAGCTGATTGCTTCGATCCTCGCTACGCGTATCAATCGTACTATAGTGATACGTCATTGTGCGAAGCAAACAACGATTCGCGCACAAAGCCAAGCCGTGTGCACGAGTGTCTCTACTTTGTAGCAACAGCGACAGGAGTAGAGACAGGTGGTTGCGGAAAGTTTGAAAGATTTCTTCGGGTTTTTGATTTCATTTCGTCTACCAGCTGAGTCATCTGATTGACGAGCAAATATGTTTCTTCGGTTTGCTGCGCGTGATTTCGCTCAACTATTTCGCTTAATTGGCGAAGCGTTGTTTCCATGGCTTCGAAACTGCTGTGCGACATAAGGTGTCCCTCTTTCCCTTTACACACTGTTAGGCCTCGCGACTTTGACGCCAAGAGGATGTGATCGCAACGATGTAAAAGGTTCCCAGCTACCCTGATGGCAAGAGTCTAACACAGCTCTGTGCAGGCACAAATTTATTTTTGCGACAATCTCAGCCGGGCGCCACTTGTCAAGCGGGGTTCCTAGCCCTGCTGGTGTACGCCTTCCTTGTTCTGACGTATTTGGTGGGCTGTGCTTATTTCCTTTAACTGACTAGCCAGGTCCATCGCCGCGCGTGGTTTCCCTTCCGCCAGCATTGCTTTATGCATAGACCTGATTCGCTCGTCGTCCGAGAGTAATTTCAGCAACTCTCTTTTCAAATCTTCCGCAAGCTGAGCAGACTGCACTATGGTGATGGCTGCACCTTTGCTTGACATGTACTTAGCGTTATGTGTCTGATGGTCGGCCGCGGCGAACGGGAACGGGACAAAAACAGCTGGCGTTCCCATAACGGAGAGTTCGGAAATTGTCATCGCGCCGGCTCGGCAGATGGTCAAGTCGGCAACAGCGTAGGGGACTGAAAGATCGTCGAAGTAGTCGCGCAAAAAGTATCGACTGTTGTTCAGCGAAATCTGATCAATGCGTTCCTTGCATTCATATATATTCTTTTCGCCGACCTGGTGAATTATCTGGACCGGCGGCTCGACATCGAGCAGTTCCGGTAAAATGCTCATTACGGCTTCGTTTATCGCACGCGCGCCCTGTGAGCCGCCTGTGATCAGTATCGTCTTCAGGTCTGAACGCAGTCCCAGTACGGCACATGCTGCGTCTCGCTTGAGCGGATTAAGAAAACTCTTGCCGACAGGATTGCCGTTAACCACTATCTTTCCGCGTTTCGGTTTGAGAGTGTCGTAAGCACCATGCATTCCGCATGACACTAAGCTCGCTTGCCGGGCTAGCAATCTGTTGACTAATCCGGGATGCGCATCCGGTTCGTGAATCGCGAACGGAATGTGCAGCAGCGATGCTGCTATCAACGCAGGTGCCGAAGCATAACCGCCAGTGCCAAGCACTACGGTCGGTCGAAACTCCAATAAGGCTTTGCGCACTTCCACGACGGCGGCCAAGAGCTGGAACGGCCATGCCAGCAATTTTCCGGAAAGCTTTCGCGGCATGCCCGAAACATCCAGACCAATGAAATCGAGGCCTCGAGCGCGACAGAGTCTTTCTTCCAGGTGACCTTTCGCTCCTATATATAGGATGGCTTCCAGGTCCGAGTCGTCTTTCAGTTGTTCGGCCATCGCCAGTGCCGGATAGATGTGTCCGCCGGTTCCGCCGCCTGTGAGTACTAGTCGATGCCGGACCATGAGGGTTTCCTATGCTCTCCCTTCAGAAGTTTCTTCTTCTTCAGTTTGACCACGGTCTCGCGAAATGGATAACAGGATTCCTACCATTGCGAGCGTGATTACCATGGACGTTCCGCCGTAACTGATGAACGGAAGTGTAATGCCGGTGACCGGCAGTAATCCGGTGCAAACCATGATGTTGACCAGCGCCTGCAGAGAGACTTGGCTGGTGATACCAATTGCAAGAAAGCGTCCGAAGAGTGTCTTTGCCTGTAATGCGGTTTTGAAGCCATAGTAAGCGAACATACCGAACATTCCTAAAATGACCAGGCACCCGACTAGCCCGAATTCCTCAGCAATAACTGCGAAGATGAAGTCTGCATGCTGCACGGGAAGGTAATAGAGTTTTTGCAGCGAGTGTCCAAATCCAACGCCCCATAGACCGCCGGATCCGATAGCAAGTTGAGCCTGGATAATATTCCAGCCTTCTTTTTGAGGATTGAGATTCGGGTTCAACCAGGTTTGAATTCGCGCCATCTGGTAAGGCGTTTTTTGTACGTGGTGCCAGACCACTCCGCCGCCGACGCCGAGCGCGCTAACAATAAGCAGTGTGTTGATGCCGCTTACATAGAGCATCGAAAGCAGCGTGCCAACGATCATCAAAGTTGTGCCTAAGTCAGGCTGCTTAACTACAATAGCCGCCATACCCATTACAATCAGAATTCGCATGAACACACGCGTGTGCCACCAGTAATACTTGGATAGCCCTGACGCCATCAACAGTATGGTGGCAACTTTTGCGAGTTCGGACGGTTGGAATTGAATCGGGCCCAATGGTATCCAGCGGGAAGAACCTTTGGCGGTTACGGAAAGATTGGGCACGAGTGTCACTGCCAGCAGTACGACTGATGCAATAGCCAGCGGCCAGGCTAAGCCCTTTAGCTTCCGATAGTCTTGCTTGCTCATCGTGAACATCAAGAACAGACCAATCACGCACGCAATTCCTTGTTTGCGAAGATAGGCCGTCGAGTCCTGATAGCTGGAAAGAGCTTCCGGAGCTGATGCGCTAAACACCGCCATCAAGCCGAAGCAACACATCGAGATTACCAAAGTAATCAAGCCGCGATTAGGCAGACCACGAAATTCCTGGCCGACCTGTTGTTCCTGCTGCCCCTTTCTGGGGCTAGCGGGTGGCCATTTTTTCGCTTCTGGTGCGGACAAGATTCTTGAAGACACGCCCCCGCTCCTCAAAGTCTTTGAACATATCAAAACTGGCGCAGGCCGGAGACAACACTACCGGACCGCGTCCCAAAGACACGGCTAGATCAAGGGCTTCCTCCAGGCTGCCCGTCAGGTGGACATCACGATAACCAGCTTCAGTAAGAGCTTTGTTGAAACGCTCTTTTGCTTCACCGAGAAGAATGACGTCGCTCGCTTGACGCTTAACGCATTCGACCATCTCGGTCAACGAAGTATGTTTGTCTTTTCCGCCTGCTATCAAAACGATCTTTTGGGTTCCAAATGCTTCAAGCGCTTTGATGGTTGAATTTGGATTTGTCGCTTTGGAGTCGTTGTAGTATTTGACCCCATCGATGCTCGAGATATATTCGAGCCGATGTTCCAGTCCCGGAAATGATTTGAGTCCAGTAACGATTGTATTGGTGTCGATATCCAACACTGCGGCGACGGAAACTGCGGCCAACGCATTTTCCAAATTGTGTTTGCCGATTATCTTCAAATCTTCCTGATGACAGAGTACACGTGTGCGTCCGTCAATGCGGTACACCAGGAAACCTTCTTGCATGAAGGCTCCTTGTATGGCGTAGCTGTCGAGATCGCTGTGGACGCTGAACGGGAAAATTTGTGCGTTCTTCGGCTGAAAGTCTTTTACGATAGGATCGTCTTCGTTGAGTACGGCAAATTGATCTGTATCTTGCTGCTCGAAAAGCTTCTGTTTCGCTTCGGTGTATTTTTCGAGATCGCCATGCCAGTCAATATGGTCCGGCGTGAGGTTCAACCAAACCGCAACTTTTGGCGAAAGTTGTTTGCAGTAATGCAATTGGTACGAGCTTACTTCTACAACTAGAAAATCGGGCTTCTTTTCCAACTCGTCCAAAATGGGAACGCCGAAATTTCCACAAGCCGGAGCAGTGAAACCAGCTGTTGTGAGAATGTGACTCACTAAAGCAACGGTCGTCGACTTTCCGTTTGTACCGGTGATACCGATAAAAGGAATAGTTGCTTCCCGAAAAGCGAGTTCGACATCAGAAATAAGTTCTTTGCCTGATTCCTCAAGCTTTTGAATAATTTCGTTCGACGGCGCGATTCCAGGGCTAACTACGACGATATCAGCGAAAGACAACGCTGACTCGGAGTGACCACCGGTTTCGACTTCTACGCCCATGCCTCGAAGTCTCTCTGCTTCAGCGCGTTTCGCGTCGTCGCCTTCGGAACTCTCGGAGAGCATGACTTTTGCGCCACGTTTGGCCAGGTATTCCGCTGCCGAGATGCCGCTTCTTCCCAGTCCCAAGACAAGAACTTTCTGTTCAGACCACTCTGCCAAGGTTTTCTCCAAAAATGCCGTGAAAATACATTTGGAGCGTATTCTAACAGGTGGCTTGACAGGCAGGGATTGCAATTTTTCAAGGACCGCAAGAATGCCCCCTGCCGCATGTCTATTGCATGTTTACTTGTTGATAAAATCTCGTTTGTGAGAAGAACCTCGTCTTGTTTCGCTAAAGAGGGCAAACGACTCTCACAAAAAAGGAAAGGATGAGCTTTCGCTCACCCTTTCGCTAATGGTCACATTACTGGCGATTAACCTTTCTTGGCTTTCTCTTCCAGTTTGAATGCTCTCTCTTCGTCTTTTGCAATTCGCTTGTTCAGTTTTTCAACTTCCTTAGGCGGCAGGTCTGGACGAAGTGACATGTACGCTTTGATCTGCACGACTGCTTCGCGAAGATCTTTCGGAGCGGCCGGGGTCAAGCGCTCAAGTGTATCCGCAAGTCCAATACGTGCATCAGGCACTCGCGGGTTTTGATAGATCGCAGAGTGATATTTATCAACGGCGCTGTTCAACTGTTTGCGTTTGGCCAGGTCGGTAGCCAGTGTTAGATCTTGGCGAGAGCCTTCGCGGGCTTTTTTCACCAGATCTTGTCCTCGACGAGCGCGTTCTTCACCGCCGGCAAAGGTTCCACCTTTTCTGTAGGCTGCATCTGCACTGTCAAGATCTTTGATCATCAAAGCCAGGTCGGCAACGGAGAATGCTTGCTTTTGGTCGCCTGCATTTCCGATTACCATGTTCATTTGATCTTGCGATTCTTTGAAGCGATTTTGTGCGAGCAAGGCTTCTGCGTAAGCTACACGTTCGCCGTCGGTTTTTGGTGCGCCGATTGAGTTGAGGTCAACGGTTTCGCCGGACATTGAGCGAATCTTCGCCATGGCTAGACGAAGTTCCATGTCGTTCGGATTTAATTGAATCGCTTTCTCGATTTGACGCTTAGCCGATTCAAAGTCGTTCGACACAAAGAATGCTCCGCCGCTTTCTTTAGCAGCCTTCAAATAATATGCGCGAGTTAGTCCCTTCGCAGCACCAGCGTCTGAAGGATTGATGTTCATGCAAGTGTTGTACTCTTTGATTGCATCATCCAACTTTTCCAGTGTCAAAGACTCGTCGCCGATTCGCTGGTGAATCGCTACGTTGTCCGGCATCTGTTCAAGCGAAGCCCTCAATTCGGAGATCGAAAGTTCCAGGTCGCCTCTTGTTTCGCGAATGTCCGCAATATGCAAGTAGGCATCTGGATTTTCCGGCTTGATGCTGATCGACTTTTGATACTCTTTGATTGCGGCATTGTTGTTGCCTTGAGTTTGATAGGCTTCACCCATTGCCAGGTGTGCAGGGTGGCTGTTGGGATTTTGATAGAGAGCGGTGTTGAGTTCTTTGATTGCCGCGTCTGTTTGACCCATCTTCAGGTAAGTCTTTCCGAGCCCGTAGTGAGCGGTGGAATTGGACGAATTAAATGAAATTGCTTGTTTGAAGTTGCCTTCTGCTTCGCCCAGGCTATTCTGAGCTAGTTTGGTCATGCCCAAATAAGCGTAAGCTTCTGAGTATTTCGGATCGCTCTTGATTGCTTCCTGATATTCCTTGACCGCTTCGTCAAGACGTCCTTGCTCGCGCAATGATTGTGCCAGCTGGAAGTGTCCTTCCGGAGAGTAGGGATCTTTTTGCAACGCCATGCGGCATTGATTCTCTGCTTCCTTCAGCATTGAATCGCGTTGATTGCGGATGGTGACGCTTGAAGATTGCAGTCTGTTCATCAAGACCAACGCTTTTCCAACGTGCGCATTGGCGTTGGTTGGGTCGAGTTGCAATGCTTTGTCGAAATTCTCTTCGGCTGCGTCAAGCTTGAATTGCTTGCCTAGAGCCAGACCATAACCAGCGAACGCTGCTGCATTCTTGGTGTCTTTGTTCATGACTGCTTTGTAGGCATCAGCGGCTTTCGTCCAATCGCCCTTCGACATCAAATCGTCTGCTTCGACGAGATCGCGTTGGACTTTTCCTTTCAATCTGCCTGTTTCGGCTATTAGTGCGCCGTGCGAACTCGCATCGGCTGAACTTGCCAATCCGAAAGATGCCGCCAGTAGAACACCCAGCAGGGCGATACTTGGTTTTCGAATCCGAATCATAGTGCTCCTCGCGGTTTTGCCCCAATCGACGGACATTATATCGATATACAGCCGTAAACTACTTTCAAGAGGTTGAATGTTTGCTTTGCTTGGCGTCTGCTTCGACCGTTAACTATTGGTGAGTGTTGCGTGAGGCGGATCTGCCACATTGCCTCTCGACAAATGGTGTTTGTGAACTGTCGTTGCAATGAGTCGCATGACAGCTGTGGTTGTAAGTATCAAAAGGCCGTTCTCGCCTACTTATATAATTGAAGGCAAATCGAAACTCGTTTGGTTCGTGATTGGCTGACGAACTTTGCGGTAGATTTACTGATGCCGCTACGTCGCGCATCGGTTTCTGGTCTTCCTTTCCGAAGCCTCAAGCGCGACTTTCATTTGAACAGGAGACAGTAACGTGTCGGGTCATTCCAAATGGGCAACCATCAAGCGTCAGAAAGCGGTAGTCGATTCCAAGAAAGGCGCTACTTACGCCAAGATGGCCAGAGAAATCATTGTCGCCGCCAGAACCGGCGGTGCGGACCCGGCCGGAAACTTCAGGCTTCGACATGCAATCGATCGCGCCAAAGCAGAAGGGGTGCCGAACGAGAATATTCACCGAGCCATCGAGAAAGGTTCAGGCGGCGGCGGCGCAGATCAGTTGGAAGAGCTTACTTATGAAGGCTACGGGCCGGGCGGAGTTGCCATAATGGTCAAGTGCGCCACTGACAATCGAAATCGCACGGCGGGAGACATTCGCAGTACTTTCTCGAAGTATCACGGCAATCTCGGTGAAACTGGTTGCGTGGGCTGGATGTTTAAAGAGCGCGGCGAAATCTCGCTAGCTCGCCCGCAGAAAATGTCCGACGACGACATAATGCTTGCTGCGCTGGATGCTGGAGCTGAGGATGTCGAAACGGATTCCGAAGACTACATAACCATAGTGTGCCAGCCCAACGATCTCGAGTCTGTTACCGACGGACTGAAGAAAGCCGGTTTGACCATAGACTCTTTCGACGTCAACATGAACCCGCTTACTACGGCGGAGATATCTGACAAGGATATTGCGAAGAACCTTCTGCGGCTGCTCGATGTGATCGAAAATCATGATGATGTGCAAAAAGTGTTTGCTAACTTTGAAATGGATCCGGCGTTGATGCAGGAAGTATTCTAAAACCCTTCCTTATAGATGATTCTTTCTCGATGAGGATTCTGTCTTGCATCCCCCGGAGCTGAAGCCCCAAGAGTGAGCTGTAGAAAGGGGATGCGGGGCTGTGACCTTCTGCTGGTTGGAGCATCTGGTCGGGCAGTCGGCCGAATTCTGCTCTACTGTTTTGAAGTCGAGCAATCATGTGCGAACTACAAAAGAAAGCAGCGTTTATCAGTCGCTATTGCGCTACGGTCTGATCGGCGGTTGACTCGAAATCTCAACAAATTGCAAACAATTGTTGCTGCTCGGACATGCAATCTCTTGGCTTGCTTGATGTATATCTAAATGACTGATGCCACCGCATTTGGTGGATAGCCAAGAGATCGCACTCGCGGATCTGTCGCTGTAATTAGGACGCTTTTAACCCAACATTTACATGTCGTAACTCAAGAGCTGAGTGGTTCTCAAAGCATATATCTCTTATATCTGCTTAATGAAGCAAAAGCATTGGGGCCTCAAAGAATCAATTTCTGTTTGCAACACAGGATCGATTTTGTTCATCTGTCAACCACTCGTTTGTTGGTTCTGTTTCATAAAGCGGGCGAGTCTACTGGCCTTGGCGAAAACTGACATTGTCAGGAGTTCTTTGACGCAAGCAAGAGCAATTTGGTACGGTTTGCGCCGACTTCGAGGTCGTCCCCGAGGACTCCCCGCGAATACTCTCAGTGACTAAAAACATGTGCGAGTTTTTGAGCTGTCCTAAGAAAGAACCGAGAATGAGAACTAAAAGAACATTTGGAATCCTCTCTTTAACCCTTGGGCTACTGATGAGCACTGCTCCAGCTGCTATGGCTCGCGACTCTGCAGCAGAAGTGGTGTCGAAAGTTTGGGTGGAAAACGGAAATCAGATCGCCGCAGTCACTGTCAATGGTGACGAAGTTTACCGATTTAAGGGTGATGACGCTGATGAAGCGGCAGAGGAAGCAGAAGATTTAGCGGTTCGGCTGCAAGAGCTGATCGATAAGAAAGTCGATCCGTCATTGTTGCTCCCCGCGCGTGATGACGACAACGCCGCAATCAAGTTGGACGGGCAGACCGTACTGTCTTTCGATCCGCTAGCCGGGCGAGATGACGATATGGACGACAAGAAAGAAAAGTCATTTGTTTTCGACGCCAGTCTGAAGTTTGTTAATAGGTTGCGTGAAGTTCTTGGCGTTGCCCTGTTGCCGTCTAACTATCCTGATTTGTCCGATCCGCGCAGCATCGATCGCGCCATTGCAACTTTCTCCGGTCAGGCATCGTGGTACGGCGGTAAGTTCGACGGACGCCGCACATCCGACGGAAGTCGTTTCGACCAGGACGGGATGACTGCTGCCCACAGGACGTTGCCGTTCGGCACCAAGTTGTTGGTGAAGAATCGCAAGACGGGGCAATCATGCGTTGTTGAAGTGAACGATCGCGGTCCGTTTATTGATGGGCGCGTCATCGATCTTTCACGTGGCGCTGCGCGTCAACTCAATATGTTGGGCTCCGGAGTTGCAGTCGTCGACTGTTTGGTTCTTGAAGGCCAGCTGCAGTAATTGATTCCGGAGATGCGTGTGAATGCTGTGCCAGCCTTCTTCTAGGGCGTTGTCGTTGTATCTGAAGTTATAGCTGGCTGCATCCTAAGGGCATAGTCGGATTTTTTTTTCGAGAATCTCGGACGTCCTATAGACGGGCGTTTCGGGCGGTTCACGAAGGCGCTTCGGAACCGCACCCTCTTTACAGCCTGTTTAAATCGTTTTGAACGCCCTGATTTTTGAAATTGGCGACTAACACATGTCTGTAGGTTTACACGTTCGCTCCCGGGCTTTGGCAGCCCTTCTGAGCATCTGTTAAAATGCAGGCTCTTCCATCATTCTCGAGGGACCTACCGCTTGACTTCAAAAGTGCGGGCACGAATTGCTCCGAGTCCCACAGGGCATTTGCATGTGGGAACAGCGCGGACTGCTCTCTATAACTATCTTTATGCTCGACGCCATCAGGGTTCGTTCGTCATGCGCCTTGAAGACACAGACGAAGTGCGCTCCGATCAGCATTACACCGACGACATTATCGACGGGCTGAAATGGCTTGGTCTCGCTTGGGATGAAGGTCCCGATATCGGTGGTCCGTATCCGCCGTACACACAAATGGAAAAGACTGATCACTATGAGCAGATTGCTCACAAGCTGATTTCTCAAGGCAAGGCCTATTTTTGCTACGCGACACCTGAAGAGTTGGATGCTCTACGCGAGCAGCAAAAGGACTCAGGCGAAGGCCAGCGCTACGACAATAGCGGTCGAGCCTACACGCAAGAGCAGATTGATCGTTTTCAAAAAGAAGGTCGCGTTCCAGTTATCCGCTTCAAGGTGGAAGAAGATCGCGTCGTGAGCTGGCATGATGCCATCAAAGGTGAGATCCAAATTCATACCAGCGACATCGGTGGCGACATGGTTATCGTCAAGTCCAGTGGCATTGCAGTTTACAACTTCGCAGTGGTGGTAGACGATCTCGACATGAAGATGACTCACGTCATTAGGGGTGAGGATCACATTCACAACACGGCAAAGCAAATTCTTCTCTACGAAGCGCTTGGTGCAGAGCTGCCTGTGTTTGCTCATGTGCCGCTAATGTTCGACCACGATCGGGCGAAGCTCTCGAAGCGCAAGCACGGAGAAGCAGTGCACATCAAGAAGTATCGCGATGATGGCTATATGCCGGAAGCGATTGTGAATTATCTCGCTCAGATAAGTTGGACGCCGCCTAGTGGCAATGAGTTTTTCACTCTAGAAGAAGCAACGGGCGTTTTTGATTTGGATCGTGTGAGCAAGAGTCCTGCGGTTTTTGATACCAAGCGGCTTGATTGGTTCAACGGTCATTACATTCGCACACTTCCGCTTTCTGTTATTACCGATCGCTCGTTGCCTTATCTGGCAGAGTTCGACGTTTCGCAGTACAGTCGCGAACAGCTTGAGCAAATAATCTCGCTAGTTCGTGAAGGACTCACAGCGTTGAGCGAAATAAAAAATGCGTCTTCGTTCTTCTTTGTCAAGGAAGTTGCGATCCCCGAAGAGCTGAACAGTGGACTGCTCAAGCAGGAGCATTCACGCAAGATCTTTGGCAAGATTTTGGAAAATCTATCTGCATTTGCAGCTCCTGATCCGAAGGCATGTAAAGCCAAAGTAGATGAAATAGGCAAGGAACTCGGCCTGAAAGGGAAAGATCTTTATTGGCCGGTGCGTGCTGCATTGTGCGGATCTACGTCAGGCCCCGACCTTGGTGCGACGCTGGCCATTCTTGGTCCGGATCGGATCAAGAGTCGCATAGAAGCGTTGCTTCAGCACTGTTGAAGATTGCCTTGCCACTTCGGTTTCTGGCTCGCATGAATTTGCGACTTCTCGTGTTAGGAAAGGATCTAGCCGATGTCTCCTCTAAGAATATTCAACACTCTTTCCGCTAAGAAGGAAGAATTTCAAAGCATCACGCCTGGCAAGGTGCTGATGTACGCTTGCGGCCCTACTGTTTATGATTTGAGCCATTTGGGTCATGCGCGCATGGCTTTGACATTTGACGTGGTGCAAAGATACCTGCGTTTTCTCAACTATGATGTGACGTTTGTTCGGAATATCACCGACATAGACGACAAGATCATCAATCGCGCACGTGAGCTCGGGCGCAGACCTGAACAGGTCGCACGCCAGTACACGTACACGTTCTGGAAAGACATGAATGATCTCAATGCGGACTTCCCGGATATTGAGCCGCGCGCTACTGAGTACATTCAACAGATGATTGCTTTTGCTGATGCGCTGATCAAAAAAGGACACGCCTACGAAAGCGGCGGCGATGTTTATTTTGATGTGGCATCATTCTCGGAATACGGCAAGCTCAAGAAACAGAATCTGGAAGACTTGATGCAGGGCTCGCGCGATCAGGTTCGTAGCCAGGAGCAGCTCAAAGAGTTGAAGAAAAATCCGGTTGACTTTGCGTTGTGGAAATCTGCTTCGACGGATGATACCGGTTGGCAGAGTCCCTGGGGCTGGGGGCGTCCCGGTTGGCACTTAGAGTGCTCCACCATGATCAAACTGGTGCTCGGCGAAACCATCGACATTCATGGCGGTGGCGAAGACCTGGTTTTTCCGCATCATGAAAACGAGATCGCGCAGTCTGAAGCATTGCACGGTCACTCATTGGCGCGCTATTGGATTCACAATAGTTTCGTGCAAGTTGAAGCGGAGAAGATGTCGAAATCGCTCGGCAACTTTCGCACCATCCAGAACGTGTTGGAACAGTATTCGCCTGACACCGTTCGGTTGTTTGTGCTGCAAACTCACTATCGTAGTCCAATCGAGTTCACTACAGAAAGCATGGAAGCCGCTAAGGCTGGTACTCTGCGCTTGATTCGTGCCGCGCGCTTCGCTCAGGATGGTGGTGGCCCCAACGGTGCTGCAAGTGAGGCTGATGGCGTTTTGCAAAAGTTGGATCACGATTTTCGTGAAGCAATGGATGATGATTTCAACACGCCTCGTGCAATTTCTGCCCTCTTCGGAATCGCGGATACTATTTTTGCTTCGCCGTCCGACGCCAAAACACCTGGCTACGCAGCTGCATTACGCGCTTACGCGGCAGTACTCGGTCTCACTTTGTCGGACACTGCGAAAGTAATCGATCCCGAAACCGGTTCCGGGCTGATGAATGTTTTGCTGACTCTGCGCGAGCATGCTCGCACGAACAAAGACTTCAAACAGTCTGATCTAATTCGCGACGAGCTTGCAAAACTCGGCATAAAAGTCATGGACGTAAAAGGCGCACCAGCAAGCTGGGAACGCGCCTAGCGCCAGGTTGGCTTTGCTGCTCGATAGCGGGATCGGAAGTCTGTTCCGTACGCCCCCGACCATATACATGGAGCGGCACAAAAATACGCTAGCATTATTCCGCGCGTTGTGCGCCACCAAGCGGTTCCGCCGCCGTGTTCCGAAGCTGCCAGTACTCTGCGCCGTAGTCGAACAGGATTTGCTCGTCTTTAGCTATCGGCGATTTTGCCAGCAGAATCACATGCTCGATTCCTTCGAGAACTAATCGCATGTATCGCGCGTTAGCGCCAGATTCTGAATGGTTGATGAATCGGCTCACGTTGCCGGCCTTGCTCGCATCAATGACCGCGTTGTAAACGTAGTTGAAAGTGTATGGATTGCGGAGATCTGATTTCTTAAATTTGCGCGCTATGCCTGTGTACTCTGCTAGCATCTGTCCCGGTGTGAAATCTTCGCCGGCGAATGCTCCGTAGCCAACGGCGTCACTTACTTTGGCAATGTAGATGTTGGCGGTGTAGGCTTTTCGTACTAGATCGCCATAGAGCCATCGTTTCATTTCTCCGCCACAATCAGCTTCGTCTTCGAATTCTTGTTCTTCTTCGCTGTCTCTGATTTTGACAAATTGCTGTTCAAGTAAACCTCTACGGTGCTCTCCGGGAATCTTGCGCAGAGGCTCTTCTTCTAGTCTGGATTCCACCTTCGGACAGCTTTTGTCTATAACGAGCTTTTCCAAATACTCGACACCGAATAGCTGTTGAAACGCGTTTGGCGAAATGAACTGAGTGGCGCCACCAGCGAGTTTCACCCGAATCTTCGGTTCGAAGGATTCAGGTACCTGTTCAAGCACTAGTCTTTTCTTAGGCATTGTAGCCCGGATTCTGACGCACGGCTGTCATGATTCTAAGTCCCTCTCGTCCAGTATCCCAAGAATATGTTGGTGCTCTTCGTCGCTGAGAAGCCTGTTGCCTGCGTAGGCTTGTGGTGCGCTGCCGATCATGTAGTGCCCGTAGAGCAAGATTGAGAGTGTGACACCATCATCCGTAAAGACTGTCCAGAATCCCGCATCAGATTCGATATCGGAGTGCACAAAGTGCCAATTCTTGGATTGCACGTGGACCGTCGAAGCATAAAGCTTGTCGAGCAACTCATCGATATCATCCTCTGCTGATGGCGGAAAGTAATCCGACAGCTCCGCAAAAGGTAGAACGTTTCTCACGTCTACAAGAATCCAATTGTTTTCAAGCTTCGCTTGCACTTCTACTTCTACAAGCGCGGAACTCTCTATCTCTTCGGGATGTTCTTCCCATCCGTTTAGTGCTGAGAGTGCCGGCCGAAAAATGACCCGGAAGGATGGTGCCTGTGGTGGTGGCATCAGCAACTTGATTGCGCGCGCAGTCCCTTGCGGTGGCGGTTTGTCTGGTCGCAACCAGACATCGTCATAGTGAGCTTCTTGAGACTCAGACCATTCGACGTCATCAATGAATGTAAGTCTCGCCCATTTCGGTTTTCCCCATCGGTCCATGTTTATTGCCGTGCTCTAGCCGACGCTCTGCATTATATGTAGGGCGAAATATTAGCATAGATGATTGTGGAGACGATGAGCAGCAAGCCAACCTAGGTGAAACGTTCTTGTAACGATGCCTTCCTATTGTTCTAGAACAGGCACATTTAAGCAGAAGCGCCAATGAATGCGGGGGCTGACACCTCCCGTAGATTGTGGTGCTGAGCCGTTCTAGGAGGGAGTCGATATGTTAGAGAATTCGACAAGATTGGAAGAGCGAAACGAATCTGAAAAATCTGTGAGCACCGGTCTGAACGACGAGGTGAATTTCAGCGATGTCACAGGATTGATGAATAAGCCAAGTGCAAACAACGCCGAGCGACTGCCGATGTTGGATATTGTCACTGATCTGTTTAAGAAAGAGGCAAAAACTCTGTCAGGAAAACCAGCTAATGCAATTCCGGCTGATAAGCAACCAGCCCCCGAGCCGGAACAATATGGACGCAGTTTGGATACGTCTGAGCGCAAATCAGACTTGGCATTCTGTTCTACGGAAACTCGCGGAGACGAACTGACTGGCAAACGTAAAGCGTGCGCCGATGAGTTTGTTCGCAGCGATGTGCAAGCAATGGCAAAGCAGTTCAAGGAGCTGCCTCCGCAAGATCGTGCTGCCGTCTTGACGTATCTCAACGACAAGTATAAGGATGCCGGTGTGAGTGTAGCTTGCGACGGAAACAAGTTGGAAGTTACCCGCATGTTGCGCGACAAGGGGCGTTCGTCCGGCGTAGAAAAGTACACTGTTGATCTCAGTAGACCCGATGCAAAGCCGGTCACTACGCGCTCGGAGAGTTTCGGTAAACCACAGCTTCCTTGCGATTCGGCCGGGGTTGCGTACGGTCTGAAAATGCGATTGCAGGAAGTTAATCGCCGCCAGGATCTGGCGCCTTCCGTCGAAGACGTTGTGGGACGAACGAAGGATGCAGTGGACGCTATAAAGTCAAACGATCGAACGAAGGACGCAAAAATTCAAGCGTTTGGTGAGGCGCTCGATCGATTGGCAAATGCTGCTTATGATACGGGCGGCTCACGAGCGAATGCTTGGGAGTACACCCGTGAAGCGTTGACCGGGTTTTGTCGAGATAAGGGGGTGCAGTTGGATTGCGAAGTTGCCGCCGATGGCAAAACCGCTGTCATAAGGTTCAAAACGACTGATCAAAGAACCGGAAAGCCGATTGAATTGAAAGCAACGTTTACGCCTGACAAACCGAACCCAATTCCAATTACCCCTGTAATTCCGCCCATGTGGAAGAGATAGGTTTCTGTTATCTGCCCGCAGAAGGAGTCTGTGATTTTCTCATAGCGGCAATTGTTTCGTTCTCACGGGCGATCCAGCCCTTTATCAGGACTGCGCTATCGTTAAGCGAATATAGAGGTAGAATGGCGCGCAGCTTGTCGTACTGGCGATGAACGGCGCGCTCGTCTCCTTGTTTTGCGAATGCTTCTGCAAGACCAACATGGCGAGCCTGAAAGACTCCATTTAGATCATTGGAGGAATGCACAATTCCGGAATGTGGAATCAACGAATCCATAAGTTTTTCCGCTTCCACTAACTTGTTTCTCTTAGCCAGAGTAAGTGCGTGCATCGAAGCGATTTGGATGTACCAGCTTTGTTTGTTCAAATCCTTTCCCGTGTAGATTTTTTCTAGAGCTTGTCGTGCCAACCGTGTCAGGTTCTCGGTGGTATCATCAAACTTTTCTTCCGGCTTTCCGTTGTATATGCGATGGAAAAGCAGTGAACTGGCAGCCTCGCCAAGGAGATACAGCTGGTCGGTGGAGTGAGCCGTTTGGATATTGATATGATTAACTGCGAAGTTTGCCAATTCACGGTTTGCAGCTGAGTTAGCGGTAGCACCGGCGATGAGGCAATGCCGCCAGAGTTTCCAGATATCGGAGTCGGGAAGCGACAGCGGGAAGCTTTGCATAAGCAGCGCGGTGGCTTGTTGCGCCTTCTGTGCCGTCAGACGGGGAGACAACAGCTGGTTGATTCCGTTGGTGAGCTGATTCTCAAAAATACCGATCCAGGTCATGTAGCGCTTGCGTTCCGGACCGGGTAAGTTCTGATCGGCAATCTGTCTCAGTTTCAACGCGTCCTTAATCGCCAGCTCGTATTGTTGGGACGCTACGCGTGCCTGAATGAGCAGCCAAAGCTCTTCGGCATAAGTGGGACTTGTTGCACCAAACGTAAGTAGGAAGATCTTGCACGATGCCTCTTGTGCATCTGCTGCTGCCGCAAGTTGTTTTTGGGCGTGGCGAACTTCGCCTTTTCGTCGCCAGTAGCGAGATTCTAGAAGTGTCGACTTAAAATCCTTCAGGACCAGCGGTTCTAGCTTACGCAGCAAGTCCTCGGCCTCGTCCAGCATGCCGGCCAGCATCATAGTGTGCACTGCCCCAAGTTGCAGGTCTAGGGGTATGTATGTCCGCGAGGCATCGCGAGGTGTCAGTGCCGCTAATGCTAACTTTGTTTCGTTGAGCGATTCCTTGTAATCGCCTTTCATTCTCAAATAGCTGGCCTTGCCTCCGTGGTTCTGCCACTGATTCGTTTCGCTTGCTTGCGCCAGGGGCAAAGTACAAGCTGCCGTGAGAGTAAGCAAAACTAGCGG
>JAIELX010000021.1 GCA_019752635.1 Candidatus Obscuribacterales bacterium | reverse complement strand
CAGGAGGTTTTTCCGGTTTCATGCACTGGCGACGATAGCTCCAGGGTTGAATGGTTCAGTTTGAGAGCCATGAGTCATAGCCGTATGCTCCGCACAATGAAGCGACCACATCCACCTCTGGAATTGAATTTTTGAAACATCTGTTTCAATCGCTACGCCTCTTTGTGAATACATACTAGTGAATACATACTGAGGACGGCAAAAGTAAGTTGCTGATTGCTGCAGCCAAAAAAATGAAGAGATCCGACGAGACCACCGTTGATTAGGTCATCGATCAGCGAGATCTCTCCCGAAAATGTCAAAAAGAACAAAGAGGTGGAAGGGGACGGGAAGGGACTGGAAACAGCCCCTTCCTGCGGGCAACACGACTTTCGAGTTAATCGGTCCGCTTTTGTCCAAGCTTGGCTCAGATTTTTCGTAGCGGCTTAATCGGCCTTTTGCACTCTTGGCAGTTTGGCGCAGCCGGCAACCGGCAGAGCTCGCAAACAGGGTCTATAGTGAGGTAGCATTTAAACCCCTTGTAGTGAAGCCGGCTAATCAGTGAGCACCTTGAGCACAAGGCTTTTCTCGGTCTTTTGCATTCCGGACAAATACCAAAGTCTTGCTTTTCGGACATTTTCTTTAGAGCTATCAGGCGCAAAGCAAGAAGAACACAGACACCTACGAAGAACAATAGTTTCATGAGATTTTTTCCGGGAGTTCAATGTTGGTATGCGCCGTATAACGGAAGGACCAGCCGGCGCGGTTCTGTCAATGACGGACGAAGTAATTCAGGTCATAACGGATATATAAAACTGCCCTGCCGATGTATGGCTTTGCACAGGATTTGGTAAGGTCCACGGCAGCACAATCAGAACTGTGCGTTAGTGCCGTGGGGAGTTCAATGGTTAGAAGTATCAATTCGACTCGCGTTTTGATTGTCGATGAATTGCGGATCGTACGTGAGCATTTCGCGGACATTCTAAACAAAACAGGTCTGCAATCGATTGCGCTCAGAGAAGCTTCGGACAGCCAGTCAGCACAGGAACAAATATCGGTTTTCCGCCCCGACGTCACTGTTCTAGACCCTGGCTCAGCGTGCGCGAATGTCATGGGTTTAGTTGCTCAGGTCAGTGTGACATCGCCTGATGCCCGAATCCTGTTCTGGTGCTCTGGACGCTGGCAGCCAGTGGTCCGACTGCTTGAAAGATCGAGTCCGTCGCATTTGAGCCGTTCATACATTCTCAAAAGCCGGACAGACGAAGATCTTGCGCTGGCGCTTCAGTGCGTCGTGGCGAAAGATTGCGTCTATCTAGATCAAACAGTGCGCAAAGTACTGTCCGAGGGACATCTACTTACAGACATAGACCAAGAAATTCTGAGCTACATCGCGATTGGAATGACCGATAAAGCTATAGCTATTCGGAGCGGCACAAGCTCACGAACAGTTCAATATCGAGTCGCTGCCGCATTTGGCAAAATCCTGGGAGTCGAAGGAGCAGATGAAAACGACTATATGCTGCGAAATGGCTTCTTAAACTCTAGAGTTCGGCTAGTAATAGAATCTCTTCGCCAGAGTGTACTGTCCCTGGAACACCTTGAAGAGGCCGAGACTTCACTTCGGTGCTGGAGCGCTGCGAACCTGAGAGGACGCAAACAGCAGCATTCGAGTTGAGGAGAGAAATGAAAAGTGATAACGTCGGTCGCAAAGGAATCTAAATGGATAACCCATAATGCATACTTCGATAGAAAGAATCGCAGTGTTTCCAGGCAACTGAAACCAAAATGCTTCGCAGAATCCCCCTTCAAGACAACGGACTTCCCTCGTCATCGTATCGACGAAGCCGCTTTGCGGTGAGACGCAACTGATCGCCCATTCCCCGACACTATAAAAATTTTGTTGAAAAGAAAAAACACCGCCGAAAGTTTTTGAATAATAGACATAAGAAATGCACCAATCGAAATGTCCCGGAACGCAGTCAGCTCGACGCATTGAGCAAGACCGCCTCTGTTGGTTCGGCATTACTTTGTACTATCCACTCAGCATACACGGAGGAGATTGAAATGACGACAGCTGTTATGGCAAGGCCAGTAACCCTTGAACGCCTTGAACGCACGCGGAGTGCAAGATACTTTCAACCATTAACAAACATCAGCGAAACTGAATCGGAAATCTTGCTTGTGTGCGAAGTGCCAGGAGCCGATGAAAATAGTGTTGAGATCAAGATAGAGAAAGACGTTCTGACGGTGGCGGCCGACACACTATCATTGCTGCCCGAAGGACGTAAGTGGACCTACGCCGAAACCGAACAAGCCTGCTATCGCCGTTCATTTAAAGTGTCTGACGAGATTGATAAGGACAACATCAGCGCGTCCATGAAAGCCGGAATCCTAAAACTAACATTGCCGAAAAGGCAAGTTCAGGTACAACGCATTCATGTAAAACCGGAATAACAGCTGATTTTGTTGACACGTTAATCACCCCGAACTCTCATCAAGAACGAAAGGAGTTTAGCTATGACATTTTCAAATCTAATTCCATGGACAAAAAAATCAACTTCCATCAATCGAGAGGAAGCCAGCCACGACGATCCAGTGCGCTTCTTGCATGAAGACATGAACAGACTGTTTGACGCGTTCTTTTTCCGCTATGGCACACCATTCTCCGCGCCGGAGCAATTTCACAATCCGCTTGCTCCCTGGAGCAGTGCCACCGGTACTGTCCCACCGAACTTTCCTCGAATTGACGTACGCGACGCGAACAACGAACTACGTATCACCGCCGAGCTGCCCGGCCTGTCGGAGAATGACGTCCAGGTCACGTTCGCCAGCGATAAACTGACAATTTCGGGTAACAAGCAAGAGGAAAAACTTGAAAACGAGAAAGGCTGGTACCGCATGGAACGTCAGTACGGGTCATTTACCAGGGTTATACCTGTCCCCTGCGAGATTCAAAGCGATCAAATCGACGCATCTTTCAAAAATGGCATCCTCACCGTAATTCTCCCCAAAGCAAAAGCTGCCAAGACAAGCAGAACCATAACCGTGAAGAAGGAATAGACATCCGTCAAGGTGCACCAACACAGTAGAAGCGGGCCGTTTGGCCCGCTTCTTTCTTCAAATGCACACATCGTCATCACAAATGTGCGATATAAAATTGACAGAGACCTCTGTCGTTCATTCCTTGTTAACCGGGACAGGTTGAAGAAAGCGATCAACGATAAACTAGGTATCATGTTCGGACTTCAACCGACACAATAGGCATCCTGCCCCTGCACTACATGCGGTGCATAGATCAACTCCCACATAAGATACGGAATTAATTCATGGAAAAGCTACTAGCGGGCGTTCACCATTTTCAGGATGAGATCTTTTCAGATCACAAAATACTCTTCGAACATTTGTCCAGCCACGGGCAGCGTCCGGAGACTCTCTTCATCACCTGCGCCGATTCTCGAATCAATCCCAATTTGCTTACTCAAACCGGTCCCGGCGAGTTGTTCATTCTGCGCAACGCCGGCAATATAATTCCTCCATACACCGCAACTGGCGGTGGAGAAGCAGCAACCATCGAATTTGCGATCGCCACACTGAACATCAGAGATATCATCATTTGCGGCCACTCACACTGCGGCGCAATGAAAGGGCTTCTGCATCCGGAGGGATTGGAAGAGAACCTACCCGCAGTGGCATCCTGGCTTAAGAACTGCGAATCAGTTCGCAGAATACTCAAGGAAAACTATCCCGGCGAGACAGACGAGAAAAAACTGATGAATATTGCCACGCAGGAAAACGTACTCGTTCAACTCGAACACTTACGCACTCACCCAACAGTCATGGCGCGTATTCAACGAAAACAGTTAAAGGTTCATGGCTGGATCTACAAAATCGAAACGGGCGACGTGTTCATGTACGACCGTGAAAGCGGACAATTCAACAGATTGACGGATAACTCAGGCAATCCGAACGAGTTGGTCGAAGCATACATATAGGACGAATGGTTGTCAGCCAAGCCGATGGCATCTCATCGAAAAATCAAGAGCCAGCCGATGCAGGCTGACTCTTTCGCGTGAAACCACTAGTTTGTTGGTACTTACTTGCTACGCCTTCTTATAGTATATTTGTGGTGAAAACAGAGATGGCTCGAAAGGGGTGTGACGCCCTTCCAAACCATCTCCGTGCCCGACCGGACATGACACCCCATCCGGCCGGGCTATGTCAACAGCATCTCACGACGCTGCTCAGAACCGACCGCGGTTAGGCCGCAGGGGTCACCGGGTCCGGCGTAACCGGCTTGACAGCAGCGTCCTTACGCAGCGTGTCGAGCATGGCACGGCAACTCTTCTCGCACCGGGCGATGGCGATGCGCGGGCGCATGCCTGCCTTGCACAGGCCCCAGTACGCGGTGATGCCGGCCGCTGCGACATACGTCGCGAAAACGTCACCCATGTCCGCCGGAATTTCGGTCCCGCCGTCCATGATCACCTTGACCAGGCGATCGACCTTCGACTGACGGTGCGCCGTCCAGTTCACGTACTCGGCGGTGCTCATGCCACCGAGGCACTCCAGCTTGCTGTTCATGATGGCGTCGGCCACCACCGGAGCGAACTGGATCAGATCCGCGAACGGCATCTGAATCTTGAACTTGAACTTGCTCTTCGGGTCGCCGTTCACCCAAGTGGCGAACTTGGGCATCGGGTCACCGGAGGCCTGGTCCGCCAACCGACGACACTCGTCACCTTCCGCCGACGGGTTGCCGTTGTTGAGCGCCAGGTCCAGAGCCGCTGCCGCGAAGTACGCGCGCGGATAGTCCGGCATGTGCGGCGCGAAGACGAGGTCGTTCTCTTCCGTGATACCGAACCGGTTCACCGAACGCAGCAGGTTGTTCACGTTGAAGATCGACTGTCCCTTGCTGTTGAACGCCGAGAACGTGGCAATCAACGAGTACAGGAACGCCGGGCCGCTGAGCAGCATGCCGCCGGCCACGTCGGCGTCGGTCTCGGACAGAGTCTGCACGCAGATCTGCGTACCGAGAGCCAGCGTCGGCACGTCCTGCTTGCCGAGCTTGACGGTCGGCGAAGAGAACTTGAACTTGCCAGCTGCGTTGGCGCGCTGAATTGCCTCGACCACCGCCTTCGCCATCTCCTCGGGGAGACCTTCGACGTCAGCGTAATAGTCGTGCCGGAACTCATGCAAGTAGATCGGCAGCATCAGCGCGATGATCTCGCGCTCGTCGTGCGGCACCTCGATGGCGTGAGCACCGACCGGACCACGCGCACCGGGGATGGTGGCGGGACCGTTCGGACCAAAGCGCGCCATGAACACGTCACCGACGTGCATGGTCTTCATCTTGCCGTGCTTCGGCGTGAACAGCTGGAACGACTGCTCCAGGGTGAAGATCACGTGCAGCAGCTGCGTGCACTTGCCGTCTCGCTGCTGGATGAACGAGTCCGTCCAGATCGAGAGCACGTACAGGATTTCCGCCAGCTTCTGGTTGATCACCGTCACGGCGGCGTCGATGCACTGGTCTTCCGACGCGTCCGGGTACTGTGCCCAGACCATGTGCATGACCACTGGCGCGGTCCGGCGATAGACGCCGATCAGTTCGTTGAAGTGTTCGGTCAGGCTCTCGACCGTTTCCTGGTACTTCTTGTCGAGGTTGGCGCGCGCCCAGTCGCACGCACCGATGTGAGGCGCGAAGACCTCAGCGATGTGGTGTTCGAACCGACCGTCGTGCATCAGTTCGGCCAGACCGCCAGCGGCGGCCCACAGCGTCGGGTCGCCCGTGCGAAATCCTTCCACCGTGTCCACAACCGGGATGAGCCGGTGCGGCTTGACGGCGGTGAGGTCGCCCGGCATCGCCATGCGACTGTAGATGCCGGCGAAGCTCGACTTGAGGATGTTCGGACCGGCGCTGGTCAGCCGCCGCAGGGCCTTGCGCAGCCGCTTGGCGTGCGCGCGACTCTTGATCGTCGGCCCGTGCTGCCAACCGGCAGCGAAGAAGTTGGTCATCGCAGCGCGAATCAACGTATCGACGCTGGCTCGCCGCTTCTTCCCAGCGACGTTCTGCGCCTGTGCGGCGCGAGCGCGCTGGACTCGAGCCACCTCCTGAATGTAGTCGCGGCAGGCCTCGGTCACCTCTTCGTCCGTGGGCATCGGAAACTTCTGGCGACCGGCACCGGGCAGACGAACGATGTGCCGACGGCACTTCGAATCGCCTTCGCCATCACCCTCGACCTCGCCACCATGATCGTGCTGGCAGTCCTCCGAGCACGAGGAAGGATTGGCAGCGGTATGGAACCCGTCGAAGTCCGGCCGGGAGCTGTTGATGAGCTTCTCGCCGCTCATCAGGTTCAGCGTGGGGAGTTCGGCAACAATCGTGTCAGCAACAATGGTATCGCTCATACTATGGACGCTCCTTAAAGCGTGACAATGAAGAAGATGGGAAGGCAGCACCAAACGCGGCGCTGCCTCGATTTCGACGCAAGCGGCCGTTTCAACACGGCTAGCTTGAACAAGAACAAGGGGACCGGAGCCTAGCTCCGATCCCCCAGTACCACCCACAACGATTCAGTTGTGGTCGTGACCAACGTCACCGCCGAGGTCCGGCGTCTCGGTGTCGATCGCCGTGGCCGACGGCGTAACGCCGACGTCCTTCCACGCCTTCTCGAGCTTGGCGACGTCGCTCGTGTAACCGAGCGCCTTGCAAGCCGCGATGGTGTGGAAAGCGAACTGAGCGAAGCTGGGGCGACGACCGGCCGGCGGACGAGCCGCGTACCAGATCTTGCAGGCCTTCTCCCAGACGTAGCCGCCGAGGGACAGCGCGAAGAGGGCGAAAGCCCGGTTCGGGATGCCACTGTTGTAGTGAACCCCGCCATTGTCCCCGGACATCTTGACGTAGCGGTCCATGTGATCCGGCTGCGGGTCTTTCCCCAACCGGCTGTCGTTGTACGCGGTGCCAGGCAGGAGCATGTGCCGGATGCCGACACCCTTGACGCCGGGCGTGAAGATACCGTTGCCGACCACCCAGTCGGCCTTGTCCACGGTGATCTTGTTGACCCACATCTCGATGCTCTCACCCATCACGTCGGAGTAGTGCTCGTTCAGAGCACCGCTCTGGCCGTAATATTCCGTGCCGGCGGCATGCTCGGTGACACCGTGGCCGATCTCGTGGCCGCAGACATCAAGCAGGACGAAGGTGTTGAAGATGTCGCCATCCCCATCACCATAGGTCATCGCCGACCCGTCCCAAAACGCATTGTTGTATTTCCGCCCGTAGTGGACGGTCGAGACCATGCGCATGCCGCTGGCATCGATGCCGTTACGCCCGTACACCTCGCTGAGGAAGCCGCGCACGTGGGCAGTGAAGTCGTAGGCGTTGTTGACGATATTGTCGCTCGTCGGAGCCTCGCCCTCGAATCGAGCCTTGGTGCCGGGACGCGACTGTCCGCGCTTGGCATCGTAGATCTCGATGTCGCTCTTGCCGCCGCCGACGAAGCGGTGATAGGGGTTGTTGAAGCTCGAAGCCGAGCAGAGCAGATTCACCGTCTCGGCGCGGTTGTCGAACAGGTGAGCGTACTTCGTCGGGTTGAGGGCAACAACCGTCTCGATGAAGTGGGGAGGAAGGAAGCCGGTAATGCGATTGAACTTCGCCATGTTTAGAACTCCAGGTTCTGGCAACCCAACTAGGTGGGTGCCGAAGAATGCGAATCGGAAATGCACGAAACGGAGAGTCTCTGACTACGCGTCAGCGATCTCCCCTTAACTGAGCGCGATGCGCTCGCAACATTTGCGGCTCGGTTACAACGGTGAGCGGCACTATTGCTTCACGCGACCGTTTCGTCCGAACTGTGTTTGATCTCTATCTGCGTTTTCAGGCAGCACAAGCAGGTGAAAGTGTAGTATTACCGTCGTTTGTGGTTTAGCTGCTAATACCCGGGTGATGTCTGAAAAAGAGAGATCTGGCCCTGAATATATACGTTCGGATCTTAAGAACGAAACTTAATTGCTTTATAGAGTTCGCTCAGCGGCCCAATCTTGGAAATGCTTAATACACAAGGCTCGCGATAACCGCGCTATTCAGTGCAAATCATTAGCGACATTTTCCTCTTTGCATCTTTGTGGTTTTGCATATGCCATCGCTGTAGTAAATATCGCTAACAGCCCCTCACAGAGGCAGGTTTGCCAACCTGTCAAGCTACACTCCCGCATTGCCTTATTCACAAACATTAGTGGCACGTAAGCAGACATGATCGCGAAGATGCGCTTGATTGCTGGAGATGAGCGAGCGTTCAGAATCGCTTCGTGACAACTCGCGCTATGTGATCACTTGAAAAGCGAGACAGGTCTCACCTGAGAAACTGGTTATCAGCCCTATATAACCTTGTTTTGAAAGAGGCCAGTTACATACGGTCTTATTATCTTTCCTTATCCCGATATCTATCTGATCCCCACCAAGTAGCTCACACATCCCACCAACAGGTTCAACGCTGCTGCCGCGAGGCACTGGGGATTCAGCGTCTTGCAACGACCACTTCATCACAACGACGCACTTCACTGCGACCGGGATTACCCGCTGCTACATCGCAGAAGGGAGCACATATATGTGCAGACGCCACAACGGCACCACAGAACTAGCCGTTAATCCGCACCGACTGCCTCGTACCGTCCTGCCACTTCGGTATGAGCTGCGTCTCACACCAGACTTGACCAAAGCGACGTTCGAAGGCGAAATCGTCATCACCGTCGATGTAAATCAACCTGTCTCCGAAATCGTTCTTAACGCAGTTCCACGAACTGTCGAACGACCGGAAGGTCTGGTCATTCACAGTGCCACTGTCAACAACACCGATGGCAGCCGCTTCAACGGCACTGTCACTACCAACGCCGAGCACGAGCAAGCCACCATCGCCGTCGCCGGCATTATCGGCAAAGGACGCTGGCAACTCCAGCTGGCATTCTCAGGCGTGATCAACGACAAGCTGAAGGGTTTCTATCGGAGCACCGTTAAGGACTCCGCCGGCGGACCCGACCAATACCTTGCGTGCACGCAGTTCGAGGCAACGGACGCTCGGCTGGCGTTTCCATGTTTCGACGAACCCGACATGAAAGCCGTGTTCCAGACTCGGCTGGTTGTCGCCAACGACCTGCAAGCGATCTCCAACATGCGCGCCGTCTGCGAGAAATCGCTCGACAACGGCATGAAAGAGATTACGTTTGCCCCTACCTTCAGGATGTCCACCTACCTGGTGGCGTTCGTGGTGGGCAAGCTCGTCGGCTCAGAGCCAGTCAGTGTCGACGGGCACGAAGTGCGCATCTGGTGCGTTCCCGGTAAGGAACACCTCACCAGCTTCGCATCCGCTTGTGCAGCATTCGGCCTGCGCTACTTCAAGAACTACTTCCGCCGCTCCTATTGCGGCGACAAAGTAGACTTGCTGGCGATTCCGGACTTTGCCGCCGGCGCAATGGAAAACCCCGGCTGCATCACCTTCCGGGAAGAAGCGCTGCTGGTCGACCCGGAAAAAGCACCACAAAGTGCCATCGACCGAGTAGCCGACGTCGTCATGCACGAGCTGGCGCACCTCTGGTTCGGCGACCTGGTCACCATGGGCTGGTGGAACGGACTCTGGCTGAACGAAGCTTTCGCTACTTGGGCTTCACTAAAAGCGGTTCACGCCTGGAAGAAGCACTGGAACGTGTGGGCCAAGTTCGGTCGCTCGCGCTCGCAAGCCATGACCACCGACGCGCTGCACTCAACGCGACCAATCGAGTACACGGTCAATCATCCGGACGACGCCAAGGCGATGTTCGATGTGTTGACGTACGAGAAGGGTGCCAGCGTGATGCGGATGTTGGAATGCTTCCTGGGAGAAGACGTCTTCCAGAACGGCATCGCCACCTACATGGAACGACACGCTTACGGCAATACCGAAGGCACCGACCTCTGGAATGCGCTGCAAGAAGCTGCCCTGGCCGCAAAAGTGCCTGAAATCGGCACGAAAGTCCGAACCGTCACCGATATCATGCAAGAGTGGGTCTTCACGCCCGGCTTTCCGCTGGTCACAGTGAGCGACACCACCGTCAGCGGACGCGGCATCGTCTTGCGACAGCAGCCCTTCAAGCTGCTACCCGACCAGACAGCAGGCGAGCAAACGTGGAAGATTCCGCTCACCTTGCGTGCACGCATGAGCGACGGCACCACACGGCTGTCGAAAATGCTGCTCGACCAGAAGGAAGAGACAGTGCACGTCGGCGATGGTTTCGCGCATGTGCAGGTAAACGTCGAAGGCAACAGCTTCGTGCGCGTGCAGTACGCACCGCGCCTGGCCGCCGCTCTCACCGGAGCGTTGACCGAACTGCCCGTCATCGAACGCTACAACTTGCTCTCCGACACTTGGGCTTGCGTGCGAGCAGGCAAGACTCCGGCAACGGAGTTCCTCTCAATCGTCACCAAGTTCACTGCCGAAACCGACCCCAACGTCTGGGCAATCATTCTCGGTCCTCTGGCCAGCATTCGCGCTGTTCTCCCCAAAGAGAATCGCGCTGCGTTCGAGAAGGTGGTGCGCGACTTGCTGCAGCCGCTCTACGAGCGACTTGGCTGGAAATCGACCAAAGAGGAAATTCTTCAGACTCGCGAGCTGCGCGGCGACGTAATCGTGGCGCTGGGTGACACCGGCAACGACGAAGCAGTGCAGAACGAAGCCCGTCGTCTCTACGAGGCGTGGAAGACCGATCGCTCATCGGTTGACCCCAACGTCATCGATGCCGTGGTTAGCCTCTGCGCCAAAGGTGGTGATGCGGTGCTCTACAACGAGTTCCTGCAATACTACCGGCGCGCCGGCAACCCGCAAGATGAAGGACGGTTCTTGTCGAGCCTGTCTCGATTCCGCGACTCGAACTTGCTTGGTCAAACGCTGAACCACGCACTGGACCCGAACACGATTCGGACACAGGACGCACCATTTACGGTGGCGCAGGTTCTGGGCAACGCAGAGGGCGCTCGTGCGGCCTGGCAGTTCATCAAGGACAACTGGGACAAACTGGTGGCGCTCTACCCGGAGTCCGGTCTCGTTCGTATGTGCGAATCAATCACCAACCTGGATGACGCCGAACTCGAGGCAGACGTGCAAGCGTTCTTCAAAAAACGCGAGGTCGCCGGCGGCAAGCTCGCCTTGCAGCAGGCAATGGAAATGCAGCGCATCAACGTGGCTTTCCGGCGGACGCAGTCCCCCGCGCTGGCCGCCGCGTACGCTCCACCTCCGACCACCACGCCTGCGATGACCACGGATGCAGCCGCTCCGTCCGGAGAAGGCGCAGAGCCGGTCATCACCATTGGAACCCCCGCCGGTGACGGGGCCAAACTTCCCCCGACAGCGGCCGATGGCCTCAAAGCAACGGTCTAGCGGGTGACCGCGCGGTGGAAGAGGGATGAGGAACCCCCTGTCCCGGGCTTCCAAGTCCCTCTTCCTGCCGCCGACGGTCTATAATTCACATCCCGCGGAAAAAGGTGGTTGACATGATCGCAAAAAACGAAACAAAAGGAGCGGTGACTACCGCTACGCGACTACCGGAGACAGTCGTTCCCGAGCACTACAAGCTCAGGCTCAACCCCGACATTGCCGGAGGCACGTTCGCCGGGGAAGTCTCCATTACCGTTGATGTGCGTGAACCCGTCACAAGCATCGACTTGAATGCTGCCGGTCTTACAGTGACGGCTGCGAAAATCACGGACGATAGCGGCACCACTTTCACAGGTGTGGCAACTCACAACGAAGATGCACAACGAGTCAGCATCGCGTTCGATGGTCAAGTTGGTCGCGGTAAGCGCGTTTTGACGCTCACCTACACCGGCATCCTCGACCCGAAGCTGCGCGGTTTCTACAAAAGCACTTACAAGGACGCCGATGGCAATCAACAAGCCAACGTCGTCACCAAGTTCGAGCCGAGCGACGCGCGCCGCGCATTTCCTTGCTGGGATGAACCGGCATTCAAAGCCGTGTTCGAAATCTCGCTGGAAGTCGACGCCGACCTCACCGCACTCTCCAACGCCAGCATCGCCTCTACCGAGACACTTCCCGGTGGCAAGAAGCTGGTGAAGTTCGAGCCATCGATCGTCATGTCCACTTACCTGGCAGCGTGGGTGGTGGGGCGCTTCGAAAGCTCGGAACCGGTAATGTCGGGCAACTGCGAAATCCGCGTCTGGAGCCTACCGGGCAAAAAACACCTGCACGCCTTCGCTCTGGAAATCGGCAAGTACTCGCTGGACGAGCTGGCCGACTACTTCGGTATCGCCTACCCTTCCAACAAGCTCGACCTGATTGCCATCCCCGACTTCGCCAGCGGCGCAATGGAGAACTTCGGCTGCGTCACCTTCCGAGAAACAGCACTGCTGGTCGACCCGGCAACAGCATCGCCTGCCGAATTCAAGCGGGTCGCCAATGTCACGTCGCACGAAAATGCGCACATGTGGTTCGGTGATTACGCCACGATGTTCTGGTGGAATGGTCTGTGGTTGAACGAGGCCGCCGCCACCTACCTGGCGATTCTGGTGCTCGAGAAATTCCGCCCTCACTGGAACGTGTGGGACGAGTTCAACATCGACAAAGCGGCCGCGTTCCGCATCGACGGGTTGAACAACACGCGCAGCATCGAGTTCCCGGTGGCAACACCGGAAGACGCTCGCGCCATGTTCGACGTGCTGACCTACGAGAAGGGCTGCGCCGTGTTGCGCATGCTTGAACTCTACATCGGCAGCACTGCGTTCCGCCAGGGCATGCGCAATTATCTGCGCGACAATGCCTTCGCCAACGCCGATACACCGCGCCTGTGGGCTGCGATGGAAGCAGCTGCCCAAGCTGCCGGGTCGAGCGTTCCCGTCTCCGACATGATGCAAGGCTGGGTGTTCCAACCCGGTTATCCGGTCGTCACGGTCGCCCTCGCCGACACCGCCGGCAGCATCACCGTCCAGCAGAAACGGTTCACTTACCTGAATCAGAATCAGGGCAAGCCTGCTCCGGGTCAGTGGCACATCCCGCTGGCGATTCGTGCCGACACGGCCGACGGCAAATTCGAGCAAACCGTAGCTCTCACCGACCGGACCAAAACCATCTACGTCGGAACCGATCCGAAGCTGGTGGTGGTCAACGCAGACGGTCAGGGCTTCTACCGGGTGAACTACTCGGAAGACCTGCGTAAGAAACTGTTCGACTCGCTCGGTTCGCTCAGCGTGTCTGAACGGTTCAATCTGATTGCCGACCTGTGGGCCAACGTCCTGTCCGGTGACGCCACGTTGGCGAGCTACCTGGACGCAGCCAAAAAGCTGTGCGTAGACTTCAACGAGAAGGACCCGCACGTTTGGTCCGTCGTAATTGGCTCACTGTCGTACCTGCGACGCGCGCTGCCGTCCAACGCCGAAGCGCTACCGCGATTCATGGACCGTGTCCGCGACCTGCTCGGCCCCAAGCTGAAGCAACTCGGAAACGAACCTGTCGCCGGCGAATCGGAAGGCGACGCCGAATTGCGCGGCTCCTTGCTGGCAGCCCTGTCAAACCTCGGTGATGCCGAAACGCAAGGACGGATGAAAACTCTGTTCCAGCGTTACTCGGCGGACCGTAAAGCTGTCGACGCCAATCTGGTCCAAGCAGCCATCGACGGCACTGCCACCAGCGGCGATGCCAGCGCCTATGACGAGTTCATCGCCATGCGACAGAGCGCGACTACGCCGCAGGAAGAAGCACGCCTGTTGTTCGCTCTGACATCGTTCAAGCAAGCCGACCTCATCGATCGCCTGCTGCAAAGCGTTCTGTCTGGCGAGGTGCGCACGCAAGACCTGCCCTCGGTCTTGCTCAAGCTATTCAACAACCCGGCCGCCACGGTCAAAACCTGGGAGTTCGTCAAGAACAACTGGGATTACCTGGTCGCTACGCTTCCCCTGCAAGGAGTCATTCGCCTGGTCGAAGGCGTTGTCTCGCTCGTGGATCCCTCTCGGGAACCGGAGGTGCGAGAATTCCTAGGCAAACACACTGTAAAAGGCAGCGAGAAAGCAGTTGCCCAAAGTCTGGAGCTACTGAAAATTGCCTGCCTGCTACAAACTCGAGAAAACGACATTCTGTCCGGGAAGTAATACTCTCCGACAGAACAGGCAAGTACACGTAGCGCGGGATGTAAGTTCCGCGCTACTGGTCTAACACTCTCCATCAATGACCAGAAGGCGGCGCTTCATAGCGCCCAACCTTCACATTCTCCAACAGCTCGCCCCGTGTCACGACTCCTACCGCTGCAGTAAAGCGGAAGAGGGTGGTACGCTGCGACATTACAGGAGCTCAGCCATGTCTTGGTTCTGGACGGTCCTCACTATCGCGACGGCGTTGCTCGCCGGTCTCGCTGGGTATCAGCTCGACGGACATCCGTCGGCTCTGGTTTTCACAATCGTCGGCGGCCTGGTTTCTCTGGGCATGCGCGACCTGATCAAGCAAAAACACGCCATCGTCTGCGGCACCATCCTCGCAGGCGTGGTCACGGGCTACTTCTTCGGCTGGGGTATCGGCATCTGCGCCGCACTTCTGGCGATGCCTCTGCAACTGGCCCTCGACGACTTCATCATGCGACGTGACGCCAAGCTGCCAATGGCGCTATCGGCTGCCTTCGCAGGGTGGACCGCGGGCTGGTGGTTCCTAAGCCCGGTCGCCGGGCTCATCTTCGCACTGCTCGGATTCGTCTCGGTGATCGCCATCGACGACTTCTTCCTGCAGCGTAAGCATGCCGTGCTCCGCAACTACCCGCTCATCGGCTGGTTCCGTTACGGTGCGGAGCTGATCGGTGACGAGCTGCGCCAGTACTGGTTCATGTCCGACACCGAAGAAACGCCTTACAATCGCGTGCAACGCCGATACATCTACCGCTCGGCCAAGGGGTTGAACAACAACCTCGGCTTCGGTAGCGACCGCAAACAGCGCACGGTCGGCGAGATCCACATCCTCAACTCGATGTTCCCCATCTCGGAGAAGAAGCAGGACGGTAACCGTATCCGTCCGCTGGTCATCGGTGCTACGCGGCGCAAGCCCTACGTCTGTCCGTGGCCGATCGCCGTCTCCGGCATGTCGTGGGGTGCGCTGTCGGCTGAGTCTGTCATGGCGCTGTCCAGTGGTGCCAAGTTGGCCAACATCCACATGCTCACCGGTGAAGGCGGCTTGACGCCGTATCACACGCTCGGTGTGGTGAAGGATGTGCCGCGCTCGGTGTGGTGCAAGTACTACCGTCAGCTCTGGTGGCACTACCTCACCTTCAAGCGCGCGCCGAAGCCGGCCGTGCCGCAGGGTGAAGTGGTCGGTGGTGGTCGCATCATCGTTCAGCTCGGGCCGGCGAAGTTCGGTTTCCGCCGCATGTTCATGGACCTGATCGCCGGCACCGACGGCCAGTTCCGCAAGCGGTACAGCGACGAGCTAGACCTGGCGAAGTTGAAGAAGACGTTCGAAAGTGATCAGATCGTCGCCGGCGAAATCAAACTGGCTCAGGGCGCGAAGCCCGGTCAAGGCGGTAAGCTGCCGAAGGAGAAGATCACCAAGGAGTTGGCGGAATGGCGCGGTATTCCGGAGGGCGAAGACTGCTTCTCGCCGAACGCCTGGGATGAGTTCGACGTCTCGGACAACGAGATGAAGGACCCGAACGACAACGTCGAGCGCATGCTGCTTCAGTGCATGAAGCTGGTCAAGTTCCTGGACATGCTCCAGCGCGAAACCGGCAAGCCCTGGGGTATCAAGATCGTCCTCGGTCAGGAAGACCAGCTGCGTTGCCTCGCCAAGGTCATGAAGGAAACGGGCATGGGTCCGGACTTCATCACCGTCGATGGTGGCGAAGGTGGTACCGGTGCGGCTCCGGTCGCTCTGGCCGACCATGTCGGTCTGCCGCTGTTCCACGCCCTGCCGGAAGTGGACAACATCTTCCGCGAACAGGGTATCCGTGACCGCGTGGTCATCATCGGTTCGGGTTTGATCACCACCGGTGCCGACGTCGCCATCGCTATCGCGCTCGGCGCGGACATGGTGAACATCGGTCGCGGTAACCTGATTGCCCAGGGGTGCATTCAGGCGAAGAAGTGCCACAAGAACACCTGCCCGGTTGGCATCACCACGCAGGACCCGCGTCTGCGCCGGGGATTCGACCCCGCGGACAAGTTCATGAAGAACGCCAACTACAACATGGTGCTGCAGCGTGAGCTGCTAGTCATCATGAAGGCGTGCGGCGTGCGCACTCCGTGGGAACTGACGCGCCATCACTTGAAGGTGGTGGTGTCGCCCATGGTGGAGCAATACATGGACGAAATTCTGCCCTACGTAGACGGTTCCGGTGGCCGCCGTAATCTGGTGCTCGGCGAAATGCCCGAGAACGATCCCGAGTACCTGGATCGGTTCGGTCCCAAGCTGATCCAGCTTGGCCTGATGAAGCGATAACCCTTTAGTGAGGCGCGAGGCGGCGGACTAAAATCCGCCGCCTCGCTTTTTTGCTGTCACTAATGAAAGATGCGCAACATCGTTTGATCATTGGCTGCATAAAGCACCACAACAGACTCAGGGAAAGCCGCTTGCTTCGGCACTCGACACGACAAAACTCATGACACCGTGACGAACGGGCGCCTGATGCCACTTACAATCTCAACACGTCACTCAGCATCGCTCCTAACCGGTGCAATATCCTCCACGGCTTGTCGCCGCAACCCTGAACCCAATTTGGAGTGCTGAATGTCTGCAGACAACTTGATCACGATTCTCTCCACCAAAACCGCCAATGGTGGCCGTGAATGGCGCGTGGCCGAACACGCCGATAGCGGTAACCCCATCGGCCACGTCTGCGAGACCGAAGACGGTCCGTGCAAGGCGATCTGCTCGGATGCAGCGCATCTGGTGGACATCTTCGCGAAGAGCGAGGTGTTTGCCAGCCGCGACGCCGCTTTCGCCAAAGCGAGGCTGGAAGAAGAGGAAGCCGGTTTCGTGGAGTACGGCATCAGCAGCGCGGACCTCGAGGATACGTGGGACCAGCTGCAAGCGCAAGCGGAGGTGCTACGCGAGCGCCGAAAGAGCTGCCGCTGGTTCCAGCCGCCGCCGGAAGACGGAATGTGGGTCAACGACCCGGATTCCATCGACTGGTGGGCACCGAACTATCTGGAGGAGCAGCTCGCGAAGCTGGGCTGGACCTCTGCGGAAGCACGTGCGGTTCGCTCGCATCTGTGGGACACGTACTCCTCCGGTGAACACGGGCAGTATCGTTTCCCCGATAGGTTGCGCCTTGCTCGTTGCGGAAACCCGGCGGAAGAGGCAACATTCGCGTCCATGAAGGCGCGCGGATGCTGCAGCTGCTACGAGCATCGGCTCGAAGTAGCGCTGGAGGGAGAGACAAAGTCGGTGATTCTCATCGGCTTTAACTACGGGCACTAAGCCGTAGTAAGTCCTGTGACGGTGCCGGTTATAGCTGCGCTGTTTAGCAGCTGTAGCTGGCACCACTTGCAGGCAGACGAGGTTCAACACCCGAGCGGGTGCCCTCGTCTTTTTTAGCCACCACCTTCTATAAGCTATCGTATCCGTCGCACCGTCCTGTAATTACTCAGTGAGCGCCAGTGGAACTCGTCCGACTAAGCGAAGAGCATCATAAACCGCGACGCGTCAGAGGCATTTATTCGATGAAAGAGGGGAGCACCCGTTTCGACAACCCGAATTGCTACGAAAGATTTTCCCGGGAAA
>JAIELX010000117.1 GCA_019752635.1 Candidatus Obscuribacterales bacterium | reverse complement strand
CCTCCCGTGGTCAACCCCGGTAACCCTGGCGGCAATCGCCCTCCAGTGGTCAACCCCGGTAACCCTGGCGGCAATCGTCCTCCAGTGGTCAATCCCGGCAACCCCGGCGGCAATCGCCCTCCAGTGGTTAATCCCGGCAACCCTGGCGGCAATCGCCCTCCAGTGGTCAATCCCGACAACCCTGGCGGCAATCGCCCTCCAGTGGTCAATCCCGGCAACCCCGGCGGCAATCGCCCTCCAGTCGTCAACCCCGATAAGCCTGGCGGCAGTCGCCCTCCAGTGATCAATCCCGGCAACCCCGGCAGCAACCGCCCTCCAGTCGTCAACCCCGGTAACCCCGGCGGCAACAAGCCGGAGCGGCCTCATGTCCCGGTTACCGTTCCTGTTCACAACCCGCGGCCCGGACACGCCAACCACCCGCACAACCCGGTCACGGTGCAGCCGCCTCGCGTTCCCAATGGCGTCAAGCCTCATAACGTCCACTGCGTCCCCGGCACCGCGCCACACAACCACCACCTGATGCGCCCCCCGGTTCACCAGCAAAACTTCTGCGCTCCGGTGAACGACGTGTATCGAGGGCGGTACGTTGCCCCGATGAGGAACTGCAACTACAACCGTGGCTACTGGTACGGGGGCACCTGCTACAACTCGAACCCATTCTGGACCGCAGCGAACTGGTGCCCGACGGCGTACATCTACTACGGCAACAACTGCTGGTTCAGGCCCGGTTACGGCTATTACTACAGCCCGCCTGTCGCTTACGTCGACACCATCACGGTAGTGGTGGAAGAGACATACACCGAGTGGGAACGTAATCCGATCACCGGGCAACTCGAACTGGTACCGCGCACGGTGACCTGGTATTACAACGCGTATTACTACGCGAACACCGGGTTCCATGGTTACACGGACTGCCACGGCAAGTTCCACTGGGTCCGCTGGTAACCTGAAACAGTTGCTGCTCGACCGTCGGGCACTGCGCTGACGGAATTGCGAGCGGCGCCCAAACCAACCCACGAGGATCCTCCGATGATAGGAGAGATCATCATTCTTGCGGTGGTGGCAATGTTCGTCGTGCTCTGGATCACGCTAGCCGTGACTCTGGAACAACGTCGATACGACCGCTACCGCCGCGAGGCAGAAGAAGCGAAGAAGAAAAAGAAAGACGACGAGAAGAAGTAGTGTCGGCAAACAAGGGAGACCGCAATGGTGCGGTCTCCCTGTTGACCAGCCATACTTTCGAGGGATAGCTTAATCCGTGAGCGAGAACCCGCGTACGCGGTCATCCTCGTAGAAAGCCAGACATGGACATCTCCTATCTGAACAACGTCGGTGGCACGATCACCTACCCACGCGACGTGTACGACGTTACCTTCCTGGCTGACCTGAGCTTCGCCGAGGCCATCGCCGAGGTCGTCGCCAGCGCTCCTGACGCACAGCTTGGTTTGGGGTTCACTGCGACTCAAGTCCAACAGCGCGGAGACCCTAACGAGTTCCTGAACAAGCTGGCTGTTTGCGTGGCAGTCACCACCACTCACAGCATCGCGATCTACCAGAAGGACAACAAGTTTCACCGCATTCAAGCCGTCCGCAAAGCCGGCAGATAGCGGTCCTCGTCGCCGGACGCGAAGCGAAGGAAGTTCATCGCGGACCAGGATGCACAGCTCTGCGCTGTGCCGCGCTGGCTGGACGAGCACCCTGGCGCGACACAGCGCAGAGCTGGCAAGGCCTTTGATTGACGCAAAACCGCTCACCCTGAAGGGGCATCTTAGGATGCTCCGCCGTTTTTGATACATACGCTCTCCTCACCAACACTCGTACTCCTGACCGAGTGCGGCACCCTGTCATACCGGTTCGAACCTTAAGAAGGATCAACACCATGGCCAAGTCCAATCTCCCCGTCAGCGTCAGACTGGTCCTCTACTTCGTCCTGCTGTTCCTGGATCACCTGCGGTTCTTCTTCCTCTACGGAGGACTCGGCGTCGGCCTCGGGTTGCTGTTCAGCATGGGCATCAGCGCGCTGGCAGGCGGAGAACCGTTTGTCGCCGCCAAGTTCGGCGTCGGCATCCCACTGGGTATCTACCTGATCGCGGCGTTCGTCCGCACGTGCATCGTGTACGCGAACACGTACTGGCACGTCCTTCCCGTCGACGGCGGCAAGCGCGACGGTGAGCAGAACTGACCAGAACGTTCGAGCGACAACGCTGAAAAACCGGACCGACCACGGCGCCACCATATAAGGTGGCGCCGCCCGGGCGGTTCACACACCTTCCGACCAGCCCATTTGGCTTGTCACTTCATCAACTCGCCTTGGAGAAGAATATGTCCAATACTCTTGAGCAACTTCCGATTCGGTTTTGGTGGGGATTCAAACGCAAAGACGTGGCTCGCGATCAGTTCGTCGCGACTCTCGGCGACGTGTTCGTGCCGGCCACCGTTCAAGTGATGCATCATCGGCAAGGCGCTTTGACCGCGTACCTGCCCATCGTGCCCCCGGACCTCGGCTGCATCGACGTGCCCGACGAGCTGGCACTGGTCGTCTACAAAAGCGTCGAGGAATACAATCGGGCTTCGGAGACCGTCGAAGGTCGCGCCTACAAACTGCTGCACAACAGCGTGTTCGGCCCCCCGTCGACCAGCGGCTCCTTCCCCGTGCGTTTCGGCGGCGAATTCGAAGCCGGCAAGGCGTACTTCCTCTGGTCTGACAGCGCAGATTGGATGAAGGCGCACTGTACGTTCCTCGTCGGTCGCCGGCCTCAAGGCGTCGCTGCCGACACGTTCCTCGCGAACGTCGGTGCCGTCCTGGCCGGATTGTCCCGCGGTGACGACGCGACCAGGTCGCCGTCGGCGGTCTTGGTGCGCGCGAGCAAGAACATCGTCACCTACGTCGAGATGTGGACCGGTGACAGCGTGCCGAACGCAGAGCGTTCCGGCAAAGTGGCCGATACGCTCAATGTCTTGTGGAGGTCTGTTGCCGCGCCGGTCTTCGCTCCACGGTCGCTGAACGAAAGCGGCAAGTGGCTGAACATCTCGCCCGCCGGTGACTTCATCAACGTGCAGTTCTGACCAAGCTGGTTAGAACTGGTTTCCACTAACTTCGGAGACACGATGTTTCAACCTGAGATCGGCTGGGTGCCGATGTCGGAGCGGGCGAAAGCGGTGCTCGGCAGGCAGAATGTTCGCCTGCTGAGCACCGGTCTTTCCATCACCGCATCTGGTGCCGACAGCGTCGATGACATCGCCGGCCAATGGCAGATGATTCGCCATCGCTGGCAAGGGCAGCGTCGCGACGATGTCTGGGCCGCGAGCAACGCAGAAGCTTACGCCAACCTCTATCGCAGCCTCGGCATCAAAGTGCGCGAGACGCCTCCGTCGGCAGTCAACCTGGTGATTCGGTTCGCCATCGGCAACGGTGCCACCAAAGCGATTCCGAACATTCACCCGGTGGTCAACGCCGGCAACGTCGTGCAGGCGGCAACACTGATTCCGGTTGCAGTCTTCGATGCGGATCGCGTGCAGGGCAACCTGCTCCTCGACGAAGCACGAGACGGCGACGAGTTCTTAGGGTTCGGCTTCAATGCGCCGGAGTCGGTGCAGAGCGGACGGCTGGTGCTTCGCGACAACCTGAAAGTTCTGTCCGAGTTCTGCTACCGCGACAGTCAGACCACCGCGGTGAGTGCCCAGACCTCTCGCCTGCAAATCGTCATTCCGCTGGCAGGCGGAGTGTCCGACAAGGAAGGCGTGCAAGCGATGGACAGTCTGGTACGACTACTCGAGCGCTGGTACCACTTGAGCAACTGAGTCGCGATGCCACCGCAAACGGTGAATCCTCCCGACAGGTGCGAGAGCGGACAGGGGTGCCCCTGTCCGCTTTTCGCACTTTTTGCCTTCATCATCCTCTACGCCAGCATTTAGTAGTAGCTGGGTTTTGAGTTCGAGCTTTTCCGACATTTTTGCCGCGGATTGAATAAAATGAGCGCGGGCTAAAGGTGTTACCGGGAGGGAGTTGTGAAGCGTTCGAGTAAGTTGTTTGCCGCCTTTACAATGGCGCTGACTTTAGGTCTCGGTTCAATTTTGAACTGCCGAACCACGATTGCAAATGCCGCGTGCTGCTACTTCTCCGCAAAAGACAAGGACATCAATCAGCCCGGACAAAAAGCGTTCATCTCGTGGAATTCCGTAACCAAGGCGGAAGCCTTCACCGTGCAACCGAAATTCGAGGGCAACGCCGTGGATTTCGGAATGGTGATTCCGACACCGAGTCGTCCCAAGCTGGATGAAATGCCGCGAGATTTCTTCAAGAATTTGGCACTCTATACCATTCTCATGCCGCTGCCGGAGCCTATATATACGCCTTTAGATCCTGCCATGCCTGCTTCCGCCTGCTGCAAAGACGGCGCTGCGGGTATGGGTGACGTTGGTGGCATATTTCCGCGCAAGAGCACAGTGAAGGTTTTGGAATCCGGAGTCGTTGGTTCGCTGGACTACAAGGTAATTCTGGCCGAACGCGCCAACGATCTTTTCGATTGGCTCAAAACCAATAAGTATTCGTATGGTGGCGATGAGTCGACATTGCAGTTTTACATCGATAAAAAGTGGTATTTCACTGTGATGAAAATCGATTCAAAGCAAATGAAGAAAGCTGCGGATGGCTCTTATCTCGGAGAAGTTACGCCGACGCGGTTCTCATTTTCTTCATCTGAATGCATCTATCCTTTGAAAATCACGCAGATTTCAGTAAAGGACAAGACAGAAGCCCTCTTTTACGTTCAGTCTTCCGAACAGATGGACTTATCCGGTGACTGGTCCTGGATGCATTCATATCGGCCTATGTATTTGAACTACATGTTGGGCTGTTCTGCCGATGCACAGCAGCAAAAGGAACTTCAAACTCGAACTCAGTGGTTGCAAGCAAAACATCAAAAGGACAGTCGATTTACCACCACCAAGCTGGAGTGGGCGAAGAAACTTGGACCAGCTGAGCTAAGCGTGCTCGATGACCCTTTGAAAAACTATGGTCAGATGGGAACGGGCGATTTGCCCCCGGGAGCGAAAGTCGTAAGTTTGCCTGATTTCTTGAAAGAGCTCAAATCCCAGTATCTTAAGCAGAACAAGAACCAGCTGCCTGAATATGCTGATGAAGACCTGGCTCGAAAGGGGGACCAATACCAACCCTCCAAGGGCGTGATTGTTAGATACGACGATAAAAGTGTAGGACGTGGATACATCTACACACGTTTCGCCTGGTATCCGGCGCGACAGGTTCCGCAGGATGAAGTAAAGGGATTAGCGCTCCTTAAGGGACACTTACGGCAAGGTCAGTGGTTAACGAAGTTTAGAAAGATTGTCCGCAAAGACGAAATGACAAAAGATATGATACTGGCGGCGGTGCCAAAGGCGGAGCAGCAAGAGTACGTTCGAATCATGCCCACTTCGCCTCCTTAGATCAGGAGTGGTCACAGATATTCTTGAACACAGCAGCAACGGCACCATTTATGTGACGGCGCTAAACTTGGCGCAATCACTATCGCACCTTAGCGCAACACTTATCGACCACCTACGCACTCCTATATAGAACCCACCGTTCGGGCTCATACCACCTCCGACTTATCAAGTAGCCTTCCTTATATCTCCATTCCGGATGCAAAAAATTGCTGCGCTCGTTATCTAAGATCGACACAGTAAAGTAAGAAAGTTCGACTATAAAGCGGTCAAGAATCTCTAACCGGGACTGGTTGAGAACAAGAATGCGTCCTCGTTTCATCGCACAGGGAAAGATCAAAGTTGTTTAACGCGCGTTAAGCCTTCTTCTTGCTAACGATACCAGTCATGGTGCCATGAAAAAGTTGCTAGAGCGCGACTGCCGCTCCAGACGGTTTATCCCACTGAATTCTTCATACCTTTAACGGTTGCTAATTTGGTCGGTAATCAAAAGGCATCAGAGGCACCACATCCGCGGACAAAATCGGATTCGGGAGCATGCAGATTCTTAGGGTCAAAAATTGTCTAGGAAAGAAGGTTGCTAAGCCGCGCTATCCATAGAGGCGCCCCCGGGAGCGTTAGATGCAGCTAACAGTTAGGATCTGATCTTAAGTCTATTCCGGATCCCCGCCTGGGGGCGCTCAATAAAGTCCTAATGTTTTCGGCATCTTTCGGCGCCAATTCATGACATCCGGGCTTTTGAAAAGCCTTACAAATTCAAGCTCGCCACCCGCAGATGAGTTTCGTCTTTTTTGCCTTTAAGCTCTTGACGTCTTTATATTGTGATCATATTCACCTCACACCTCCCAGGCACAAACCAAACCGCAGAACTAGCAACCAAAAGGACAATCCAACTTCCTTCCCACTCTTCTAGCGAGTCGGGGTCGTTCTGCTGATTTGAATGGTGAACCGACTACGAGATTGCTCGCAGTCGTTTTCTCGTTAGGGATTCGGCCACCAAGCGTGACGGATCAACACAGACAGCCCGCACACGACACAGCAGCTGTGCGAGCTAGCGTGTCTTCATAACTCCAACGGAGACGACGAACATGAACATGTTACCGTTCACTTTCGTCTACCCGGCGCTCTTGCTGGTGGCAGCCGTCGTGCTACCACTGGTTTGGCTCCGGCGCAGACGACAGCCCACGGTGGGTCACTCGGAGGTTTCCATTCAAAAGAACCTCAAGAGTTTCCACCTGCTCGGCTGGCTACCGACCATCCTCTTCAGCGGTTTCATGCTCGCAATGATCGGTTCCTTGGCGCGACCTGTCGTGCCCGAGGAACATGAGCATCGCAGTATGGACACTCGCGATATTGTTCTCGCAGTTGACATCTCCGGCTCGATGTCCAGCGGCAACGTCGGTCAGCCGCCGGAGAACACCAGCTGGAAGCCACCTGCCACGGGCAACGGCAGCTACCGCCCCCTCGACGCTGCGCAAGACGCAGTACTACAGTTCGTGCCAGGTCGCCAGGGCGACCGGGTCGGTCTGTTCTTCTTCGACGACCAGGCTTATTACGCCTGGCCGATGACGGACGACCTGAAGGTCATCCTCAAACACGCCCTGCGCATCCACAAGTTCAACGGCTCGGGCACGAACTTTGAGGGTCCGACCGACTCGGACCCGCGCAGCGGACCGATTCAAGCCGCGCTGGACCACTGGCGCGACTACGGCAAGGCCAAGAGCAAAGTGCTGATCATGGTCACCGACGGCGAAGCCCCCATCTCCGAAAAGCGTTTCGAAGAAATGGCAGCGGCGATGGACGCAGTCGGCGGCAAGATCTACGTTCTCGGCATCGGCAGCAGCTGGTCCAATCCGGAAAGCCCCATCCGCAAGCTCGTCGAGCGCGTCGGTGGCAAGTGCTTCTCCGCGACGGACAGCAAGCAGATGCTCGAAGCCTTCGCCACCATCGACCAGCTCGAGAAGAGCCAGATCAAGGTCGAGACGTTGACTACGTACCGCGACATCTACCACTACTTTGTGGTGGCCGCGGTGGTTCTACTCATCCTCTACCTGGGAAGCCTCGTGCTGACCCGCGAGGTAGCCTAACCCTGAGGGAAGGAACAAACTCATGAAACTGATCAAGACCTGGCGAGAGCTGGTCCTGCTGGCGGTCGTGACCGTCGCAGGTTGCGGCATCCTGTGGGGTTCCACCCGCCTGCAAAACTGGCAGGACCCCCAGGTCACGCACTACAACGAAGGCCTCGCCTTCTACAAGGAAGGCAAGATCGATGAGGCAATGTTGTCGTTTGACAAGTCGCTCGACGCCTACAACGCCCGGCTGAAGCAGGAAGGGGTCAACAAGTACCTCTACCCCGCTCCCTCGACCGAGTACGCGGCGCTGGCGCACGCCAAGAAGGCCGTGCTGTTCATCATGAAGCAGAAGGCTCCGGAGGCGGTCAACGCCTTCAAGGACAGCATCAAATTAAACCCGGGCGGCGACCAGTTCAAGTCGCTGACGCCGGACGAAATCAAGAAGCTCTCGGAGCAGTCGCTGGTTGTGAAGTACAACCTCGACTTGCTCTTCAAAAAGAACCCGAGCATGGCTCAGGGCGAGGGCAAGGGCAAAGGCAAGGGGAAGGGCAAGGAAAAGGGCAAGCCCCGTCCTGGCGACGAACCCGGCAATCAGCCCGGGCGCGGCAATAAGGATGACATTTAACAACTCGCACACGAGGAGGTAATACCATGGGTTTCGTAAGACCCGAATACCTGCTCGCCGGGTTGCTCGTTCTGCCTGCCGTGTTCGCGTTCTGGTACGCCGGATACCGCGCACGGAAGTCGGCAAGACGAGCCTACGGCGACAGCTCTCTGGTTGACCGATACAGCCGCCCCCTCAGCAGCCTGGCCGAATACGGCTTGCTGGGCGGGTTGCTCGCCGCCGCCTCACTTCTGGTGATGGCGGCTGCCGGTCCTGTTATGCAAAACAATCCTGAGCGCATTCCCAACGGAACCGTCCAGGTGGTGGTGGTGCTCGACGTGAGCAAGTCCATGTTGGCCGAAGACTACCGCGAAAGCATGCCGTCGGACTGGTCGGGTCACAAGCCTGGCCAGAACGGCGTCAACGGCGCGCGCGGCAGTCGGATGGACATGGCCCGCTACCAGATCGAACGTATGATGAAGGACTTGGCGGGGAATCAACTCGGAATCGTGACCTACACAGGGGAAGGTTTCTGCCAAGCAGACCTCACGACCGACTTCTCCGCCCTGCGCTTCGTCGTGCGTGAATGGGTTCAGGTCGGTAACGCCCCCGGCGGCGGCTCCGACTATGCCCGAGGCCTAAAGGAAGCGCTGGAAACGTTCAGGCGCGACCCCGACCCGAAGAAGACGAGAATCATCGCCTTGATGAGCGACGGCGGTTTCACCGGGGTACCGGAGGAGCTGGCCGAAGTTATTAAGGAAATCAACGCCGAAGGCGTGAAGGTGGTAATCGTCGGCATCGGGACCCCCGGCTCACACTCGATTCCCATTTACCAGAACGGGCAGCTGAAAGGCTACATGCAGAAAGACGGCAACCCCGTCACGACTTCCTTCGAGGAAGTGAATCTGCGGTCGCTACAGGGTCAGACCAATGGTGTGTACCACCATGTCGACCTCGACGCTGGCTCGCAAGTGGTGAACATCGACTGGGCCTCGACAATCGGCGGATTCCGCACCGAGCTGCGCGAAAGCCACGTGTACACGTACTTCGTGGCTGCGGCTCTGGTTCTACTGGCAGTGCTGAGTCTGGCGGGCGCGTATGCTCGTCGGAAAGACCGCGTCTAAGAACAGCGGTCTGATTCTGGCGAATCACACATGAGCGCGGGTTATTACGTAGCGCCCCTTTTCCCGGGGCGCGTGACACGCGCTTGGGCTTCCTTCTTCTCTGAAAACGAACAAACGGAGACATTCCATGTCCAAGAACATCATCGACAACCTGCTCGGCAACATGGGTCTGGCCATCAAGGGCTACCGCACCGAACTCGAGCTGCTCGTCTACTCGGTATTCGGGGACGGCCACGCGCTGTTCGAGTCCTTCCCCGGTCTGGCCAAGACGCTCATGATGCGCGCGCTGTGCCAGTCCGTCGAGGACGCGTCCTTCAAGCGCATCCAGCTGACCCCCAACCTGTTGCCGACGGACATCACCGGCGGCGAGATCGTCAACCCGGCGACCAACGAGTTCGAGATCCGCAAGGGTCCCATCTTCTCGAACATGGTCCTCGCGGACGAAATCAACCGCGCCACGCCGAAGACGCAGTCCGCGTTGCTCGAGCCCATGGCCGAGCGCAGCGTCACGATCGCCGGCCAGACCTTCAAGATGTCGCCGCTGTTCTTCGTAGGGGCGACGATGAACCCGATCGAACAAGAAGGTACCTTCCCGCTGCCCGAAGCGCAGCTGGACCGGTTCCTCTTCAAAATCAGCCTCGACTACGTCAGCTACGAGGACGAGCTGGCCATGGTCGCCGACGCGGAGCTGCGCGGCCGTAACCCGCTCGGTGCCGTGAAGCCGGTGACCAACATCGCCGAGATCCTGGCGACCCGCGAGGCGATCGCCAAGACGCACATCGCGCAGGCGGCGTTCGAATACATCGTCAAGCTCGTCCGCGCGACCCGTCCGGGCAAACCGGAGTTCGCCGACATCGTCGCCCGCGCCGGTGCGGACGGTCAGACGTTCGGCAAGTCGATCGCGACCGGCGCCTCGCCGCGTGCGATCAACGCCCTGGCCACCGCGGCCCAGGTGCGCGCGTTCCACCGCGGCCGCGACCACGTCCGCCCCGAAGACATCAAGTACGTGACGCCCTCGATCCTGCGTCACCGCCTGCTCCTCGACCGCAAGGCGAAGATGGGCAAGGTGACCGCGGACAAGTTGATCGTCACCCTGCTCAACACGGTGAAGTTCCACGACAACCCGGCCGCCTACGCGAAGCAGTCCTAAGGGACAGCCAACGGTCGCTCAGACTCACCGCTGAGAGACCAACACGGTGACGCACTCGTGGTGCGTCGCCGTTTACCTGTCCACTCCGGGAGCGCGTAAGACGCGACCGGAACGCACGAGAGGGAGGGGTGCCACCATACACCCCTCCCTTTGCGTGTCCGGCTACTCATCGCGCATTTCATCAACACTCTGAAACGCTCCCGAGCAACAACTCAGGACTGGAGGATCTAACAATGCCAATTGACTTCGACAAGCAGATCGATGAGATTATGCTTCGCGTTGTCGAGCAACCGATCCCGATCGACTGGAAGAGCGAAAATCCGCTCCCCGGCGTCGGCGATCGCAAGAGTCACTTCCGTGGTCCGGGGGAAGACTTCTTCGAGCTGGACGAATACCAGATCGGGGACGACGTCCGCGCCATCGACTGGCTCACCAGCCGCAAGCTGGGCAAGCTGATGAAGGTGGTGTACCAGGAAACCAAGGAAGTCAACGCCTACATCCTGTTCGACAAAAGCGCCTCAACCGACTTCGGCACCTACCGGTGCACCAAGCGCACGCTCGGCGCGGAGATGGCCGCCAGCATCCTGTACTCTGTCGAGAAGACCCGTGACAAGGTCGGACTGATCGCGTACAACCGCTACGGCGTCCTCGACGAAATTCCGGCGCGCTTCACCGCCACCAATCTCTATCCGGTGCTGTACAGCATCCTGGATGAGTCGCAGCCGATCATCGGCGACGCGAGCGGTGACGGTCTGGCCAAGGCGCTCACCGGATTGCCGAGCAGCCGTTCGCTGGTCTTCATCATCTCCGACTTCATGAACATGTCGGCGGAGGATTGGAACCAACTTGCCAACATGGCGTTGTTGCACGACGTCATCTGCATCTACACGCAAGACCTGCGTGAGCGAGAGCTGCCCGTCGTCTCGTGGCCGGGCTGTTTGTACGTGCTGCAAGATCACGAGGGCAATCGCCGCGAGATCTGGAACAGCGCGAGTACGCGTCGCGAATACGCCAACAACTTCAAGCGCCACGAGGCCGCCATCACTTCGCAGTTGGAAGCCAACCACTGCGCTTGGATGATCGTTTCCACCGAAGAAGGGGACGCTGCGATCCCGAAGGTGCTCAGCCTCTTCGCCGGTCACGCCTAACCCAGGAGACTACTTCATGAAAAGGTACCTTTTCGCCATTGCGATGGCGATGAGCCTGGCACTCGGCGTCGGCACCGCATCCGCGCAGGAAGAGGGGTTCCCCTTCCCGCCGGAAGCGCCCGCCGCCGACCCGGCTCCAGTCAACCCGTCTCAGTTGTCGCTTGAGAGCGGCAAAGTGATGGTCGTCGTCGGCTCGCCCCGCCATTTCGGCTATCGGATCGGCGAGGTAATTCCGGTCACGATTGTCATCAGTGCGGACCAGAACGTTCACATCAACATCGACGGCATCACCCGCGGCGTCCTCGCTGCTGAAGGCTCGGACTTCGAGCTGGCCGGCAAACCGGTGATGGTCAAGGAGCAGCGTGGCACCCGCACGGTGTATCGCATTCAGCTGCAACTGCGCAGCTGGGCGACCACCAACAAGCCCACGCTCGTCTTCACCGGCGAGTTCCTCTATGCGACAAGCTTGCTGCCCGACGGCAAGAACCCGCATTGGAAGTCGGCGACCACACCGGCTTTCGTGGTCAACACCTCGGTGACCGCCCCCGAAACCGCCAAGGAATTGCTGGAAGGCGACATGGACGGTAAGACGTCCCAAACGCCTGCTCTGGCGTTGCCGGCGCGAATCGCGGGCATCGTCCTGATTTCCTTGCTCCCGGCTCTCCTACTCTACCGGCTGTGGCGGCGCGTGCGCCCCGAGCGGTATCGCAGTCGAGAAGAGCTGACGTGGGTGAACCTCGACCGCATCTTCGAAGCCAGCGCCAAGGAAGGTACCCTCACGGGCGACCACCTGAAGCAGCTCTCGGAAGTGCTGCGCGACTATCTGCGCATCCCGACGGTGCCCCTCGAGGACGTGGCGATCCCGCTCGAAGACTTCTTCGCGATGCACGAGGACAAGCTGGCGATGCTCAGCATTGCGACCAGTGCGTTAACGAAGCTCAACACCGCGGTCTACAGCACTGTCGAGTTGACCGCCGAAGAGAAGGCGGAGCTGGTGACGGAAATCCAGCAGCTCGTCCCGCGGGACTGATAGCAAACAACCAGCGGTAAGGACGCGCAGAATGCTCGCGTTCAACGCTTCTCATTCCCCGAGGGCGCGGCAGGCTCGAGTCCCGTAGCGGTGCCACCAAATAAGGTGGCGCCGCTTTTCGGGCCGGCATGCTTCGCCCTCCCAACCCGGCTTTAGCCTCCCCTCGAACAGCGGGGTCGCTCTGGCACAACGGAGACGATGCTATGAAACGTTTGGCCAAATTTCTGGCCTGCTTCAGCTTCGCTTTCACGGTCCTCGGCACTGCGGCCTTCGCGCAGGTTGACCGACCGAAGAGCATGCTCGCAGGTCCGGTGACCGAAGTCCGCGCCACCGAGATCACCTCGAAGGCCCCGATTCTGGTCGACTACGAAGCGCTGCTCCAGCGCCACGACCAGCTCGCCCAAGGTCCGATTTTCCAGCCGCCGACCCACCCGAACAGCGCGCAAGCGCCCGCGCCCGCCGCCCCGGCCAAGTTCGACGGCCGAGCCCTCTATAAGGACGCCTTCGAACAAATCCGCGACCTCCACATCATGCTGGCCGATCCGGTCGAGCGTGAAGCGTGGATCAAGGAGTGGGAGAAGAAGTTCGACAAGGGCACCGAACTCGACACCGAGGAAGGCGCCGACAAGGCTGTCGCGCAGATGCTCGCCTCCTTCAAGCAACGGTACGACTACAGCTTCGACAAAGATGCAACGTCGGCCGAAAAACAGCAAGTGGACGCCACCCTCGTGGGCATCGGCGCGACCATGAAGCTGTCGAAGCTGAAGGAAATCGTCAAAGCCTTCCCGAAAGACATCAAGCCCGAGGACGCGCAGAAGGCCGTGGCCATCAGCAAGGAAAACGCGCTGATGGTGGACGAGCCGATCGAAGGCGGCCCCGCCGACAAGGCTGGCGTCAAGCCCGGCGACATCATCCGCAAGGTGAACGGCACCGACCTCGACGGCAAGTCGATGAAGGACGCCATCGGACTGATCAAAGGTGCCGAGAACACCGAAGTCGAGCTGACCATCGAGCGCACCGACGACATGGGCAAGACTAGCGAAGTGACCGTCAAGATCACGCGCGCCAAGGTCACCGTGCCGGTCGTCACCTACAAGGACCTGGGAGACGGCATCTCGTACGTTCGGCTTCGCGACTTCATGTCGAAGAACGCGATGACCGAAATGCGGGACGCCTTCACCAAGGCGGCCAAGGGCAAGGCGCTGGTCATCGACCTTCGCGGCAACCCGGGTGGCAGCCTCACCGCGGTGCTCACCATCACGGGCATGGTCCTTGAGGAAGGCCCGGTTCTCACCACCAAGTCGCGTAACGGCGACGCCGTCGTCGAGAGCGAAATCTTCCTGCACAAGGACTTCGTGCTCCGCATGGAGCCGAACGACCAGGACCCGAAGAAGAAAGACATCAGCATCGCTCCGCGCACGAAGCTGATCATCCCCGCCGACATGCCGATCATCGTCCTGGTGGACGAAGGTTCGGCCAGCGCTTCGGAGATTCTCTCCGGCATCCTGCAGCACTGCCGCCGCGCCATCGTCATCGGCAAGACGACCGTCGGCAAGGGCGTCGGTCAGACCGTCGTCCAGCTCAAGTACGGGCGCAGCCTGCACATCACGAGCTTCGAGTTCATCCCCGGTCGCACACCGAACAACTGGATCGGGGTTGTCCCCAACATCGAAGTCGAACGTGGTGAAGACCCGAAGGTGGACCAACAGCTCGAGCGGGCCAAGTCGAGCCTGAAGCGCAAGATCGAGCGCGCCGAGAAACGCAAGCTCCAACGAGAAGAGCTGGAGAAGAAGACGAAGAGCGACTTCGAAAAGACGCTCGAAGAGCGCGAGAAGAAATAACCCCGAGCAGGAGAAACACCTGCTGCAGCGCGTGGCGGCGACAACTGCTGCCACGCGCTTGCTTCTGGCTAACTCCCCTAACCATCACCGAGCCGCTCATGCGGCCACGGAAGGAGACATTCCATGCGAAAGTTGACTCAATGGTTGCTCGGCATCGCGCTTATCTCGGGTCTGACCGTCGGTCAGTCCTACGCGCAAGTCGTTCAGCCCCAGCCGACTCTGCCTCCGGGCAAGACCGCCCCGCAGAATCCCGGCATGTCCGCGCCCAAGAAGACCGCGGACGGCACGGAAGAAAAGAAGGCCGAAGGCGAAGAAGACCTGATCATCATCCAGGGTCCGAAAATCGGCGCACCGAAGAAGTTCGTGCCCGCCCCGGCCCAGCTCGAAGCCTTCTACAAGCAGGTCTGGCGCACCGTCGGTAAGGACTACAACGACCCCTCCAAGCTCGGCAAGGACTGGGCCGCGTGGGAGTCCAAGTACAACGGCAAGCTCAAGACCTTCGAGGACCTGGACGCCGCCATCAAGGCGATGGTCGAGAGCCTCGGCGACCGGTGGACTTCCTACACCAGCGCCGCCACCATCGAACAGATGCGTGCCGAACATAAGGAAGGCAAAATCGACGTCGGCATGCTCGTGCGCCAACACGCCAACGGGCAGTGGCTCATCGACGGTTTGTCCTACGGTTCGCCGGCGCAGCTGTCCAAGCTGCGGGAAGGCGACGCAATCAAGGCGCTGATTCGCGACGGCAAGCGCTCGGAACTGAAGGACCTCAACGCCGGCGACATCAACAAGCTGCTCAACGGAAAGGTTGGTGAGAAGGTCACCGTGGTCGCCACGTGGGACAACGCCGACCACGAGGTCGAGCTGACGTTCGCCAAGGCCGAGGGTGACGAAGTGCTCGTCGGTCTCATGCCGGGCAAGATCGGCTACATCCGCCTGCCCACGTTCGTGAGCGAGGAGACGGTCGGTCAGTTCGTGCAGGCTCTCGGTCAGCTCTACGAGGCGTCGCAAGGCGACCTCAACGGGTTGGTCTTCGACCTGCGCTACAACGGCGGCGGCTTGGTCAACATGGCGTTGCTCGTGTCCTCGCTCTTCGTCGAGCAAGGCACCATCGTCAAGACGACCACCCGCGACGACCGGTCCGTGACCGAGACCGCCTACAAGGTCGGGCCGATTCCCGAGTTCTTGAAGCTGAAGATGCCGCAGCAGGCGGTGGCGTTCCAAGAGACGCTGCAGACGCTGCCCATCGTCATCCTCACCAACGGCTCGACGGCGAGCGCTTCGGAAATCACCACCGGCGCGCTGCGCGACAACAAGCGTGCGCACGTCATCGGCACGCACACGTTCGGCAAGGCTGTCGGCTTCCATGTGAAGCGCCTGGCCAACGGCGGCATCCTGCAGGTAACGTCGCTCAGTTACCTGACGCCCGCCGGCACCGACATCGGTGGCAAGGGCATCGACCCCGACCAAGTCGTCGAGCGTCCCCGCGACCAGGCCGAAGGTGATGACGCGCAGCTGGAAGCAGCTCACGCCTACCTGATGGTCAAGGCGCGGGAACGGGCGCAGCAGATGCGCGATACCCGCGACATCGCCGGTCAGCCGCAGCAAGACCCGAACGGGGAACCGCAGGGCATCGAACTGCACGGGCTGCACTACGCGCTGATCGCCATGGTCCTCCTGATCCTCGGATTGGGTGCGGCTTACGGCGTGTCCCGCATCAAGCGTCGAAACCGCGGTCAGTAAGCCATAGCCAGACGGCACCGCACAGCGAAAGGCGCTCGAATCCGGTAACCCCGGTTCGAGCGCCTTTTCGTCATTTTCGGGGTCAAAACGTGATAAGGAGCAGGTTCAACCTTGCTCAGAAGAGGTGAATGCATGAGAGTATCAACCGAGAGCCGTGTGAAAGCAGCCGCCACCACAATGGAAAGTGTCTGCCGTCGCATGGGCTTGATTGACTCGGACATCGGCCGCGCGGTTCTGCGGGTAAAAGTCTTCGGATTCAGCGCCAAGTTCGGCGGTCTCAAGCTGAAGCTGCGCTCGGAAGCAACCGCGAACGAGGAGATGCTACTTGCCGCGTTGCGCTGCTTCAAACGCGCGCGCACATCCGTTCGAAGCCCCGATTCCGATGGCGACACCTACGAGAGTGCAGCCGTCGCGGAGATGGAAGCCGCAGTGCAATCGCTGCAGTAAGCCGCGCATTGACTGACCAGAATTACGCATAGTTAGAAGAGCGCAAACAGACAAGACCCTCAAAGAAGCTGCATAAAAGAACTAACGGCGCACTTAACCAGGAGCTACCGCACCAAAAACAAATCAGAAGCATCGCCACTTCGGCGCTGCAGCCAAGTCGCGGCACACATTGCTGCTACTGGAGATTTGCCTATGGCCGGTTCGGTTTCCGACTTCCTCCCGTTGGAGGAGTCGATGGTTCCACAGGTTCAGCAGGTCCACGTCGATGCCGTTATCGACGATGAGGACCTCGACATGTTCTGCGACCGGGGGAACACGCATCGCTGCTGCTGCTGCGATGTGTGCTGCTACCCCGACTGCCCCTTCGACTTCGACGACTACATCGTCGTACCGGACTTCGAGCGCCAAGGGCGCCTCGAGATGGCCGAGTACGTGGTGGAAGCGTCCGAAGAAGCGGAGCAGCGGAAGCAACGGCAACAGCGCGAAAGCGCTCGCCGCACTGCCCGTCGAGAACGTCAACGCAGCTGATGGTCTGACTGTCTGCCGGGCGCATGCGGACTCAACCCGCATCGCGCTCGGCGCGCTTCTCTTCTACCCGAACCTCACACTCGGAGGCTACAAGCCATGCGTATGGATCAGTACATCGGTCTCAACCCCTGGGCGAGTAAGCTGGTGTCGCGGAAGATCAAAGTGCACGACGTGGTCACTCGCACGTTTCCTGGCGGGAAGCGTAAGAGTTTCGCGGTCTGGCGCAAGATCCCCGTGGCCCGGATTCAGAAGATCGGCACCATCCCCGGTGCATGGACGTCATCTGTCGCGGACCTCCACCGCTACACCTTCCCGGACGGGCGGGTGTACGAGGAGTACGTGCAGGTGAAGCCATGGTCGGGCGGTCCGTGCTACTTCATCGCGCTCAAGGATAAGAGCGGTGTCCCCGTGCCCAAGTCGCTCTGGAGCGACGAAGAGCACGGCTGCGTCTAACTCGTAGCGCGCAGGCGCTACGGGGCGGGGGGGAGCAAAGCCTTCACAGGCTTCCCCCCGTTTCCATTTTCAGTAAGTGTTCAGTGAGCACAGTAGTTAGCAAGAGCCGGGTTTCCGGCTCCTGCTGATTAATCCCAGGTACTTTTCGCGCTTTTTTGGACCTTTTTGAGATC
>JAIELX010000063.1 GCA_019752635.1 Candidatus Obscuribacterales bacterium | reverse complement strand
TCTGGAAAAGTCTCCTAAGAGCTTGCGCTGGCACCGTTCCCGTCACCTATGCTGAGCTGAAGTTATAGGCAGGTTTTGCGGACGCAATACTATATGCAATCGTAAAAAAACGGGATTGGGCGGAGCTTTGATCACGAGAACATATAGTAGGTACGGGAAAGAAGGGAAGGGCACCGTCCATGGTGCGCTTCCCCTCTTGGCGATGCTCGCCGTTATCAGGCGAACTTATTGCGAGCGACCAAAGCAACAAGTCCGCTCACCACGCACGCGACGGCGGCGCAGAATAGCGCCGGACCGATGCCGGTGTATTCACCGAGAAAACCGATGCAGAGTGCGCCAGCCGACTGCAAGCCGAGATTGGTCATCCAGAACATGCTGGTCATCATGCCTCGGGTGCCGTGGTCGACACGCTCCTGCATTACCGCGTGCACGCCCATGAGATTCACGGTGGTGAAGAAGCCGAGCGGTAGCATCAGCAGTGCCGAGCACCATGAGTAACCGCTGAAGGCTGCGATGCCGAGAATCACGGCGGCGACTAGTGCTGCGATATGCACCGAGCTTCCGACCGTGGTGCTCAGTTTGCGAGCAAGCCAGAGCGATGCGAGTAAGGCACCGATTTCGGAGGCAGCAACCAGCAGTCCCAGCGTGGTGGCACCGCCCGAAACCTGCTCGGCGACGTACGCCGGCATTAGCGGTAGGTACGCGCAGAAGAAGCTGCATGCCGCCATCAGCAGGAACATGTTGCGGTTGTCCGAGCGCATCAGGAAGCGCCAACCGGCGGTGATGGCACCATCCTTCTTCTCTGTGACGGAGGGCTTCTTGCAAATCATCATCAGCGTGAACAGCTCAATGGCGTAGCTGCAGACGTTAATTGCGAAGCACGTCGTCGGTGAGAAGGCGCCGAGAAGAAGTCCGCCGATGGCTGGGCCACTGGCGCGCCCGGCGTAGAAGATGAACGCGTCGAGCGAGCACGCGTTTGTCATTTCTTCGGGTGTCACTAGCTCGCCGATGAGCGGGAATCGAGCCGCCAGCTCGAATGCTACCAGCGAGCCGAGCACCGCAGAGAGTGCCACCAGATGCCAGACTTCTACCACGCCGGTTGCGGCGAGGATCGTGAGCGTGATTGCCTGAAGGAATGCCAGGCTCTGGGTCACCATCAGGATCTTGCGTCGGTCGAATCGTCCCGCAACCCACCCGGCCGGCAGGCTGAGTGCGATGGTGGGGATCAGCGAAGCGCAGGACAGCAGCCCGAGTGTTGCCGACGAGTGAGTCAGCTGGTAGGCGACCCAGCCCATGACCACGATTTGCATCCAGGAACCGATCAGTGACACCGCGATTCCCATGCTGTACCAGCGGAAATTTCGGTGTCTCAGTGAGCGAAAGGTCTGGCGAGTGGCGTCGAGCAAAGTCGAACCGCCGTTCGCGCTGGAACCGTCTGCGGACATGAAAGACTCCTCAGATTGATTTTCGAGAAAGGACCATGTGCATTCTTGTGAACAACTGGCCATCCGGAGGGACGGTTCGACAGCAGGCTTTCGGTGTGCTAGTCAGGGTTAGTTGTACATAAGGTGATGCGGACGGTCGGGGCGAGAGCGTACCTGGTTGTCTCATTGGCGACGCAGTTGGATCAATGACGTGAAATCTAACGTACTGACGGCGTAGGGATGTGGACTGGCTCCCGGGGCGCATGCACGAGTCACAGCTCGGCCGCTGTGCCGTGCCGTAATGCTCCCATCGTGACGCGCCAGGCAGGTAGCGCGAGCTGACAGCACGTGAACCTGATGCTAAGATCCTCAGTTCAGCGTTACCGTCCCCGAAATTCGGGCAACGCTCTGCATATGGGTTTCAGACGTGAGGCAAAATGTCCAAGATTGCATTGGTGCATAATGAGATTTTTCAAAACCACGGCACCCCGGAAGCTCATCCTGAGTCTCCCGAGAGAGTGGCTGCTATAGATGAGGCATTGCATCGGTCCGAGTTGATGCTTGAACTGGATCGAATTTCGCCGCGCGAAGCTACTACGGCGGAGCTGCTGTCCGTTCATCGCGATTTCTACATTCAAGAACTGGAAGCCAAACACTTGCGTGCTCAAGAAAGCGGCGGTCTCATTCAACTCGATGCCGACACGTTCATGAGCCAGCGCTCCTTTGCTACAGCCAAACTAGCTGCCGGTGGCGGGTTGGAGGCTGTTCGCAATGTGCTCACCGGCGGACATAAGCATGCCTATGTCGTTGTTCGTCCGCCGGGGCATCATGCGCTGGCGGACAGACCGATGGGATTTTGTTTGTTCAACAACGTGGCGTTGGCGGCTCGTTACGCCCAGCGCGAGCTGAACCTGAAGAAGGTAATGATTATCGACTGGGACGTGCACCATGGCAACGGAACGCAAGAGATTTTCTACGATGATCCCAGTGTCTTATTTCTCTCGTTCCACCAGTATCCTTTCTGGCCGCCTGACATGGGCTGGTACACGGAGGATGGACTTGGCAATGGCAAAGGGTACAACATCAACATTCCATTGCCGGCCGGAACGGGCGACAGGGGATATTTGGCTGCATGGGACGCAATCGTCAAGCCGGTTTGCTTTGAGTACCAGCCCGATCTGATCTTGCTTTCCGCCGGTTATGACGCTCACAGCGCAGATCCGTTGGGACAACAGCAAATATCAACGCAAGGATATTTCTTGCTTACAAATAGACTGGTTGAATTGTCCGAGGCAAGTAATTGCCAGATCGTCTGCTTTCTTGAGGGTGGATACAACACGCGTAGCCTGGCGGATTCAGTGGTCGCCACTGTTAAGGTCCTGAATGCCCACGATAAATCGCATCGCGACAATCTTGAAGCGTTTGGTGGCATATACGGTGCGGAGGTCGGTCCTGCGACTCACGATCGCAATCCTTTCCTTGTTGATGATCGCATTGCGGAAGTAAGGCAATACATGGCGAAATACTGGCGCTCTTTGCGCACCTCAAGTTGAGTCCAATTTCTGGCGCGTGATGCTTGCGCTTTTATTGGTGTCGCGTTTAGTGGCGCTGGCGGTATCTCATTGCGGCGGTGAAACGGTATTGTCTGTGGTGTTGCTTCCGGGGCGTTCCCCATGAGATCGAAGCAGGATCTTCGACTGGCTTAAGGTGCGCTAAGAATTGCAGCCTCAATCGCCGGAATTGCAGGATGAGTAGGCTTTCACATGGTGTAAACGCCTCAAAGTAAGCGGCCTGCGGGGGCTTGGCGGGATACGCCCTTGACGACATGTATAAGCTCCGCTAGGTGCGATCATGAGCATGTTGTCAGGAATGCCCCTCCAGGCGCCAATGTGATCTCTCTTTTACTATTTGGTGTTTACTCTGATCGGGATTGTTTTGTACTTTAGGTCATCGTTTTTCCGAAGCATTTCTCTTTCTGATCACCTAAGCCACCTGAACCACACCTGACTCAACCCGCGTGACCTTGTCATCCGGGATCGGTCGTTCAGCAGAGGGCACTGGTGACCGGAGTTCTGTCTTCGACTTCGGTCGAAGCGCCTCCTCGAGAGAGGCTCGGTATGAATACCGCAAGCGAAATCAAAATCTGTGAATTGTTTACGGTACTTGAAGATGATTGGCGCAACCTATACGACGCTGCTTTTCCCGCAAATGAGCGGGAAACTGAAAGCAAACTCGCGCAGCTGATTGCGGCCGGTCGGATGCTGTACCACAAGACTACGGGCAAGAATGGCGAAATGCTGTGCTTTAGCATGGTGTCGCTCGCGCCCGATTTCTCGTTTCTCGCTTATATCGCCACAGATCCTAACCAGCGCTCGGCCGGGGTCGGCTCGAAACACATGAAGCGATTGCTCGAACTGCTCAAGACGCAGTATCCCGGCACGAAGGGTTTGTTGCTGGAAATCGACGCGACGCATCCGAAAAAGAGCACGATCTCCGAAGATGAGCGTAAAATCAGGCAGCGTCGTCTTGGATTCTACAGGCGGCTCGGTGCCAAGAAGTTGTGCACCGGTCTGCAGTTTCTGGGACCGAGTCGCAAGTCGGGCGGTCAAGATGCCGAACTCGATTTGCTCATCCACAGCTTCACGGATGAAAAACTGGACTGCGCTACGAAGAAGCGTCTGGTGGCAGAAATCTACCAGCGGTTCTATTGCCTCGACATGGATGAGCAGGTAGTCACGGAAGTGCTCGGGCACTATGGCGACTGTTGCGGTCACGACGCGGACTGTCCGGAGGACACGTCCGATGCTCCTATCTCGGGTGCTGTCGTCGGACCCGCTCCAGTTACGTCGGGAGTCCCTGCTGCTCCGGTGGCAGTACCTGAACCGAAGCCGGAAGCGACTACCCCGCCTGCCGAGGCCCCTGTCAGCGCCGATAAGGGTGCTGGCGGAGGTGGCGGTGTCGATACGATGGTCGTTGAATCGGAGTGTGAAGCGCTTGAGAAGTTGGGGCGGACGGTGGAGTGTGAGTGCCAGACCGCCGTTTCGGCGGTCGCCTCCACTACACCCGTCACCCCCGCGGTTGCCGGACGTGTAGCGTGTACGCGCGTTCCCGGGGCCTCTACCGCGAGCAGTGATGTCACCGCTGGTGGCGCTGCAAAAGATGGCAAAGAAAAGCCCGCTTCCTGAACGTGCCAAGTGAGAGTTCCCTGCTGAAGGGAGCGGTGGTGCGCGCAGTCGACGGAGCTACTTGAATCCTACAGTTACCAAACCCCCGTAAACAGTGGAGGCGACGCGTTGTCGGCTCTCGGGGACGGAGGAGTTTTACAAAATGGCTTTCCTGCAACCTGTTTGGCTGCTGCTCATCCTAGTGCTTCCGCTGCTGTGGTGGAAGTTGCGTAACCGACATTACGTCGGTCACTCCAATGCGCAACTTCTGCCGCGAGCGGGCGGGATCGGCAGTCGCATCATTGTCGCCATGCCGGCGACGCTCTTCAGTTTAGCCTTCGTGCTCACGGTGATCGGCCTTGCGCGTCCGCAAGAGTCGCACATCGAAGGGCAGGAAGTGATCAAGTCTCGCGACATCATGATGACGACCGACATCTCGGGATCGATGGGTTCTCCGTTCAGCGGGCAAATCCCGCCGCCGGAGAAAGGCAGTACCGAACTCGACAAAGAACTGCCGTCGATTATGAAAGTTCGGCCGCCGGACAAGAACGGTCAGTTCGGCAATCAGAATCAAGGTGCGTCATACGGCGACGCACCCGTCGGGCAGCGCCGGATCGATGCCGCTCAGGCGGCGATCATGCGCTTCATCCGCCATCGCTTCATCGCGGAGCAGTCGGACCGCATTGCGATTATGTCGTTCGATACGGAGCCGCATTGGTCCTGGCCCTTGACCGACGACCTCAAGATGATCTACCGAAAGGGCATCTTCGTCGATCAAGGACTTGGCGGCGGCACCAACTTCGGTGACATGGAGCCGGGTCCGATCGACGCAGCCTGTCAGCACTTCGATGAGCGCGGTAAGGCTGCTACTCGGGTGCTGATCATGATTACCGACGGCGAGGATCGCATCTCGCAGTCCACGTTCGATCGCCTGCAAAAGAAAATCAACGATCGCGGAATTCGGTTCTACGTCATCGGTGTCGGCGAAACGCTCGCCCGTCGGGATGTGGACATCATTCGCTTTGCTAACGCCGTCGGCGGGCAGGTGTTCCGCGTCGAAAATGCAGCGGATCTGGCTGCCTGCTTCGATACCATCGACAAAATGGAGCGGTCCGAGATCAAGGTGCAAAGCACCATCGGATTCCACGACGTCTTCCACCGCTACGTGCTCGTTGCACTGGTGGTTTTCCTGCTCGGCGCGATGGCCGAAGCGTACATCGTCACTCGCTAACGCGTTGGCGTATTCTGGAGATCACACACATGCATTCGCAAGAAGAACGGACCGATGGCGGCTGGTTGCCCTCGCGGTTCTGGGTGACGGTGGCTCAGGCACTACTGGTCGTGTCTGTGCTCATCTTCCTGGTCGGCCTCTATGGAACGTGGACCCACACGGTGCCCATGATTCATGAAGACTACCGCAGCGCGGCCGGGAGCCTGATGGGCGACCGGTCGGCCGCTTTGTACAACGCTGCGCTGCAGCAGTACAAAGCGAAGGACTGGAAGCGAGCACAAGAGACCCTCAACCTCGCCGCCGAGCAGCTGCACTTCGCCAACGGCGACATGAATGAGGTCAAGCGTGAGTTGGCTGCTCAGATCAAGTTCCTCTACGGTAACACTCTGGTGCATCTGAAGCAGAAGGAACAGGCGAAGGACGCCTACCGAGATGCCCTGCGCATCAACCCGAAGCACCTGACCGCTAAGTACAACCTGGAACTGCTCGAAGAGCCGCCCAGTGGACGTGGTGGTGGTGGCACCAACGGCAATGGTAACGGTGACGGTGACGGCAAGGACGGCAAGGACGGCAAGGACGGTAAGGACGGTAAGGACGGTAAGGACAGCAAGGACGGCAAGGACGGTAAGGACGGCAAAGACGGCAAGCCCGGCGACAAGGATGCCCCCCCCGGTGGGAGTGGCAAAGGCCCGCCCAAGCGTGGCATCTAACCCAGGAGGTAACGGAAATGTATTTCAACAACCCTGAAGCCTTATGGCTTCTTGCGATTGCTTTGCCTCTAGGCATGCTGTTCACGTTCATCGCGTTCTGGCGGCGACGTCAGTTGCACCGCACGTGGGCCGATGACTCGATGCTCGGCGCACAGTCCAGTCCTCTCCGTCCGTGGTTGTATGCCGTGCGCGCCGCTTTCGTCTGCGCTGGACTTGCACTGGTGGTGGTGGCGTTAGCTCGTCCTTCCGAAGAGAAGGGGCGCTCGGAATTTCCTCAGGGCACCACCGATCTGGTGGTGCTCACGGACGTGAGCCGGTCGATGGCCGCGCTGGACTACAAGGGGAAGATCCCGTCGGATAGCCCTTTCAAGAATGGCACTCGCCTCGATATGGCGCGGTACCTGATGATGAAAGAGGTAATTCCGGCTCTGGGTGCCAACCGTTTCGGTCTGGTCACCTATGCTGGCGCTGCGTATCCTCTGGCACCGCTGACGCTCGACGTCCCTGCGGTTGACTGGGTCAGCCAGCGGGCTATGGGTATCAGCTCCGCCCCCGGCAACGGGTCTGCGCTGGTGCAAGCGTTCCACATGGCGATGGCGTTGTTCGAGCTCGACTCGGACAAGGACCACCGCAAGATCATCGTCGTGTTCTCCGACGGTGGAAACGACGATGGCCTCGACCAGCTGACCAATGTGTGCCGTGAGCTGCAAAAGCGCGGTATCGAACTGGTCGTTGTCGGTGTCGGCCGTCCGGTGCCGTCGGCGATTCCGATCAGCGAACTGTCGCCCACGGATCGCTCGCAGTTCTACGGAAAAGAGTTTTACGAGGTGAACGGCGAAGTCGTTACCTCGCAGCTCGATGAGAATGCGCTGCGCATTCTGGCTAATCGCTCCGGTGGTCGCTACGTGCGCGTGAACAATGCGAGCGACTTCAACTTCGACATGCTGTCTCAGCGTTTGGAGCTGAAGTGGCGTCCGGGGCGCAAGGAGCTGTTCTTCTACCCGTTGCTGCTCGGTCTGGTCCTGTTGACCGCCGGGTGGTTCAGCACCTCCCGACCGGGCGGTGCCAGTCTGGCGTATATCGTCGGCGGCAAATGGTTGCGCCGTTCGGACAACAACCAGACCTAACCTGGAGATACAATCATGAAAAACTGGTTCAAAATCAACAGGCGGAATGCCATCATCGGCGGCGTCATCGCTGCACTGGTGATGGTGGCGATCTGGTTGATTCCGTCCGGCGGGGGCCCCGAGTGGCCGCAATTCCCCGAGACGCAAGACAAGGCGCCATCCGTCGTGTCCCAACTCGAGCCGGACTTCGGCTATCGCACCGGTGACGTAATTCCGGTGTCGATCTTCATCAAGGAGCAGCTCGGTACCGAGATCGATATCTCGAGCATTGCCTTCGAAGGCGACTTCGAGATTCGCGGCGAACCGCAAATTGCTCAGGGACAAACGCCTGAAGGGGCGAAGCAATACTGCATCAAGCTAAACCTGCAAAGCTTCAGCATGTCGCCCAAACTGCGAGCCACCATGAGCATGCAGTGGAATCTCAAGGGCGATCGCCAGTGGAAGGAAGTGAAGCATTCACTGGTGAACGCGTTCACGTCGCTGACCTGGGACGGGGAACGCAAGGAGATCCAGAGCGGTCCGCTGGTGGTGTTGTCCAGCTGGTGGAAGTACTTCAGCCCCGGGCTGATGGTCTTCGCCGTGCTGCTGTTCGGCGGCTGCCTCTTCTACCAGCGCTGGTTCGAACGGGCCGAGGCTGCTCGTGAGAAGAAGGTGCAGGCCAGCGCGCGTGCGGTGTGCAAGACTCGCGTGGACACGGCCCGGAAAGCAATCGGGCAAGGCGATGTCAGCGAAGCGCAATACGTGGCCATTGCGGCTGCGTTGCGTGAGTATTTCAACATCGAGTCCACGGTCATCGCTCACATCCCGCAGGCGTTGGGCGATCACCACCCGTATAAGAAGCGGGTGCAGGCGGCCATCAATCTGTGCGAACGAGTGGCGTACAAGAGCGTCAATCTCACCGCCTTCGAGCAGAAGCACTTGTTCGAGTTCCTCGACGATATCCTTCTGCGGCGCAACGCGATGGCCGAGCAGGACCCTGACTACATCCTCAACCGCAAGCAGAAGCCTGCTCCGGTGAAGGTAAGCAAGGTCAAAGTCGTGACTGCTTCGCAAGACGCGGTGGCGGCTGATGTTTCGCCTCCGCCGACCGATGCGCCCCCGGCCGACAAGCCGGAGGGTGAGGCGAACGGCTAACTAAACGTACCAAAATCCCGGGTGCGCGCTGATGCGCACCTGGTTCCGACAGGCTGCGGGATGGGCTGCGGCCGCTTCCCTGAAAGAGGTTTCATCATGATCCCAACGTTCATTGTTCGACTGGTTCTCTTGCTGCTTGCCCTGCTGGTTGTCGTTCCGGCTGCCACCAGCGGCGGTGTGGCTGTACGTCGCGGCGGATTCTTCCGCGGTGTTCTCTCGCTGTTTGTGGTCGGGTTGCTCGACCTGGTTCTGTGGTCGGGGTTCGCCCTGTTCACACTAGGCGGGGCTGTCATCGCCAACATCCTGCTGTGCGGGCTGGTTGGCATTCTGGTCAACGCCTGCGCCTTTTGGGTGGCCGGTCGATTGATGCCGGACACTCTGCAAGTGCGTAACTTCGGATCTGCTTGCTGGGCCGCCACTATCATGACGGTGGTGACGTTCCTGATCAATCACGTGTCGTTTATCTAAGAACGAATTGTGCTGTCGATGCGCGCTGGCGACGACGCCTGTTCGCGTTGCTGCCTTTACACGCGTCCGACAGAGTCGCGCCGTCGAACAAGGGGGCACTTGGTGCCTCCTTGTTCTTCTTCCTTGTTCTGGCACAACTATACCGTTTAGTAATTGCGGCGCGAATCGTAAGATTGAGGCAGGGACGAACATGGCTCGTTGTGTTCGCGAACACTACGAGCCATGTTCGTCCGTTGGAGAGGAGTCTCGTTGCGCGAAACTTCTATTCCTGGTTCTGCAATGCCTCTACCGTTATCGTCTCCGGCAACGTCCGGCAATAGGTGTGCAGTTGGCGCAACCGCACGGTCGGCAGTTCGCCGCGAGACTGCTTCATCAAGTCTTCCATGTCGGCGCAATTCTGTCGCGCCGTGTAGCAGACATGATTGCTGTCTTCTCTGCCCCTCTGGAACAGTTCGAACAGCTCACGACACTGCGACAGGGCTCGAACGGCGCAGTCGATATACGGCGAGTCGGCACACTCGGCCGCAAATGAGTGCATCAGTTCCCCCATCCGGTCTACCGCCAACTTGGCACGCGCCGATTGCGCTTCCGCAAGAACCTCTTCGTAGAAATCCTCGATGTCGGCCTCGCTTGCGGAAAGAAGTTCGAATCCCCGCCCTCTATTTACGCACTCGAATGCATGCTCCATAGTTCGGAAGAGAAGGTTCCGGGCGTGTGCTCGTCCTAGCCGCCTGCGACCTTTCACGTCCTTCCCCTCCCGCATGGTCGCGAGGTGGAGCATGATTGACTTCCCTGTCGACATCAATGCGCTGCGGTAGCGTAGTGCGACGAACGTGGATACGCTGGCATAGACCAGGGCAGAGATCAGTAGCAGGAGTAACATGAAGTTCTACTTTCCGGGGCGACGACACACTTGGGTGAGGATGTGAAAATGGACTCACCTGGACATTAGCAATTTGTCGGTCCCAAAGAAGGGTCATCACTGCGTGTTTGTACGAATGAACTTTGTAATGTTCTGTTCGCTGTACATAATGGCAGAGAGGTCTTCGGAGCTGTTCGCACCGTATTTGGTGTACTGATGGTTGTGATTACGATACGAGATAGTATAAAATTTGATAAGAAAAACCGGAGACTTTCGTCCCCGGCGGCGGCGGCTTCGTGCGGGTGAGTCGTCAGGACTGGTCAGGTGTCCGACGGCTCGCCGCTGCGCTTTTGCTGTCGGAAGATGACACTACCGAAGGTGCGTCGGGCGTGATGCACTAGGTTAGTTGCTCGCTGCTTCCGTGACGCCGGTCACTTCGTCCAGACCGTTGTAGGTGATGATGTAGCGCTTGCCCTTCTCCATCTCGCGCGATGGTACGTTGCGGAACGACTTCTGGCGACCGTCTTCGAAGGTGACCACGCAGGTGGTGATTTTCTTGACGGGCGTCTTCACGCTGACCTTGTTGCCGTCTTGCGTCTTTTCGATCTTGCTCGGGTCGTTGTCCGGCACTTCTTCGGTCTTCATCTCCACGCTCTTGAAGCGGCCTTCGATGGTGTAGGACTCGGCGCGGCGCTCCTTGTCGATTTTGGCTTGGGCTTCCATCAGCTTGATCATGTTGTCGGTGGCCTTGTCGATGAGGGGACCATAGACCAGGCCGCAGCCGCTGAGGGAGCAGACACAGACGGCGAGCAGAGCCAAAGCGATACGCTTCATCGTGAATCCTTTTGCGTGAGTGTTGTTGCAGGCCTAACCGATTCAGAACATCTCCAGCGGAGTTTGGCACAGTAGCGGTGGCGTGAGTCTTAGAGCGGGGTTCGGCTAGTTCGAATCGGAAAGGGAGCGAGTGATCCGAACATAAGCTGTTGCGACGGCTGTATTCGAGGGTTGTTAAGTCGTGTGCTTTTAGTTTGTCAATTTCTAACGTTTCGCGAGCAAGCGAGGGGGATCAATGGGCTCCGTTAGCGCTAGGCGCATGCACCGCACTGCCCCCGGTTATCACGCAGGACCGTCAGCCATCGGTCATAGGGACTGAGCCCTGAGCGGATGCCGCGCCCTCCGTACGCGTGCGCCTCGCCGGTTGCACGCCTGGCCTGCCGGCGCTGTCTCATGCTCGGACATCCTGCCATGGTTGCCGCTACGGCACGGACCTGCGCGTCGGTTTTGCCCGGAAGTCCGCATTGGCTGTGTACTACAGCCGTTTTGCCGGCTCTCCCCGGCGCGTCGCGTCCTGTTGACATCAGGGGCGAAATTAACACAGGATCATGTTCCAAGCAGTTTCTCCATTACACGCAGGACATTAGTCGACCACATCCCCGTATCCGCAGCAGCGACTACCGATCAGCCTCCACGCATCGCCCTCAAGGCAATGTATGGAGGCTTGCTCCTGTGGACGGTCGGCACAAGTGGTTCCTGAAACTTCCTCAACAGTTGCACAAAGCAATGAAAGGGCAGGTTCTAAAATGGCAGCAAGTTCTGGCAAAGAGAGGACCTTCTTCGGGCATCCGCGCGCCCTCGGGGTTCTCTTCTCGATTGAAATGTGCGAGCGCGCAAGCTTCTACGGCATGAAGGCGATTCTGGCGCTGTTTCTCGCCACTGCGGTGGTGGACGGCGGCCTCGGGCTGAGCAAGGGCGACGCGTCGGCGATTTACGGGTGGTACGGCATGGCCGTGTACCTCACGGCTATCCCCGGCGGGCTCATCGCCGACCGCTGGCTCGGCGCTCGGCGTTCGGTGCTGATTGGCGGACTAGTGATTGCCGCCGGGCACTTCATCATGTTGCTGCACTCGCCGTTCTTCGTCTACGCCGGGTTGGGCCTGATTGCCCTCGGCACCGGGTTGTTGAAACCGAACATCAGTACCATGGTCGGTGAAGTCTACGGCGGTCACGATAGCCGCCGCGAGCAGGGCTTCACCATCTTCTACATGGGCATCAACATCGGTGCGGCGCTCGCGCCGGTGGTGTGCGGATTCATCGCCCAGCATCCCTGGTCCAAGGCAGGGTTGGAATGGTGCGGTATCGACCCGACGTACAGCTGGCACTTCGCCTTCGCTGCCGCCGGTGTGGCGATGCTCGCCGGTTTGGCGCAGTACTGGTGGGGTGGCCGCCACATCAAGCACGTGGGGGTGCTGCGCAAGACCGACCCGGCGAAGGTCGAAGTGTTAGCGGAGGAGGACAAGCGCAGTTGGGGGCATTACGCTGCTATCGGCGTGCTGTGCTTCTTCAGCGTGTTGTTCTTCTGCATCACCGAGCAAGGCGGCTCTAGCCTCAGCTTCTTCGCGCAGGAGAACACGCGGACCACCATTCTGGGTGCCGAGTTCCCCTCCACCTGGTTCCAAGCGGTCAACCCCATCTGCGTCATCGTGATGTCGCCGTTGTTCGCGTGGCTCTGGCTGGTGCTGCGCCGCAAGGAGGTAGAGCCGTCCAGCCCGTGGAAGTTCGCCATCGGTCTGGTGTTCCTCACCCTGGGCACAGCGCTGATGGTGCCCGCTGCGTACGCTGCGGTCGAAGGAAAGGTCAGTCCGCTGTGGCTGTGCGGGGTCTATTTCCTGCAGGTTCTCGGCGAATTGTGCATCAGTCCGGTCGGGCTGTCGAAGGTGACCGAGCTGGCTCCGCGGCGATACGCCGGGCTTGCGGTCGGGCTGTGGTTCCTGGCGTCAGCTCTGGCTGCGAAGCTGGGCGGTGTCCTTGCCGGGTTCTCCAGCGAAGACCCGTCGGTGGTGGCAACGCTGTTCACCTGGCTGGCGGTGGCAGCGGCTGTCGGTGCGCTGATCATGGCGTTGAGCGCCCCGACAGTGAAGAAGTTGATGAAGCCGGTGTTCTAACGCGCCGGTTGGATTCCTCGCCCGCAGCCTGGTGCCGCGGGCGTCGTGGAAGAGTGCCGAACGGCTTTCGCTCGGCACTCTTCGGTTTAAGTCAATACCACTTCCTGATTCGAGGTGAAAACCATCCCGATCGGCGTCTTTCGGGATATTCTTCAATTCTCTTTCGAATGCGGGCGCCACGCGAGGGGAGGCCCGTGTCGGAAAGGTTTTGTCATGAGCAGATGGAACGATTCTACTCGAGAACTACCGCCGGCGCAGTTCAAACAAATCGTGCAAAACGTAGCCTGGAGGCTGGAGATCGACTTCCTCGGTGAAGGTTCAAGCTACAACCGCGAAGGACGCGATTTGCCCTTGAGCGGGTTCGGTTCGATGCTCTTCTGCGATTACCTTGAACTGGCTACCAAGCGTGGTCTCGAGTACATCGTAGCTAACGGTCTGAGGCTGGACAGGAACTGCTCTACCGTGACGGGTGTGGACATGATCGTCTTCCGTCCGTTCCACCTGAACGAGCAGTCGAAACACCACGCGCGCGACCTCAGTGACGAGGCTCGGCATTGTCCGCGAGGCTACGGCCCGCGGCGCTGCTTTTACTGTGGCGAAGAAGCCACGGAGAAGCGCTGGCGTGACGGCGGAAACAGCGGCACCGACCACACGTTCGGCGACGAGAAGTGCAGCGCGTTTATGGACGTGATGGTCGGTCCGGATCCGGTGCCGGGGCTGGTCAAACGTGTTGCCGCGGCCGTCGGCACCGTCAATGGACTGATTCGCCGGAGCAAGCCTGACGGCAACGCGGTACACGCTGCCTACAGCCACTCCGTTGCACTGGGCTGCATGTTCATGCGCATGGCCGATTTCGTTCGCCCGGAACTGTTCGTCGAAGCCGAGACGGCTGCCGCTCGCAAGGCGCAGTTCAACGAGGCCGCCGCGATGGCTCTGACCATGGCGGCCAAAACTGTCCAAATTCCCGGTGTGCACGTGCCTGGCGCGCACCATGCCGATGACCTTCTAGAGGCTGCCCGGCAACGGCGCGCTTCTTAGGGCTGTGAGCCCCCCGGCAGCTCGTCGCGTGTTTCATCATGGCCGTAGCGCTTCGGCTGCGGTCTCGTTTTCCCAATCGGGAGAAGTGAGTCATGGGTTGGAATCGTCGTCAGACCGAATGCGATCGTGGCAGCCGTCGCCCGCGCGCGCGGCAGGCCGAGCGTCAGCAGGGCCTGCTGCACGATGAGCCGGAGGCGGAGCAGACGCAACCGGACACCGGCCATACGTTCTGGCAGTCGATCGGCATCGGCGAGTACGAAGTCGGTCCGCGGGGCTACACGGGTCGCTCGCGCATGGCCGGTAACGCCTGATCGCCGCCGCGCTTCGACATCGCTGCGCTTGGCCGATAGCTGAGTCGGGACGCAGTCTCCTCCGTTGAGGGGCTGCTAGATGTTTCGTGAATGTTCGAACTCTCACAAGGAAATTCAAGCATGAGTGATTCCGATCAACCCGGTGTTCCCTCCGACAAGAGCGACGCGGCTCCGGCCGTCACCGCGACCAATTCCGAATCCGGTTTGCCGGGTACCGTCGTTGCTACCGCCGGCGGCGGCAACGGCGGTCAGTGGAAGTTCTGGCTGTGCTTCGTCACCGCCCTGGTGGTGTCGGCCGGCTTCGCGTGGATGGTCAACGACCTGCGCGTGACGTCGAAGGCGACCATGGCGCACGCCAAGGAGACGATGGAGACCGCCAAGGAGACGTTGGACAAGGTCAAAATCTCCGCGGACGTCGGGGCCGAAATCTCGAAAGACCTCAAGGCTCTGCGCAAGTTGGCGGGCGTCGGTGGCACCGGTGCGAACAACGGGTTCAGCGACTACGCCAACGAAGTCTTGGACCTGATCGACGCCGTTGGTGCCGGTAACGCCAAGATCGGCATCCTGAAGAAGGGCGACACCAAGCTCAAAGACCCTGTGCCGATGGAGGAGTGGAGCGCCAGCGCTCACCGTGAGGCGGTGCTTCTGGTACTTACCTCCAAGTCCAAAGCCGCCATCTTGAAGGGCATCTGCCGCAACAAGTGGGGGTCGGAATTCGGCATTCAGGTCGGCAACGAGCCGCCTGTCACCCTGGAGAAGTGGGTGAAGGATCGCCACGCACCCAGCAAGGATTTGAAACTCGACTAGCGTCGCTTGCGAGCGACGTATTCTTCTTCTCAAACGGCTAATCGAGCGGTCTTCGGACCGCTCGGTGTTTCCCAACGAGGTGCATGATGGGTCTGAGTGATTTGATTTGGATCGTGCCGTGCTGCGTCATCGTCGCGGTGGCATTCGGCATGTGGGTGTGGGGGCGCACCGTCACCGGTGTCGTCGCCACCGCCGAACGCCTGCTCGAAACGTACCGGCACGACGAGGCGGAGACGCGTTTCCGCGAGGCGTTGGCCAGCCTCTCCGGAAGCAAGATGTGGCAGACTCCGGTCACCGTCCGGTGCCTGAAGGGGCTGGCGGAGACGGTTCGTCGCAAGGGAATGATCGCGTCGCACTCGCATGACCATGCTCAGGCGGACGAAGCAATCAACCTGTTCGAGCAGGCGCTGGGGCTGTCGGTGCTGCTCGGGGGCTCCGCACAGCTGGAAGGCGAACTGCACGAACGCATCGCGGTGTGCAAGGTCGGCAAGGGTGACCACGCGGGCGCGCTGATCAACCTGCGTGCGGTGGTGCAGTACCACGAGAACGACGACAAGAGCGACTCGCGCGATGGCAACCTCGGCATCGCGCTGGGGAAGCTGGGAGCGTCGCTGTTCGAGCTGAAGCAGTACGGCGAGGCCGAACCGCTCCTTCGCCGCTACCTCTCGCTGCAAGACCCCGAGTTGCCTTGCGGTGATGTGGTCTTCGCCTTCGGCGACGAGTGCATCCCGAGCCTGTGCCTGGTGCACACGCTGAACCTCACCGGTAAGCACGAGGAGGCGGCGGAACTGCTGCGTTCGTTCGTCGAGCATCTGATCAAGCTGGAGGCGGGAGAAGACGGGAAGCCGATGTCGGAGCGCATCCGGCAGGTCGAACTGCTGCTGGTGATTCAGGGGCGAGTGCTGCTCAATCTCAAGAAGGGCAAGGAAGCGCACGCTGCGTTCGCACTGGCTCTGGAGCGTCGGCTCACTGACGTCGGCGCTTTCCACGAGAGCTACGACGACCTGGTTCAGGCGGTCGTGGAGGCCTGTCCGAAGAAAGACCCGTTCGCCGCCAAGGTGGTGGCGGACATGGTGGCGGCGAAAGAGGCGGCGTCTTCTCCGGAAGACATTCGCTTGCTGTTCCCGCTGCAACGGTTCGCCGCGGCCCTGGCTGCTGCCGGTCGCGACGCCGACGCCGAAGTCGTGCTGCGTCGGGCCTGCGCGCTCGAGCGCAAGTACCGCCCGGACGTGGTGCCCGGTAGCCAGACGCATCTGGTGAACGTGCTGCTCAAGCAGAACAAGGTCAAGGCCGCGCGAGCACTGGCCCGGGAAGTCGCAACGAAGACGGTCTGAGCAAGGATGATGAGGGAGACGGAAGCGGGACGTTACCGCTTCCGTCTCGGTTTATTCAGAAGAAAAATTCTTTTGTGCTCTAACAAAGAGGACAACATGACGATTTCACTGGTGTCTCCCGCGACGGGCGACACCTACAGACGGGGGCTGCAGTTGGCTACCGTCGAATACCGCGCCGAGCGGTGGAGCGACGCCCTGCGGCTCTACGAGTGGGTCCTGCCGTACGCGGAGCAGCAAGACGCCGAGAACGTCTGCGGGCTGCGCAACAACATCGCTTCGTGCCTGTACCACCTGGGCCGGCTGGATGAGTCGGTCGAGAGCTGCCGCAGTCTGATCCTGTTCGCGCGGGCCAGCATCGGCGATGACGCCGCTGTTATTGGCAAGTGCGAGAAACGCATCAAGAACTGCGAGCGCGAAATGAACGCCAGGCGCTCGAGTCGCCTCTGGGCTGACGCGCTAGAGTGTTACCGGCGCAAGGACTACCGGGGGGCGATCAAGAGGTGGACCGAATGCCTCAAGTACCACCAGGAGCTGGGCGACCAGCGCTGGCAGACCATGCGGTTCTTGAACTTGTCCATCTGCCGGTTCGGGCTCAAGCAGTACGTCAACGCGTTCGCCTTGATGACGCAGGCGCAGGGGCTGGTCGATGCCGGTTCCTTGACGGACGATGACGACAAGGAGCTGTTCGCCTGGCACGCTCAGCGGGTCCGTATTGGCTTCGAGTCGATGGAGGCGCTGGCGCTGCTGGAAGAGTACGAGGTGCACTGCGACAACGAGGACTGGGCGCGCGCCGAGGACGCGGCGTTCGCGGCAATGGTCGAGATGGAGCGCAGCTGTCGCGTAAAGTTGGATTGCTTCATCGGCGCGAAGGTGCTGAATGCCGTGGCCTTCACCTGCTACAAGCAGGAGCGTTACGCCGAGGCTCGCAGTTACTGGCAGCAGGCCCTTCGTCCGGCGCAGAAGTGGGCGGCCAAGGAGCAGTCCGACCTGCCCGACCGCATCAAGGGCTGTATGAAGTGGTGCGACATGCACTAAGACCAGTGGTGGCGCATGAAGTGGTGGGCACCGTTAATGGTGCTCACCACTTCTTCGGGCGGCGTCCCGAGAGCAATCTCGGTTCGTTCGTTCTTTCCCTTCGCCTACTAAAAGCCGGAGTAGAATTCGGATGTGTCCCGAAACATAGTAAGAGCAATGGCTGCGGGCGGTTGTGTTCGTGGGGAGAGGCGCCGCGTATTATCGAATACGATACGATTTCGGCTGATTTTCGTATCGTATTCGTGTTGAAGACAGCTAGGCGCCTTTGCTACGAGAGGTGTTCAGGCAAACGACAAGGTGTAGTAGTAGCGTCGAGAAACCTGCCTATAACTTCAGCTCAGCATAGGTGACGGGAACGGTGCCAGCGCAAGCTCTTAGGAGACTTTTCCAGA
>JAIELX010000088.1 GCA_019752635.1 Candidatus Obscuribacterales bacterium | reverse complement strand
AAACGCGCGATGTCGCTATGGATACCTGACAAGACACTGGTGTCTCCGAAGCCGATCTCACCAGAGTATCACAGCACGGCTGCGCATTCAGCAGCTGTGGGTGTGCCCTGTACCGATTTTTTGACTGCACGTATTTTGCAATGCGGGGTGCGATGATTGGGGGATTTCATTACTCGTGTTCAGTGCGTTCTTAGACCGGAGCGCAACGCGCAATCGGTAGCGTTAGCCCCTGGGGGCGCGGGCCGCTTCGGGCAAGTACCAGTTCTCGAAAATTGTGATAGAACCGATTGAACTTTTTTCGCTGTACTTACGTCTTAAGTGTAGCTGGAGGAATCAACAGCAACCTGCTGTTTCGAACCACGGAATACAGTCGAAAGAGAACAAGGAAATGAGTAGAAGAGAAAAGTTTCCAGCACCGGAGCTCACGAAGCTTGAAGGTTATGCACACTTTCTGCAGACACTTAAAGAGCGTGTTCGCAATGCACAGCTCAAGGCTGCTGTAGCAGTAAACTCCGAGTTAATCGGCATGTATTGGGAGCTAGGCAAATCCATTGTTGAGCGACAGGAGCATGCCGGATGGGGGGGCGCCGTGATGGAACAGTTGAGCAAAGATCTGACAGCCGCGTTCCCGGAAATGAAAGGCTTCTCTCGCCGTAATCTATATCGGATTCGGGCACTTTACCTGGCTTATCATGAGGAATCTGATTTTGTGCTTCAGCCTGTGGCACAAATTCCATGGGGCATAATACTGTCCTTCTAGAGAAAGTTAAGGAGCCGGTAGAGCGCAGATGGTACGCCTTGCAGACTATGGAAAATGGTTGGTCTCGCGCCATTCTTACGCATCAGATAGAAAGCCGGCTCTACCATCGATGTGGGAAATCGATAAACAATTTTGATCGCACAATGCCAGCGCAGCAATCTGATCTTGCCCGCGAAACTCTGAAGGACCCTTACAACTTCGACTTCCTTACGCTTGGTTCAGATGCGCACGAACGGGATCTTGAAAGAGGACTCTTCGAGCATTTGCGCTCATTTTTGCTGGAACTGGGTGTTGGCTTCGCTTTTGTTGGTAGCCAATTTCATCTTGACGTGGGTGATCAGGACTTTTATTTAGACCTCTTGTTCTATCACTTTCGGCTTCGATGCTTTGTTGTAATTGATCTCAAAGCAACGGCGTTCAAGCCGGAATATGCGGGCAAAATGAATTTCTACCTCTCCGCCGTCGACGATCTCTTGAGACATCCGGACGACAAACCAAGCATTGGTTTGATCCTTTGCAAGGACAAGAATAGAGTTATCGCTGAATATGCCTTACGTGACACGCACAAGTCCATCGGTATTGCCGAGTACATCACCACTGAGTCCTTGCCAGACGCTTTGAAGATCAGCCTACCGACGATTGAGCAGATAGAGCAGGAGCTAAGCGAAGACATGGACGATGTGCAGTAAGAATGGACGGGGATTTGAAAGATCGTCTCCGTCCCGAATGGTCCAATTTTCTGAGCTTTTCCCCGATAAACAAATTGTCGCGACACTGTCGCACAAGGCAGTGCCGCCAACCAAGTCCATTACCGGAGACACACTTTCCGGAAGGACCTTGAAGATCGTATTCATGAAAATGGGACCGAATGTATACAGAATCAAATCGGCATACCCGCCGGACGAGAAATGGGTTTATGGCTAAAACCGAGAACAAGCCCAAAGCAAAGGTGAGAGTAGTTCCTCCGAACGCAGATCTTGATGCCGCGCCTTCGGGAGAGTGGAGGGAGGCTACTGCGGAAGAGACGGCGCAACACCACAAAGAAGTCGATGAGATCACCGGCAAGAAGATGGTGTCTTTCCGTTTCGATCCTGAGCTTATCGAAAAACTGAGAATCCTGGCTAAGAAAGACGGGCTAGGATATCAAACCCTAGTCAGGCAGGTTCTTTCACGCTACGTCGAAGAGAACAAGAGTAGGCTCTAACAATTCTCTCCGGATTCATCGTCGTCATGTTAGCGCTGATCATACATTGCAGTCGGCTCCGGTAAGATGGTTTCATCTGCTTCCAGAGTCGCTTGATGAACAATTGCCGCTTCTCCCTAAACCAATTCAACGAATGCTACGTGATGGACATTCTTGGCTGGACAATTTGTTTCTGCGATCCGCATCTGCAATAGATTCAACGTACGTTATTTTTGACGTGGGTCAATTCTGCCGTATTTTCGACGGCGGTGGACACATCGAAATTGGGCGGGAGCACCAGTCTTGATGCCATCTTGCAAAACAAAATGGAGTCATACCGCTATCGGCTCGAGAAAGCGGCGCCGTTGCAAAGTCTGCCGAAGTTCGAAGAGAGATTGCGCAAAGTCTCATTGCAGAAAGAAGGCGCCACCAAGCGATTGGAAACGGCGATGGAAAGGTGATTAGCCGCGAGTTCTACTCTTTAGAGACTGTAGAAAGTGAAAGGTGAGGCGTTAACCTCACCTTCCTCAATTCTTCCTGTCTGCTCTACCGACTTTCCCCTTAACGGGTGGCCTCGCTAATTCCGCGACGCAGCAGGCTCAGGCTTACGACATTTGGTTTTGTACCACCATCATAGCAACTTACCAACCCAAGTCCAGCTTAGTTAATGAATTGACCAATTGACCAACCATTGGTCGCTCACAGAGATGAGGTCTGACATGATGGTTATCGCACGATCAAGACTCTCATCCAAAAAGAGCTTCAATAAAGTGTCAATAGATGGAGTCTCGCCAGGGCCCCTCGCACGTGGACATTCTTCTATAATTCGAGCTTTAGCTCAACCAGCACAGCGTCAATCATCTCCTTGTATCGTCGCCATCAGGGCCGACGCCACGGGATTACTGCATCTGACATAGGCTCGCCAGTCAAGGCGATTGAGCTGAATCACACGGTAGCGGAAGCGAAGCACGTGAAGATCAGGAAACCTGACTTCGTATTTGTCCGGCTGTTGCTTTAAGGGAGTGTCGAACGAGAACACAACTTTTGGGTAGACCGGCAGGGCGTGACTTTCCTGTAGCCGCGAAAAATATCGAAACAATCTTGTAGAGAAGTCGCTTCGGCTTTGTGCTTGAGGTTCAACTTAATCCAAGCCAAAGTTCATGTAATTTCGGCAGCGTACACCTGGATTCCGCGGGTGGCGATTTAATCGTCATCATCAGCTGACGCCACGGTCAAAAACCAGTGGAGTGCAGCTGACTCTGTGACGCGAATTTTCGGCAGTCCGTTTTTTTCGCCGACCAACTTTTCCTTGCGATTTGTCTTGCACCGGCTTTGGGTACCATCGCTTATTTTGTTGGTACTGGCAAAGTTCGAAGTCGAACCTCCGCGCGATGGTGGAGCGGTGTTCGTTCGTAATGTTGTGCGGGCATGTTGCGCCGCAACAAAAAGTTCTTTTAAATCATGGGGCGTGTGCCTGAAGGTGTCAAAAAAACTTGCAGCTGCGATGGAGTGAAGCTCGTCGCAAAACTGAGTCGTCATAATATTCTAGCCCCCGAGTATGCTCAAATATCTTAATCACCCCAGTAACATAACGCCCAACCATAAATCACAGGTAAATCTCAGCGATCGTTCATGGACTCTAGCTTAGACGAGTTGCGAAGCCCGTCGCTTGCTCGTCTACTTTTGTTCAGACTGTTTCCGCGACTGCATCCACTGATAGAAGAACTCACGCTCTTCTTGCCGGTGTGCCTTACCAAACAGAGTCTCAACACTTTCAAGCGACATGCCGGACTCAACCAGCGCCGCCACGACATCTATTTCATGCACGCGTTCTAAGCGGATATTTTCACTAGCGCACAGCTGGGAGAGCTCTCTATACTGGGGTGACTTCATAAACTCTAACGTAAGCGCTGACACGGTTCCATGCCTTTCGGCTTTAAAGTCGTCTCCCTGATTGCCATGAATAACCCGTTCTTCGTAGCGAATTCGCGCCTCTTTTCCCAGAAGCGCACGGCCTGAAACCGATTTCTGCACTTGCTCGATTAGAGCTCTCTCCTGTGGTGTTGCGGCTCTATTTGTATAGGAGGGAGGTTTGCCTTCATATAAGTAGACTTGGCTTGAGTCGTGCAGGTCAAAACCAAGCCCCTCTCTCAGTTCGATGAACACCACCGGGCAATTGATTTCATACTTCCGTGATTCCGACGAATCAACGCCAACCACTGGTCGAACTTGAGCATGCCGATTGCTCGACATTGATTCCAGCGTAGTCCTCAATGACTCCACGTTGGTCAACTCACCCAGCGACAAATGAATGCGATGCATTTTTTCTTCCATGGGAGTCGGAAATTCCCTGGCCACGCGCAGTGCCTCAACGAAATCGCCTGCCTGCATCGCTTGAGCGATTCGCCATGCAGCATGAATTACCGGAGAATCCGACTTAGGAGGAACTTCCGAAACACGATAACCCTTTTCCGGAAACAATTCGGGAAGAATCTGTTGCACCGCTGACAGTTTGTCTGCGACTCTTTGTACTCCGGGCTCCCCGCCTCTAATTAGCGCATCAAGCCACAAGCTTTCGCCGCCTGCCAATTTGCATGCTTCGTGCGGATTGCACAGAATTTTTTCATAAGCCAGCCGTGAGCTACTTTGAAGAATATGCGCCAACGTGTTACTGTTGAGAAGACCGTCTCTAATTGCTTGCCCGTACGCCTCCATCGCAATTGGTCCGATCGTTCCATCTCTTCCCATGGACAAAAGTGCACGCAGAACGGAGGGCTCTATTTTGCCTGCACTTGTATCGCGAAGGATTCGGCCACTAATGATATCGCTGTAGTGCGGCTCAATGCAGAATTGCTTCAACTGAGCGGGACTAATTAAACCGGACGCTAAGAATGTTCGAAACTCACCAAGTCTGCTTAGTCTTTCTAAAAGCGTTGCGTGATTCACGTTGCGAATGATCTCATGAACAGCTCCCAGTACTTCGGGTGTGCCATCCAGCATAAACAAACGGCGGAAATCGCTATCTGTTTTGTCTCGAAGAGATAGTCTTGCACCGACAACATCTGATTGCATTTGTGAAGGTAGCTCCAGAATCCTTGCCATGAGCGCCATGTCTTTTATGCCTGATGAGACAATTCCCCTGGCGTTCTGCCACCGCTGTTTATCGTTGCTTAACACATGTGCTGTCAATCCTTCAAGAACACTACTATCCCTAACGCCACTACAGGCAATTGCTTTTGCCGTGCGAATCCTATCCGGGTCGCTGCCCGGGCTTGCTGCAGCGGCTAGCGCTTCAAGGTGCCGGTTCAGACAACTAGGCAAGGCTGCCATCTCCAGCAAACTTGGCAATACGGTTGAATCTGCTTGCAGAATCTGCACGATCAGCTCCTGGCCTCTTGTTCCCTTGAGCAAGGCTTCGCACTGCTTGAGGCGCGGAGCCTCGAGATTTAATATCGTCTTTAGTGCCTTCACGTCGATCACTTTGCTAACCAGGGCACCGGTAAGGGCTTCGAATAATCCTGTGCGACTGCCTAAGATTTCTCGTTCAGCGGCAGTCAGCGCTAAAATCGATTCCATCACTTCAGCGGTGTCCCGATTCTTTTTGGTTAGTCCGGCGAGAAGATCGCTGCCGGTCTCCGAAGCTTGCATTTGTGTTCTCAATCGTTCTGTTCGCGCTTCAGCAGTTTCCAATTTAACCGGTGGCGCCTCATCAGGTGCGGAGCCCTTCTTGTGACTATTTTCCTCTTCCAGAAGTACTCTCAACTTTGCCTCAAGTGCTTCACGAGTTTCACCGCTGGAGCCCCGTATCTTACTTTCGATGTTGGCTTTGATAGCGCTCTCGCACTCCGCCACAAGCAATTTGAGCTTGCGAGCATCCGCTTGCATTGCCGGTGATTTGCCGTCACTGCTTTGAGAGAGACTAGAACGCAGCTCTCGGTAATAACTTGCCACCTCTTCTGGAAGTGATTCTGGCGAAAATTTTTCGCGTTTGACACCTGCGCGTTCCAATGCCCTTCCAAACCGGCTCCAAAGAACCTCCTCCAAGGCCGCTTCTCTAATTCGATCTCGTCTGGCGTTGATTTCGCTCTCAATGAACCTCTGTTGCGCTTGCGGCGTTCGTTCCGCGGGCAAGGGAGAGGGAGGCACCTCGCCGGTTACTCTTCGCAGCACCGACCGGGTAAGGTCTTTCGGCTCAAAGACCTCTGTCACCAAAAAGTTCCACACCTCTTCGTACTGAGACAACAACGCTAACCGCTTATCTCGTCCTGTTCCGGCAAGATCTTCTAGTCCCCGACGCAACTCTAACGGTGAATTTGTCTTCTTTAGCCGCACATAGACGGCATACAACTCTGCTACTATCTCTGAGTTTGCACTGCAGTAAAGGAAGAATTCGTCATCAGTCAAGGGTGAGCCTTCAAAAACCTCACGGCCTTCCGCGGCGGCTCTAAGCCTTTCAAACGTACCTTTTCCGAAAGTTTTATCTATCACCTGTGCTGCTTGCGGCGCTTCAAGCGATTTGCGCTTCAACTGAATCAACTTCATATTCAGTTCATCTGTTAGCGGAATTGTGTGCCCGAGCTCGTGAAAGAGTATCGTCATAAATTCGCCGGTTTTAGTTTTGTACCTGACACGAAGCAGTCCCGACTCGGCGTTAAAACTGCCATCCTCACCGTGAGGCATTATTTCGACCTGCTGCGGCAATGTGTGACTTGATCTGAGATGATCAAGCACCAGACTAATTACAGATTCTTTTACCGGCGTCTTGGTGATTACGGTCACGATATGCCCTTCGCCCTGAGGTCCTTCGACGGGAACCCGCAAAGTGCCCGCAGGCCAAAACGGATCAGCTGCTGCGTGCCCGAACGTACGCATGAGACGCTGCATCGATTCATTCTCAAGCAATAGGTGCTTTATTACGAGACTCTTCCATTGAGCGTTGCTTTGCGGTTCGCTCAGATTCATTTTGGCTAGAACGGAAGCGAGTTCCACTGCCATCTGCTCCAGAACATTGGCTTGTTCCTGAGTCAAAGATCCACCCTGAACAGATTGCTCCAGCTGTTTCTTCAGGAGCAACAGATCCTTTTGCCCGGAGGAAGAGCTGTGCAGCTCCTCCCTCAAGGTCAGCTGTCTGGTGAAGCTCTCCAAGGCGTCGAAAGCCGCCCGGTCTGCGTCGTTTCCCAGTCTGGCTCGGGTCTTCGAAATCCGCTCCTGCACGGATCTCAATTGTTCTTCCACCAGAGGACCTTTGACTGAACCTGATCTCAATGACCGCGCCAATAATTGAGCTTGAAGGAAATCATTGAGGCAATCTGCCGGGTCGAAGCCGTGAGCTTTGCCTGCGGCTTTCATCGGTGGCACTGATTCTGAATGAGAGAGCATTTCACGTTCGCGAACTACGGCAACAACCGTTTCAACCAGTTTACGAGTGCTCGGCTCTAAAGTGTTGCCCCGATAGCCTCGCGGTCTTGCCGAAAGCGCTGAGAAGAGAACATTTAATGCCTGGCCGATCACTTGTGCCTGGATGCCTGCGCTTTCCATTTCTTCCGGCGATTGTGGTCGTGGCGAAAGTACTGCGCTGGCAAGATTTTGCCAGACCACAATATTTGGAGAAAAGAGTTGTTCGTTCAGATGCTGTAAGAATGTGTTGGTAAATCCTTTGGCTGGTAGCGCGTGTCGAGCCGTCATACCCAATGCACTCTTGCCATGAGAGCCAGCTACGCTGCCCAGGTGCCCCAGGAAGTATCCGACCACGGACTCAGCTGCCAAACCTGGCAGTTGATGAGAGAGTTGTTCCGCACCAGCTGCAGATGGTGCCCTGGAAAATGAGTAGATGGGGTTACCTATATGCCCGTAGCCAAGCCCGGCTTCTCCCAGATAGCCCTCGGCCAGCGAGCCGGCAACATGTCCGGCAGCGGTGGTTGCTAACGCCGATACTAGCCCGACAGTCATGGTCACGAACGCCGGAGCTAGAGGCGGCACCGCCAGTGATGCTATTGCCGCTACCAGAGCCCCTACCGTAACTGCAACTGCGTGGGTGGAAAGCAGAATGGCGGCATTTTTTCGAAAGATATTCCATGTGCTGGCTTCGTTTTCAAAATTTGCTTTGCCAAAATCACTAACAAGTGTTGTTAACTCTATGTTCAAGTTCTGCTTGAGGTGAGAAAGTCTCGCGTCGAGTTGTTCCACTTTCTCTTTGGCAAAATACAATTCGCCCTTGCTTGCATTGCGTGCTTCTGCCTCCTTCAGCAGGTGTTGCGCTGCATACAACTCGGCAGTGAGCTTCGTGGTCAGATACCGAGATGGTTCCGGATAGTTCGGACTAAGCAAGCGTTCGGTAAGAGAGACTTGCTCTAGCAGCATCTCCAGGTTTCTCTTTTGACGCGGACTTAGTTCGTCAGCTTTGGCCGTTAACAGCTTGTCGACGGTTAATCGTATGTGCTGCAGATTAGCCAGATCTTTGGGGTCCACGCTTTTGAGCAAGCTCTCCACCTGCTTTGCGTGAGCTTTCGCGTCGGCAATTATACCTTTAAAATTCGCATTATCATGTGCCGCTTGAAGGGCAATACGAAGCCGTTCCTGGTGCGTCTCAATTTCTTCAACGGTATTGCTCAGACGAGCCATCGACGGACTCTGGCCAATCGCTGCGATGGTGGAATCCATTAGTGCATCCCTGGCGACGCTGTCTTTTGCATCGCTCAACGATTCAATAACCTGACTCAATGAGTCGCAAGATTGAGGCGCATCCATCAATTGGTTGTACGCTGAATGCAATCGGTCGGCTTGCTGATTATCACCGGTCTGTTGCAGAAAAAACTGTTTGACCGGATTGGGGCAAGTGGCGTTGGCCGGCGGCAGCATCAACGGATGAAGGTAACCGCATTGCCGAAAGAAGTTCAACACATTGTCTTGCATTGTGATAGTACTCATTCGGGTGGGAATCTTACCGAATTCGTCTGGAGCTACGTTCAGGTACTCCCAGTTCAGAATTTCGGATGCGGAACCCAACTTGTTCAGGCCAGCATTTACGATAAGCAAACGCGCCACCGCTTTTTCGATTTGCTTTTGGTTTTGGTCAGCGTCGGCGATCTTCTTTGTTTGAAAATCCTCGAAGTCTTGTTGGTATGTTTCTTTTATAAAGAAGTCGGCAATGCGGGCCGCTGCGCTGAGCCCCCCGCTATTGTGCTTCTTAAGATCCTCTAGCGTCTTTTTTAAATCGGGACGAAGCTGCTCCAGCTCGGTAATTAAATGGTATTGTTCGTCTCCTAACTTTCGAATGGCATCTTTAAACTCGCCGGAAATATTCAATTGCAAAATCGCCTTCGATCGGGGATCCGCATCTGCCGTTCCATCAGCCAATTTTTTGAGCAGTTCACCTGGATCGATCAGTTTGCCTTTGTCCGGAAGTGCTTTTGCAATATCTTCGTCCTTCAAGATATCTGTCACGAAAACCATTGCCACGGCGGTGGCAATATATCGGCGAACATTGGCAGAGCCGACGCGCTTTTCTGCCTCTGCAGTTAGAGCAAGCAACTCCTTGTCGGAAAATTCCGTTCCCAAGGCGCGCAGAAATGTGGGCAAAGAGACAACCTGGTTTACCGGAACCAGAGCTGTTATTTTTGCGGCTATTTCTGGGATGGGGGTTGTTGCGCGCTTCGTAGAATCATGTTGTGCGAAGAGTTTGATCAGTTGTTCTTTAAATGATTGCTTCTCATTGACGGAAAGTTCGGTCCAGACCACGGTGCTAAATAATTCGAAGGATGCCCTCTGTGACGCTTCGCTGGAAGATTTTTCCGTGACAGTCAACAAAAACTTGCCGAACTCCGGGGTGAACAGCTTGCCCTCGCTGCGAGCAAACTCGACTACCTTCCTCAGCAGATTCTCGTTAGTTTCCTTCGAAAGCACAGGCAGAGAATCGGCTACAGTTTGCATTCCATCTTTGTTTCTGCGCAGATAAGCGGTGAGTGAGGAGTGTTCCATAGCTGATGGAAAGTGCAAGAACAATTTGAACAGTCTCTGCCTCTCTTCAGGGCTGCGTTCCGCATCGAGAATATTTTCGGCTAACTCTCCGACTACAAAGCGATTGGGTGCGGAATAGTCACCCTTTCGCAAAAGTGTTACCGCGTCCGGGTTTCCCGCAACCTCATGCGTCAGTACTCGCCAGATGTCGGATCGCTGTTCTGCCGATTTTTGCTGAACCCTGCCGATGAGTTCGCTGTAGCGGCCGTTTTTTCTCCAGTCAGAGAGGTACTGTGAGATCATGGCTTCCGCCCCGATCATCTCTTTGTCATGCGCGCACCACACTTCAAAAAATCGTGCTCCCAAATGCGCGCGACCTTTTATCGACGAAGTCATTGCCTCGGACACCTTTGCCGGAACGGTACCGTCTTTTGCCCAGGCCAGCGCGACACCGGCAAATTCGAGATCTGTCAACTTCGGCGTGCCCGAAATTGCATCCGGTAGCACGTCCATGATCGCTTTTCTAATTCCCGCCTTGTCTGCTTCGCTCAGGGAATAGATGTTCAACGAAATGGCGGAGGCAGGAGTAAGATCGCCCCAAGTCTTGTGATGATCCCACTGGGCACCACCTCGCGAACTCATTGTGGTTTGAAGCAGTATTTCCATCAGAATATCACGACCCGAAGGTTGCGCCGCAAAGCCACCCTTCCCGATTCTATCGATCAGTTGGAGTATGTCCGCCTTGTCGGGACATAAAGGGTATTGCACAAGATTCAGCTCTTTGACCGACTTCAGTTTGTCCAGTAGTGCGGTGGTTTCTTGCGCAGTGAGCGCTTGGCTATCGGTGATATTCTTTGCCAATGTTTCAAGCGCCGATCGGGCCACTTTTGTCTCTTCACCATTGGCAAGGATGTAGCGGGTTCCTGCCAGACTTAGCATCATTCTGCCAAGATCTTCTCGCAGCGCTTGCGGAAGTACTCCTGTCTTTCCCTCTGCCTGCTGGCTTATGCGCTGCATCGCATCTTGCAACTCGCCAGACCCTAACCCGGAGAAAGGCTCATCTCTAAGGTGCGCCAGAGTTCGCTGCAGTTCCGCCAGCTGAAGAGCGGTCTGCGGACAGTGTGTGCCCATTGCGACCGCGCGATCATCGAGTGCCTTCGTGGCTGATTTGGAATAATTATCGATGGCTTGATCGAATTTGTCTGGATAAAGAGAACGGTATTTCCAGAGCAGGTTCAAGTACGGCTCCTGGAGCTCGTCTGAAGTGACCGCCGCTTCCAGTTTATCAGTGAGCGCTTTCAGTCTAGTTGTTTGCTGGTTTACTTCTGACGCTCCCAGAAGTGACAATTTGCAGTTTCCAGGAATTAGCGATGTTATGGCGGTCTGAATTTGTCCATCGCCCGCAGCTGGATTGGATAGGACCAACTTGGCGTGCAGAATGCATAGATCGCTGAGCAGCGCCTGAGAATGGAGAAGCTTTTTGTCTTTGCCTGCTGCCAGCCGAACGAATTCCTCTGTCATGTTAACAGAACCCGGCCGCGCTGCTAAAAACGCCCGGCCGTTCCGGCTGGTGCTTAAAGACCGTTCCAGCGGCTCTTCGAGAAAACTTTGAATAGTGGTGCCACCTTCAGCCTCGACGACTGAACTATCGCTCTTCCCGAGATTGAACGGCCGGCGTTCAGTAGGGTCAGGGAAAAGATTTTCTGAAGCTGCTAGAGCGGGTGGCTCCAGGTTAGTGCGCCCATGCGGGAGTTTCGGCTGGAGCCCGGTTTCATCGGCAAGCAGATTTCGCTCGGGAATAGCCTCGTCCAGCGTGTCGCCCACCCGCACGGGAAGCTGCCTATTGGCTGGCTTTTCGATTTCAACGCCCTGTTGGTTAAACCACCTGACCAGGCCTTGCTTGCTGCGGGTTGACTTTATGCCGTCGTCAAATTCATAGATAGTTTTTCTGTTGCTCAGTTCATAAGAAAGCACATTTGGCGCGCCCTCTTGGTACTCCAAACCTAGAGCGAATCGAGGCTCGTCCTCGCCAGGGATTATAAGCGTGTATCTGCCTGTGTTGGGATTCTCAATGTGGAACTCTTTCCCGTCGCATGTTTTTGCTGTTAAAATCCGCTCGTCTTTGTCGCGAAAAACCTCCGCAACGTAGAAACCGTTTGCCATTGACCGGGTAGGCGACCTTAACTGAAAATTTTCGACCGCAGGCGAGGAAAGAGCTTTATCACCATCGATAACGTCGTCATCATCAAGAGCCTCAAGTGGTCGTGGGCGGTCTGTACCGGACATCTGATGTTACCCCGCTTCAATCAAGAATTGCCCTTACCCGGTTTTGGTAGCTAGTCGTATGGACACGATAGTCCGGTCCACGTCCTTTTCTTTTTCCTCGGGTGAGAGGTAACCTAAACGACCAATGGCTACAATCACCACGATTACCGTCTGTCGCAGACGCTCTGCACATGCTCGAAAAATCCCTGCCCTCTCCTTCTTCTCATTAAAAACTTAACGTATTTCGGTAAATCGAGGCTAAATTGGCGCTGTCCAGCAGCTCTTCCAAGAAGTCATCCGGGGTCAATCGACATTCCCAAGGTACGGGTTTTGGACGCAGTGTCGAAGCGGCGGAAAATGGCAAATGAGAAGAAAGACGAAATGGCCGACGCCATGTTTGGCGAGCTTAGTGAGCTTCATTCACTGGAGACCACTGAGTTAAAACGCGTTATCGGTGGAGCGAGCCAAGAGAAGGTCAGCAGTCCAGCATCAAGTCCGCAAGTCAACACTCTTAAATCGACGGAGTTGGGTTTGCAAAATTACTATGAGACCCACCAGGATCTCTCAAATCGGTTGGGAAGGCCTGAAGATTCCGTTAGGTAAGGCTCAGGAGATTGATCTTTCGTTAAAGCCGGTGAACAAATTACCTTACAACAGACAGAAGGAAAAAAGGAGGGCAGAATTTGTGACGATCACTCAAGAAGAATTGGGGCAAAGACTAAAGACTGCGCGCGAGACCAGCGGGTTGACCCAGCAAGAGGTTGCCGATGCCTTAGACATCCAGAGAACTTCTTTGATCTCGATTGAAAGCGGCAAGAGAGCAGTCAGTAGTATCGAGTTGGATAAGTTGTCCAGAATCTATCGACGAGATATGTCCGAGTTCTTTGAGCAAGCTTTTGAGGAAGATCCCACGCATGTTCTGTTGAGAACCGTGTCAACGACTGAAATACCTGTAGGTAGCATAAATAAAGACGAGCTGCTGAAGTGTGCAAATCTCTGTCGGCACATCACTTTCTTGGAAGAACTCCTAGAGCTACCAGTATCACCCATAGGTCCCGTGACCTATGCACTCCGCCAGCCGTCAAGCCGATGGAATGCTGTTCAACAGGGAATGTCTCTGGCTGAGCAAGAACGAAAGAGATTGGGGTTAGGTATCTGGCCTGTACAAAATCTTGCGGAAATTATTAGGCGACAGGGTGTCCGGGTGATAGAGCATGCGATGTCTGAGGACATATCAGGCCTGTTCTTTCATGGAAGGAAACTCGGTCTTGCCGTGGTCATAAATGCTGCACACAAACACCAAAGAAAGCTGTTTTCATTTGCTCATGAATACTGTCATGTCCTAGTCGATAGGAATCGTCCAAGCTTGATTAGCCACGTCTAGACGTTCTCGCCAATCCATTGATGAATCGCGTCTGGGTATCTGTGGCATGCACATCAAGGAAGCTAGCATCGCCAACCGCGAAAGCACGCAAGAAAGTTTAGGCGCAGGCGCGCAATTGTTGAGGTTATGCTTACTCAAAAATTCTCGGTACTCAGCCGCGCCGCATAAACACTTGTTTGGCGGAGAATTCCGAGTATCGCTCAGGGTGGCACGTAAACACCACAATCTGTACCGAGTGCGCAGAATCTTCCATTAATCTGCAGGCAAGTGCCATGCGAGCGGTGTCGGTGTGAACGAGGTTGTCGTCCAAGATCACTGTTTGCCGTTCGCCTGCCTCAGAAAGAAGCTCGGCCAGGCATAGGCGCGTTAAGAGCGCGAGCTGCTCACGTGTGCCAAAGGAAATGTCATCCAGCGGCACGGTTGTGCCCACGCTGGTGGCTGCGACGCCGTTCGCCTTTAGTGTGGAGTCGAATGCTACTGCATTGTAGAATCCGGAGGTGATTGTTCCGAAGCGCTTTCCGACGAGCAATTGTAGCGGTGCCACTACATCCTTCTGCAAGCGCTGCCGAGCCGCATTGAATGTTGCGTGCAACTCCCTGATCGCATAAGCCTGCATGTCTACGCGTGTCTGTTCCGCCTCGGACTTTGCCAACTCTTCTTTTGCTCGAACCAGAAACTCGAACAGGTTGCCTTGTCCCTTGACCTCGCCAATTGCCTGGTTGAGCATTGCGCTCAGGTCGTTGATGGAAGTTTTCTTCTCGTCGGCGAGTGTCCGTAAGTTATCCAGAATCTTTTTACTTAGTTCCTCGCCCACCGGGCGCACAGCTTCTTTCTCGAGGCGGTCTGCCTCAAGCCGTAACGTTTCCATCTTTTCGCGCCACATTGTTTCATCAGTTGCGATCGAATTCAAGAATTGAACAGTTGCGATTTCATCAACCACTGGTGGTGCGAGATCGGCAATCGGAGGCATAGCGGCGGCGTGTGAGATCAATCCCTGCCACAATGTTTTGCACTCGATCACGGGGTTCTGCTTCATGAGGTCTTGGTACTCGGACATTTGCGTCGTGTGTGCTGCGTGTGATTGGCGCCAAAGTTCCTCTTCTAGGGCGATCGTTGAAGGCAGGGCTTCCAGCGTCGCTTCGCGCTGTTCTAACGATGCTGCGTCGATTTCTGCTGCGTCTGGAACACCTTCGCGAGCTGATCGCAATATTGCAGCATCGACCGGGCGGAGCTGTTTCAATTGAGCGGCTTTTTCTTGGGACTTTTGGGTGAGGGTGTCGAGATCGGGGGCTTGCCATTTTTTGAGGAAGTCGGTGAGTTCGAGCTTTAATATGTCACGGCGTTGAACGGAGGATTCTACGTTTGGGTTGCCGGAGGAAACTTCTAGTCGCGCTACCCCGGGAATGTGGAGGTTGAAACTTTGGATTGATTCCCATTCTTTGGATTGGCCGGAGGTTAGGGCATCAGGAGCGGGCAGGATGCCCGCGCTCCCAGGGCTTCGCGCAGCGGATGCGCTCTCGGGGGAATCGCTCACTAAGGACACTGCGGACAAGTTGGATTCGGCGGTCAGCTTGGCTTTCATGACCCCAAGCTTTAGCGAGATTTCGATTTCCCGAAGGTCGGCTTCGATTTCACCGGCGCGTGCAAGTTCGGGCGCCGTTGGCACTGCGATTGACTGCGCCGCCAAGTATTTTTCACTGGCAATCGAAAGATCTAAGTACTTCAATTTGCGCGTTAGTTCTTCTACTACCTTGCGATCCGGCTTTTTTGCGGTTTGTTCTTCAAGTTGTTCAGCGCGAGCTTTCCAAACTTCTGCTTGTGGTATCAACTCGCGCAACTTTGTAGTGCGCTCGCGCCAGTTCGCAAGCCATTGCTCAGCGGTCGTGAATGCTGCGCGCGCTTGCTGTGATTTTGCTAGTGCCGCATTGTAGCTCTCCCAGGCACCAAGCGATTCTTGTCCCTTCTTCCACTCCGCCTCAAGCTTTTCGGACTCACTCTTTAATGCTTCCAACTGAATAGTCGCTTGACCGATGTGCTCTGATGTGTCATTAGCTGCTTTGAGGCGCGCCTCCGCTTCTTCCAATCGCTCTTCGGCACCGATGGCTTCGTCTCTCACTGCGGTCAGTTTTTTGTTAGGCTTAGCTGTCGAGGGAGTCCAATATTGCAAGTACTCTTTATTGATCAAATCCTCAAGCTCTGCCACCTGGGGTAGTACCGTTGCCTGCGCTGCAGATGCGAGCTTGCCCTTTATCGATTCTGGCGCGGTTTCATAAGTCAGTCGTCCCTGCTCTCCCCAGAGCACGTCAATCCATTCGGCAGAATCGCCCAGCAGTTTCATCAGCTCGGGCTGCACCTGGTCATCTTGCGCTACGAGGCGACCATCACGTCTGAGCTGCGCCCACTCTTTCTTGCGCAGAAACTCCTTCTTCACCGTGCAAGTGACACCATTTGCTATAAATTCCAGCTCGACTGTTGGGTACAAACTGGTTTCCCACGGGCGTTCTCGCTCCAGCTTTTTCTTCTCGCCGACCTTTCCGCTAGGCATCAGCAAAGCCGCGCGCAGTGCAGCCCTCAGCGAAGATTTGCCGGACTCATTTTCTCCGCCGACCACGGTAATCTTTTCATCGAACTCGATTACTTTAGAAGCTACGCCGCGCCAGTTGGTGACCTCAAGTCGTACGAGTTGCATGACTATGACTCCTCGCCATTGAAGCCAGCGTGTTTAACAAGAAAGTGCAGCTTCGAGAGGGCTAAGCGAGCAACGCTTGCGTCAACATCCGACTCGGACTTCGTTTTCTCTTTCAGCATTGCAGACATTTCGTTCAGCAGCGGATGGTTGTACTCCCAGGTTCCATTCGTTACTGCAACATCAAGCTCTAATTTGAAGTGGAAAAACCAATCTTCAGGAATGCGCTCGATGCGATCAATTTGAGGTTGTGGCAACGCGCCGCGGACGCACAAGCGAAACAGTCCGTTTTCGTCCGCCAATTCTTCAATATCGCTGAGCAGGTCGCTGACGTCTTGCTCGCTGTTGAGATCTCGTTTTTCCTCGCTCCAAAATAGCTTGTGCACCGCATGCTCCCGAATCTTGGGCGATGCGCCGGGTGCGTCTATTTCCACCATCAAAACTTTGCCGGCGTTGGTTTCGCCAAATGAAGTTTGCTCTGGCGCGCCCGAGTAATACGTGCGCTCATCAATCTTCTTCACACCGTGCCAATGTCCCAATGCTAAGTAATCCAGCTCGCGTGATTTGGCGGCACCAGGCGCAATGGGAAAGTCTGTGGGATTAGGCGTGCCAACCGAACCGTGTGCGACGCCAACGCGAATGCCATCGTCAGCACCGCGCGCAGGAATCCATGTGGTGGGATCATTGCTGGACGTGCGGCTGCGGGCAGGGCAGGGATACAGATGACCGCCGGGAACGGCGATTGGTTCTTCGCGCCGCAAAACTATGGCTGAATTGTTGAACAGATTGGGGCACCGCTCGTAGGGGCTGTCCGGTGTGAGCGGATCATGGTTGCCGGGCAGCAGATACACGGGGAAGCGGCTGCGCGACACTACCTTCGCCATCTCTTCCACTATGTAAGGCGAGATGCGGTTGTCATCGAAGAGGTCGCCAGCGGCGACTACAAAGTCGACCTTCTCACTTTCCGCCAGCGCGATAATTTGCTTCACTGCATTCATTCGCGCTTGCCGCAGAACTTCCGCTTTCTCTTGCACATGCCCGAACGCCATGCCGAGCTGCCAGTCTGCCGTGTGAATGAATCTCATGCCGGCGTTCTCCCCGCGTTGGATGTTTGTTTAACAGTGAACAATAGAGTCGGCGTAACCTCTACGAATTGCATCGTGCGCACTTTTCGCTCTTCTTCATCCAGCTCGCTCAAGCGCGCGGTCATGTCCTGCTGTGACTCGGCGCGCAGATTGTCGATTTGGGTGCGCAACTTCTTTTGCTCGGTTTGCGCTTTGGATGCAGCGTCTAAGCTGGTGGCAGACTTGCGTGCTCGCTGCGCGGAATCGAGCTTCTTCTGCAGGTCTGTAAGGCGAGAATCATTGCACTTTCGCAGGTCATCCCTGCGCGAGTCAATCTGCGCGAGTAAGCGATCAATGTATTCGCGCTGATGCTCTTCCGCTTCCCGCTTCAATGTCGCCAGACCGGTCTCAAGTGAATCGACGCAGTAGGGTTTGAATTGTGGGAGATCGCATTGACCGACAATCATGATTCGCTCTTCTTCCTCCAGCCCGGAGAGATGGACTCGATAACAATCGCCGATTAGCGCGCCGGAGTTGTCCGCCCCCACATCAAATATTTGCCCATTGGTGGTCGCGATGCAACTTTCCATCAGGGTAAGCACCTCGGGATGCTCCTGGTGCATCGGTTCACCCATCTGCTCGCTCGGGTCTACCGGTGGTCCAATGTGGTAGAGCGTTCCGTTCCATTTTACGAGCGTGCGTGGTCCCTCTTCTCCCAGCACCTCCACCGCGCCGTCAGCAGTGCGGATGAGTTGCAGCAGAGTATCATCTGCACGACTGAGCGCCGGCGCCAATTCGCCTTCCAGTTTGCCAAGCTTAGCTTTGACCGAATTGTCGAAATCGGCAATGAGATTGCGTGACGCAGC
>JAIELX010000128.1 GCA_019752635.1 Candidatus Obscuribacterales bacterium | reverse complement strand
CGTTTTATCGGTCATGGGGCGAGCTCCTTTTCTAGTGTTTAGCTCGGGCCTTTGACACAAATTATTTTACAGTCTCAGTAGATCTCGTAAGAGCTGTGTTTAAGTGGCTTCGGGAGTTTCTATTTGCGAGTGGAAATATTTTTTTTCGATCTGTTTTGCAATTGCGTGACGCAAAGCAGGCAACTGGGTGTAGCCCGGAATCTTTTTCAGCTTTTTCTCGGCTTCCAAAAGCCCTGTGGCCAGCCATCTTTCCATCTGCTCTTCTGTACGCCATCGCTTAACGTTGCGAGTTGCAATGTTCTCCTCATTGAGCAACGTTTTGTCGTTGAGCGCCTTGTAGCTCTCAAGCTCAACCTCGCCTGCCTTTGATCTTAGGCGCTGCCTCAGTATCGGTAGCTTCTGCCCCTTTGCATACACGGCTCCCTTTTGCTTTCCCCACCGTGTTACTTCTCTCTCCTCATCGTGCTGATACCTTTTTCCGGACTTCTCTTGTACTTCCGTTTCAATCAGCAAGTCGATGAACAACAATGCGAACTCTTGCAGCGCAGCCCCTACGCCCTTCTCCACAATCGTCTTCAGATCGATCTGCAGCTGATCGCTCAGCGCTTCAAGTCCCTTTGGACTTGGATTGACAATACCTTGTTCGCGGTAGATGATCCCTTCAAGATGAACCTCCCTGGGCTGTTCGCCCTGGTGTGAGTTGATGACTAAGCACCTGAAACCTTACCAGGTGCTGTCCTCAGGAGGTTCATCTCGAAATTCAACTAACTATGTGACACTGTTTCCGTTTACGCGGCGACGGGAGCGATGACAACGCTTCGGTATATGGTCCGCTAGGGTGTACACGGCACGTTCTATCTCATACTATACTGAATAAGACTATGTGACATAGTGGTAGCGTCTAAAGCGGTAATGTGAAAAAGCTGCCCGGCACATCTGATTTGAAGTGCCGGGCAGAGATGAAATGAAGAACCAGATGCACAGTGTAGCTGTCCCTTTCGGGGACGGCACCGTGTATCTGTGGCTGGAATTCCTTGTGGGGACTGCTCTCAGAACTCTCGGTTCGCGTCGAATCGATGGCGCTTAAGCCTAAGCGCCGGACCCGCTATTTCGAGCTGCACTGGTGCCCCAGTTCGGCGCATGTCGGATTGTCCGGCGAGCAGATCATCGGATTATAGTCGGCAGTCTTCGCGGGCTGACCGCCGACGAGCCTGTTGTAGAGAGCCAGCGCCACGATGGTTTTGCCGTCGGGAGTGGACCAGAGCGCATCGAGTGGCACGATTTTTAGCGTGATCTGCTCGCCTTCGTCCAGGACGCCGGTGCACCGACCGTTCATCGACGCCAGCTCTTCGGCGGTCACTTCCTTGCGGAAGCAGAACAGCCGGATGGTTTCATCGGTTGCACCGGGAGAGACGAAGAAACCGCGGTCGTGTCCGGCCGGAGTGCTGAGGTCGATTAGCTCAGCCTCGGTAATGGTGATCTGCAGTTCTTCTCTGAGTTCCTTTGCCGCGACGCCACCGAAGTTTCCCGAGCCGTCGAGCATGCCGGCAGGAATCTCCTCGAAGTCGAAGCGACCAGTGGCCAGCCGGGGCTGGACCGTGAGGACGGTGTACTGCTTTCCGCCGCACGACAGGACGGGAAGAATACCGACCGATCCGCCGCGCATGAAGACGATGCCGGGCAGGAATTTGTCATTCCCGTCGACGACGTCGGCTTTGAACTTGATGAAGCCGACCTTCGGACCGAACATGTCGATTGATTGGAAGTGCACTGAGCGAATCTTGAATCGGTCAGTGTTGACAGCTGCCAGCCAATCCTGAAACGGCTTGCTCGCAACTGCAGCATCGAGAGAGAGATTGGCTTCGGCTGTGACTGGAAACTGGAGTTGAGAAGTCATGTTTTCTTCCTGGTCGGAAATTGTTTGTTATTGGAGAATTGACGCCCTGTTCAACATGAACAGGGCGTCGCGGCTCGCATCTTGCGATGCGAGCGAACACCGCTTGGGGGCTACTGAGCCGACGCTTCGACTCTTGGCTCCGGAGCGGCGCCGACTTCTTGTTCTGTGCGCGGAGGGCGCTGCGCTGGTTGGTGGCTGAGCTCCTTGGGGGTGTCGTCTCCAGTGCGCTGGAACTTGCTCTTTGTGTTGGCCTCGAGCGAGGAGATGAAGCATGTTGTCATGAAATCGACCAGTCCGTCTGCGTCTTTGACTCCGTTTACAGTCTTGCTGACGCCGATGATCTTGTGCACTACGCCGTTGACCGTTATCGCGACCGGTTCGAAAAACCGTTCGGCCAGACCGGGAATGGCGGCCACCAGAGTCATCGGATCGTAGAGCTGGAAGCATAGGATGAGATCCCAGATCTCATCATTGCCGTTGCGCTCCATGCCCTTCCCGCCGCAGAACGTGTTGCAGAACCACTGCTTATTGCATCGCTCCGGTAGTTTGTTGCGGCGCTCGTCATCTGCGGCCAAGTTTGCTCGGAACCATACGTCTTGGATGGCTGTCTTTTGCGTGTCGCGAAGTTTCACGCCAACAGGGTGGCCCGTGGCGGCCATACGGTCATACAGGTCACGGGGTACCGGGGCGGCGTAAGCAGCCTCACGCGTCAAGATCACCATCGGGATGCCGAGTTCTTGGAAGCGCCGGTAGACATACTTGGCTGCGTCCATGTCGAATTTGTTGTTTGCTGCCGAATCGGGCACCATGTACCCGTCGGCATCCAATGTCACCTGGTTGTCTTTCTGTTCCACGCCGCCCATGATGGCGATAACTGCTGCCTTCTGTTTGACCAGGTCTGCGTGTTCGCGTAGCAGGTTCGCCGTGTCTGTCAGACCGGAGATGAGCAGAATGATGGCCGAGCCGTCGGCGCATCGCTCAAGCGATTTGACCAGCAGCTCAGATCCGTCGACCACTTCGTCTTCGCAGGCCATGTAAGGTACGTTGGCAAACTCGTGATCGTGGCCTTCCTTGCGTAAGCCGCAGTCTGTGCCAACTCCCACTGGTACGGACGGGCGGTTTAGCAGCTTGAGGGTGCCCTTGGCCAGCTTGGCGCGTTGCATGGCCGGAGCAAGATTGGCGACAACAGCGAACATCTCAAAGAGTTCTTGCTTTCTTGAACCTTCCGTGGTGCAAAACTGATGACGATGGACGCCGTCCGACAAAATCAGTGTGTTCTCGTCGTCCATGTCTTTGCCGAAGTCGCCAACGATTATGAGCGAGTAGGATGGATTCATGCAGATAGCCTTTTCTTCTTGTGCAATTTGTAGCTGAAGTTGATGAAAACGCAAGGAGCGCCGTGAGCCGAGCGCAATCAGTGGGCAGCGCTGGCATAGCTCGCGGAGAGGCAGGAATACACGCACGGGCTGACCGGCCATCGCGGAATGCTCAGGCTGAGCGTGGCAATGGGCGAGGTCGTCTGTTCTGTGCGAGTTTTCGGTGGGGGAGATCTTCTATGGTGGGATGGAGGTATAGGTTGACAACTTACACCTATGGCCTTGATATAAAGCATCTCTGCCTGACGGAACTTAACAGGAATTGCCGTTAATCTCGGCTGGACGGGGCTGTAGAGAGTGCGCTCCGGTCGATCTAGCATCTGGCAGGGTTAGCGCTAATCAAGTGTCTTGGTTGTCGCGACTGTTACACGGAGGTTTTGAGGATGGTTATATTTGTCGATTGCTTGAGCGCAGACCTCGTCATTTCTTAGTGTGAATTCATGCCAGCGTATTGCCGTCGCAATCACATGGCGCGCTAAGTTGTTTCTCTGCTTTCTTGATCTAAGACGGAAACCCTCCGCGCCGTTTATGAAGTGGCAAGCGAGTATTATTTGCTATAACTGCTGTGGTTTCAGAGACACTTGATTTGGATGCCCATAACAAAATAGCCGGTGATGAAACAGAAAGCGGACTGGACAGGCTCGCTTTGAAGTTGGACTCACAGTCGTCGACTCCGCTCTATCGACAGTTGAGCCAACAGTTGCAGGACTTCATTCGTACCTTGAAGTTGATGCCGGGCGAATTGTTGCCATCAACTAGAGAACTAGCGTCAGCGCTTAACGTCTCGCGAAAAACTATCTGTCGATGTTATGAAGAACTGCTCAGCCAAGGTTTCATTCAATCCGAGGCTGGAGTGGGAACGTTTGTTAGCCGTGGTATTTTGAGCGACGGTTCAGCAACCGGAGAGCTCGACTTTAATAGCGTTGAGCGCAAGTTGACAAACTACGTTCACCGTTTGCTTAACCGTTCGATGGAGCCAACAAATCAAGGCGATCATCCCGAGCTTCATTTCGGGGCGCCGCCCGTTTCTGAACTGCCGCTTAATGCCTGGCGTCAGGTGCTTCTAAAGCAGCTTCGAAAAACTGAGTTAAGTCAGTTCTACTACGATACTGAACCGTTCGGCTATCTGCCCCTTCGCGCCGCGCTGTCTTCTTATCTCCTGCGCTCTCGTGCTTTGAAATGCGAACCCGAGCAACTAATACTGTTCTCTCACGCGCTCAGTCCGTTGCGGCTTTTTGCAAAAATAGTCTTGGAACCTGGTGATAAGGTCGTTGTCGAAAATCCTGGCTTCCCATTTGCACGCGAGGTTTTTGCTGACTCGGGTGCAACAGTTATTCCTGTGAACGTTGACGATGAAGGGCTGTGTGTTCAGGAGTTGGAAGCGATTCGAGAGTCGGTCAAGTTGGTTTATGTCACACCGTCTCACCAGGATCCAACCGGCGCGATGATGACTCTTTCGCGCCGCACAGAGTTGCTCCATTGGGCAAGAACGAATAACTGTTTTATTCTGGAAGACGATTACGACTGCGAACTTCGTTATACCGGTTCGCAATTGCCTGCATTGATGGCTTTGGACCATAGCGAGAATGTAGTTTACCTTGGTGATATGTGGAAGACACTATTTCCCCTGGTCAACATTGGCTATCTCGTTATTCCGAAGGGGCTCATAGATGTTTTTACCAGGGTTCAATCGCTGAGTTGGGCGAAGTTCAGTACCAGTCTTCCATTCTTTGACCAGCTTGCAGTTACCGAATTTCTGGAGGAAGGATTCTTCGAGAGGCATGTTAGAAAAACACGGTCCACCTACGCGGGCCGGTATCGCAATCTTATTGTTGGTTTGACGCGCTATTTTAGTGGACGAATCGAGTATGCCAAGGAAAGCGCCAGCATGCAGCTTTTGGTAAGGTTCGACGCAACGCTGAGCGATCTGAAAATAAGCGAAACTGCAAGAGCTGCTGGACTGGCGGTAGTGTCGACTCGGTCTTATTACTGCGATCGCAGCGTCGATAACGAATTTCTGATTGCATTTGTGATGTACGACGAAGCCGAAATGATGGGGCGCCTTAAGAATTGGGCGTCTTTGCTCTTCGGCTGAAGGGCGGGTTTCGTATTTGGGGACCGCTGTTGAAAAGTAGTGGGGTCCACTGAAAGGATTCTGTGCGATTCGCTCACCAGAAGAACGCAAAGGCGGTTGCACGGACCGGAATCTCAGCGCGGGGGACCACTTGCTTATTCGGCAGGAGTCCACTCTTCGGGGACCTCTTTATCTTCTTGTGTTATCGTAATCACCACCGGATACTTGTTGTTAAGCTGCTCTTTCGTTCTCTACCGTTGAAAGCGTAAATCACAATTCATTTCTTTCGGCAGAGGTACGCTCTAACTACCAAAAAGATCAGGCGATATCGGTGAATTGGAAAGCGCGTGAGCTTTGTGTGATTCGCTGGTCTCAGTCTTGGCAGTGTGAAATCTGAGCTGTTCATGGTTCTTATAGTATGCAAACTTGGCTCTTTTCAGAGGTTTTAGCATGATCGACTCGATCTATCAAACGAGCTTTTTTGTGATGGTCGGCATTTGTGTTGGATGCACTTACACAAATGGTGCTGCCCTTGGACAAAGTCTCTTCGCCTGTTGCAATTACATGCTTGTCGTTCTGGCGCAACTGGTCCTGGTTGCTAACCTAATGGGTTGGTTGAAGCTCAATTTTGCTTGTTCTGTTGCGCTTGGTATTACGCTTTTGGTCTGGTGTAAGATTCGTTTTTTTCGTCGACCGTTGCCGGAGCCGCTGAGATCGTCTCGGCTCGCTCGTCCGGGCGAACAGGAACCTGATTTGTTTCCCAATGATTATGGCGGCTGGGATTTGGTTTATCCTGACGGTGTCATTGTCAGTTATGACGATGTCGGGCAAGTGACAGAAGTCACCTAGGGAGTTTGGATCTAGCTATTGCGGATTGCCTTTTGTTCAGGTCCTTTCCGCGAAAAAATCTCAACGCCGGACATCGATCGCATGGCAGTCTGCACGACCTCGGTGCCCTTGCCACTCTAGCGGTGCTCGCGCATCCAAACGATTCACCATTTCGTTATTCAAGGAGAGAACCCTATGATTGACCGCACCGCGCTAATGCGCGGTATTACTGGCACCGCCGGAATGTTCCCCGGTGCTCGGCGCGTCAGCAAGTTGCGGGCGCGTAAGCGCTCTCGCTGCGCCGGCCGCCGTGAGATCTCTCGGCAGCTCGACTGCCGGGACGACTTCGGCGCCCCCACCGATGAAACCAGCACGTGGACTATCTTGTCGCCGAACAGCCGCAAGTACCAGAACACGGTCTGGGTGATCGAAGGCAACGAAGACCTGGCTGTGCGGGTTTACGCGGCCCGCAACGGCGGACGTCACCCGGGCAAAACCAGCTGCGATTGTGGCTGCGGACCTGACTACTGGATCGATGAGCGTGTCGGCACGCTGGCTGCGGCTACCGCGATTGAGCGCAATTGCAAGATTGCGGTGATGAAGGACGGCACCGTGCGCATAACCAACGGTACCGTGCGCAGCGATCCGACGCGCTGGGATTTTCAGACCTTGGAGCAATTCACGGTCCGGAAAGATGTCGTCGTTGTTGGCGTTGAGGACATCGAGCCGCACGAGGCCGCGCACCCGCTGCCGACTGCAACCTATCCTTCGATGTACTCGCAGGACGAGCAGACCCTGGCTTGGCTGTTCGATGCCGAGATGTGAAAGGCGACGATAGAAAGTGGAAAAACGGGGCGGAACAGGAAACCGGAATATCATTCATGTATTATTCTCCGGAAGTATGGCTCTGTCCCGTCGCTACTTTTGCGCTGCCTTCATTCAATGTTTGGCGCGCATACTTGAAGGCTGTCCTGCCACCGCTATCGGTGAGTCTTTCAGATTTGCCCCAGGAAAAACGTTTTACTGCTTTCCTGATTCCGATTGGCCGATCCTTCCGTCCGCAGAAATTGTTTATCTAATGAGTTAGAATTTTAGGTCTTTCATAGACTTGCTCCCAAGTCGGAATTGCGGACCAGAATGGTTTCATCGAGCGTGAAGAAGGCTGCGTCGCTTCGCTCATAGCAAATACCACTGGATATCTCCGCGCCTTTGATAGTGAGTCGTTGCCGCCTTGTGAAACCCCTTCTCCGAATGCTCTGAATTGAACTATGTTTCGCCGAATTTTATCGATCGAAACTCGCCCTTCAATCGTTCCTTCCATGCTATACGGAGCGTCATTGTCTCGCGATATCGGCGCCTGACTCTTATAGGAACCCTGGAAACCAATTGTTCGGATACTGCCTTTCGATTCTATCGGCGTCATTTTGAAATCCGCACGGGTGACATCGTTTTCGGAAAACGGCTTCATGATGTTTCCGACATGGTTCAACAGGTGGAATCGCACCATCCGTGCTACCAAAGTCGGGGGCATCTTCATGTTCACGCCAGGCGCGATTGTGGCACAGAGAATTTGGTTGACCTCATCGGGGAAAATCCACATAACATCGCGACCAATACTACGTTCAGCAAGGGTGGCATTGCCTGGCAACGGACAGATACGGCTATTGACCTGGATAACGGATGTTGCTGCCTTGGCACCGGGGGGGGCTTCCTTGCTTGGCGGGGAAACGGTCTTAGGCGCATGAGTTCTAACAGACTGCGCGGCTCGTGATTTCAACAGCGCTGATTGGAGAATCTCTATAAATTCCCCGGAGTCGTACGCTAATCCGATTTTGAATTCGAACGGAGTGCCGTCTGGACCGACAACATACATTCCTTGATAGCTACCGAATTGCTTGAAGAATCCAGTCGGTGCGAACTCCTTCAATGCGCGCTTGGCCACGGGGGCGAACCACTTGGAGGCTTCTGACTCAGCCGTTCCATAGCGACTGGGCTGCAAATGTTCTACCGCTCCGCTTGCAGGAACAAAGTTGTCTTTGATGAAGTTGGCTACTGCTTCGTTGTTCAAGAGCGCACGGCTCAAGTGTCCGTTTCCTCAGGTAGCGCCAAGAACATTTCCATCCATTATCCAAATAAACATCGGCTTGCCGATGCGTTCGGATTGCAGACGGGCCGAGAGGATGTCCGTTTGCCAAGGTATTTGCAGGAAGCGCTCTTCTTCACTCCTGGGGAGGATAGCTTTGATTTTTTGATCCAAGGTCATGCTTTTGGTAGGACGCTGGATAGCGCATGAAGTAGAGTAAGTGTTGCGTAGAGCAGAAATTGTTCGGGGTTTGAGGGCTGCCACCTCACTTAGCGAAGCACGCGAAATCATACTTTCAGGGGCATCGATCGAGTTTATGAAACTCTTCCATGTGCCCTCAACTGCACTTCGTTGCCAGTTTTGTGTCGTTAGAGCAACAACCAGGACTTTTGCTCTAGCCGGTACAAACAAATACTCTTGATAAACTGGCATGCCATCCATCGTAAGCTAACGGTCTGCAGTTGACCAGCCAAGCGCCCTGAAGCTCCAACATAGATTTTTTGCAACGAAGACTTTCGAACGCGGCTCAACTTAGCGAACATCAAGGTGCCAAACACTTGGGCGAAGTCGTCCACCTTAAGACCACCATCGTCAATCAGGCTGGCTGATATCTCAGCGTCCACGTTAGGAGCCGCGGTACCGGAAAACTTTACGATGGTATCTCTGTCAGGCTTTTTCACAACACTCCAGCCCCGAGGGTACTTCAGCCTGATTCCACTAGCGTCGTTGAATTCCGCCAGATCGCCTGCGGGATCAGCTTCCAATGCCAGCGCCGGCTGTATCGTGTGAATGACTGTGCCTGCGACCAAACTGGTGATCAAGACAAGAGACTTCAGAGTATTTCGGTGCTTCATGCAAGTACTCCTGAATTTCCAAACTGAACAGCTGACAGGAACACGAGTTTAGCATCACTACCGCTTTGAGGGGCTCCAGCCTTTGCTGTTGCTCCTTGCGTTTAGTCACTTCGGCATATATACGATATGGATCAGTAAAACAGCTCCGCTTTCTGCTTCTGTAAATGGTTTGTGAAGTGCGTGGCCGAGTGGAACTCCGTCCGACTAAGCGTACCGCGAAAAAAAGAGGGGAGCACCCGTTTCGACCAACCCAAATTGCTCTGCAAGGTTTTCCCGGGAAAATCTTGCAGAGCAATCTGTCGTCAGTTTCGTTATGTCAAATCGAGAAACCTCTGAAGCTGAAGGCGTCACGTGCCGTCGTCCCTGAGGGGCTTAGGCAGGGGGAACTGTTCTTCAATTAGCTAAAGATAGGAGAACTTCCTCGAGTAAATCGCGACTGGCGGGGGCCGCTTTCGGGTCTAACCTGCGAAGCAATCGAGCCACTTCGAGCGCGCAGCCCCAGGACATCGTTATGCCTGAGCCACCGTGACCATAGTTGTGAATGATCAGATCGCCTTTGGCGCTAGCCTCAGCGTGCAGACGGACCCCCGTGTCGTCGGGGTCGCGATAGAAGCGGTATCCTTCGCGACCAATTAGGTTACTGGTATCTACAGTTTGTTTTCGCCACGATGAAAGCAATGCCTGGTTTAGCTCCAGAATCGGTTTCGGTACGCTAACGCCTCCGACCTCAATTTCGGGCGCCTTCACGGATGCTCCAGCCCATTCTCCTTTTGAGTTCAGGTAGCCTGGTTCGCGCGTTTGACCGAGAATCCAGCCATCTGATCGCGCAAAGAAGTGCACGTATTCCGCGGTGCCGTCGTCTCGGGAGAAGACATCGGGTGAAGGGGTGTAGTTGTAGGCAGCAGGAAGTCCGGAGCTTGCTGTGATTGGAGGCGACCCCGGAACGATGATTTGCCTTCCGCGCATCAGTAATCGAGGGCTATGATCCGTGAATAGCGAAAGCGATCCGAAGCCCAGACAATTTACCAGGGGTACCTTGGCGTCGAGCTGTTCAATATCCGCTCGTTGAATGTTCTGGTGGAATAACAGACCGCCCTTTCCGAGGAAGTACTTCCATAACTCCGGCAAATAGACGGGCATGTCTGCAAAGTATGTGTCAAAACACCAGCCGGAAACCCGCTCCGCTCCGGGTCTGATTGGCGGATCTATCGAGCTGAGTGATTTTGGTTCACCTTCAAAGGTCTGAAAGTTCATCCGGCTATCGGCAAGTGGTGGCGTCGGTGGCGTGCCTTCGAACACCTCGAACATGCGATAGATACTTATGCCTACTGGCAGACATTCATGCAGGAATCGAAACAGTTTCTGAGAGTCGTTGCTGACTCTCTCGAGATTGTGTATGCGCAGATTGTGCGGATAGGCCGAGGCCATGGCGTAGCTGGTCGGCACAAGCGGGTTGCTCTCGCCAGTTTGCAGAGGCTTTTCACTGGTGACTATGCCTACTTTGCGGCCGAAGGCCTGTAATGTTATAGCTGTCGTGATTCCCGTTATGCCGCCGCCGAGAACTAGCACGTCGCAGTTGGAATTGCTTGGAAGCATTTGCTTATCGCCACTCAGATGCGGAGAGTGATTAGCGAAAAGCCGCAGTCGGACTGGAAGTCGCTGCGGCTTTTCGGGGAGGTGAAGTTATGCGCGTTGCTCGACCAGCACTTTTGTACTGCTGCGTGCTGCAGCCAGGGCTCGATCGAGATCTGCTATGAGAACCGCGGGATCCTCGATTCCGACCGACAGACGAATAGTGGTGTCATAGATGTCCCACGGACCGGTCTGCGCTTCGGGGAAAGAACGAGCGTAGAAGAGCCAGGCCGGGTTAGCGATTGATTGTGTGAATCCAGTACCGAAGGCGATACGGAAAACACGCAGGTTATCCAGTACCGCGCGCATGACTTCTGCGTCACCGGCCGGGTCGAAGGCGAGCACGGAACCGAAGTCCTTCATTTGACGCTTTGCGGCTTCATGATCCGGATGGCTGTCTAAACCGGGATAAACGACTCGTTTGATATCCGAATGTTTTTCCAGATACTGTGCTATAGCGAAGGCGTTGCTGGATTGGCGTTGAATGCGCAGTGCGTATGTTTGCATCCCTTTCCAGATTTCCAGCGCAGCGTGTGTGCTGAGCACGTCACTGTTCCACACATTGCGGTTCTTGATTTTGGATACCATTTCGCGTGAACCGAGGATTGCTCCGCCCATGACGTCGCCCACGCCGGAAGCGAACTTCGACAAGCTATGCACAAATACATCTACGGGAACATCACCATGCTGGTGAAAGCCAGAGAGTGAGTTGTCCAGCATGGTTAGAAGACCTCTCTCGCGAGCCAGCTTCGCATACTTGTGCAGGTCGGGCACTCGTGTCATCGGGTTTGTCGGTGACTCCAGCACTAACAACGTTGTGTTCTTCTTGATAAAAGATTCCAGCCGGGGAAGCTCATCGACACCGATGATGGAGACTTCAACGCCAAACCTTTGGAGCATTCCTTCTGCGAAAAGGCGGGTGGACTTGTAGCCTTCACGAAGAATAATTGCGTGATCGCCGGCATTCAACAGTGCAAGCATGGCTGCTGCAATCGCAGATTTGCCCGTGCTGGTGAGCCAGCATGCCTGCGTACCTTGAAGCTGCGCCAGGAGTTTCTCAAGTGCGTTAAGCGTGGGGTTTCCGTCGGTCAAGTAAACCCATCCGTCTTGTTCGCCTTTCAGCAGGGACTCCCAGCTCTGCATCGTTGGAAGCGAGAAGCTGATTGTCTCAAAAGACGGTACGACAAACGGGTCATTGTTGTCTTTGACTGACCAGTGGCGATTTACCATGGCACTTTTTCTCCTGATGCGTGTACGAACGTTGCAGTTGTCGAACTGTTTTCGACCAAATCGACTATGGCCCGCGCTGCTTCGCGTGGCTCAGTGTCTGCGTCTTTGGGACCAAACCTTGTTTTGACTTTGCCAGGGTCAACCGAGAAGACTCGCATGTTTTCTTCTGCCAGCTCTACGGCCAGGCAGGACGTAAGCATGTTGAGGGCAGCTTTGCCGATGCGATACGGGTACGTCGCTTCCTTGTGAGGGACTGTTCCTGTGACTACCCACTCCAGCGATGCGAAGCGGGAAGATATGTTGACGATGGTGGCATTCTTGGACTTGCGCAGTGACGGTAACGTAGCTCTCACGCAGCGGATCGGTCCATAGCAACTAACCGCCAGGACTTTGTCCAGCTCGCTGTAAACCAATCCTTCGATACCATAGCCGGTGGCGCCAAAGCCTGCATTGTTGATGAGCAAGTCAACCTTGGGCGCATTAGTTTGCAAGAAGTCTTTGAGAATGGTTTCCGTCTCCGGCTCGACCACGTCGCCGCGAACGGCAAAGATCTCATTGGGCGCAATCTGACAGAGCGCGGGTACATCGTCTGCGTTACGCACCACACCGACGACAATGTAACCGCGCTGATGCAATTCTTCTACCAGAGCAAAGCCAATTCCGCGTCCGGCGCCCGTAACGACTGCTACTTTTTTGTGCTCTGCGGTCACGTTCCCAACCTCATTGCTCCGGAAACACTGCTTTGATTGTTTGTGAAGACGGCTCGAAAAGCACGTTTCGAGGCAGGGGATTTCCGTGCGTGCCAATCTCCATGTGGTGAGCAAGATATCCGGCGGAGTTCACAAAGACAACTGTGTCTCCCATTTCCGGCATGAAAGGTAACCTGAGCTTGCGTTTGTAGATGACATCAGCTTCGCCGCACAGGCAGCCGACGATGTAGGCCCCTTCGTTTAGTGCGGCGCGTTCTCCGCCGGATGAGATTAGCAGCGGATCTGAGCAGAACTCCGCACGAAACGGACGCAGATTGGTTCTGTTCATGCCGACACCGATAAGCAGATTGCCATCAGTGTCGCGCTTGCGAAACACAACTTTTGCCAGTGTCAGCCCGGTGTTATCCAGCAGTGCCCTGCCCGGTTCGAAGTACAACTTCAGACCGCGCGAGGACAGCTCTTTAAAGAGTGGACTTCCGCTCTCCTCATAGTCGAGGATGGCAGCCAGGAAGCGCTCTTTTGACACTCCGTTCCACACCGGGTAAAGGTCGGCCGTACCGACTACGGTGTCACCGGCACGGTGATAGCCCAGCCCGTCGTGGCGATAAGTGAAGAACGGGCGTTTGCCTTGAACTGAGTCCGTAAGCGCTGTTACGAATGTCTTCCATTGCGACTGATCTTCTATGTAGCGCATCAGAATGCCGCCGCCGAGGTCGATAGCGCCGACGCGTGTATTTCGCTCCGCACAGTGATCTACCAGTGCAATCAGCTGGCGAGCAGCAGTTGCGCGTTCAACCGTATCGTAACGGTCGAGGTGAGCGTGGAAACATTCGAGCTTCAGCCATGTGCTTTCCAGCACTTTTGCGATGACTTCATGAGCGTTGGAAACCGGGAATCCAAAGCGGCTGAATACTTTGCGACCGCTAACTACGTATCCGGCAAAGCGCAATCCGACTCTGGCGGGTTTACCGACTGCCGAGGTTGACTCGCGTAGTAGGGCAAACTCGTCTTCGTTGTCGATAATTAGCAAGCAGCCCGCAGAGACTGCCGTGTCAACCAATGCTCGGTCTTTTCCCAGAGCCGTCACCACAATCTTGTCGGGAGCGACTCCCAGCGCCAGTGTTTCTCTCAACTCATCGAGACTCGCCGTATCAACGCCTATGCCTTCTTCCAACGCTAGTTTGACGAACCAGGGCAGCTTGTTGGCTTTGCGTGCAAAATAGAGACCGCCCGTTAGTCCTCGCGGTTTAAAGACGCTGAGCAGGTCGTGGACGTTGCGGCGAAACTCTTCACCGTTGACCACGTGCAGTGGTGAGCCATGCGTTTCCAGCCACTGCTTTAAGAGCTGTGGTTGCTTGGACAGCTCACTCATCCATGGTGAGAGCTTCGCCGTCAGCGGCGGCGCTGTGTCGGTATGAGTGCCGGTTGGTGCGTTGCTAGGCATTGCAATCAATCAGCTCCGGAACTGGTTTTACTGGTGGGAAGTATTCATCGCCCAGTACGTCGTAGTACTCGTCTACATGTGCCATGGGCGTATCGCAGCAGAGGAATACGGTCCAGAACTCGCCGCCTTTTGCTGCAACTAGGTCTTTGAGTTTTCCTTCGCGTTTCAGTCTTTGCAAGTATGCCAGAGCGCCGGCATAGTTCATGCCTGAACTGGGTCCGCCCATGATGCCTCTGCGAAGCAGCTGAATGCTTGCTGCGAAGCCTTCTTCAGCGGTGATCTCCATGCAGTCGTTGGCTACTTCCTTCCAGTCGAACGAAACATCTGCCAGCAGCGACTTCTCCCGTGGTCCCGGGATTGCTTGTCCGGCAATCGGAACGCACGAGATCACTTGTACGTCCGGGTTCTGCTCGCGCAGTGCTCTGCTGACACCGACCATGGTGCCGCAGGTTCCCAGGGCGCAGCTGAGCAATGAAATGTTGCCGCCGGTTTGGTTCCATATATCGGGACCGAGCCACTTGGCGAAACCGTCCGGATTATCGGGATTCGCATATTGTCCGGGATTGATCCACCCGGGCTGTGAACCGGTTTTTGTAGCGCGAATACTGCGCGGTTCAATCTTGCCAAAGAGTTCATGCCCGATAGACGGATGTAGATGGAGCTCAATTCCAAAAAGACGAAGCAGTCTCGCCAGTGAAGGGGCAATTGAGTGGTCGACGATCGCGCACGTAGTGTCAATGCCGAAGAGTTTGGCGATGATACTCAAAGAAAGGACTGTGTTTCCGGATGAGCTTTCGATGACATTACGGACGCCTTCGAGGTCGCCGCGCTCTGCCGCTTTACTCAGCATAGAGAACGCTGGAATCGACTTTATGTTCATGAGCGGAACAAGTGGTGTCATTTTGGCGAATAGACGAACACCATCTTCTCTCAACGGGTTGAGTTCGGTCGGCAGCTCCACAAGCGGGCTTGCCGGATAGTTTTCCGGAGATAGATATTCGTAAAGTGCATTCTCTCCTATGAATGCGTTCTCTCCTGCCGGTTCACTAATGCGAGGTCTGCGGATGGGAAGCGTGATGGTTTGTGGCGCTTGGACGTGGATCGGCTCTGCCGTTCTGGCCAATTGCAAGCTAGCGTCGTTGAACACATCAATAAGCGAGCGAACGCCGTGCAGCGTTTCTGTTCCCGCAGCAATACGCAGAAATGGCGGTTCAAACGCAGTAGAGGGCGCTGTGACGTAGAGGCGGGTGACGTCGAAACCGAAGCTGGTTCCGTATGCTACCGGAACGTTTCGCTGAGCAGCCAAGTCCGACACGATCTGTTCATATTGCTGATAGTGTCGGATTGAGCGGAACTCCGGTTTGAAGTGAACGGAAAGACATGAGCCGCGAAACCACGGAGCAAGCGCGCTCGTGTCGGTGAGCCAGGAAATTGCTTCTAGTGCACCTTCCGGCTTACGGCGGATTCTATCTTCCAATCCTTCTGCAATGAGTTTTGTATTGCGAGAATGGCGTTGCATTCTGCGCGTTATGCGTTCTCTGTGGGGCGAAGGAAGACTGCCAACACTGGCGTCGGCTATGTTGGCACCAAAGCGGGCGCGGGTCTTGGCGAAACTCTCGTGATGGTTTTCGCTCATATGCGCAACCACAATTCCACCAGTGACCATGTCCAATCCGTATTGATGGTGCTTGGCCAGGCTTTCGACGAAGAAGACAGAGACGCGTTCGGGTAGCGATTGCAGTATCCCCGGGCGGAGAAGAGGCAGGGGTAAGCAGGTTGTATCGATGATTAAAGCGGTCTTGTGAGTTGCTTCGTTGCTGCACCAATTGAGTAGGGTTTCGACATCGTGGGCGAGGACCTCACCGCAGTTGGTAACAACGTCGCAGATGATTATTGAGGGGTTTCGTTCGCGTAAAACCTTTAATAGTTCGTTGCCGGATAATGCATCTACTTGCAGCATGTCGGGAAAGAATGCGCGAGCCAAATGCAGATTTTCAAAATATGCAGGTGAGAGCGCCAGCGAGGAGCCGCTCAAACGATGCTCATCAGCCACCCAGTGAATGACTGTAGAAAAGGCCGCCATGCCGCAGTTAGTCAGGTAAGCCTTGAGCCTGCTTGATCCTAAGTGCGCAGTGTATTCGGATAAGAATTGCTCTTCGTAAGCGCCAGCATCTAAGTGCCCGTCGCGCTTGTAGTCCATCTTGTGCTCGGCTATTCCGGTGGTGAGTCGATTAAGCTCAACCGTCAGCGAACCGGCATAAAAAGGACTTTGCCAATCCAGAGCGCACAGCAGGGCTCCTCGTTGGCGATAAGCCGCTCTTGCGGCTGATTTTAGTGCGAGACATTCGTTATGCAGATTCTCGCGCAGTAAAGCGCGGTCTGTCAGGTTTATTTTTTCCAGCAGGCGCATGCACCGATGGTAGTGCGCTTTGAGCTGCAAGACCGCTTGTCCGAAAGTGGAACTGGTCGCAAAAAGGGAGTGCATAACATCGGCTGCGGAGTAATCCTTGTCGCACTCCGGAGCCATACTCAAATCGTTGATTATCTGCAGAGTTTCTGCGAGATCTTCTATTGCCTCGTCTTGTCTGGGGCTGGTTTGAAGAGTGGCGGAATCGCTCACCGGGAGGCGCAAAGTAGCGAAGTCGTTTACGTGCCTTGTGACCATATTAGTGTCAGTCCTTTCCGCTTAGTTCAACTAATAAGAAGAAGCGTTCCACTCGGGTTTCTCTTGGAAACAAACGGGCTTTCTAAGTGGGGGGCTAATTGAGAATCATTCCTAATTAGGATGCTGAGACTACAATGCTGCCCGGGTGGTGTCAACGAAGTTGGCAATCACATGACTTCAAGTTGCGCTCAAATTTCATGGCCTGTTGGGGTGATGGGGCTTGTAAGCATATATCTCGAGACGCCCTCTTGGCAGCGATCTCAGGTTTAATTCTCAAGTGGGATAACTGAGAGTCTTTGCAGTGACTGTTCTCAAGCCCTTGATTTGAATTCTCTGAACTTTGGGTGTTAAGAGGGCGCTGGTGTATATGCGTAGAGGGTTTATCAAGCGGCGGCTTTGATATCCTGTCGCAGTCTCTTCGTGGCTATTCGTTGAAAGCCGCTTGCCAGGCGGTGTTCAACCAGGTCGAAACCTAACGCTGCTCAATGTAGTATCACGGTACTCAAGGGGGACGGAAATGAGACCGCAGGCCTTGCTGCGACATACTAGGGGGGATGGTAGCTCTGAGCTTTAGCGTGACACAAGTCGAGCACGAGCGGCGCTGCTAGATACACCGCCTTAAAGATTGCGGGCTGCATTCGTGCACAATTCGTCAACCTTTCTGTGTTACGTTGAATTTCTCAGTCTCGAGGGCCAAACAAAAATGAAAACGGCGGAAGCACCGCGCTCAAATTGGGACGAGAGCCTTTGGCGCACGGTACTAGCGGTTTCTTTGGCATGCGTGCTGTCATGGCTCGTTTGTTCGGAGTGCAAGGGCTGTCTAAGAACTTACCCGGGGGCAGATTGGATATACGGAATCTTTTCGTGGTTGCAATTAATTGCCGGCGGGTTTTGCAGTTTCGTCGGTCTGATATTGATCAACCACCGAAGGCTTATGAAGGGCGAGACTACTCGCTTCACTTCCGCGACACTCTACTTCGCATACGCTTCGACTCTTCTGACTTTTGCAGGGCTCATCTTTGGATTCATAAATGACTGTTATCACGTTCATTCTTTGATCTGCTTTCTTGGACTGGCTATGCTTTGTAGCCTTTGGACTCGGAGCGGATGGCAAAAGCTCTTTTTCGTTGGACTTTTCGCAGTCTTCCTGGAGGCTACATCGCGTCACCTGTTGTATTCGATTGTCTTTAATTAATTCGTATTGTTCGGAAACGGGGTTTCGATTGAACCGCTAGATTTCGGTTTGCCCGGTGGCGCAAAGGCGCCCCTAAGGCTGGAGACCATGGCTTGTGTTTTGGCAAATTCTTTGGGAGCGGATGAGGACTCCTATCGATTCGAAGCACCTCACTTTGACCGTTTTTTCTTCTTCATCTTTTGAGTATGTATTCACTAAGAGGCGTAGCGATTGAAACAGATGTTTCAGAAATTCAATTCCAGAGGTGGATGTGGTCGC
>JAIELX010000157.1 GCA_019752635.1 Candidatus Obscuribacterales bacterium | reverse complement strand
AAAGAGAAAAACTCCCGGAGGCGCCCATATATCCTAACTCTCGGCTTGGCGAAATCCCGCTTTTGTCAAGTTGTCAAATAGCTTAGGAGAGGTTTTAGTGTTTATGTGGCTAATACGTGGAACAGTATCAGATCGTGAGGCTGATAAGGATAATTCTGTTTCAGCTAATGTCAATCCGTTCCGGAAGTCACGGACAACTCAGAGGGAGGGGTGCTTTTGGGTTGACTCTTGGAAAAATGATAAGCAGCGCTTATCAAAGGGTACTCCTGAAAGAATCAAGTCTGCAATTTTTTGAATTCTGATTTCATCTTGTGTGAGAGCAGCTATGATAAGAGCTCTCTCGAGCGCGTGAACCGTAGAATGATTGGGAGTAGGGGTTGGAAGTAAATCCTCAAAGACTTCGTCTAGTCGGCTATATCTCTTCAACCATGACAGTCCATAGCCCGCAATAAATGCTCGAATCTGATCGGAATAAAATTCTATGCCTTCCGTGTCTAATAGTGACCAGAAGCCGGGAATTTCATTGAAATGTCGCGACGATTCGGGATTCACATTGACGCAGTACAACCGGATAGTCCGTGCACGATCACTTCCACGAACTTCTGGGAACAAATCATGATAGGTCCGTTCTACATCTTCGCTAGCAATTCCTAGGTTGAAAGTCACTCGATACCAGGGTCCAGGAAAGTATACTGCTATTAAATCGATATGAGCTGACAGTTCTCCCTGTTCTCGAAAAAAGCTGGAGTGTTTTGGGACATACGAAAATCCTTGCTCTTTCAGTGGCTCAGATAGGATATTCGCCACGGTTTCAACTAAGTTTTTGGTCTTGGTTTTTGATTTCATTCGTCTTGCTTAGCAAGTCTTTTTAATATCACCCAACAGATCATATCATCCGTGTCTCCGTGATTGACACGCAACAGATCTGGACTAAAGAAAAGGTGGTTTGAGCTCGGCTCTCAAACCACCTTCCGACTGAAGAAAAGTCCGAAGCTATCATTGATAGCCCCGGAAGGGAATCAGTTAGTTCTCACCAAATGCGGTTGATGTACGGGAAATTCGGATTAAGGAACACGCCGTTGATACCGGCTTCTTCGGCACGAGTTCCAAACGCGGTACCTCCTCTCGTGGCAAACTCCGCATATCCCGGCTTTTGCGGTCCCTTAAGCGGATTTAGTACCTGGAAGTATCCGTTTTTGGCTTCACCCAGCTTGTATACACCAGGCATGTTCGGGTGAGTAAACACAGCATCCGCAATAAACCTAATGCCGCTTGGTGTCCTTATGTGTACTTGTTCCGCCAGGAGTTCGAAACCGTCGACTGCAGCTTCGTGAAGCAACGCATTTTGACCGATGGTCCCCTTCGCCGCGGCAGTAAACCTGGTGATGGGGATGAAGTTCATCATGAACCCAGCGGACTCATCCCATGCTTTCAGTCCAAGTTCTGGGTTGCGGAAAGGATCGGATTTGCCGTGATCATTGACTCCAAGGTTTTCAATGAGTTTGATGCCAAACTGGATCCAGCCAGTGCCGAAACCACCCTTTCCCTTTGTTGGGTCTATCGGATAATTTCTATTCTGAGGATCTCCATTCAGTTCACCTAGACGAGACCTTGAGGTGTCGATCTCAGGGAGAGCTTCCTGCTCCGGAGCAACCTCGGGAGCGACGTACTTGTCAATGATCGAGGACCCTCCCCCACCTATTTCGGGCTCTTTCTTCTTTGGCACGACAGGGCTCTGCTGAGGGTTTACATCGTACACATTGCCAAAGCCGATTGAGCCTCCTGCGTTTGCGGTCAGTACGCGACCAACGGAAGGATCATAGGAAGCGCCGCCGGAGTCAACAGAGAGTCCGGTTTCGCTGTCATAGCGTTCGCCGAGGAAGCCCTGACTTGTGCCAGTTAGATTTCTTGATTCACCAAAAGGTGAGTAAGCATACTTGTTCAGCACCGCTCCAGAGCTGTTTGAAGTTGCTACTATCGATCCTTCCAAATTCGCATGGGAGTATGTCTTTACTCCTGCGCTGGAGACCTTCAACAGAGGATCTCCGGCTGGCCCATAGATGTAACGCTCGACTAGGGCACCAGCGCTGTAGTTCGCTAGACGACGACCTGTACTGTAGTAGTACTGCGTTTTCACAGCGCCCACAGCTTTCTCGATCTGCCTGTCGAAAGGATCATACTTAAAGGACAGCGTGAGTGCGCTCTTCGATGCATCAGTCAATTGATTGAGGTTGTTGTATGCAAAACTCCAAACTCCATCATTGCTGAGCGCGCCAAGATTCGTGTATTGTCGAGCTGTTCCTCCTACTGTTGGATAGGTATTGATTGAGCTAGCGGTACCGTATGTGGTGGTACCCGAGGTTAATGGGCTCCACATGTATTGAGTATCGCTGACTTGCTGCGTCGCGAGCTCGTTATTGGCGTTGTAGCTGTAGTCAAAGTTCACAGACGAGCCAACGAACGTGTGATCGATGTCCGTCACGGCATCATCAAGAGCGTAGCCAAAGCTGATGGCAGCTCCGTTTTCAAAGGATTGCGAAGTTCGGCGAGACAGGGCATCCCAGCCGAAGGTGACGGCGTTTGTACCGGCGCCATTCAGCTTGATGCCGGTCATGCGATTCAGTTCGTCGAAAGCGTTTTGCACAAAGTAGCCGTCTGTGTACGTGAGCTTAGTCACGTTGCCGTTGGCATCGAGCTCGTGAATGACCGTTTTGGAGTCTGGATACTGCTCCTTGAAAAAGCGTCCGGCGGAATCGTAGAAATTCGTGAACGTTCCCGCACCTGGATCACCAGCCACAATCGGCTTGCTCGCCGTCAGAATGCGACCGGCAAGATCATAGGTATACGAGACCGTCGGAGAAGCCGTTCGGCTGGAAACCCGGTTGAGATTGTCGTATACGAAATCTATCGTTTGTCCGTCACGAGTCGTGAGCGTTAAAGCATTGGAGTTGGCATCGTATGTGGTGACCTCAGACCACTTCGTATCGGCATTGGTAGTACGCTTTGGGCGATCATACTCATCGTACGAGAAGGAAGTTGAGTTCCCGCGCTTGTCGGTTATGGAAGCCAGGTTGCCGTTGTCTGTGTAGAGTTGCGTTACGGCAATAGTGCCGGTTGCATCCTTGATTGTGTAAGGACGACCAAGGTCATCGAAGGCGTATTCAACCACTCTCGACATCGGATCGGTAACTTTCTTTACCCTCCTGAGACTGTCGTACTCCAGCGTGGTGACGTCGTTGGTCGGGTTCTTAGTCGTGAGCAGCTTGTTGTCGATTGCGTAGGTTTGCTCAAACGTTTGCCAGGGAGTCGCAACGATATTAGTCTGACGTTCGACTTTCGTCACGCTGCTGTTGGAGTCATAGGAAATTTTGGTCACATAGCTCAGAGGACTCGGAGCGGTGACCTGAGTCACGCGACGATTTACATCAAACTGATACGAAGTGGCATTGCTGCGGGGATCGGTAACACTGGTGACATCACCCCTGGTGTTATGCCCAAACGAGATCGTCAGGTTCAGGTGCGGGCTGGTACCGAAGTCTCGGACGATGGACGTAATTCGCTCAGTACCTGTGTCATAGTTTGTTTTCGTGACCACACCCGTTGGATCGGTCACAGTGTCGACCTGACCACGGCTGTTGTACGTGAAAGTTGTTGTCGGTGTCAGTCCTCCAACGAGAGGTTCTTGGATGGTCAGAAGCAGGCCAGTAGTGGCATTGTAAGTAAAGGTTCTCACCAGACCTTTTGGATCTGTAGAGGTAACGACTTTGTTTTTGAACGTAGTGTGGTAAGTGCAACTGCTACTGAGACTGCCTCCTCCGGTTTTCGGTTTACGGGTGACGCTCGTTTGCTGATTATCAATGTTGTACGCGTATTCGGTGCTGTTAAGCTCCGGTTCGACCGTCTTTACGAGTCTACCGATAGCATCGAATTCAGCTGTGGTAACTTTTCCGAGATGGTTAATGATCTTGACTGCATCGCCGAAACGATTCAGGTAAGTGACTGCTCTTTTGTTTGCAGGATTAACGATCTCGGTGCGCGAGCCTGCGTAAAAGAACTGACTCAAGTTGCTGTAGGCATCTTGCTGCTCCTTGACCTGACCAAGGGAGTCGTAGACGTTTGTCAAGAAGGCGTTTGACGGGAAGGCTGGATAGAAAATCTGCGTCATGCGATTCGAGGAATCGTAAGTGTAGACAGTGTTTTTGCTGTCTGGGTCGGTGAACTGCGTCAGGTTGCCGCTTGCGTTCACTGAGAAACTGATACTGCGGCCGGTGCCATCGGTCACACTCGTCAGGCGAGTGCCAGTGTAGTTCAAGGTGAGTGTCCGCCCGATGCCGGTCGTCACGCTCGTGAGCTTGCCCGACGTGTAACTGAAAGTCCATGTCACACCGAAGGGATAGACAATCGTCGCAATCTGCTGGGCAGAGTTGAAGTTGTAGGCAATCTGGTCGAGCGTCTTGAAGGTATAAGTCCCATCCCCGTTCTTGACGAGCGAACCCGTCGACTTCGGCGGCAGTACATAGCTTCCGGAAGGAAGCTTGACGAACTGAGCATTGACATTCGGGGAGTTGACGCTCACGACGTTGTTGACCAGGTTATCGTTTAGCCATTGGTTGGCAAGCGAAGCGATAACGAACTTGTCGTGGGGGCGGGTTAGATCGCTCAGAAGATCGACGCAGACGTACATCTCGACGATAGCAGCAGCGCCAGCGAGGACGCTTGACTCGGCGAGACCTTGCATGAGGTCGGAGTCGACGGAGACTCCCATGTTAAGGTTGTGCGTCCAGCCACGACCGAGAGCTCCGCCGTCAATGCTTGCGCCAGACGAGTGGTAGAAGCGCTTAAAGCTGAGACCATAAGGCTCGGGCTGGCTGCCCAAGGTCAGGTCGGTATTGGACCAGGTGAAGTTACCGTCCTGGAAAGCGATGCTCGAAACACGAGACTTGTATTCCTCGATTGGCAGCACATCCGGCTTCGAGTCAGTAATGTTGGTTCCCGAAGAACCTTTGGCACCACCGAGGATACCGAACGCACCGTAGTCACCTGGAGCGGGAGGAAGTCCATAGAATGCGTAACCACTCCACAGACCCAGCGCCTGAGTGCCGTCTTGAGGAATGACGACGCGGTAGCCGTTGTTGATGTAGAAGTTCTCGATGTCGGTCAAAACGCCGGAGGAATAACCGCCTGTGACTAGGGCCGGTTTGACTGTCCCTGCCCAGTTAGCGGTCTTGCCATCGTAGATCCTGTCTCCGGCCTGTGTCGCCATATCGATCACCGTAGTGGCACTCACACCTACTGGACCGGTGTTTTCCTGGATGTTGCTGGCCTCGAAAGCAACACCATGCATTGCAAGAACGGTGTCGTTGTACTTGATTCGGTTCAGGTTATAGTCAAGCGGGGCGGTGGATGCGATGACCATCGATAGGTCGATAAACGGAGCTCCGCTCAATTCACCACAAAGACCAATCATGTGGTGATAGGGCGTTACACAATTGGTCATCCGATTGACCAGTTCAGCGGCCCTACTGTTCTGAGCCTTGAGCGAATAGAACATGGTGGAGTAAAGCTCGCCGAGGACCTCCTCGGAGGTACCAGAGGAGCCGGAGCCAAGGTAGCCATAGAGCTTCTTGTTGTGAAGTTCCGACATCCTCGGACCAGCGTTACCCCAGGCGTTGGCAATCACGTAAAACTGTCCTTCGTAGATCCGCATCCAAACGGATTGGTCACGAACTGTCGAGGAATACGGATGCACTACGGTGAGTTGGACCGAGTTCCAGCTCCCGGGGGCCTGAGCCGAGCTGGTTGCTTGCAACACTCCATCGAGTCTTAACTCAGCCTGACGGGAAGCGTTGAACTTGATGGTAAGCCGCTTTCCGTAAATGTCAGCAGACCAGAAGTTAATGTTGATGTTGGGGCTGTCGTAAACGACAGTAAGACGGTGTTTGTATGTGTCAGGCACACCGGTCCAGACGGTGGGCGTGCTGCCAGACTTCAGCTTCGGGTGTGAGGTTTGCCGAATTCCGAGTGTCGCAGGAACGATGGTCTTGCCACCCAGAATGTCATCCACTCCAGCCGAATGATTGTTGGTGCGAATCCAGGACACGAGGTTGTCGGTCATGGTGCTCAGGGAGCTTCGTATGTTTGCCCGGTTGAGGTTCTGGACATAGTCGGCGGTGGTCGTAGCGCCAGACTTGGCATTGTTGAAGAAAGTGGTGGCGTTGTAGCTCATCGCCGTGGCAAGGTTGATGCCAGTTTTATTGGTATAAGCCTTGATGGACGGGTCGAAGTGGTACCAGGTGCCGCCTATGGAGACGCGCACCCAGACTTGGCTGAACTCAAGCTTGGTGCCGTTGATCACGTTTGGGATTGCAGCATTGACCATGAGGTACTGAGCGGCTTGAAGGTCGGTAGCATAGGTGCCAAGCCAGCTCTGCAGTTCAGACACGGTCATAGCGAGAGTGCCGAAGACGTAGTCCGCGCTCAAACCGGCGGCGCGACAGAGCTGAACCATGAGGTCAGCAGTGTCGAAGCTGTTACCTTGCTGGTCAATCAAGGCGCCAAGCGAGGCTTTTTGCAAACCATAAGTCGGCAGGAAGTCGATCTGATTAGCGCAGTATTCATAGATCCGGTCGGTGATTTCGCCAGCGTCAGAGACGGCATTCAAGGTCGACTTCAGACCTCGTGCGAGTTCGGTGATCGAAGCCGGGCCAGGTACCGTCCCAGTACCAATGGTGGACGCGAAGCCCATTGCATTCGCGTGGTTTGGGTTGTACATGTTGGTAGGAATCGGGCGGGACTCGATGATTGCCCTTGCGGTGTCAGGGTCGCATCCATCGCCCTGAACGAACATCTTGGTCGGGAGCTTGTCGGACATCGAGCACGGCTTGTCTTGCTGAGACATGGTTATTCTCCAGGTTGAGTGTGCAAAAGCCGGAGGAACAATTCCTCCGGCTCCAGTAAGCGCCTTTGATGCAATAAAAGTTGAGCGGCTGTCTTAGAGCATGATTTCGACGATCATGCCGGATTTGAAGACTGAATCATTGTTATCACCATATGCAGTGACATTCTTCGCAGTATTGTTCTGTTCGATCATATTCAGCGTGTGTTTCCCCGCGGCAGTGTCCGCCTTGTACTGGGCTGTAGGCCACGCCATGTCCATACCGGACCCAACGCCGTTATCATGACCAAAGGAGCGAGTAGCTGAGTTGAGGGTAGTCGAATCCAGTCCGAAGCCAAATTCGTATTTCCAGGTACCCGCACCGTTTTTGTCTATCAACACCGTCGATTCTGCACTCACGTAGGTTGAATTACTGAGGATAAATTCAACGTAGTGCTCACCGATCGTGGAGCCAGCAGCTAAGCGGCGCCAGGTGGTTGGTCCATTAACGGCCCAAGAGTCGTTCACGGGAAACGCAGTAAGGCGGGCCAACCGCCGCGTCCGTTCGTCAATATGGCAAATTCCGCGTCTTGCGTCGCGCCAGTCACATTGCCCAGTTGCGTGGAGCATGATGTCAGCCACGGCGCGACGATTGGTAGCACCTGTTTTGACCAGGTAACCATCCGCTACCAGGGTATCGGATGGCGGTGTCGTGCTATTTGTCCACGCCACCAATTCTGCAGCATCGATTATCGCGTCATCGTTGCTGTCATAAACATAGAGCCGGTAGTTCTGCGCAGTGAGGCCAGCAAGGCTTAGGCTAAAGGAGCTCATTTCGAAATCGTTTGTAGCCGAGCCATTCCAGATGCCGATACCGCCGTCGTAAATCGGCTCGATATAGAGCGTTGCTCCATTCGTGACGTTTGTTAGACCCCAAGGATCGCCTTGTGTGAGCGAGACGCGCATTAGACAATTGCTCGGGTCATCGACAGTTGGGGTGAGCGATCCGACTCTGACCACAGAAGTCCGATTGCCAACAGCGTCAAAGTTGTAAGTAACTTGTGTGCCGTTATCAAAGACTATTTGTGTAAGCCTTCCGAGATTGTCATGAGTATATGTGGCTTGCATTGTGTTCTCCTTAGGCTTACAACAAGATTTCGGCGATCATGCCGGATTTGAAGACTGAATCATTGTTGTCACCATAGGCAGTAACGTTCTTGGCTGTGGTGTTCTGCTCAATCATGTTGAGCTGGTGAGATCCGGCTCCGACATTGAACTTGTAGTCGGCAGTCGGCCACGCCATATTCAGCCCTGACCCGATTGCATTGTCATGGCCGAAAGAGCGGGTGGCCGAATTTAGCGTGGTCGAGTCGAGACCGAAACCGAATTCGTACTTCCAGGTACCTGCGCCGTTCTTGTCGATCAGAACTTTCGATTCGGCGCTCACATAAGTTGAATTACTCAGGATAAATTCGACGTAGTGCTCACCAAGCGTGGAGCCGGCAGCTAGACGACGCCAGGTTGTTGGACCATTGACCGCCCACGAGTCGTTTGTCGGGAATGCCGTCAGGCGCGTCAACCGACGGGACCGTTCGTCGATATGGCAGATCCCACGCCTGAAATCGCGCCAGTCGCATTGACCAGTCGCGTGGACGAGAATGTCCGCGATGGCTCTGCGGTTGGTGGCGCTTGCCTTCACAAGATAGCCATCGGCCACCAAGGTGTCAGCGGGAGGCGTTGTGTTGTTCGTCCAGGCCACAAGCTCCGACGAGTCGATAATGGAGTCCGCGTTGTTGTCCCAGACATAGAGTCGGTAGTTCTGTGCTGTCTTTCCTGACAAGCTGATGTTGAGAGCTGCCACCTTGTTAATTACGGTTGCGGTCCCATTCCAGAGTCCGATTCGACGGCCGAAGATGGGTTCGATATAGACGGTACCGCCATTGGTTACGTTGGTGAGGCCCCACGGGTCAGCGGAGGTCAGGCAAGCCCTGACTTGGCAGATGCTTGGATTTGACATTTTTGTTCCTTGTTTGAACGGGTTTGCCACCACTTAAGGTGACGGCTGTATATAAGTCGACCTTGATGATTTGCCATCAGGTTAGAAGCCGTTCTCATTTGCTAAAACAACGTAGGTCGAACCGGTATTCAACAGGTTGCGCGAGCGAACGTGAGCTTCTGCCAACACGCAAAGGACTCGAAATTGAGTCTCTTTCGGTAGGCTCACTAAATCAGCACCAATATATGGTTGATATCTACTAAGAAATCGTGGATAGTTATTTGGTTGCGTCTGCGGGTAATACCGAATTCGTGGGTCGTGTTTTAGCAAACTGAGCGTAACGAATTGGACGCAACACTTTCCAGCAACAGTTGCGCTTTGAATCTGGATGAAGTCGCCGACTCAATCCACGTGTTTCAAAGCCTGCGAAAATTCTTGATTCCAGGAGATTTAGAACGCTCGGCAACTGGTTGCTAATCAATATCAAAACTTTTTTGACACGCTAACGCGCCCGCCGAAACAGGTGTCATTATGACTTACCAAGGTGCTGGCGTAAGCTTTCGTTTAGATTCTGCTTTCAAAAGAATGGCCAATACTGGGTTAGCGAGGTTATCGCATTTCCGAAGTTAGTTTTCGAAATGCCAAAAAGACTTCGATCTCCTTGAGAATAAAGCGTTTACAGTCTTAGCTCACCCAGTAGGGTGATTTTCTTTTTGATTTTGATCGAGTAAGAGCCTGAGCATGACAAGCATACAGTCGAGATCCGAGATTTTTGATAAAACAGTACGTCCATTATCAGAACCTTATTGCTCAGACCAATCGAGTATTTTCTTCGCCAGCTGGCGAGAGGTGCCAACTGTCCTTGACGAGTCACGGTTCATCCAAACCACGTCTTGTGCTTGTGAAATCGGCATCAGTTCAAGGGTCCGATTGCTTGGAAGATACAGAACGATACCCGGCTCCGTTCCAGAGTTGGCCGGACCGAAACATTTCTGGACGATGGAGCAAATATAAAAGCCGGACTGGAAGTTCGCTGTAAAGTCGTTTTGTCTCTCGACTCGGCATACATGCGTTTTCGGCAGATGTGAACGAAGCTGTTCAGACCATTCGTCGAGAATATCAACCAGTTCGACATAAGCCTTTTTACATTGCTGCGTGAGCACCAAATTTTGCCTTTCCCGCGCATCTGCTAGTCGCTTTTCACGTTCGATTTAGGAAATCCGCCACTTCGGGATCGATCTTGATGGAAGTATCAGGCTGATTGGTCATAAGAAACCCCCACTTTGTATATTCTTTGTATATCCATTAGTTCTTGTCAAGTTTTGACCCTGGTCAATACATTGTATTATCCATAAGCTTACACTACAATGTCGACGTTGCAATGGGGCGAAAGATATTGCTGGAGGCTTAGCGGGACTGGTAATGGATAAGATCGTATTTCTATCTCAAGCGCAAGTAAAAGCCATCCACCAAAATCAAATTGAGCTATACGGGGGCTTAGCAGGAGTTCGCGACGAAGGACTTTTATCGTCCGCGCTTGCGCAGCCTTACGCGACATTTGGCGGGACACTGCTCAATGACAGCGTCTACCTAATGGCTGCGGCATATCTTTTTGGGCTTTGCAAAAATCATTGCTTTGTTGATGGTAATAAAAGAACAGCTGCAGTAGCCGCTTTGGTTTTTTTAGAGATGAATGGAGTTGCTTTAGATCTCGACGAGGAAGGCCTATACGAACTTGTACAAGGGGTTGTCGAAGGACACCACAATAAAGAAGCAATTGCACTTCTTATAGAAACTCATGCAAGCGAGCTTGTACAGGAAGAAACCTAACCCGCCACGTTAATTCTATTCAAAAATGCTTTCTGGATGGGCATTTACGGACATCACGTAGTGACAGACCGAACAAAAGATGATACAAAGTATACCCAACGTATTAACACACGTTGATTTAATGTTAAAACTGGGTACAACAGAAGAACTTTTCGGGGCTTGAACACATCCCACCACACATGGATTGATTTTTTACTCTTAATTGTTCGAAGGCGCATCCCATGAGCATTCTAAAAAAACTAACCAAACACGGAAATAGCCAGGCTCTCGTTATCGATCGGCCGGTTCTGGATCTTTTGAACATTACAGAAGATACCATTCTGCAGATTTCTACCGATGGTACCAATCTGATCATCTCGCCAATTCAAGACGGTGACTCTAATCGAAAATCGTTTGAGAAAGCCCTTAATAACGCAAATAAACGCTATCCCAATGCATTAAAAAAGCTAGCCGAGAGTTAAGTTGATCGCGTTGTTTTGACACTTGTGGGGAGCACTGCGCTCCCCTTTTCTATATGCAACTCCATTAACATGTTTATCTGCCCGTCGGAGGGCGCACCATATTTAGTGCGCCCTCGTCCGAGCTCCCCTCGGATTTAAAAGAAAAGAAGAAAGAGGGAGACCGGCTAAGCCGGTCTCCCTTTTGAGCTCTATGGGGAGTCGGAAGACTCCTCATCGGTTTGAGGCCGTTTACCACAAAGATGAAAGTTATTCATTTTGATCACAGGCACGATGCGGATTCGCTCCTTGCCGTCAGAGACTACCGAGAATGTGTTGAGAACGAGAGTTCCGGTGATCACGACCTCTCGGCCTTTGGTGATGTATTCCATCACACGATCACAACCACCATTCCAGGTCTCGATGTAATACCAGGTGGTTTGTTGTTCTTTCTCTTTGCCTCGGTACTCATTCACAGCCACTGCGAAGGTGGCTTTCTGCGTGCCTGATTCGTCAAATTTGCGAAGCTCAGGGGATTTGCCTACATGTCCTACGATTTGAATTGTAGCTGTCATGGTTTTTATCCTCGTGAGGGGTGTGTCTATGCGTACCTGCCAACATGGCTTGATGGCTGGGTATAGGCTTGCGCCTCCAAGTCTGCAACCCCGCAGGGGTCGCCTATATGCGGACAGCAAGTTATGTTTGGCTTTGGAAGCATGGGCATGCCCGGACGCGGGTAAAAGCCATGACAGCTGCAGCTCTTGTATCGAAGGTCATGCAGGCAAATCCCCTGCGATCAAATTTTTTCGACAATCAGGCAAGCCCCACACGAACGCGGCGGCGCCAGTGTGAGGACCTATGCAAAGAAAAAGAGCAACAAACCACCTGGTATTATGTCGAGACCTGGAACGGCGGTTTAGCTCGTGGTGAGTGCTTCTCTCAACTGCCGTTTTGCGAAGTGAACACCGGACTTGATCGAGCCCACGCATGACCCGGTTTGTCTCGCGATTTCCGCATACGTGAAACCTTGAGCCCAGAGAATAACGGCGTCTTTGCGCTCCCGGCTCAAACACGTGAGAGCTCTTTCGAAGTCCAGACGGTCAGAAATCAAATAGACTTCACCCGCGATATCATCTAGCTCTAATCCACTCTCAAACGGCGGCTGCACGTTCCTTGTCCTCAGCGTGTCGATCATGGTTCGACGAGCGACCGTCGAAACCCAGCCTCTCAAACTCTTGCACTTCACTGGTCTTTTCAACAGCTTCTCAATCACATCCTGCGCCAGGTCTTCGCAGTCTTCCCTATTCTTGAAATAGCGCCGAGCGATTGAACTCTCATTGCGCTCTCCTCGAGCGCATATTCTTTATCCACAGTTTTACCTCGTCATGCAGGCCTGCCACCACTCGCCAAACCGAGCGCCGCGCGCCCTGCCCCACCCTGCCACAGCATCGCCTGGTGGGCCCCGTGGCAAGCCAGAGGGGCGCGGCTTCTCGTAAATGGGGGGTACCGCCCGAAGGGTGGGGGGTACCGTTTAAGAGAGAAGCCCCGCTCCCTCGGCTTGCTACGGGCAGGCGGTGCTACGCTTTTTCGCGAGCAGGGTAAGTAGGCGCGAGCTTGACATGCAACTTTGTTCGCGACAACTTAAAATCAGCGGATTTCGCCCAGCACAAGAAGACTTCCGACCGGTTCAGAATGCGACGACGGCTCACGCTGCCGGCAAGATATGTTTAACCCCAAACTGCCTTATGGCGCGACCGTATCACCTTCAACCGGAGGTCGAGCACCTGATACAGCATCAGACACATCAATTGCCGCTTGTTTTTTTCGATAATAAACAAGCGAATCTTCAGCATCCCGAAGATTTTTCTCTTGAAACTCTTGCCTTGCAATCAGTTTCTGTTTTTCCACATTGCTAATATCTGCACTTTCCAGTTTCACTGCGATTTCTGACAGCTCGCTCTTGCAGTGCTCTATCACCTTTTCGTACTTATCAAGTTCTAAACCGACTAGATAAAGATCTCGGCTACGCTTCTCTCCAACGCGTTTGTTCGTCTCTTCATCCCGCTGTGCCTGCTCCGCTTTCCAGTTGCTTCTGTCACCAGTAGGGGTGTCGTAATAAGGCGGCAGTTGCGATGGAGGTGAGCCTCCTGGTGCGACAGCGTTAGGGATATCTGGCTTGCTGGTGTTCAGAGTCTGTTGCCACCAGGACACTGTCTTATGGCTCCAGCCCTTGAGACCGATAGCAAAGGCTCCAAAAATCTCCAGCACTGCAAACGCTGTTACAAGCCCGAGCGATACTCGCCATCTTAGCTTTTCATCCTTCAGGACGCGCTCATAGTCAGCAACTTCCTCTGCTGTCTCAATCTCGTCTTCTTCTTCCGATGCTTGTGCTTGTTGCTGCTCCCGGGCCACCCGCTCATCGTCTCTTCGCTTGGCCTGCTGTTCTTCCTGCCTCCGCTCCTGGTCGGACTTGTCGCGATGATACCCTGGTCCAGGACCATGGCTCGCATTGTTTACCGGTTCAGTGACAGGACTTTGGCAGCTGCAATTATTCTCCTTGTGCTCGCCACCGGAGCCAAAATGCTTAGTGAGCGTGTCCTTGGCGTTGTTTATCTTCTTCATCTCCTGCTCGGCGAACTCTTTGTGCTCGGCTGTAGAAGCTCGATCTGGGTGCCACACCATAATTAGTCGTTTGTAGCGCCGCATGATTGATTCCATGGAGGCGCCTGGCTCCAGCCCAAGAACGACATAAGCTTTCTGCAGATCGTTCATTTGAATATCGCCCTCACTATCGATGAGAACAGGCTGAGGATAGCCAATCCGCCAATACCAAGGAGCCACCATGGAGGTGGAGATAGTCTCGTTTTAGTAGCGACTTCTTCGACAGGCATTTCGGCGCCAAGGGATTCTCCTATTTTGCCGACCATGTCTCTAATCATTTCATCGCACGCGAACCAGTTTGCTCCTTCTGCCTTCGGCTCAAACGATAGCTCTACTATCGTAGTGTCGTCGGCAGTCTCCTTGAGCTGAATCTCCATCTCAATAAAGCGCTGAAGCCTTTGTTTTTGAACATGCAAGTTCTTAAGAGAGCCTTCTACTTTCGACTGTTCATCAGAAAACCGCAGTGAAGCTAAGATTCGCCGACTGTTCACATCGGCAGTCAACACATTCCAGCGGTCACCGAACTTATAACTACTTTCAGAAATGACGTCCCTGATAAGCGCAAATGCTTGCTTGACGGGCACTTTGTAGCGCCTGGGGGCTGGACGAAGAAAGCTATGTCGGCAAACTACTCCACGCTTGACGAACGGCCATGCAACCAGAAGACCGGCTACAAACCCCGGCAAACACCCAGCAGCCGGCTCAGACTTCGTGACGTATTCACCGGTGAATGCCGATATAACAACGAAGACTATAAATCCAAGAAGTATTCCTAAACCTGCCATACATCACCTACATCGGGTGCTTCATCCTGCTCACGTTCTTGTTTATCGAACTTTCTCTTCAGCTCCTCCGGTTCTTCTAACTCGTAGTCGAAGGCTCGGTCAAATACGTGGCATTCAGCTTCCATCAGGTTATTTGGTGAATTGATTGCGGGCGGATCTTCACTGATTTCTTTATCCGCCCGGTCTTCTTTTGCGATTCCTGCCGAGCCTCTTGTTTTGATGAATTCGCTCACTTTGTGCTTTTCTCGCTCAGGCGGAGGATAGGAGAGCGGCTGTTCATAAGCGATGGGCGATGTCAACGCCAACTTCAAGGGCCACGTGTCGGGCGTAAAAACAATCACCTCGTTCTTGAGATTAATGAGTTCCTCTGGAGTAGCAAGCGCTCTACCCTGAACGAATTCTTGAACACGCCCACTATCAGTAACAACCGTCTCTTCAAGTGTCATTCGACCGAGGGCGTCGCTCAGCTCTTTCGCTTCCTTAACGCTTTTCTGCTTGAAGTAAATCTGAGTTGCCGGCATGTCGAGGATTATTTGCGCCTCCTTTCGAGAGTAGACTTGCTCGAGCTGAAAGTAATTCTGAAAACCAAGAACTAAGCCGATTTTGTTCTTTCGAATTATGGACAATGTGTCCGCAATCCCTGCAATCTTGCCAAAGTTAGTGAACTCATCGAGCAGCATCGCTACTGGATACTTCATCTGTTCGCGGATCTCAAGTATGTGGTCCAACAAAAAATTGACCATAAGGGAGCCAATGAGCTTGCTATTGTTCGAGCGGCTAGGAACGGCAAGATAGAAGGTGAAAAGCTTGTTCTTCAGAACATCGAAGTCGATGTCTGTTGTCTCAGTCAGTGCCACCATCTGGTCGGTCATCCACGGATTGAGCTTTGTCTGCAAGCCAGAGAAAACCCCATACTTAAAATTCGTCTCGCCGGAAAGCCGCATCCAACCTTCAAACTCTAGCCTCGCGACATGTGACGGGCTGTCATAGAGAACGGACGCGAGCTCATTCGGTCCTTTCATCAATAGCCAACGCAATGCTCCGAAATGCCCCCTGGTACCGCACGTTGCCGCATGCAAAATCAGCGCGACCAGAAGTAATTTCTCAGATCGATTCCAGGTCTGATCGACTTTCACCTCTGAGCTTTCGCCATTCATGATGACGAGATCCGCTAGTTTCTCTGCCGTGGCAGCCTTTAGCTCATCGGGCGCACGCCGTATTCGATCGATCGGATTGATTCGATGTGAACTCATGTCAGATGGATTGAAGCAATAGACTTCATGGCCGGCAAGTCGTCGCCATCCAGAAGTGAGCCTGTACAGCTCTCCGTCCTCCGGTCCAGGCGTCGCCTCCGTGACAATCATGCTCGTTCCAATTCTCTCTACGAGCTGCGGAATGAAGAAGCCGCGTGACTTACCAACTCCTGTCCGTCCACAAACTATCGCATGAGCGTAGGAGAGCATCTCCGGAACCTGCAGATACTCGCCTGCTCTAGCCTTTCCAATAATCAATCGGCGTGGGTCTGGCTCCTGCATGAGATAACCAGCATCTAAAAGCTCTTGCTCGGTACCCCATCGTGCAGCACCAAATGACGTGTTCACATCCTTGTCGCGCTTGGCTTCCAGCGCTCTTGTAGCGTCCCTTTGTAGTTCGAGAAATATTCTGTCGCAGCGTTTTTTGCAATCGGTTTCCGAGCCACCACCTTTATGCTCCGACAATTCCAACGACACGAGAACGGCGTCGCCATCTACAGTCTTGCGCCAACGCATAACCACTTTGTACTCATGGCGCCACCAGTCTCGACCTACTTGCTCTTCCACTCGCTCGTTCGCAAGGATTTGATCGAGCTGCTTGCTGGCACGTGAGACGTGATAGCCAAGCCGCTCAAGAACATTTACTGCAAGCACAGGAAAGTCCTTGCTAGTTGTCGCGACGATTCCAGAATCAGTTACTTCAGTAGGCATTAATATCGCCCCCAAGGATCGAATTCAAATGGGTCTTGCTTCTTCTCGCTCTCTTTCTCTTTGTCCTTCTTGTCCTTATCTCGCGTCTCGCGAGCCTCTTCGATATCCTTGCTCGATCGCTCCAACTTATCCAGCGTGCTTGCGTCCCGTTCCTTATCTTCCGGCTTCTCTTGCCGCAGATAACTTTGCAACTTGTCAGCTTTAGCGGCTTCGAGCCCTTCTTGCGTTTCTTTCAACCTGTCGCGGTTGTCTCTTAAATCAATCCAACTGACGACCGTGCTTGCAATCGACGCACCTGTCATGAACACTCCGACGACAGGATTTTTCATCACTTCGGCTTGAATTGGGTCGACATATCTACCGCCTTCAGGCGAGTTGTTTTCCTTCTCTTCGGCTCGAAACTGGTTTGTCGAACGCGTGAGCTCTTTCTCAATCACGCCAGAGAACTTTGCCCTGTCGTGACCTTCTATCCAACTGCGCAAGTGTTGATAATCATCGAGCGGTAAGCGTTCCTTTTTGTTTGCCCTAAGGTCTTTTGCAAGCCCCTTAAGACGTTCTTCCGAGTCGTCCTTGGTGTACGTCTCCCCTTTCCATTCAAAGGCGTCTTCGGAGTCATGCTTGCTACCTACTGACTTCTCTTGAAGCTTTTCTTTGTCGCGCATCCATCCGACGAGCTTCTTGTAGTCGGCTCTGTCGATGCGCTCATCTGGGTGATCCCACAAGTGTGTATTGAGCTCGCGCAACTCCTGAAGGGAATTTTCGCGACTCCATTCTTTGCCGGCGGCTTCAATCGTATCCTGAAAATATGGCTTCTCTGCGCTGTTATCTGAACCATCCCGACTTTTCTCTTGCTGCTTCTTCCACTCTTCATATGGCTGCAACTGTTCTCTGACGATCTTTCGATGCATCCAGGGAAGCTCAAGCCCATCGCGAATTCTCTCGGCTCGTTCAGTTTCTCTGAGCCTATTCCTTGCCTCTATCCGCTCCTTCTCCCTTTGTTCTCTTGCCTGCCTAGACCTGGCGAGTTCATATGGATGACATCTCTCCAGGTAGCGGTCTCCGAACTCTTTGATTTTGTTGTAATCGTCCTTTCCGAATCGGACGTCTGCTCCGTTCTTGTCTTTGCCCAGAACAACAACATGAATGTGCGGATGGTCTGTGTTCGTGTGTGCGGTTGCGACCCAATCCAGATCCAATCCCTTATCGGAACTGAGCTGCTGCATAATCTCTCGGGTGAATGCTTTCTTGTCCTCGGGTGTTATCTCAGGTGCAAGAGTGAGCTTATGCGCCACCACCTTGTTCTCTTCTTGCGCGCGAATTGCCCGCCTGACGGACTTACCATCGAGATTATCGTCCGTGTCGTTGAACAACTCCCGACCACCCTCAGCTCGGTCCGGACCAGGTCTGTGCTGAATGTATTTAACATGGGCTAGCGCACGGGCGACAGCTACCGTTTTTGGCGACCCACCACCGGCTCTACTTTGCCTGTCGCGTCTGGAGAAATATTGGTGCTTCACGACAATCACGAAGTCACCACCTTCTTAGTCCGCTCGGCAATTGACTTCTCATCAGCTTCCAATCGATTGCGCTGACGTTGTTTCGCCGTATGCGCGGCTGAAGTGAACTGCTCCTTCGCCTCAGCCGATCCACAGGCGCGCCATGTCAGCTCATACAGAGTACCGACCTCTGCGCCCTGTCTGGCAAGCATTCCACAGATTCTGTCAGCCGCGCTCAGTATCGCTTTGACAATTTGGTCGGTCGCGTACCGAATCGCTTGAGCAACTTGAGTCTCACGCTCCGCTTCGCGCAGCTGGTCTTGATTGTCCAAGTACCAAAGAACGGCCCGACGAACGTAGTCTGACCGTGTAATACCAGCCTGCTTCGCTGCCAGTTCCAGTCGATCCACGTCAGGGCGCCCAAGCCGCGTCTCGACCTTCGGACTATGCCTATATGCTGTGTTCTTAGTATATTGATTTGTCACGTGCCGACACCTCAGACCTATCTACATCTGAGATTCGAGAATTACGCCGACACGAAAAACTTTTCTCAACACCCCGTGCCGACGGCTCAGCCCGGCGCCAGCTTGATTCTCACCGGGGCGTGCCGGTGGATTGTATCTTGCCTTACCCGGAGCGGTGATCAATCACTTCCGGCTGCGGCTTCGTCGCGTAGCATCAACGTTGTATGCTGCTAGGCGAA
>JAIELX010000108.1 GCA_019752635.1 Candidatus Obscuribacterales bacterium | reverse complement strand
TTTTCCGGCACGACATCTACGCCGCCCGGTCTTGTTGTACCTGGTTTCGGCGTCGCTGCGTTTTCCGGCACGACATCCACGCCACCCGGTCTTGTTGTACCTGGTTTCGGCGTCGCTGCGTTTTCCGGCACGACATCCACGCCGCCCGGTCTTGTTGTACCTGGTTTCGGCGTCGCTGCGTTTTCCGGCACGACATCCACGCCACCCGGTCTTGTTGTACCTGGTTTCGGCGTCGCTGCGTTTTCCGGCACGACGTCAACTAGAGGTCTGGTTCCACCGGGTCTGGGCGTACCTTCAGGTACGACATCCAATCTAGGGCGGCCAGTTAGTCTGGCTTCCGGCAAATCTGGCACCGATCTGAGATTGCCAGGTCTCGGTACCGGGTTAAGTTCAAGATTCGGTTTGACACCAGGGACTTCCAGAACGGGGCGCTGGGCGCCACCCGTCATGTTTTTCAGCCTGGTGGCGTCATCAGCAAGATCGCCAACAACGGTTCCGACACGAGGACGCAGCGCAACCAGTTCACTGGCGCGGCTGGCATTAGCGCCGGTGAGATCGCCAGCAAGCGCGCCTGGTCTCAGCCCTCCTCCGCCTAGTTCCGTGGCGAGTCCATTTCCACCAACATTGACCGGTTTAAATACATTGACGCCTTCACCCGGCAGTGTGCACGTGCCGGTCGTATTTAACGGACGCGCACCCTGCGGTATCTTCGGTACTTCGCAAACTTTGGCACCGGCACCCTCAAGACGCGAGGCCAGATTTGTGCCTACCGCGCTAGTGGGGCGAGCTAACGTTGTAACGCGAGTTACGGCTCCAGTCTCAGCAGCCAGCAATGCGTTGGGTTTCAGCAAACTTCCTTCCGCAGCCGAAGAGAGCATGTTTCGACTCTTAAGAGCTGCGTTTTCCAGGGATGTCGCACCCTGCACCGCTTCTGCGTGTCCGCCGACTCCGCGCAAACCGACACCAAGGGCAACAACGTTAGTAGTTAGTTTGCCCCATGCGTCGCCGGCTTTAGCCAGGTCGCCGCTAACGAGTTTTCCGCCAAAATTTGAGACGCCATCCCATACTATGGACGGCTTTTCGATAACTGCGCCACCAAGATTTCCCAGTCCCTCTAGTGTCTCTAAGGGTCTGGCAATACTATGCAGGGTGCCGCCCACCATGTCTTTGACGGCTATCGCCCCACCTTGCAGAAAGTTGGCGGGAGCATCAACTATGCCGTATCCGCTGCGGATTAGCGGGCCTTCAATAGGCTTGCTCGCATCGAGCAGTGTTTGACTCGACGTAAAGCCAGCCGGGGCTAAGCTCAGCATTCCCGGGCGTTTTGTTTGCGCTTCACTGAGCAACCTGAATGCAGCGGCGTCGACGGGCGACTCCGGCTTGTTTTCCGGCTTATCAGCGGGCTTTCGTGGGTCTACATCGGGTGGTGACATGGGTCCTAATTAAGCAACAGTCCAGATATGGGTCCGCCATATACATGTATCCAAGAGGTGGCGGAAATTGGACAAGGCACAATAAAACATTTCTTTGAGGATATACCTGTTTCCCGCAAAAAACTTGTCAGGGTTGTGGGAATCCTACGAAGGCGGAGAGCTGATTTTATGTATTTTTCGCTTCAGTAAAACTCGTTCGGGGTACTCTTCACCCCTAAACAGCCTCCACGTCTGAACTCTGCCATTTCTTTAATTCCCCGTGCAGCCAAGAATTAACATTAGTGCTTTGTTCCTGCGCTCGCCGACCAACTTCGGTAAGCTATACAAGCCCCTGACGGTGCCGAACATGAGCCTTACCGAAGATATCCAAAACATTCTGGCAAAGGATCCTGCTGCTCGTAGCAAGCTGGAAATCCTGCTCTGTTATCCCGGCGTTCACGCCATATTGATCTACAGGCTGTCCCACAAGCTCTACCAGGAAGAATGGTTTACTGCCGCGCGAGTACTGTCGCAGCTGGGCCGTTGGCTTACCGGTATCGAAATTCACCCCGGAGCGAGCATCGGCTCAAGAGTGCTGATCGACCACGGTATGGGAGTTGTGATTGGTGAAACTGCTGAGGTAGGCGACGACTGCGTCCTCTACCAGGGAGTGACACTGGGAGCAGGCAGTGATGCTCGTGGCGGAGCGGAGACCAGAGGAAAGAAGCGACACCCGACACTTGGCAAAGGGGTTATAGTCGGAAGTGGCGCAGAGATTCAAGGTCCAGTCACCGTCGGAGACAACGTTCGCGTTGCATCAGGGTCAATTGTCCTGCGCGATGTGCCATCCGACTCAGTAGTGGTAGGCGTACCGGGTCGAGTCATCTACCGCGAAGGCAGGAGAGTGGACGAGAAAGTAGTTCCGGACATAGAAGCTGAAGCCCTAAAGAGCATGAAAATGAAACTGGAAGAGTTGGAGCGCCGCCTGGATCAGGTAAGTGGCACCTCCTCGTCGCAATCCCCGTCAGACCGAAACGGCGACGATGAAGATCCTGTCGATGTTTTCCTTCACGGAGCCGGAATCTAACGATCCGACTCAGACGGAAATCGGCGTCTGCTCGACGATTTAGATATTGGGTACAATAGTCAGTGATTCGACTCACCTTGGAAAGGACGCTTTGATGGCAACTGAAATTGAGAAGGCCTTTGGAACTCTCGCCGAGGTTCTCACTATGACCGAAACGGAGATAGGCGAGGAGATTAATCTCGTTCAGCAGCAGATCGAACAGCTAAAAGAGCGCATAATTGAACTGAATACTCGACAAGCGACACTATCGCACGACCGCGAATCGATTGCCGAGATGTACAAGCGATATTGCCAAAGCCAAAACTAGTAGAGGTTCACAATGAGTGACAAGTGCCCTTACTGCGGCACAAACCTAACCTCCTCACTCAAATTCTGCATTAGCTGTCGCCGCTCCATTTCCGAAGACCATAAGAAGCTCGGCGCCGGTCAAGGATTCGATGACCAGGTCGGTCTAAAAGCCTTCAAGCTGTCGAAGAAGGAGTACAGCATTCACCGCGCTGTGCGCTCATTTTTCTTTTCGATGTCGACCATTCTGATGTTGTTTCTGGTTTTCTTCGTGTCGATGAAGTTTTTTTTGCACCAACCGATTCCAGGAGAGGAAAAGCTGGTGGACTTCGTCAAACAGTTCATGAACAACCGCTAGTCTTCATCCTGGTCATCAGGCCGGGCCGCTTCCGACATTTTTTGTTGATGCTTTTGAACATCATCCTCACCGGCAAGTCGTACCATACCGGTCTGCGCCAGCAGCTCAAGATCCTCGAACGTCCACTGCTTTTTCACTGTCGGCGAGTGAAATAGTTTGGCTCGAACCAACTTACCACCGGCACCGGTAACCTCATAAAGGTATTCCTTATCATAAAACGGCGGTGTGCGAACGGCCAGAACCTGCCCTTTTTTGACCTTCTCGGGATCAAGTATAGGTTCGGTCTTTTTCTTGAAGTACATGGCGAGCCCTCACCGCGCGTTCATCAGCTCCCGTCCGAGTTCAACACGCGATTCAAAGCTTGTTGGCGCAAGCATCTGCAGCGTTTTTGCGTCACGCATCAATTTCTCGACCGGATACTCTTTAGAGTACCCGTATCCGCCAAAAATTTGAACGGCATCGGTGGCCGCAGACATTGCCGAATCAGCAGCGAAGCCCCATGCCGACAGCGCGGCAGTACGGTCCATCACGCCGGTATCGTATAGCCGCGACGCTCGCCAGGTCAGGAGACGGGAGGCTTGATGATAGCGAGCCATATCAGCCATCATGAAAGCGATTGATTGAAAGTTTGAAATAGATTGCCCAAAGGCATGGCGTTCCTTGGAATAACGCAGCGAATGTTCGAGTGCCGACCGAGTCACACCAGCGGCACAGGCAGCCAGCATGGGCGCAGCGATGCACAGGGCGCGTTGCGACAAGTCGGCACCACTGTTTTCCTCACCAACCATGCGATCTTTTGATACCACAGCAGCGATTTTCACATGCGCAATGTCGGCGCAGTTCAAACCCAGTCTTGGAGCTTGTTCCAGGAAATCAAAGTCCTTCCGCTCGAGAACAAACACCGTCCGCTGTGAGGTCGCGGCATCATAGGCGTTGATCACGCACCACTGAGCATGCTCGCCGTTGAGAACGGTTGCCTTGTCGGCGAAAACGTGGAAGTCGTCACCTTTTCTGGAGTAATTCACCATGCTCATATTGCTACCGCAAAACCGCACAGTGGAGAGCAAGTCCGAAAAACGCTGCGAGCGTGATTGCCTGTCAAAGAATAACAACGGCGCAATGGCCGTGAGGTTAGCGACAAATGTCACTGCTGTTGCAGCACAGGCTGCAGCAATCTCTTCAACAATGACACAAGCGTCGTTTAACGGTAATCCCAGACCGCCAACTTCTTCGGGAAGTAGCACATTCATCAATCCCATCTCTGCCGCCAAAGCAAAGAGAGCTTCCGGGAAGGCTTTGCTCTGGTCCCAGTCATGCGCCTTAGGAGCGATTTCCTTTTGGGCGAAGTTACGGGTCAGCTCCTGAAATTGCCTTGTTTCTTCACCAAGAATTAGGTCCGACATGCGTTCTCCTTGCCAGCAACAACAATCGCTAACGGGGATCTTAACGCATTTGCGCAGTCAAGCTACGCTGTTTGAACAGCCGTTAAGAATGCACCTGTAGCGCGTCAGAACAAGCCCGTTCGGAGATGGTGCCTCCGCAAGTTCTGATGCCACGGAAACGTGAGCCTGCAACCACCCCACCTGACAAGCCGAATCGAATCTGGTTGCAGCCTTTTCCAGGTATGCGTGAAGCGCTCAACAGGCTTACGGCCTGGTGTTTCCCGTGTCTGAACTCTAACTTATGCGCTGACAGTTAGTTTGCGGGTACACTTGACTGGTTACCGTAGTCCCTCTTTGATTTGGTCGCGAACGAACAATGTCGCTAATGGTTGCCCCCTCAATCCTTTCCGCCGATTTCGCTAACTTAGCGGCGGACATTAAGAGAGCTGAAGATGGTGGCGCAGACTTCATTCACGTTGATGTAATGGATGGGCATTTTGTCCCTAATCTCACAATCGGTGCCCCGGTCGTAAAAGCATTGAGGCGAACAACCAAGCTGCCACTCGATTGTCATCTCATGATCGAAGATCCCGACAGGTACCTTGAGGATTTTGCCGCCGCTGGAGCAAACTACTTGACCGTTCACGTAGAGGCTTGCGTTCATTTGAATCGCACCCTGGCAGAGATTCGCAAGCTCGGTATGAAACCGGGCGTCGCCATTAACCCGGCAACGCCGCCCGAACACCTGCGTTACGTTTTGAAGGATCTGGACCTCATATTGGTGATGTCAGTAAACCCCGGCTTCGGCGGACAAAAGTTCATTCATTCTGCAGTTGGCAAAATCAGAGAATTGCGCACAATGCTGACAGCGGTAAATCGGGAAGACGTAATTATTTCTGTAGATGGCGGCATCAATACGGAAACCGCCAGACAAGTGGCCGGAGCCGGAGCCAATTTGGTCGTGGCCGGAAACAGTGTATATGGAGCAGCCGACCCGGCCGCCGCCATACGAGAATTGAAAAAATGCGATGAAAAGGCAGGTGCAGCATGAGAAGTGAAAGCCGAAGCTGCAAAAATCTAGGAGGCAGAATGAGAAGAGTGATTCAACTGGTGCTGGCGGCTATGTTTCTGCTTCCGGCAGCGGCGATCGCCGAAGACGATGCGGACTGGATCATGGACACCAACGACATCGGCAAGGACCGCAACGGCATCATTCGTAACGACCAGATACTAGAGATGGGCGTGCCCACAGCAAGCGCGTTACAGATGGAGGGCGAAAGTTCGCTTCGGCTAGGTAACCTTGATCGCGCTCTTGTCGCACTTCAGCGTGCAACCGAGCTAGCGCCCATGGACACGGACAAACGCGTGCTCTATGCAGAATGTCTCGAAAAGAAGCTCATGGGCCAGAAGCCACACGATCCGAAACTCTACAACTTCATCATCAAGCAGTGGTTGTACGTAGCAACCAAAGCTGAGTTCGCCGATCAAGCCATGATGGGCCGCGCACACCTGGCGACCATGACCGGGACGTGCCCAAAGCTATTTGAAAAGCCGCACAAGTTCCTGGCTCGAGTTCTTCTGCCCGAAGACGGTTCACACAAAGTAGTCATGGGCGGACCAAAAGCGCGCCAGTTAGCCGAGAAGCAAAAAGACAAAGACGAAGCGGCTACGTTGCGATAGGATAATCGCAATAAATTTTCAACAAACTCACTGCTGCTGTTCTGGGATAATTGCCCTAACAACGGCTCAGTTCGGCTAACAGTGAGGATGGTGAAAAGCCATGTATTTCAAACAATTCTTCTTGGGTTGTCTTGCCCATGCTTCGTACCTCATCGCTGATGAACAGACAAAAATAGCAGCAGTTGTCGACCCTCAGCGTGACATAGAACAGTATCTCGAAGAAGCCCAACAGCACGGATTTTCGATCAAACACGTGTTGCTGACGCACTTCCACGCCGATTTTCTCGCGGGTCACCTTGAGCTGCGCGACAAACTTGGAGCCACAATTTATCTTGGCTCCCGGGCGCACACGGAGTACCCCGCCGTCGGTCTGCACGAAGGCGAGGCGATCACCTTGGGTGCAGTGCGCATCGAAGCGATGGAGACGCCGGGACACACACCTGAATCGCTGTGCTTCGTAGTTACCGACACGACAGACGACAACGCCAAGCCCTATGCCGTATTAACCGGCGATACATTGTTTGTCGGCGACGTCGGCCGACCGGACCTACTTGTATCAACGGGAATAACCAGCGAAAACCTGGCCGGTCGGTTGTACGACTCTTTGCACGAGAAACTCCTAAAACTGCCGGACGAAACACGCGTCTATCCTGCGCATGGAGCCGGTTCGGCCTGTGGCAAGAATATTGGCAAGGAGAAGCACAGTACGATCGGGCAGGAACGTCGATTCAACTATGCCTTGCAAATCAAAGACAAGGATGAGTTCGTTCGGACTTTGTGCAGCGATCAAACAGAAGCCCCTCGCTACTTCACTTACAACGCAACTTTGAATAGCAAGGAACGAGGTACTTTGAACGAGCACCTCGCCAATGCGCTGAAGCCGCTTGCGCTCAAGAAGGTATTGGAGTTACAAGCAAGTGGTGCTTGCATCCTGGACTCGCGTAATCCAAATGACTTCGCACACTGCCATCTGGCAGGCAGCATCAACATTGGATTAGGAGGCAACTACGCTTCTTGGGCTGGCACGGTGTTGGACTATGAAAAGGAAATCGTAATAGTAGCCGCGCCAGGGAAAGAAGCTGAAGCAGCAATGCGCCTGAGCCGAATCGGATACGACAATGTCATCGGATACCTCGAAGGCGGAGCGGATGCTCTGGCGGACCAACCACAGTGTACTGCAAGAATGGAGCGGTTAACCGCTCAACAACTGGCCGCAAGCCTTAACTCCGAGACACCGCCATTGGTGCTTGACGTGCGCACGGATCGTGAGTGGAACGACAAACGCCTGGCCGGTGCGATGCACATTCCTCTCAACCAGCTACTGCAACGCGTAGACGAAGTGCCACGTAACCGCAAATTAGTCATTCATTGTTTGGGTGGCTATCGCTCCGCTATCGCAGCGAGCATCCTTGCGTCGCACGGTATCGAAGACCTGGCCGACATGCTCGGGGGAATAAGCGCCTGGATTGAGGCGTCACTGCCAGTGGAGTCGCCACCACCCTCAAAGTCCGGAGCCACCACGAGCTGCGCTACATCAAACGCCACCAAATAACGATGGGAAGAAGCAGGGCTGATAGTCCGTAAACTATCAGCCCTATCGATTCGGACAACGTCCTCTTTGTGGTTGCGACCCGGCAATCTTCTCTGAACTGAACTTACTCGGCTCAACGATGCGATTGCGTCGTTGCGTGCCCCGCAATTCCATGAGGAATGTGCCTGCGCCACTGCGGACTAATTTCTTGATGCCCGAATCGAACGAACTTCCTTTCTTTGTAAGTGAGTTGACTGCCGAGCACTTATTATTGTTTCCGGCAGCGCCACAAAGATTTTTGTACACACGCTATTTCAAATTCTCGCTTCAGGCAAGCAGAGAGCGCAGACGTTCCCGTACTAGCGGCCATTCCCGATCGAGAATTCGATACCAGGCAGTATCGCGATTGCGATTCTTAACGATGAAATGGCTTTCCTGCACGCCCTCAAACTGAAAGCCCATACGCAAGGCCGCACGACGGGAGCGCTCGTTCCGGGCATCACACTTCCATTCGACGCGACGGTATCCCAGAGAGAACAGATGCGTGAGCATGAGGCGGGTCGCTTCCAAATTTGCATTTGTACGTTGAGCGATTGGTCCGTACCAGATATTGCCCAGCTCAATTTTTAGATGTGCCGGCAGGTTATTCATAAAATTGCAAACGCCAACAGGCCGACCATGAAGCTTATCGAAAACCGTAAAGGGCAATCCGTTCTTCGCCTCGATCTGGGCGCAAAGAAATTCCGACAGGTCACTGGCATGGTCAAACGGCCCCATCGACATGTAACGCCAAATCAGCTCATCGGCATTGTAGGCTTCGCAAGTTCTGGTGCCGAAGCTGACCTGTTCACCATTCGAGATAGAGTGAAGTGCATCCAGATCGCGATCAAGATCCAGAGGCAGCAATCGGACATACCGTCCTTCCAACGTCACCGCAGCGGGTTTAGTCGGCAAACTTGCGGCGCAAACCAATTGGTCCGACGAAAGTAACTCGCCTATGCCGCCCTCACTCACGCGCGTTTATGCCCGGCGTTCACTTCTTGCTCAACAGACTCGGGAGTCACCACATATGGTGGGCGCTCCATGCTGCGCGAATACATGCGCGCAAGATACTCACCAATAATGCCCAGTGAAAACAGCTGAGCACCGGCAAAAATTACTATTAAAGATGCCAGAAAGGGGAAGCCGGGCACTGAACCGCCCTCAATCACGTAGCGCCCAAACACGTAGACCAGCACGACCATTCCGAATGCAACACAAGCAAAGCCGTAGAAGCTGGCAAGCTGCAAGGGCAGCGTACTGAAGCCGGTAATTAAGTTGATTGCGTGCGTAACTAACTTGCGAAAGGTGTAGTTGGACACCCCCATTTTGCGTTCGCGGTGCCCTGTATAAACCCAGGAGAATCGAGAGGTGCCCCACGTCAGCAAAACATCCAAACTAACGTAGGGATTCTGATAGTTGGCAAATGCATGCCGCAGCGATGTTCGCATAGCCCGAAACGGACTGATCTTACTGGCATTCTCCGCACCGATGGCATTCTGCAGGACAATTTTGGTAATTTGCGAGGCCAGGTTTCGCCACAAGCCATGTTGCTGCGCATGAGCAACACCATAGACAACATCGTAGCCTTCATCCAGTTTGGCTAGTAGCTTGGGAATCTCCTCCGGCGGATTTTGGAGGTCATCGTCAAGTGTGACGATTATGTCGAAACGGGCTTCGCGCACTCCGCACAGAAGGGCATTGTGCTGCCCGTAGTTGCGCATGAGATTGACGGGTCGGATGAACGAGTAACGGCTGGCCAATTCAGCCATAATGCGGGCACTATTGTCGCGGCTGCCATCGTTAACGAGAATAAGCTCGTACTGATCGGCTATGCCATCCAATACCTCGTGCAGAACGTGCACGAGTTCTCTCAAAGTACCACTGCTGTTGTAGACCGGAACTACTACCGAAATATTCACGCGTCATCACCTGACAAGCCGATGCATTATACGATCGAGGCTAAGCCACCCTCTCCGAATATTTTTTAATGAGGAATCGATTCATTCGCTCTAAGTACGTAAACATCACGATACCGCCACTTTAGCGGACTGAAATAAGGAAATGTGCGAATGACCGTGTAATCGTCCATTTTCGAACCTGAAACTATGTATTGTTCGCCGGAAATCGGCCACCAGCGCCATTGATTTCGCGGATAACCACCTCGCCACCGGTCGGGCCAGCCGAACATTTCTTTATCCATGCGATAGCTTTTGGCAAGGCTCATGTTGAAGGAGAAGTTAAACTCAGGACCGCCGTCAATCAATAGAGGAGACACTCCGCGATCGAGCAGGTACTCCAAACCATTCCAGCGTTGCCTCTGAAACGACATACAATCCAGCGCCGTGAAGTACGAGTAAACGAACATGACAGCACAGAGGCCAGCCGCGACAAAATGCAAACGAGTGGAGCCAAGCCTTCGCCAGATCACTGCTAATAGGAGCAGTACAGGACCGAGCGCGAATAAATAATACCGATCTAGATTCATCACCGTGGTTTGCACGACCAGGAGGCCCACTGAGCAGACCGCCGCGACAGTGACAAACCAGGTCGAGGGTGAAATCAAAAACAACGGACGGAAGAACTTCGCCGAACCAGCTCCAGCCGTGCCCGAACTTGCCTTAGGAGATGAGAGGAAGCGTCGCAACGGGAGAAGTACGAGAAGAAGCAGCGACACCAAACAGGCCGCAGCAAGAGCCGCAAAATAGGTAAACCCGAGTCTGCTGCCCTCGCTCCAACCGGGGATGCCCCCGGACAAAATGCAGTAAGTGCCCACGGCAGGAGGAGTGAACAAATTCGCACTCATTGGCATCAAACAGTGCTTCGCGACTAAGCCGCTTACCGGAAAGGCTATAAAAGCACCAACCACAGCAAATGCAGGTAACCAAAATTTCAGCGCTGACTTCCGAACGAACAAAGCTGATAGGACCATTGGTGCCGAGATTGGCAGGCAAAACAAGCCAATATAGGACAGGACCTTGGCGGCCTGCTCGAGTAACACGGTGAAGCCGGCAACCGGTGTCTTAACCAAACTGAGCAACGTGTTGGCAAAAAATTCTTTGTAACCGTTATACGAAGCCAGAAAGTCACAGGCGCCAAGAACTATTGGTTCCAGCATCTTGTAAAACAAAACAGGCCAGATTGCCAAAGTGGTCACGATGGCAACCCGCGCAACGGGCATCAGTCCCGGTCGACAAGCCAATATAAGGGCTGCCGGCAAGAGGGCCAGTATTGTCTGGCGAGAAGCCACAGCCAGAGAGACCACAACAAAAGCGCCGCACAAGGCGGACCAATCCAAGCGAGCGGCACGGGCTTTGGCTATCCGCAAGCCGAAATACAAGAACCAGTTATTGAGCGCCAACGCCGGGACATCGGTCATGAAGCCGAAGTTGACGTTCACGAAAAGAGGATTCAATAGGTACGCTGCGGAAAAGATTGCAGCGTCACGGTTGCGAAGCCCTGTCTCGCGGACCGCAAGATAAAGTCCAACTCCACCGGCAAGTCCGAATATAAAAGACAAAACCCGGAGGAGCCCAAAAGAAAAGCCGCCCGCTAAAGCACATATTCCGGCACCGGAATAGATCGGAAAGATGCTGGAAGCGACAGTACCGGGAATCTTGAACTGCCCTGTTTCCAGTAAATGCCGCACACTCCAGGTGTAAATGTAGTCATCGTTAATGGGAAACTCGCCAGTGAGCGAGATACCGGCCGCGATTGCCAGAAAAGCGACGCAGACCAGTAAGAACGCAAGATGCGAGTCTTTCGTTCTCCGCACCTTATCGCTCGGCGCTCCGGTGGTGGCGCCTGCTTGACTCTTTTCCAAAACTCGGGGCATTAATGCAGCGCCCTTTTGCCGATACCTTGGCAATTAAACCATAGGTGAAACGCCTCTACGTTAGCCCTATAACATGTACAAAAATCCACGACTAATCCCGGCGAATTACCGACGAAGGCAAGACTCCGAAAAGCCTGTTTTTACTTATTTCTACGGCAGATGAATTAGAGACCGTCCCCCCGGAGAGATCGCTAAATTTATATGCTCTAAGGCTGACAAGATGAGACCGGTCTATGATATGGCGTTGCGCTCGGTATAAGGGTCTTCGCGGATGAGATTCTTGCCCGCGCAAACTACAGCAACGCCACATTAAACGGTCTTAAGCAGGACAGCAGAATGGACGCACTTACCAACCAAGTCAAAAGTATGTATGAGCAGTATCCGTATCCTTCGAAAGATGCCGGCATACCGCGTCTTGCCGAGCTGTACAACTTGCTGCAGCTGTTCGCGCGTGAAACAGGTTTTGACTTCAAAGACAAGCGCATTCTCGACGCTGGCACCGGCACCGGTCACCGCCTTGTTGAAGCAGCTCGTTCCATGCCTGAAACGAATTTTGTTGCCATAGACATAACAGAAGCCTCGCTGCAAACGGCTCGATCACTCGCGGACTCGCGCGGTTTGACAAATGTGGAGTTTCACGCGCGCGACATACTGACCGACACTTCCGACTTGGGCCAGTTCGATGTGGTCATGTGTATGGGCGTGCTCCATCATTTGGCGAATCCCGAGGACGGACTCAAAAACCTTACGGCGCGATTGAAAGACAAGGGACTGCTCTTCCTCTATCTTTACGGAGAAGTCGGCGGAAGGGAGCGCATGCGTCGCAAAACCATCGTCTCTCTATTGAATAAATCAAGCGACAACTTTGAGCAGGGTTTACAGCTGATTAAAGACCTGAAGTTCGATACTTTCGAGTACGGTTGGAATCTGCCAGTGGACGATGTGCAGCTGCGCGACGGACTTCTGGTTGACGCCTACCTGCATGTCAACGAGAAGCTATATACCAGCGAAAGCATTATCAATCTAGTGAACGGTTCGGGACTGCAAAAGGCTGCGCTCTATGGCATCACGACGGGCCAATGTGGCTATCTCTACGATACGACACCGAACGGAACTTGTTCATTGAGAGTGCCCAAAACAGAAGTATCAACCTGGCTCTCCTCAGACCTTCTCAAAGCACAATTCGAAAAGCTCAACTTGCGCGAACGAATGCAGCTAATGGACCTCTGGTTTGAGCCCAACGGCTACACGGTGGTTGCATGGCAAGACAACCTTATTGATGAGTTGCCCGGAGGCGATAGGCTAACTCGAAATGGATTCAAGGTCGAGCGCTAAAGCTTCTCTTATCTGCAACTGCTTGTAGCGGACTAGCAGGTTGTTATGATGTTCACTCCCGGAGACTTCAAACTGTGCGTTCGAGCGAAGCGACTCTCAGTCCTGAAACCAAAGCCTCTGAACTTGAGGCGGTCCAAAAGCGCACGGCGCCACCGCGCTCGGATCGGCGACGTTGGTTCGCGATTCTCGCTGCCGCTATTTCGCTCCTCGCATTTACGGTCTTTGATATATGGGTCGGGCAGCAGAATCTCATTGTTAAAACAAAGCTGCCGACACCACTGTTCAAGGAGAAGGGATGCTCCTTCTTCACCTATGTCCCGGAACCCAAAGTTTCATCACTTCTCAATATCAATGCCAATCTTCATGCTGGAGCAAAGCTGTTCGCAGGAAACGTGCAGCTGAAACCGACGAGCCTGCAGTCAGTTCGCAACGATGGCCGCGGCACATTCTTTCAGACAGGAAACTTTCTATGGTTGTCGCTTCCGGACAATAGCGATGCGAACAAACCGCATGTCGAACTTTCTGTAGTTTCACCGCTGAAGCTCAAACCCTGGGTGCGCTTTTTGTCGTACTTCTCAATGGCATCGCTCCTGCTTTTTCTAATAACACGCCCGGCTTTGTTGACGTTTGGCGATACCATTTCCCGCCGCTTTCCACGAGCTCATGCATTCACAACCAAATTAACCCAACCGGTATCCAGTTTTCTACAGGCGGAGAAATGGACTATCGCCGCCATAGCTACGGCGGTGGCACTACGGGTGATGCTACTGCCGCCGGTGTTCAACTTTCTAGATACTTTCACGACGCTTCGCGCACCGTTGAGCGTCGTCGGTCACATGCCGCCGTTGTATCTCCTCCTGGTCGCCGGTTTGAAAGCCAAGTTCGGACTGGGCCACGTTTTCCTTGATTTGCTATTGATAGTTCAGTATTCATTTTTCGCCGCTGCAATGCTCTACCTTTGCACCGCTTTTGAAACTGTGCGACAAAAGATTTTTGCGGTGGCGGCCGTAACGCTGAACTTCTATGTTCTGTTATTAGTCGGCGGTATATTGACGGAAAGCCTGGCGCTTTCCGAACAGATCTTTTTGATGGGCGCCTGCCTGCGAATTGCTTCATCGCGAAAAGTCAGTCGCATACACTGGGCAGTGCTCGCCATCTCTTGTACGTTATGCGTGCTTACCAGACACACATTCGTCTTGTTCGCAGCAGCTCCGATACTTTACTGCGGCTTCCAATTTTTGATCGATAGCAAGACTCGCAAAGAATCCTTCAAGAAGTTCGCCCTCACAACAGCTGTGTGCGCGCTCGGTACCGCCGCAGGTCTGCAACTTTCATCAATAGCGTACAAGAAATTCAACCCGTCCGCATCAATGCCTGCAGGCCGATTTGGCGTTCAAGTCATGGCGCGCGGGTGGCAAGAGATAACACGAGAAGACCGTGCAAAGACTTATGATCGCCTGGCATCGCGCTCTGAAGATCCGCTGGTCAAAGCGACCTTCAAAGTGCTGCTCGCGTTACCCAACAGCACGCAGCCTGTCTACGACTACGCAACCATTTACAAGAGTATTCAGGACACTATTAGACGCGAATACGGTGAAGTTGACTACCAGAGGGCATGCGATCCGGCGCAACTGGAAAGAGCGACGGAATCAGCCACTAAGATTTTCTTTGCTAATCCCGACCAATACTACCTCAACAAGGTCAAGACATTTTTCCTGCAGTACACTCAGCTTGGTGAGTTGCTGTCTTCTCCGAATCCGGTCTACCAGCTTGCCGTCATCAAATCGCGAGACAGCGTAGATGTTCAAGGTGTCGGGTGGAACTTGCCTGAAGTACATTGGGGATACCTGAATCGATGCATTCTCGACCACTCCGCCATCTCCGACATGTGGTCGCACCTTTGTGAAGATACCAGCCGAATAACAGATAGAGTCTTTTCCCCGGAGAACAAAAATCTACTGCGCGACTGCATAAATGGAAGAGTATTTTGGCTACTCGATTATGTTAACCCGGCATCAAACATGGTGCTACTAATTCTCGGCATCGTTTTTGGTGCTTGGTCGCGACGACTGAGCAACGCAGGGGCGCTTGTCGGATTCGCCATACTTTTGTCGGCAATTGGCTTTGACTTATTGCACGCTCTATCGACCCAAGACACACTGTCACGCTATCTTGCGCCAGGCTCATTGCAGCTGGCACTGGGCGTCATAGTCGTTTATAGCGAAATCTGTTTCGGTTTTCATGCTACTTCCCTGGCAAATCCAGCCACACAAGTAATCAGCACAAAGGACAGTAGCAGGGTTCAGAGTTAAACGCCGACCCCTGTAAGTTTCTTCTCGGTACAGGTACTTCAAAACAGTATTGCGCACGAGCGAGCCGGAGAATCGCCACAGATAAGCATCCAGGTGGTAGCGCTCGCGCAAGAGGACACCAGATTTATCATGGTCTCTTTGAAGATGTCGATTTGCCCAAGAATTTTTTCGACGTAATTATTTCCATCCACGTAATCGAGCACGTCGATCGGCAGGATTTGTTTCTCGAGAAGGCTCGCGAAGTACTGACGGATGACGGGATTATTCTCATCGAGACACCAAACACCGACTGTCCCGACTTCGAAATGTTCAAAGGCAAACATTGGGGTGGCTATCATGTGGATTGCAATCATTCGCCATTACAAATCTTAGCTGCCGACGGCTGGAGGCTCTGGTCGGCAGGCAAACTTCATCGGTCAATCTCGACGTCGATCAAGTACGAGAGATCAGCAGGGCACAACCTGTCGCACTCTTTGAGAGCTTCCTGCTCCTCTTCCTTCTCGCCCAGTCTTTTGCAAAGTGAGGCGTACTCACTCCACCACTGCAATTTTTGAAATCTCGAAACGTCAAGCGAGTTCCTGCTTCTCATCAGTAACTCACGGTACCCCTTCTTTGCGTCACCAAGTTTCATTTCAGCCACTAGTATTCTTGCTTGAAGAGCAGAGGTCCGGAAAACATATACCTGCGAATAGTTGTATTTAGGTGTTCTCGTAAACGCAACGACACGTGCAAGTATCGCCGCAGCGCCCTGCAATCTTCCAGTCTCTATCAGTGTCCTTGCATGCAACAGATCCAGGGCCAGGGCTCGCCGGGAATAGGGACCTTCCTCCGACGCCGACTGCAGAACCGAACCGTCCTTAATAAACGACTGAACCAGGTCGAAGGCCTCTGCGGCTCGCCCCTGAGCAGTCAGCGTTCGACACACTCGATCCACAGTTTCTACGTCGAGCTTTTTCGACTGTAACATCCTTCGGGTCGTCTCTAGCGCCTTGTTTAATAAACGTGCGGCGTTGACAGGATGCAACGGCGCACTCTTCGCGTGCAGGACAACTCTTTCAGTTGTCTGTCCGAAGGCCAAAACAGAAGCGACATCTAGCAACCACCCGATATCATGCTGCGTCATCGGCCGGTTGAGTAAATCAGACACCAATGTCTTGGGCGGTATTTTAAGCTCATCAGCAACAAGCATTGCCTGTGGCAGAATCTTCAGTCGCGTAGAAACATCATCGTACGATATCTGAATCAGCTGTCCGGTAGCTTTCGATGGTTGGTGGAGGGAGGCCAATGCAATCGCGTTTAGTAACAGGTGATTGTTGGGATCGTTACACTTTCTCGAATCCTTCCGATAGAAATCCCGCGCGTTGTAGGAGTCTCGTTCGGATTCAATGCAGTAACCGCAAGTTTCGATTGCCTCCTGGAAAAGCTGCTCTACGATTAGCATCTGCGCCAAATAATGAATATACCGCTTGCCCGCCTGCTGCCAGACGCCGCTCTGCAAATCCTTCAAGCAAGCTTGGAGCACTACGCGGCTTTCTTGATGCTTACCTTGCCGAGCCAAGTTCTCAGCAAGAGAAAGCGCGATCTTTAGCTTACTCATGACTTGCTGATGAATAATTATCTCTTCTCGATGGTACTCGCCCGCTGCTCGATAGATGCATTGAAGACGATCTCTGAGTTGTTCGATTAATCGACCAGGTACCGAGAATTGCTCGCTTATCACTTTCTTGCAGATTATCTCCTGCTGTGAAGGCGAAGCATCCAGCAGCTGTAAATTACACTTGTAGTAGCGCAACACAGGCTTACTTAATCGCAAAGAAGTGCCGCTGCTCAGCAGTTTTTCAATCAGCTTGAGGGCGGTCTGCCGCTCTGATTCAGCTTCGTTTAGTTGCTCGACCGGAGACACCAGGCTGTAGGAAGGTGCCGGGTCGGAGTGCGCATAACCAACTTCATTGGCTCGCTCAAGCATTTCCATACAAAGCCAGAAATGACCGGCTACAGCTTCCTCGTCTCGACTTCCGAAATTCGCCAGCCATTGCTTCAGCACAGACACTCTTTGCCCTTCGTCTATCGACTGCCTGTTCTTCGAATAATCATGTATCCATTGAGCATTCGTCGCCATCCGTGCGGTCCGGCGAGGCTGTATAACGTTCGGGTCCATCCCGAATTTGTCCCGTAAACACTCAATTACCACGATCGAAGGAAAGAGCAGAGCCAAGCCTACCAGCAAAATGATCTTTCGCTTGTCGGCTGATGACCTTGGACTGTCACCGAAAGCTACAGCGGTCAACCGGCCGGACTGAAGCGCTTCTAAATCGGCGGACATCTCAGCCATGCTTTTGTATCTGGCGCTTCGGTCTTTCGCCATTGCCCGATGCAAAATTGTGTTCCAACCGGCACTGTTCGCGATGGACTCTCTTAGGAACGGAACAGCAGCATTGACATGGTGGTGCATTATTCCGACTGGATTATCTGCGTCATATGGCGGGCAACCGGACAACGATTCGAAAAGAAGACATCCTAGTGAGTAAATGTCCGATTGATTATCGGCCTTCTCGCCCTTGCATTGCTCGGGACTCATATAATTGACGCTTCCGATTAAAAGCCCAGTCTCGGTTAGTCCCCGGGAATCATTGTCTGGAATCAATCTGGCCAATCCAAAGTCAATAATCTTGAACGCCTCGCGACCGGAATCTTGATACGAAACGATGTTATCCGGTTTGAGATCGCGATGAACAACGTTCCGCCGGTGAGCATAATCCATAGCACCACAGACTTGCAGAGCCAGGTCCACACAGTGCTCCGAAGACAGGGGCCCGTTGGCATTGATTTCGGTCCGAAGCGAACAACCGCTCAAATACTCCATCACTATGTAAGCAGTGTTCTCAAATCGACCGAACTTGAAGACTGTCAATATATTGGGATGCCGAAGTTTTGCCAGGACGTTCCCTTCTTGTTTAAACCGTTGAGATACCTCTCTATCAGCCAACAAATCACCGTTGAGAACTTTGATCGCAACAGTTCGATTCAATCCAAGTTCCAGGGCTTTGTAAACTCTGCCCGTTCCACCCTCGCCTACTAGCTCGATCACTCGAAAACTACCATCGAAGATGGCACCAGGTTGCAAGATATTTAGCATGTCTTGAAGTATGAGCCGCAGAATCTATTCGCTAAGCCGGTTCGCATACGCGTAGTTTATCGCGGATTTTTGAAGCGCGTTTAGGGACATATTCATCGACATGGTCAACTGCGATAGCTGAGCAGGAGTCAAATCCAGTCTCGGCGTTCATCGGCAGGGTTATCGGTCAGAGGCTCAGCGCCTTAGTCGCTCCAGAACGCTGCGCAATGGCACGATCGGTATCAGTCCGTCTCGCAAACCATCAAGGAATCCAGACGATTTTTCCTTAGGCGCGGGCGCGACCTCCGGTTTGGCAGGAGGAACCGAGTCTTTCTTGACGTCATAGGCCGTCGATTCGTTCTTCGAAGCGGGCGTTGCTTCCTTGCCATCCTTGGTTGAATCCTTCACCGATGGCTTGTCCATCGCATTTCTGTCTTCGGCCGGCTGACCTGGTTTGGCCGGCATCACGTCATAGGCCGTCGATTCGTTCTTCGAAGCTGGCGTTGCTTCCTTGCCATCCTTGGCTGAGTCCTTCACCGATGGCTTGTCCATCGCATTT
>JAIELX010000146.1 GCA_019752635.1 Candidatus Obscuribacterales bacterium | reverse complement strand
CAAGGTGACGAAATTTCCTTAGTGCTAAACTTGGCAAGATGTTGATTACAGGGCAAGGAATCCAAAACGTGACCAATTCCGTGGCGACCCCAGTGGTCCAATCTTTTGGGCAGCAAGATCCTGAGCAAACGAAGATTCTCGGGCTAATTGCCGGCGAAGGCAAGTTACCGGCAATTTTGGCGCGATCCGCCAAACAGCAAGGCTATACGGTTGTTTCTCTGGCTCTGTCGGAGGAAGCCAAAAATCGTGTGGAGCCGCATTGTGACAAGGCTTTCACCATCGCCCCCGGACAAATCGGTCGCAATTTGCGCCTGCTGGCTCAAGAGAACGTCAAAGAGCTGGTTTTTATCGGCAAGATACCCAAAGTCCAATTGCTCATGAACGCCTACAAGCTGGATTGGACAGCTATCAGGGAACTGAGCCGCCTGCACAATTTCAGCGACGATACTATTCAGATGGCCGCGGCGGATTTCACAAAACGCCACAATCTTACGGTTCGAAAGCAATCCGAATTCCTGAGGGAGCTTTTCCCGGATGTCGGCGTGATTACTTCGCGGCATCCCACCGCGCAAGAATATGCAGACGTGCAGTATGGTCTCAAAATCGCCAAGGAGATAGCCCGACTAGACATCGGTCAAACGGTGGTAGTCCGCGAAGAAATGATTTTGGCAATCGAAGCTATCGAAGGTACGGACGAAGCAATTCGAAGAGCCGTTCAGCTGGCGCGCAATCCGGTAGTAGTAGTTAAAGTGGCTAAGTCCGGTCACGACCAACGATTCGATATACCGACAGTAGGATTGGACACGCTAAGTTGCATGGTCGGACGAAAAGCCGGCGGTGTCTTGGCGATTGAAGCCAATCAAACCATGATGATTGATCGCGAAGAAATGATCGCTTACGCGGAACGCCATCACATGAGTATCGTGGCTGTTTAGCCGCCAACTCACTTCAACTCAAACAAGCGGAGTCAACTGGGGTTAAGCCTGAGCCTCTTCGCTCAAAAATGCTTTGGATCTAAGACCAGGTTAATGGCATAATGAACCAATAAGTTGACTCATGAGAGTGTTTCATGCGCAGGAATTCCGCATCTAGATATTGTGCTCCCATCGCCCTTTCCATGGTTACGATGGTTTTCGCCAGCGTCCAAATGAGCATCGCCGAGCCCGACCAGGCTTCCGCTTCGTCGAAGAATCGAGAAACACCAGTCAGTGTTTCCAGTCCGAAACAGAAGGCTGAAGAGACAGCCACGGAGCAAAAGCCAGAGGCAAACACCACCGCTACGTCCGAAGAATCCACAGACGAAGCCGCAGCAGATCCCGGAGCAGTAGCTTCGGCAGAGGAATCAGAGCAGGAAGATTCCAGCGGCGCTTCGGCGGCGGTAGTGGCAGAGCCAGCGAAGGAGCGCACACAGGAAGAAATTACTAATGCCGCGTTGAAGCATTGGGAGCTATCGCAAAAGTACTACAACAATTGGGACTGGAAAATGTGCCAGCTGGAACTAGAGCTCGCCATTATGGAACTGCCGACAATGCAGATTGCCCACAGAGACTTGTGCGTACTCAGTTTCTTGCAGCTAAACTGGCCTCTATCAATTGCCGAATTTATGATGACTGTAGGCTTAGGCGACCCGATTCCTTTAAAGCCGGACGAAGCAGCGAAGCTCGTTCGAACTGCTATGGTGCAACACTACAATAAAGGAATGGAGTACGCTCGCAAACAAGACTGGAAGAACACCATTGAAGAATTGCAGATATCGGCGAATCTCGCCCCCAATGACTATGTCATTCAAAGATCGCTAGCGTTCGCCTATGCCAGCTCCGGTGACTTCAAGACTGCTGAAGCCTGTTACCAGCGAACTTTCGACCTCCAGCCCTCCGATGGATCTTCGCGCGCTGATTTCGCCTACTTCCTGGCCGATCAAGGTAAACTTGGCGAAGCGCAAAAGCAACTTGAAGAAGCAGTGAAATCCACGCCGGATTCGGCCGCATTCCATGTTGATTTGTGTTGGATGGCAGAATCTCAAGGCGATCTCAGCACTGCCGCAAAAGAGTTAAAAACGGCCGTCGATCTCAGCCCCAAACACGCTGGTCTTTGGTCGCACCTGGGGCGCATCCTCGAACAGAAGGGCGATAAGGAAAAAGCTACAGAAGCGTATCTCAAAGCGCTCTGGCTCGACCCGCAACAGCAAGACGCCAAAGAACATCTAGCAAAATTGCAATCAGCTGATAGCTAGTTTGCACTGAAACTCATTCACGCCCTCACTCTTGTCCCGCCGAGAGCGCTGTCTTGCCGTTGAGGAGTTTAGCTGACGCGAAGTATATGCTCAAAAACCATTTTTCTGAATACTTCATACGGTCCAAGGTCTTTCTGAACCTTCGCGCGCAAAATCGCGCCTTCCCATGCGGAGAGAAAGAACTCCGCTGTCTCACGCGGCTCTAAATCCGAGGGAATCTCACCCAGCGTGCGCGCTTCATCCAGCACAGCCGCAAATGCGTCGCGACGCTTCAACACAATCTCTTTCAACCGCTTGCGAAAAAGCTCATTCTGATCAGCCATTTCCTGGCTCAAATTGGCTATCAAACAGCCGCGACTACACTGGCGGCAGCGCGCTTTCTCGATGTTTTCATCAACGTACCGAACAATTCGCTGTAGCGGTGACAAAGAAGTATCACCGAGAAGCGCGTCCAATTGAACGACGTAAGTTTCATCGAAGCTGTTTATGATCTGAAGCCCGAAGTCTTCCTTGCTTTGAAAGTAATAGTAGAAAGATCCTTTCGGAACGCCACACGCATTGAGCACATCGCTCAGCCCGGTGTTGTTGAAACCCTTCTCCAACATCAAATCGATACCACGTTCGATGAGAATGGCGCGGGTATTTTCTTTGCCGGGTGCCTTAGCTTTCATAATACAGTCAATAATAGACCAGTCGTCTAGTTCCGTCAAACAAAATCTTTTCCCATGTTTTTCGTGAAACAGGGGTTGACGGCAGTAGACGACCGGTCTAATATTGCCTCATCGACCAATAGACGACCGGTCCACTAGAAGGGAGTCCGAAGCCATGACATTTCCAATCGCAATGCAAAGCGGCAATTCCTACAACCAAGCTCCGGTCCGTTATGAGTCCGACTTGGCTGCAGAGCTCACCAATGACGTCGCCTCCATAGCGGGTAAATGGATGAATAGCCTGAAAATAAAGCCAGACAAGAGAATTCCGTCGTTCGCCGCTCCACTGAGCGCAGCAGAGAAATTGGCGCAGGCCGCCAACGCCGGCACTCCGATAGCCCGGCTTCAAGAGCTTTCTGTCGATGTCGACTCGGCTGTTCGTACCGAGGTAATCTTCAACCAAGCCACACCGGCAGCACTTCTCTTCTTATTGGCCGCAGACAGCGATCGCTTCGTTGCCAGCCAAGCAAAAGCCAGACTCGCAGCCTAAGCAAGGTCGCCCGATGCCAAAATTCGACAGCGAGATTGAATAACCGACGTAATTCCCCCAATGACTCAACTTAGAGGTTTGCCTACCATAGGCCTCAATACCGTGCACAAGTATTTGAACATTGGACTACCTAGAAGATCACAAGTCTGCCAAGCCACAACTGCCCGATCTGGAATTGAACGCGGCGTTGCTCGCTGACGTGGTTCCGCAAGGCGGATTGCGTCGGAATCTGCTGAACGAAGCAAACGTCGTTGGTGACTTGCTGGCAAGAGTTCCCGGGTCAATTGGCACAGAGCTGGCGGATGACTGGAATAATCACAGAGGCGAGCTGCTGACGAAAACAGCGATCTCCGCTGGAATCGGATTGGGAACAGCGGTCTTACTTTCGCGTTCACCCGTGCTCGCGAAAGGAATTACGGGTCTGCTCGGACTCAGCGCCGCCATTGGGGGCACAGCCTATACTGGTCGCCTTCTCGGCAAAGCCTGGAATGCAGACTCGCAGGAGCAGCGAGAGGATCTGGTTGCAAGCGCTGCTAAAGACCTCGGACGAGTAGGTGCCGAGCTAATTGAAACGACACCGGGATTCATTGGTGGCACAGTTGGCGGGCTGGCGCTAACAAACAGAATCGCAGCCCTGGAAGCCATTTCTCTCCGAGTGCGCGAAGGCGTAGATTTCCGAGTTCGAACAATGGTGCCTGAACGATTGCACTACATCGGACCGGATGCTCGCACCGTCAGCGGTGTCGGAAACGGGAAGGGCACCATCGACTTGCTTCGTGCGACGGAGGAGATCGCCGCCCGCAATCCTTGGCGTGGAGTGGAAGAAGGGCGGTTCTTCAAGGTTGGAGATGGCAAAGTAAAATTCAGCAGCACTCTGAGTGGAACAACCGATGAAGTCGTAATGGGTCGCCGAGCAGAGCACATGTTCCATACTCATTGCGATAAGCTCCTTCCTACGTCAGGCGACTTCAACTCGATCAGAGGAACAGGCGTTATCTCCGTACCAAAGTATGGAATCACAACGTTCTTTGAAGGAACTTCGCTGGAAGCCGAACATGCTCTGGCACTGAGAAGCGCAGGACGACTGGCAGAAGCGGAACAAGCAGTCGCAGCGCTGCACGGTCGAACATTCACCTCGTTAGTCGTCGACCGGTCGAGAGAGTTGGCAGTAAAGGTAACCACAAAGTGGAATCCGGCATCAGGACTAGAACCTGTGGCAATCAAGCCGGTTGACTTTACGCAAGCGACGCAGACATTGCGCACTTGGAATGGCAAAACTTTGAGCTTGTCCGAGCTTGGAGCGTCCAACGAAGCGCTTCTCAAGCCGGGCATGACCGATCTGCTCAAGGCTATTCTACAGAATCGCTAGCGATCACTTTGTTTCTTTGATTAAGAACGTCCCGGAATGCGCAACCCAAGCGGGGCGGGGACCAAGCGGCTTGCCGGTACGCACACCAACGACGCCGGATGAAAATAATGATCGAATTGATGCCTTACAGGGTAAACTAGCCCGATTAAAACCAGCAAGCGCCGCAGCTGACCTGAAGCTAGCGATCGCATGTCCAATGGATCTTCTTTTCAAGGAGGCTTCTTTGAAAACATCGGAAGGACTCAAGACCAGCACCAAATATCTGGTGTTCGATACGAAGAAGCAGAAAGAGTACATACGTATAACGGATGAGGTCGCTACGTTCGTCAAGGAGAGCGGCATCCAGGAAGGTTTCGTTCTGATATCGGCAATGCATATAACAGCCGGCGTTTTCATCAACGACTGGGAAGATGGATTGCTCGAAGATATCGACAAGTGGTTGGAACAATTGGCTCCGGAAGATCCGAACTACAAGCATCATCGCACCGGTGAAACTAACGGTGATGCTCACCTGAAGCGGATTTTGATCAACCATCAGGTAACAGTGCCCATCACGGAGGGCAAGCCGGACCTCGGCCCGTGGGAGCAGATTTTTTATGCGGAGTTTGACGGACAGCGCAAGAAGCGCGTAATTCTTAAGGCGATGGGAGCATAGGTAGTAAAAGACATGGTACAAGCAACAACGACTCATACAAATCACAGAGGCAGCGCCTCCCAGCACAATTCGGCAAGTGGTGGCATGAACAGACAACGTGCAATTCAAACAGTACAAGGGCGCGAACCAGTAAAATCGTCAATCGATTACACAAAAACATCAGTCACTGAAGTTTTCGGCACAAACGTATTCAGCCGACAAACGATGCGAACGCTGCTGCCCAGGACAGTTTACAAAGCACTGGTACGCTGTCTCGACCAGGGCGAAAGTCTCGAACCACATCTGGCTGACGTAGTAGCCAATGCGATGAAGGACTGGGCAATCGCCCGCGGTGCTACACACTTCACCCACTGGTTCCATCCGATGACCGGGCTGACGGCGGAAAAGCATGATTCGTTTCTGGTCTCCAGCGGCGAGGAAGGAGCGATTCTAGAATTCTCCGGCAAGAACTTGATTCAAGGCGAACCGGATGCCTCCAGCTTCCCGTCAGGCGGAATCCGCTCTACCTTTGAAGCCCGCGGCTACACCGGCTGGGATCCAACCAGCCCGGCTTTCATCATGGAGAGCATCAACGGCAAAACTCTTTGTATTCCGACGGTGTTCTGCGCTTACAGCGGACATGCGCTCGACAAGAAGACTCCGCTGCTGCGTTCGATTGACGCAGTCAACAAGCAAGGCACCAGACTTCTCAAGAACCTGGGCAACAAGACTGCAAAACGAGTAATCTGCACGGTTGGTCCGGAACAAGAATACTTCTTGATCGACGAATCGTTCTACCACCTGCGCCCCGACCTGATCAACTGCGGGCGTGCTCTCTTCGGTGCCAAGCCCCCTAAAGGGCAAGAGATGGAAGACCACTACTGGGGTTCTATTCGCGAACGCGTGCTGTCCTTCATGATGGACACGGAGTCCGAACTCTACAAGCTGGGAGTACCCGTCAAGACGCGTCACAACGAAGTCGCCCCGGCACAGTTTGAAGTAGCACCGGTGTTCGAAAGCAGCAACATCGCCACGGACCACAATATGGTTCTAATGGAAGTGTTCAAGAAAACGGCCCAGAAGCATGGCTTCCGCTGCTTGTTCCACGAGAAACCATTCTCGGGCGTTAACGGAAGCGGCAAGCACAACAACTGGTCGCTCGCTGACGATGAAGGCAACAACTTGCTCGAACCGGGCAGCACGCCCACTGAAAACAAGCAGTTCATTGTGTTTCTTACCGCGGTGATTCGCGCCGTAAACAAATACGGCGCCCTCCTGCGCGCCAGCATCGCAACAGCGGCCAACGATCATCGACTAGGCGCAAACGAAGCGCCGCCGGCGATCATGAGTATTTACCTCGGCGATAGATTGTCGGCTGTTGTCGACTCGATCATCACGGGCAAAGCAGATCCCGGTAACAGCTTGAAGACACTCCAGACAGGCGTGTCCAATCTTCCGGAATTGTTCCGCGACGATTCAGATCGCAACCGCACATCCCCGTTTGCCTTCACCGGCAATAAGTTCGAATTTCGCGCAGTAGGTTCCAGTCAGTCAATCGGATGGCCCAACACGATACTGAACACGATGGCTGCTGAATCCCTGGACTACCTTTCCACGCAGATCGAAGCAGGCGTAAAAGCGGGCAAAGACCTCAACACTGTCGTAACAGAAGTGGTGAAAACTACACTCACTGAAAACCAAAGAGTGCTCTTCAACGGCGATAACTACTCACGCGATTGGCACGAAGAAGCTGCTCGCAGAGGACTTCCGAATCTGCGAAACACCGTTGAAGCTCTGCCTGTCCTGGTGGCTCCAGAAACACAAGAGCTGTTCGAAAAGTATCGCGTCCTGAGCAAGGATGAGCTTCATTCGCGCTCCAACGTTATGCTTGAGGGATACTGCAAAACAATCAACATTGAAGCACTGATGACCATTCAAATTGGTGCGACCATGATTCTACCGGCGGCATTGGAGTATCAAAGCAAGCTGGCAAACACCATAGTGCAGACGAAGAACGCTGTTTCCGGACTCGATCTCGGTCCGCAAGAGAAGTACCTTCGCGAAGTCGTCGAACGCACAAACAAACTGAAAACCAGTCTTGAACAACTAGATGCGATTAGTCGCGAAGCAGACGACAGCGATTCGGATGTTCTGCATCATGCAAGCTTCTACCAAAGCAAGGTAATTCCGGCAATCACTGCAGTTCGCACCGTCGCGGATGAATTGGAAACAATGGTAGATGACTCGCTGTGGCCTCTGCCGAAGTTCCGAGAAATGCTCTATATCTACTAGAGTCAAAGAAAAATCGAAGCGTCGCTCTCTACACAAGGAAGCGACGAGAGGCTTGCCGAGAAACCGGAGAGCCAGTACCTAAAATGGAGAAGGGGCAACAAATGTTGCCCCTTCTTTGGTATGGAGCGGAGACGTCCTCTCCACACCAGAACACAACCCAAGGTGGTCAGTCGCCGTTAACCAGCCGCAGCTTGATTTCAGCCGTCGGAAACCTGCCGACGATCACAACCGAATTTAGCCGCTTCAACGACTCCTGCGCACGGGCGACAACGAACGGATTCTCATCCTGACACAGCTTCTCCAGAATGTCGCGGTCGCAGTGTACGTTCTCCGCCATGCGGAAACGAACATCAGAATGCGAATCCTTCGCCAATTCCTCCATCACGTCTTTGGAACAAGCAGGGTGTTCCGAAACGGCAGCCCGAACATCAGGCGACTCATGCACGGACAACTTACGCAGGGTCACCTCCGCACAATTGGGGTTGAGCGCTACGCGCTCCAGTACCTCTGCCGATGGCGACAGGCGACAAATGTAATCCAGGAGAATGGCGTTGCACGCGGGGTTAGAAGCAAGGCGCAGTTGCGCTTCTGAGCGCTCCTGCAAGAACAGCAAATCCTCTGCGGGCAGAGTCGAACGCAAATACTCTTCGTCGTCAATCGCCTCGTCCAGATAGCTCGCAAGCAACAGCTTTATCGCTTCACGCTTATGTCTTGAAGATTGCCACTGATACGAAAAAATCGTCGCCAAGTCTTCTCTGGTGCTTGCGTAACCAACCAACTCCGCACTGACACGTTCAAACATTCACGCCCCTCCTGCCTGCTTACTCTATATTGGCTCGGAGGGGTCCAACACGACAAGGGGAAACCTGTGGGGAGAACCGCTATATCAAACGGGTTTCCCCTACAAAGCACTATGAGGGAACCCCGGAAACTCTTTGCGACCGGCAGCAGGGGATAAATGAGCCTCGGTAGCGGGTTAGAGTAGCTTTTCGATGTCGCCGGTGAGGTCTTCCGGTTTCACATTTGGTGCAAACCGCTTTATCACCTTACCGTCACGATCAACTAGAAACTTGGTGAAGTTCCATTTGATTCCTTCACTACCAAGCACTCCCGGAGCTTCGCCAGCAAGGAATTTGTACAATGGATGGGCATCTTTACCGTTCACGTCGACCTTTTCGAACATTTGAAAATCGACGCCGAAATTCTTCCGGCAGAACGTAGCGATCTTGGAGCTGTCTCCCGGTTCTTGTCCACCGAACTGATTGCAGGGAAAGCCTAGAATGCGCAGACCTTTACCGGCGAACTTCTTATGAAGCTCTTCCAGCCCTTGATACTGAGGAGTGAACCCGCACTCGCTGGCCGTGTTGACAATAAGCAATACATCGCCTTTGTACTGGTTGAACGAAATTTCCTTTCCGTCAAGCGCCTTTGCCTTGAAATCGTAAATGCTCATTTTGTCCTTTTTCCCTTCTTTGGCGACAGCCTTGCCCTTCGTGCCATTGGCGTTCGCATTCTTTTCCGCGGCGCAGACCGAACTGACAATCAGCAATGATACAGCGGCAACGACAATCACCGAAGGAACGAATAACTGATTTAACTTCATGAATTCACCTGCTTGTTGGAGGGCACGCATAGGCTCGCGACAAGATTAGCAGGCTCAGCGGTGTTGCAGCAGGTCCTGTTGCTTCATGTATGCATATTTTAGAAGAGTAATCGGTTCTTGCAACACCGCGAGCTATACCGGGGTGCGGAAATCGTGCTCCAGTGCGAACTGCACGTAACGCGTCAATCGTCGAAATGACCACTTCAAACCCTCGCAGGTCACTTTCACCTGCGGCCAGTTGTTCGAAACGGCAAGGTCCTCAAGCTTCCGGCTAAGGCGAACCATTTCAGTCGCCCCGATGGCAGCGGACGAACCTTGCAACTGGTGAGCGATCGACTCGATAGCTCTAGCATCACGCTTGGTTCGAGCAACCTCGATGCCCTCCATCAACGTCTCAGCGGCAGACAGATACACTTCAAGAATTTCGCGCGCAACATCATCGCCGCAGGTGCGCTGTAGACGTTTTATGTTGAGCGGATCTTCACTGATAGTGTGGGAGGGCAATTCATCAGGAGCGGATTCATGAGGCGACGATATTTCTTCTGCAGGAGGCTGCAGCTGAGCTTGCTCTAAGGCTTGCACGGCAAGCCATTTGAGCAGCACCGTTTGCAGTTTTTTCGCGTCGACCGGCTTGCTGATATAGTCATCCATTCCAGCAGCGATACATTTATCACGATCACCGTCCATTGCGTGAGCCGTCATGGCGATGATTGGAATGCGCCGCCCGGTAAGCACCTCGGCTTTGCGAATCTCGCGAGTCGCCTGGAAGCCGTCCATCTCCGGCATCTGACAGTCCATGAGCACAAGGGCGAATTTTCCGGTAGCAAGAGCTTCCACCGCCTGCGCACCATTACTCACCGCCAGGCCGGTAAAACCGATATTCTTGAGTTGCAGCAATGCTACCTTTTGATTAACAGGATTGTCTTCGGCAACCAAAACAGTATGCTCGTCCAACATGGGAATCTGCGGGATCTGCTGCGTCACGGTAAGGTCGAGCTGGTTGACGCAGCCCCGCCCTAACAAATTCACGACGCACTCAACGAGTTGGAAGTATTTGACCGGTTTGACCAAGTATGCATCAAAGCGGCTAGCGGTAGAGTTCTCAGCGTTTGCTTTGACAGGAACATTGCTCAGCAACACAAGCTTGGTGTTCGCCGCTACAGGATCTTTGGAGAGCGCTTCGTAGAGAAGGGCAGCCTCAGTATCGTCACTGCCGGTATCAATGAGTGCAATCTCGTAACGGTCGTCGGCAACACCTTCGTTGCGCACCATCGCCAAACCTTCGCTGCCATTAGAGGCAGTATCGCACCGCAGTTTTTGTGAAAGTGCGTATGAACTTAAGATTCGACGAACCGAAGTAGAAGGGCTGATAATTAGCACACGACGATCGGCGATCTCAGGTTCATCTGAATCTAGTGGAGGCTCATTGGCCGATACCAGTCCCGAACGCTCCACCGGCACCGTGAACCAGAATGTTGAACCACGCCCCTTCACACTATCGGCATCAATGTGCCCGCCCATCAACTCGACGAGTCCCTTGCAAATCGACAATCCTAGCCCGGTGCCGCCATACTTGCGTGTAATGGAGCCATCGGCCTGAGTAAAGGGGCTGAATAGTTTTCGCAGTGTCGTTTTCTCGATACCGATACCACTATCAGTCACGGAAAAACGCAATACGATCTTTTTTGCGGTGATCTCATCAGCAACAACGCTGATAACAACCTCTCCCGTGTCGGTAAATTTGATGGCATTGGCTGACAGGTTAAGCAGTATCTGCCGAATGTGCCCGGCATCACCGCGCAAAATTTTCGGAATGTCCGGATCGATATACGTCATGAAATTGAGTTTTTTCTTGCGCGCGCGATCCGAAAGCAACTCAGCAGTGGCTTCAACTATAGCAATCAGTTCAAACTCCAGAATCTCAAGCTCGACCTTTCCTGCTTCAATTTTTGAAAAATCCAGAATGTCGTTGATGATGTCGAGCAGAACTTTTGCGGATTCATAGATGATGTTGACGTGCTCGCGTTGCTCAGGTTCGAGCTTTGTGCGCAGCACCAGATCACTCATCCCGATGACGCCATTGAGAGGCGTTCGAATTTCGTGACTCATGTTGGCAAGGAACTCAGATTTGAGGCGAGAGGCCTCCACCGCCTGATCTCGCGCCTGAGACAACTGCGTGGTCAGCATCTTCATCTCAGCAAGCGTAGCTTCATGCTCGCGCGTGCGCTGCTCCATCTCTTGACGCTGACGCGTCGATTCGCCCTCGAGTCGAACGAGGCGATCTTTCAATTTGTTGATTTGCTCAGGCTCATAAGACATAGCAAGCTTTACAATTTATCATGCTTGGTAGAACGGACAATTCTCAAACTCCCGATGTAGTGCCAATTAGAAGCAACGGACTGCTTTGCCTGCCAAGAGAGTTCTTCCCGCTCATTCCCTTCAAACCTTATATAATCCCCCAAGGTTTCATCAATAAACACAATTGGACAATGTTGAAGTGGACTGTCGCCGCACTGACCGATCGCGGTGCAAAACGAACCGACAATCAAGATAATTTCCTGGTGTCCGACGACAACCGGGTCTTCGTTGTAGCCGACGGTATGGGTGGTGCCCTTGGCGGTGCTACCGCTTCGCGCTTGACAGTGGAAGCTATTGGCAAGTTCTGGGAACAGGCCCCGGTTGACTTGTCTGACGACGAGGCTATTCACGAATGGCTTGTTGAAGCAGTCAACATCGCCAACGCAAATGTTTTTTCCTATTCCACCGAGCATCCGGCCGTGCGAGGCATGGGCACTACGGTAGTCGTTGCAGTCCAGGCAGACGGGCGCACAATACACATTGCTCATGTCGGTGATTCACGGGCGTATCTGGTTCGCGACGGAGTCGCAACACTGCTGACTCAAGACCATTCCCTCGTGATGGAGTTGTTCAAAAACGGCCAGATCAACGAACAACAGATGAAAGACTCGCCGTTCAAAAGTTACATAACGCGCTGCGTCGGGCATCGAAACAAGCTGGAAGTTGATCAGACGCCCAGAGAGTTACAGCCCGGAGACTGGATTATCCTATGCACAGACGGGCTTACCGCCGTTCTGCATGACGAACAGATCGGTCGGGTGATCGAAGCGATAAACGAACCGACCTCGGCCTGCAATGAATTGGTGCGCCTAACGCTCGAAGGCGGTGCGCCGGACAACGTGACAGTGCTGGCAATTCGTTATCACGGCGAAACAAGCTCAGCCGACAGCTAGTGGCTGAACCGTTTATTGCGTACAGATTGCGTCTGAGATAAGTAACGCGTTGCTTTACCGATTTCAGAGGAATCCCGCGCCGCGGATGCTACAAGGTTGTTACTTTTATTCGACCTCCACCGCAATCCTACTGACTAAACGTGCCTAATCACTTTATTGTTCGATTAGTTAGAATTGGCGATTCCTTGCTTCTCGACAAAAAAGTCTATAAGTATCCTCCCGGACTCTCGGTTACCCGGCCGCTCCGTCCTGCGGCAAACTCCACCCAAAATAGAAGGGACTTCTCTCCGCCGTCGGCGGCGCTCTACAGCCGCACTGGAGACACAGTCCCTCATATGTAGACATCTTACGAGCTGCTTTTCCAACAACTCAATTGGAAAACGGCAAAGGTTAATCCTGACAAACCCTTTACACCCCGGAAGATGGTATCTTCCGGTCACTATTTACATCAGTTGAGACGGTTGCATTACCGGAGGTTCGGGTGGTTTCACAGGCTCAGCAAATGCCGGAAACTTTAACAGACACGGCGTCGGTCCTGTCCCCTGCCCGGGAACAGCCGGCAAGAACATTCACTACGGCAGACTGGACGGTGATCGCCGGTCTTCTGCTGATAGAGTTCTGCTGTTTCGGGGTCATGGCGAAAAGCTTGGGCTTCTACCTCGATGATTGGGCGACTATCTGCCAACTTCATTTCGCACCGCACGACTTTGTTTCCGTCTTACGCGCATCCCTGGCGGATCCGCGCATGGTAACCAGACCGGTTCAATGTCTCTACTATGCTTGTACTTACATGTTGTTTGGCGATGCGCCGATGGGTTACCACATTGTGCGCTGCGTTCTGGAATTTGCCGGCGCCAGCTTCCTCTATGCCGGGCTGCGCAGCGCGATGGGGAGACGATTGCCCGCTGCGATCAGCGCCATACTTTTCACTCTCTTCCCGAGCCATGATGCCTCCCATTACTGGATTGGCGCCGGTCTAGGCGCAGGGTTCGGTTCGACATTGTACTTACTCAGTTTTTGGCTGGCGGTAGCGTCGGCGCGATCGCGAAAGATACTGCCTGCGGTGCTGAGCAACTTGGTTTTCCTTCTTTGTGCGTACTGTTATGAGGCATTCTTGCCGATGCTCAGCCTCACATTTTTCGCAGTGCTGTTTGTCGAATTGCAGCGAGCAAAATTCACAACCGCACTATGGTCCACAAGCCGTTTTCTGCTTCCGTCGCTCTTGATTGGCGGTTCCGAACCGATTTATCAACGCATGATTGTTCCTATGTTCTCTAAAGTATTTTTGTCCCCCGGCACTTTTTCCCCGCCGTATGCTCTCGATGTAGTCGGTAAGGGATTGGCTATAAGCCTGGGCCCGGAGGGATGGACTTTCTTTGCCGACCGTGCCAGAGAAGCGCTGAGCAATATAAAGACTCCGGAAGTCATCAGACTGGGGACAACAGCGGCCGCGTGCATGGTTTCGTTGTACTTCGCCTCCCGCAAAGACTCGGTGGTGAGCCAGCCGCAAGCCAACACCACAGTTTCATTCATGCGCGAGAGTAAAGACCTCTTGTACTGGAGCTGCTCTGCAGTGATAGTGCTTCTGTGTTCTTACCTTACCTTCGCTGTAGCCGAAGGATACACACCCGTACTTAGCTCCATGCTCAACAGAGTCAACATGGGCGCCTCGATTGCCGCAGCCATCTTGTTCGGCATTCTGATCGCCCCCGGCAAAAGTAGCATCAAAAGCAACTTGCCCGGAGCCATTGCGTTAACTACCGTGCTTGCGCTGTTCTATACGTTGGTGAATTTCGGATTCGCGCCACAATGGCTCCAATCTTGGACAGTTCAGAAGACCATCAGAAACATGGTGGTGGAACGCGCACAGACACTCGCTTCCGGCGATACGATTTTGCTGGCGAACACACCGCGATATGTGATGTGGGCACCTGTCTTTGACGGAGTCTGGGATTTTCAGTCTATGGTGTGGATGACCCTGAATAATCGCAACATCAACGGTGGCGTAGTCTGCGAGCGGCTCGACGTTCAGCCTCAAGCAATTTACGACAAATCGGCTGGATTCTTGTGCGCAACTTACAAGTATGCAAATTTGAATATTCTGGTTCCAAACGGCAATCGGTTTGTTGCCGTAACTTCGCCTGAGCAGTTCATTTCGACGGTTGAGAGCGTTGGTATGGACTTTGGTCTTCCAGCTTCTACCATCAGTCAGTGGCGAGCAACCAGTGGCGGCACCACGGCAAAACCGGGTGCATCGTCGCCCCTCCAGCCTTAGAGGAGGTTTTCATGCCTGAGTTCGTCAAAGTCGCAAGGCTGTCGGAAATTCTTCCGGGCAAATGCTTCAAAGCCGACGTGAACGGCGCAAAGATTGTCCTCTTCAATGTTGCAGGGCAGATATTCGCGATGGAGGACTCTTGCAGTCACCTCGGAGCTCCGTTGTCTTCAGGATACTTGGGCAAAGACAGTATCAGCTGCGAATGGCACGGTGCTACTTTCGACTTGCGCACCGGCAAGGCCCTGAGCGCACCGGCCAAAGATCCCGTCCCCACCTACCCAGTACGCATCAAAGACGACGAAGTTGAGATTGCGCTCTAGAGCTCTTCACCGCTACGATTATTTTGTCGACTGACCTGATAGCCTTCATCAGATTAGGCTGCGTCATCCGAAACAGAGAGAGCGTCTGCTGATGCGGACGCTCTCCCGAGACGATTCAGTTAGTTGTGCGACTGTCCGACTGTTATTTGCGAGACAATTCGCGCTTGCGCATGCGCACCGATTGCGGCGTCACTTCGACCAGTTCGTCATCGAAGATCCACTCGAGACATCTCTCAAGCACCATTTCCCGAGGAGCTTGCAAAGCAACAAGCGCTTCAGCACCGGCGCTACGCATGTTGGTCAACTTCTTGGTTTTGCATACATTGACGGAAAGATCCTGAGAACGATTGTATTCGCCGATAATCATTCCGCCGTACACCTTGGTACCGGGGGTGATAAAGAACACGCCGCGGTCTTCGGTTAGTGCCAGAGCATAACCAGTGGCGACGCCTTCTTCCCATGCGACAAGAGCACCATTGCGCTGCCGAGTGATCGGTCCGCAAAACTCTCTATATTCAAGGAATGCGTGGTTCATGACACCATTACCTTTCGTAAGGCGCAAGAACTCGCTACGAAAGCCCAACAAACCACGAGTAGGCACTACGAACTCAAGAACGGACTGTCCGCGCTCCACCATCATGTTAGTCAGTTCCGCCTTCCGGGGTCCCAATTCCTGCATGATTGAACCTGTGTACTCTTCGGGCAAATCGATCATCAATCGCTCGAACGGCTCTTGTGAGCGTCCGTCTTCATCTTCCCTCAGAATTACTTCCGGACGAGAGACTTGAAACTCGTAACCTTCACGGCGCATGGTCTCGATCAAAATGCCCAGGTGCAATTCGCCGCGCCCACTCACAAGGAACGTGTCGGTACTGTCGGTATTTTCTACGCGCAAACTAACGTTGGTCTCAAGCTCGCGATAAAGACGATCGCGCAAGTGTCTCGACGTGACGAATTTGCCTTCCTGTCCGGCAAAGGGACTATCGTTGACCAGGAAAGACATCTTCATGGTGGGTTCATCGACATGAATGCGCTCGAGCGGCTTCCCCCCGTCTACAACCGAAATGGTGTCACCAACGTTTGCAGTGGCAAACCCGGCAATCGCAACGATCTCTCCGGCAGAAGCGTGAGTAGCCTCGTAACGCTTCAGGCCCTGAAACTTCAGCAGTTTGCTAATGCGCCCCTTAACTACGACACCATCTTCTTTAAGAAGGACAACTTGTTGCCCGTCTTGAATGCGGCCATTGTAGATTCGGCCGATTGCCATGCGGCCCAGATAGTCGCTGTAATCCAAGATTGTGACCTGCATTTGAAGATGAGCTTCATGATCGCCGCTCGGCGCCGGGCAATGCGAGATGATCAAATCCAAAAGCGGACGAAGGTCTTTCCCTTCATCCTCAAGGTTCACCTTCGCGATGCCTTGCACGCCTGATGCGAATACGTAAGGGAAGTCCAACTGCTCATCGTTGGCACCGAGCTCAACGAAGAGGTCGAACACTTTATCGACGGCGACAGTGGGGTCAATGTTGGGTCGGTCGATTTTATTAATGACCACAACTGGTTTGAGTCCGCGCTCCAGAGCTTTTCGCAACACGAAACGTGTTTGCGGCATAGGACCTTCGGCCGCGTCAACAACTAAAATGGCGCCATCAACCATGCCCAGAATTCGTTCGACTTCCCCGCCGAAATCGGCGTGTCCGGGGGTATCAACTATGTTTATCAGAAAATCGCGATACTCGACCGCAGTATTCTTTGCCAGAATTGTGATTCCGCGTTCGCGTTCCAATTCATTGGAGTCCATAACGCAAGCAACAATGTCCTGATTCTCGCGAAATACACCGGTTTGGTGTAAGAAGCCGTCTACCAGCGTCGTCTTGCCGTGGTCTACGTGAGCGATGATCGCCACGTTGCGAATGTGACCAACAGAGCTCGCGGAGCCTGTTGCAGTCGTCATAGTGGCCGGGTTCGTTTCCATAAGTGTGCTAACCATTAGGGCTCCAGTTTGGACTATTCTCTCAGATGAACTTGTTGTGATGCGCAAACGTTGTTGTATGCTTTAAGCTGATTTGGTTACCCTTCGTTTATATAAGTTTCTGGAAGGAAATTCTGGTGGTCACTGGAAGAGTTCTCAGACGGCACGCAGGTGGTTATCTGGTGCATTCCGATGACCTGGCAGCGACATTTCAGTGTCCGGTAAGGGCTCGGCTTAAAAAAGAAGGGATACAGGTGGTCACGGGCGACCTGGTTGAACTGGACGAGGTTGAAACTCCGGCGACGCCGCAGGAGCGAGGATCTGGAGTTATCGCCGCGCGCCTGCCGCGGCGTAACTTGCTGACCCGTCCGTACCTGGCGAACTTGGACCAGGTGTTCATTGTACAGGCCATCCACCAACCGGAGTTCAATCCATTATTGTGTGATCGCTACCTGGTTCACTTGCAGCTTGAGCTAGATGGAGTGCCGCTCTTCGTATGTTTGAACAAAGCCGATCTTGCCTCGGAAAGCGAGATCTCTGCTTTACGAAACATTTATGAACCGCTGGGATATGCTGTCATATTTGCCTCGGCGAAGACGAATGAGGGAATTGAAATGCTATCTAACTTGCTAGCGGGCAAAACCTCCGTACTGATTGGTCCGTCAGGAGTTGGCAAATCAAGCCTGATTAACGCCATGATTCCGGATTTGAATCTTAAGGTAGATGTTAACGAAGATCTGCTCGTCGGCCGACACACAACTACATATAGTGAGCTTTACACTCTGTCCCAAGGTGGTTGGATGGCCGACACCCCCGGATTCAGCATCGGTGAGTTACAGAACATGGAAGCACCGGCAGTAGCATGGCAGTTTCCTGAAATGGCTCCCCACATACAGGACTGCAAGTACTCATCAAATTGCCTGCACATAGTTGAGGATGGATGCAATGTCCTCAAATACCTGGAAACGTTTGCTCCATCGAGGTATGAAAGCTACATCACTATAGTGAGCGACGCGCAGGCAGACACGAAGCTAAGTCGGGAGACATCGAAAAAGGTCGACCGCGGCACAGTAAAAATAGTGGGAGGCAAGGACGCTAAAACACTTCCGCGACTGAGCGAACGCCAACGCAGTATTTCGCGAAAGCGAGGCAAACAGGGACTTAGCGAGCTAGCACGTATCGCTACAGACGAAGAAGAAAAGGTTGACGCAGAGGCTACTGACACGACTGAAGGCGACGACTAAGCCTGAGTGAGGCTTAGATCCAAATCAATTTTGGCTGGTTATCGAATAATTGCCGTGGCTGGAAGTAGTCATCGAAAGGCAAACCGCCATTTTCATTATGCGGGAGGCCAAATCGCGATCCGATGAACTAGCGCTACGCATCAACTGCGACAGAACAGCGGAGTTCTGCATGAAAGACACGAGAGAGATTTCAGAGCAGATGAATGTGTGCCCCGTAGGCAAGTCGATGGAGGTCAGGCGGCGTCTGCCCACGGGCTCGTCGCTCAGCGCCTTCGTCAGCGACAATCCTTTCGGTCCGAGGATTATTTCTTGACCGGCCTGAACACCCAAGACCTTGCGACCCGGCAAACAAGCTTTGATAGAAGTACTGCTCTTTTCATAGACATTGCGAATCTTGAGCATGCCGTTCCTGACTGCAATGACAGCTACAGCCCCCGGCTCGAAGTGAACAAGCGCCGGCCCGGCTTTAACCACGGTTCTCTTAGTGGCGGTGACGAGAACCTCGCCCTCAGTGCAATGCAACATTCCGGAAGCTTCCATGGTGACGCTGGATTTACCCGTGTAGCGAACTGACGCAGTGGGTGTACCGAGAATGTTAATACGCACCGGCATGGCCATTCCACCGGAGACGTAGCTAACAGGGCTGAATTCGGAAGTACCGGAGGGCGGTTTGACCGCTATGTTCTTAATCAGCCCGCCTTTGCTCCTCCTCGACGGAGCCATGGACTTAAGAGTAGTAGTGGAAGCCGGTGTGCTCATGGTTTGCAACAGTTCCTGGATGCGACGAAGTTGAGCTTGATTGGCGCATCTCTGACTGCAACTGGTTAGCCATTCCTGCGAGGCAATCTCTTGCCGGTCAAATGCCAGCTTGCGACCACGCAATCCGGACAATTCAACACTCCAGTTCGAGACCCGTTGATTGGGCACGCCCTGGTAGGACAGGTTCAAGGCGTTCTCATC
>JAIELX010000118.1 GCA_019752635.1 Candidatus Obscuribacterales bacterium | reverse complement strand
GTTACCAATCGAGTGATTGAGTTCGAGTACAAGCCGCCGGTTACCAATCGAGTGATTGAGTTCGAGTACAAGCCGCCAGTTACCAATCAAGAGCCGATAGTGTTCGAGTACAGAGGTAATCCGAATGCGATGACCGGCACGCGCCAATCGTTGCCTGCGAATCCGGCACAGATGCGCTTTTCTGCGGGACCGCAGCCGGGGGGGGCAAATGCACCAGCTATGAATGTGTTCAATACTGTGGCCAATTTCGGAGCAGCGAATTTGACCGGCGGCGGTTCGACACGCAGTTTCATGCCAACATTACCTTCGATGCCGACAGGCTTTGTATCAACCACATCCGGTGGCGCACTGGCTGGCGCTCGATTGACGTCTATGCCGTCTATCCCGACCAATGCCACCATGATGACGAGCATATCCGGACTCACTTCGGGAATTACTGCGCCCGTCACCACTGCCGGTGCGCTAACTCAGAGCGTACCGCTTTCGACCAGTGTTTCGCCTGTCTCCGGAAGTATCACCGGAACTCAGATCTCTCCGTCTGCTACGTACAGTGGTGGAAGTGGTGTTAGTACTTTCAATACAACGACCCCCTCGTTTAGCACGATGACCGGCTCTTTTACTAACCACTGAGGGAGTTTCAGCCTGGTAGCTCAAACCAAAAGCACGAGCCGCCGGCAGGAGGACTGTCCGCGCCTAGCCTTCCGCCGTGTAGTTCGACCAGTTGTTTGCAAATCGCAAGCCCGAGTCCGGTTCCAGTGCTTTTCACCTCAGCGCTTTGTTGTAGTTGCACAAATTTGTCGAACACGCGCTGCCGTTCGTCCTCAGAGAGACCTCGTCCCTGGTCAACTACCTCGAATCGCACCGCGTCCGCACTTGTGGTTCGCTTTACCGAAACAGTTATTTTGGTTGATCTCGGTGAGAACTTGACAGCGTTCGATAGAAAGTTGATCAAGACTTGAATAATGCGTCCGCGATCACATGATATCTCTTGCCGGGGATCGACTTTCGCAACCTCGATGGTGATTTGTTTCATCTCCGCGAGCACGGACACGGCTTGGACTGCTTCGAGAACGAAACTTTCCGCGTCACAAAATTCCGGCTGTAACTCGAGCTTGCCACTTTCGAGCTTCTCAGCATCCAGCAAATCATTTGCCAGCCGCACTAATCGCTGTATCTCTGCTTCAATGGTTTCAAATGTCTTTTGCAGTGGAGGCTGAACCTCACCGTACACGCCGCTTTGACAAAGTTGCAATCGAAGCAAAATCGATGTTAGCGGACTGCGCAGGTCGTGACTCACCATGGCTTGAACGGCTTTCTTCAATTCATCTGCCTGCGCGCGCTCTAGCGCCATTTGCCGGAATGCAGTATCCAATTCGGCGACTTCATCACTACCTTTGATTGGTGGCAGGTCGTTCTTTCCAGTCGAGAAATCTTTCAGCTTACGCATGAGAGTTTCAAGTCTGGAAACCGTGTTTCTGCCGAAATACAGTGCTAGCGCGAGGGAGAGCAGAATGTTCGCACCGACGCCTGCGTACACGAGAGCGCGCAAACGGTCTCGTCGTTTTGCCGCTTCCGGCCGAAATTCTGCAACGATCGGAGCGTAGATTTCATTGATTCTGTCAATGTCTTCCGTCACCCGTTTGGAGTAAACCGACACCTCTTCGAAAAGATCCTGTTCACTCAAAAAACTAGAAAACTCAAACTCACCGGTAAAGACTCCATCGATGTATTTCTTCTGTGCTTCGTCGATCATTGCGTTCAAGTGTTTCATTGTTGCCAGGTAAGCCTCAACAGCTTCCCTTCCTTTACCATCGGAATGCACCAACGCTCGTAGCGCTTGGAACCGCTTCTCTGTCTTGGCGCTGGCGGCGTTCATCAAGGTATCCGGTTCCTTCGACTTCGACACTCTAAGAGATGTCAGTGACATGCTCTTGGCAAAGAGCTTCAGCCTGAGCGAGTCACACTCACTGAGCACTGCTTTTGCGTGCGATTCCTTGGCGGCTGCCGTTTCCAATCCTGCGCTGGTAGACACCAACACTCCCACGAACAGAAGTTCGAAGGTCAAAGGGAGACCGATCAAAAGCAGAGTTTGGTGCCGTAGTTTCATTTCGGTGGCAGATGGGGTGACTTCAGGATCGGGTATATTCTACTGTTAAGTTGGGATGTGAACGGAGGTCTGCGAAGGGCGGATGGCAAAATTTCTGGTTGTCGAAGACGACCCTGTCATCTCACAGGCGCTCATCGATTGGTTGCGGTCGGAGCATCACACAGCGGAGCTTGCTGAAGATGGCGTCGAAGCTTCCGACATGCTCAGGCTCTATCAGTATGACATTGTAATTCTTGATTGGAAGTTGCCGCGCAAATCGGGATTGGATATCTGTCGGGACTTTAGACGACAGTCTGGGGCTACTCCGATTCTAATGTTGACTGGTGAGAGTTCAATCGACAATAAGGAAACAGGATTGGATGCGGGAGCCGATGACTATCTGACCAAACCCTTTCAATTGAGAGAGCTTGCTGCACGGGTGCGCGCTCTTTTGAGGCGACCATTCGGATTAACAGCCGAGACCACCCCCGGGAGCAATCTGATTCTGGATCGCAAAGACTACAGTATTACCATTCAAGGTGAAAAGACAACGCTTCAACCGCGGGAATTCGCTGTCATGGAGTATTTGTGTCGCTATCCTGAGCAATATCACAGCACGACGCAGCTTCTCAATCAGGTGTGGGCGTCGGATTCGGATTCTACTGCACAGGCCTTGAAGAGTTGCATCATGCGGATTAGGCAACGCACGAAAAGACCCGGACTAATTGAAAGCTCCCGCAATTGCGGCTACAGACTGCGGCTGGATAGTGTGGCTAAGCGCGATGATTCTACCGCGAATACTGATGATGAGGAGTAGCGCGAACCTACCGTCGCGACGCTCTTGGCGTTCCGGCTTACTTATGTTTGCGCGCTGGTGCCTGTTGGGGCTTTCATTCTCTATTGCGGCGGTCCCAAAACCGGTCTTGGCTAGTGCGTCCGGCGATACCACTAAACGCTTCAAATCCCTGAGCAGACAAGGAGTCATGTTCTTCAGACGACACGATTATGCCAACGCGATCAAGATGCTTCTGAGTGCGAGCGAGTTAGCGGAAAAAGTGGGACTGAGTCCGGAGCAACGAGTCAACGTTGATGTCAATCTTGCCACCTGCCAGACTTATAACAATGATTATAGAAATGCAGAGCATACTCTGGAGAGGGCGGATCGACTCTTCACCGAGAGCAAAGTGGATAATCCTGCGCTGCGAATCAGGTTGTTGCGCAGAAGAACCTATATAGCTGAGTACTTCGGCAAGTTCGAAGGTGCGGCCAAGAGCCAGCTGGAGCTATGCAAAATTTACGAGAAAAGTATCGGGCGAATGGTACTCGGTAACTTTTCAGAGATGGGACGCTTGCAACATCTAGAACTTAGATGCGGTCATTTCCAGCGAAGCGTTGAAGTAGGCAGAGAGGCGCTTGGGCTCATGAGCAAATTTCGCATAACGCCCAATACGGATGTTTTTGTTCGAACGAATTTGACTCAAGGCATCGCGCTAATTTTTGCGGGACAAGTTCGTGAGGGTTGCGACCATTTGCAGAAAATGTATGGGCCTGCATCTAGGGATTCTGCCGACCTGGCCGCGTACGCTGCTGCCTGGTTGGTGCACTGTGCGCGGGTGGACAAGAACGAAGCTCAACGCGCGTTGTGGACGAAGCGGCTCGATAAGGTGGCCGAGGCAAGCCATACTACACCAGCGTTCTGGTTGGAGCGCGTCGATCGCGAAGCGCGAGACGGACCAGGCTAGGAGTCCGAACTCTTTTTCCACTGATACCTAAGGGATACCTAACAAGATTATCTTCTTTGCATCGGCTGACAAGCAAGCTGCGAGCGAAGGAGATAGGTTATGTACGGATACGAATCGCTATCACTCGAAGACAAATCTGTGGTCTCCACGCCAACGGTTGACTGTGCAGTGTTTCAAGATTTTGTTACGCCGCGTTTGCATTGCGCGGATAAGGAACCGGGTGAAGAGAGCCCCGATCGCCCTTCGGAGCCGCAGTCGCTCGATGAGTTAAGACCTGATGGCGTCACCAAGCATATGCCGACCGGCACCGATAATGGTGACAGCTGGATTCAGAGACGACTCGGGACTGGCATTGTCGAAAAGGCAGGGGATGATCGCAACGGAGCGCTTCCAAAGCCCAAAGATGCAGTCGGCTTGTCGAAACCCTTGCAGGCAGCAGAGACAATAAAGGAGTATGTGAAGGATCTCCCGAAGCTTGCATTTGCAGCCAGTGGTGACATTGATACTGCGCTAGAGCTAATGATGATTTGCAAAGGAAGCAGTATTAAGGCAAAGGAGAAATTGGTGGAAAATACATCTCCATTCGTTACTGTACCGCGCACAGAAATGGTATTTAGTCCTTCTGATGCGGCTGATAAGTCCTGGGAACTGCGAGTCCATTGCCTCACTGGCGAAGCGCGAGCGCTGCGGTTGAACGCCAAAAGCTTGCAGATGGAGCCGGCTGAAGTCGGACCGCTCATGGAAGACGTCAGCTTGACGCTGCGAGCGACGATGGCAGTGAAGTGCTTTCGCGACGGAGATGTTGACGCTGGTCGAGGACAGTTAAAGGCATTGATCGAAGATGGCCGAAAGCTTGGAGCCGAAGAACGATTGAAGAAGATTATAGAAACCGAAGCCGACCTTGCATACAAGCCCTCGCGTCTACGAGCTTTGTCCAGAGCAGATTTCAACAAGATTTTGGTCGAGACAGAACTAGCAGTGCCTCAGCGTAAGAAGCGCTAGCAAACTTTGCACCGCCCGGTGCATTCGCAGAGTGAGGGCTTTCCTTCCCCCCCAAAGCCCAGTCCCTCCATTTCCTCACGCAGGAAAGTCCTTCACTCTGCCTCCGTATTTATCCTGCCCGTCTACTCGCCACCGTCCGTTTCCGGAAGGCAACCTGAAGTTACCGGTTGCCTTCCGGGTTTTGTTGCCGTAGAGAAGCGTTCTGATAATGAGATCTTTTCGTGGCTACCTATGGGATACCTGTCCTGTCTATCCTCATTACATCGCAATCGAGTCCGGTCTAAAGGAAAGGAGTGCTATATGTACGATAATGAAATGGTACCGCCCGCGGAGCACAGTCACCTTACGATACAAACTGTTGATCCATCAGTCTTCAGTGACTTTTTATTGCCCGGACCGCCCGTCGCTGTAGGGAAGAATTCGCAGGCTGAGATCAGTCCGACGCAGCCTGCGCGTCAAGCTGCCCTTCGCGACACACAAAGTCCAGATGACGGCAGCAAGGTTATTCCGAAAGGCAAGGTTGAGAAGACCTCACCAGTCGAACCGAAAGCACCTGATTGGTACGACCTGCATCAGGGGGCGCCGAAAATTGTGCCTAAGCCTGAGAACAATACGCCTATGCCGACTGTGCAAGGTCGCGGAGAAAGCAACGAAGTCCGACCACTGCGAGAACTCAGCAGCGATTCTCGAGATTATGAAAATCTGCTACCGGGCGTGAAAACAGGAGAAGCGGCGGTAAGAGCCTACGTAGGCGATATCGCGAAACTCGTGCAGGTTGCATGGCGGAATAGGGATACGGACTTCGAACTCAGGGCCGCGTTGAGGGATAGCAGTCTGACTGTTGCGGAAACTTTTAGCCAGGGACCGATTTATTCATCGACCGTGCATAGAATCATGGTGTTTCGACAAAAGGACGCGAACTGGGAGCTGCATGTGAACTCCGATACTGGCGGTACAACTGCTATGCGACTCAACGAGCGGACGAAGCAGATGGAGTCCACCCCGGCTGGTCCGCTCTTAGAACACGTTAGCCTAACAATGAGAGCCGCGATGGCGGTGAGATGTTTTCGCGATGGAGACGTTGATGAAGGACGTGCCCAGTTGAAGTCCCTTCTAGAAGATGGTCAGAAACTTGATTCCGGCGAAAGATTGAAGAAAATCATCAATACCGAAGCCGACCTCCTGTACAAACCCGCTCGACTTCGCGCCGTAACGAGAGATGATTTCAACAAGATTCTGACCGAGACCGAGCGAAATGTGAGTCAGACAAAAAAGAAGCGCTAACGCCGGTTCTCCGGCACTTACTTGTTGCTGCTGGCAGCCTGAAACTGTTCCTTCTGTTTGCCGATTACCGTAAAGGCGGCGGCGGTTTTGAGCAGTTTCTGTGCTCTAGCCATGTCACCCTTGTCGTTCGATGCAAGCAGGTCCCGCAGTCCCTTGAGTGAAGATATCGCAGAGTAGAAAGAGAACTCGGAGGCGAATGCCTTTCTGCTGCCAACGCGCCCATGCGACAGATTTCTATAGCCAATCCCCGACGGGTTCACTTGATCAAATTTTGCGTCGTGGTCCGATGTAAGAACGACCTGCCGCCCTACTGGTAGGGAGTGATTATCGCCGTTATGACTGACCGTTACGTCCCCGGATTTGTTGTCGAACAGATTGAATATTGCTACACCGGAGCTATTCTGCATGATCATTACCGCAGCTCCAGCATTGATCTTCACAGTCGCTAGAGGCGTTTCGACGGTCATGTCGTGATCCGGAAACAAGAGCGCGTTGCCTGAGGGAAGCGAGATGAGCGATTCAGCAGGATTTAAGTTCCCCCCCATGCCGAGAAAACTCAAATTTCCGAACAGTGTTGTTGGGGTATTTAGAGCTGCAAGCGACGTCGTCGGATTACCGTCGTTCGGTGCGCGTTCAGGATTGATGTCTGTTGGTATGATCACCCCGCCGGTCCTGTTGACGCTGCTATTGGCGCCTGCTACGGCATCAAAGGCACCGGCACTTAAAGCCAGGAATGACGAAAACGAACTTGATGGAATTGCCGCGACCGTATTAGTCGCTGCCGACGGCGCCGGTGGTGTCGTCGTTGTTTGCGGCAAAGTTGGATAGGTGACTATGGAGTATTGTTGTGAGACTCCACCAATTTGATACACGGAACCATCGGGAGTCGAACTGCCGCTAGCCACCCAGATTCCGAAGAACGGCTCCTGCGGGAACCCGGCTGCGAGAACTTCTCCGGAAGTATGAGCGTTGATAAGTGATCCCGGGAAATTGGCGTTGTTTATGTTGAGTGTGGCCGAATTGATACCAAAGATGTTCTGCACTTCCTGGTTGGTTCCACCAGGATTGAGCAGAACGCTTGCAGGCGTGAGCCCTGTAAAGGCAGTGGTACTGTTTGTAGTGATGCTTGTTGAGCCTGCCGACGCGTTTTGTGCCAGCGTGACTCCGAGCTGACCGTTTGGTGCTCCGCCATTGATGCCCTTCCAGGGCTCATTGTAGCCATCGAAGTAATCGGCGACAATCACGCCGGTGCCGCCTTGGGGGTTGGCGTGGGTACTGGACCACTCCTGCACTATAGGATAATACCAGTATGCCCATGTCGTGTTTTGTTGCGGCAAACCATTTCCAACATAGCCAGTTAAAGGATTGCTGCTCAACTGCAGCATGGGAGTCGCCCAGCCGGTCTCACCGATTCTGATTTTGTTGCTGATGCTCTTCGAAATGAAATTATTGGCTGGAATATCAAATGTATTGTTGAGATAGCCGGTCACGAGCGTTTTGAAATTTGTGTAGGCGTTGGCTCCTGTTAAGTAGTTGGAGGGATTGGCTATCAGGCTTGGCACCACATTCGATTCATCGAAGAATGGATAGATATTTCCATAGACATATCCTTCGCATGCGTTCATCAGCGTAACCATGGCGGGCCCGACTGTGGCATCGGTTACCAAATTGAGAACGTCGATTTTTTGTCGAGTTGTTACCGGCAGAGTTGTAGAGTTATAGTTTCCTCCGAGCGGGTTGGTGGTGGCGGTGCGTAGAGGCTTCGCTCCGGTGTAGGTTACTGATGGCGAGAAACTGATGGGAATGGAGCCGCCATTGATGAGATTTGTCAGGGTGCTTATCGACGGACCCGCATTGCCGCCGGCTCCGGTGACGATGTCTTCGTTGCCCACCACAAGGTCCAACACGTTGCCGTAGACAGAGGCATTGTACAGGGCGATTTGAATATCACTGGTGGCTGTAGTATAGGCAGACGAGGTCAGCGAACCTGGTGCATCTGTCTGAATGTCGACGAATGCACCCGCAGAGACCCGGAGCCCGACTTGTTTTGCTGCTTGAATGACAAAACCCGCCGAATAGGCCTGAGTGTAGGTCGTAACATAATCAAACTGTGCGCTGACTGAGCCGGAATTCTGATCGAGGGGCGCCACTAGTGGTCCCAACAACGCCAAGACAACATGATAGGGATAACCGCCGAATGCTACAAAGTTCGGGCTGCTGGAGCTCAGGCGTCCGCCCACATAGGGCTGAAAGGCGACCCCGCGAATATTGCCGGACGGATTGTTTACCTGCGAAACGTTGCCGGTGAGCGTGACACCGGTGGTGGTGATTGCTGCGCCGCCCGTGGTCGCTAGAATTGCCGGGTTCGTGAATGTGAGTGCCGGGCTGGACGTGCCAGTGATTGTGAGAGTTTGGCTATCTCCCGATTTGATGCTGACCGGGCCACTACTGATACTATTGCTGCCTGTGAGATTGATTGTCAGCGCAGGAGATTGATAACCGGAGCCTATGATGTAGGCTCCGCCGCCGGCAAGAGTCACCGTGTTGAGGTTTAAGGTCGGCGTATTGATGCTGACAATCGGACTGCCGGTAAACGTTTGATTTGCGCCGAAAGTAACACTGCCTGTGCTTCCTTGCGCGTTGAAGATCAGCAGTGAGTTGCTGCCGGTGTTAAATGTGAGCGCGGAACTGACTGTCAGAGCGTTGTTGTCCGCTGCGGCCAATTCGATTACGCTGCCAATGGGGACCGTAAAGTTTCCACTGCCCGATACGGCAAGAGCGCCTGAGCTTTGAACATTGATAAATGAGTTCGAGTATGGATTTGCTGCTGCGGGCCCGCCGGTGAGCGTACCATTGTTGACCAGGTTCTGCGTGTATATGTTGATGGCGCCTGGACAGAAATTGCAGCCGGAGATTTGGGTGCTGATCGTCGCCGAAGAGCCAATCGTGACTGTGCTGCCGGTCAAGTTGATGGTGGGCAACTGGATCCAGGTAGGTGCGGTGCCCGTGCCGGTGAAGGATGTCGGATTTTGAGTCAGACCAATGTTTGAGTTCAGATTGACCGCACCGCCAGTAAGGACTGTAACCGTTCCGCCGGCTGTGATCTGCCCCCCGAGAGTGATCGTGCCGTTCATGAGATTGGTTCGGTCCGGCGCAAAGATAGAACCATTGGTGGTGACGTTTGTCGAGTTGTAGGTACCAGCGCCGGGGTTGACTACCACGCTGGGCGCGTCGACGAATACTTGTTCTGTGTTCCCGTGGTAATTCTGCAGCGGACTGGCTAAATTTGCCTGCGTGTAACTAGGTGTTGTGATCGAAGTTGCCTGAACGGTTTCGGCATTGGGACCGAGCGGATTGAGATATAGGTTCACACCTGTTGGTACTGATTGACTGACGGCGAGCGTAGTCTGTCCTGGTGCTCCTGTTGTGCCGTTGTAGCCGCTGCTGTAAGCTTGCGGAATGAGCTGAACATATGTGGGCGCAAAGGTGTTTTGCGGTGTAATTGAAGACTGCATCATTTTAATGCCGCTTGATGCAATTAGCACATTACCGCTTTCGATCAGCGGGCTCACGATGTTTCCGCTGGCGTTGATTGTTCCGGAAACCGTTATATTGCCTTCTCCTAGAATGACGACTTGTCCGTTTACTCCGGAAGTATCGTTTGTGGGAGTTAGCGCCGGACCCGGCGTGCTTGATGCGGGATAAACCACACTAGTATCGACACTTCCGATGTTGATGTTCCCGCCGGTCATCGATGTGGTGCCTTTGTACGCCACCACCGTGACGTTGCCGGCTTTGGGCGATAATGCGGGTTGAGTTGTACCAGTTCCGGAGGATGCCACTAGAGAAACACCGGATAAATTGACGCTGCCACCACTGGTGCTGGCGCCAGTAATGGTCAATGTGCTGGTTGTATCAGGTCCGGTACCGCTCGACGGAGATGTCGGCGCTCCCGTTGAAGTGAATTGCGCACCGGCGACGAGCAATATAGAGTTGCCGTTGTTTGCACCTGGCCAGGCCGGCGACAAGTTGTTCGGAAGAACGCTCACATTAATAGTCGTTATGCCACTCCCGACAATATCACCCGCAGCGACCACAGCTACGGCAACTGGTGTAGTAAAATTGGCCGGACGCAAATCCAGATCGCTGGTGAAAGTTATGCTTCCAGTGGTGTTATAGAACGTGGGATCACCGCTGAGGTCAATGTTGCCCAACGTCAGGTTGCTTGTCTCCGCCAGCACATGCGCGTTGCAGGCAGTGATGTTGATTGTGCCGAGCAGCTCTTTTACGCCGATGTCTACTGAACCACCTGGATTGACAATGTTTAGCTGTTTGGAAATGAAATCACCGCCGGAGAGATTCATTGCCAGATTTTGCAATGCAGATGCGGCCGTTAAATTGATGTTGCCCAGGAGGGCTTCCATGCGGCCGCCCATGTTATTCACTAGCAAATCGGTGGTGGCCAGATTTGTAATGTTGATGTTTCCAACGGCGGACGAAATCAATCCGGAATTAGTGATGTTGTTCATCACTGCAAGATTCATGTTTTGAGTGGCGCTCATAACGCTTTGATTGACGATGTTGGAGGCACTCATAGAAAGGCTGCCGGACGACGCAATGATTCCTGCATTAAAGATTTGATTGACCGCATTCAGCGACAAGTTCAACTGAGACACGAGGTTAGGCAGATAGGTGATGTTTGAGGGCAGAACGCTGGAGAGAATCGCGCCTTGGCTGTTGGAAATGTTGAGAGCGCTTAGTGATGCTGTTGTTACAGCGGGGTTTGAGGACACGGCAAAGATGGAGCCGGAGTTTAAAACGTTCCCCGTGAGATTTACCGTCCCGGCCGAACCGAAGTCGATTATTGCGGTTGCGCCGGAGCTGACATTGAGGCTTGTGGCATTGTTTAACGAGCTGGCATCAATGACGGTTGTGCCTGACCCGACAGTCACCTCTTGACCGCTATGAGACTGAGTTGTTGCTGATTCTGCACAGGCCGATCCGGGGAATAAACCGCCGACCAGTCCGATGCTCAGTGCAACAGGGAGTATTCGGCTGAATGCCGTATCTACCCATCCACTAACGTTCTGGGCGATGCCAGTTTTTCTTAAGCCAAAAGTCCTCGTTACCATGAACCATCCCCGGTACCCGTCGCCTAACTCTAGCCTACTACGAATCGGCAATCACGGGCGCCCGAAAGTAGTTACTCCACCGGCACTGCCCGGACTAAATGAGCTTTCTAATCATAACAGTTGAATGTGGGTGACTCGTGAGGGTTGGCCTTCGTCGTCTTTTTGCGTTCAACATGCGAAAGTACTTTCTCCACCGGCTGTCACCTGCGTTGCTACCTCTAGGTAACCTGCCTGTTTTAGTCTCTTTCGTAACAGTGGCGACGGGGTCACCGCTGCTTTCAATTGAAGGAAAGCGAGGGAAGCAAGGTATTTAATCTAGAACCATAAATGGAGCTGAGACCACGGACGAACCACCGGCAGTAAGCTTCAGCGAATTGGGGTCCGCACGAAAATCGTTCGACAGTGAGCGCGTGGAGAGCTTTGCTTTAGCTGACATTTCGGCTCTTTAGAATTCCTGTAGCATGGCCGTTTGGCCTGGCGACAGAGTCACTGCAATCGGATATTGCGACCAATACGTCAATGACTCGAGGATCGAGAAATCATCGCTCAGTCTTTCGCCGTGAAAAATGACAGTGGGTAGACTACACTATCCTCGGGACTCAGGGGATCGAGTAGCACTGTGACTGCATTGCCAGGGGCAATATTCGCGTAGTCTTGCTCGGACACTTTCATGGAATTGGAGTAATAGCTCCCTTGCCATTCGTATGTGAAGGTGACGCTGTGATACTTGGTTCCTTTTTGGTTCTTCTCCATGTCTTTTCGCTTGAAACGCCCGCTCACGGGCGTTCCTCGTCGAGCTAGCCTTCTGTGCTGCACTGGTTCTTTCCAGATTAATCCCGATACAAAGATGGCGGAAAGAATTACAAGTATCGGAACTGCTATGGGAAAGGCTAACCCTTGTTTAGGACCGCCTTCTATGCTTGCAGCCAAGCCAGGCAGTAGCCAGGAGTCTCTTACTCGAATATGTTTGAGGTTCTCGAACTTCTCAATTACTGCTTCCCCTGGCTTGGGCACGCTCGTTTCTATGTCGTGTCCATTTATTGTGTAACTGTAGATCATCGTCCCGTAGCCGTAGCCGCCGGATCGATCACATTTAATGATCGTGGCGTCCACTGCGCTCATTGTCAGTGAGCAAAGCAGGGGTAACACGCCGAATACCCAAAGATGCGGTAGGCACAGAAGTCCGAGTTGTTTTGGAAATGGGCTTACTCGGTGCTGACGATGGTTGTAGCAAGTCTTGCGTGGGATCTGTTGCGTTAGTTCGGGTTCAATGCAATGCGAAGTCTGAGGCCCCTCGTTCGGGGTAGGTTCTACCGCTTCAGGAGTCGTGTCTTCCGCCCGTAGTTCGATTGGTCCGACAGCCGGCGGTAAGTCACCGGGGATGGTGCTTGGAAGTTCGTCGAGGAAGGGCACGTCTTGAGGTGTTCGACTAAGGTACATCCTGAGTAATCGGGACAGATGCCTGGACTCTGCGTCGCATTCATTCTCCAATGAATAAAACACTGGTGAGCGTTCAGGTGACTGGAAATCCGTGGAACGTATCAAAAGGCATTCAGCTAGACCGTTGTGTTGTTCAATCAAGTGAGGCGCGGCCGTGATCGCCTTCAGAGACGCCAGCAAAAGCAGCGACGAGAAATTGTCCATTCGTTCGTCGAAGCAGTTAGCATCGCGCAGAGGGTGCTGATAGTTTACGTGACCGAGTTCTGCTGATTTCCATCCGGACATTGAAGGGACATACATTCCGTCGTAATCAACCAGCCTCAGTTCTCCTGACGGAGTAATCAAAATATTGCCGTGTTGAAGGTCCCCGTGAGCAATACCGGCTGCGCGAAGTTCTCTATGCATCGTGAGGAACGACGAGCATAATGCACTCATCTTTTCCGTGGAGAAAGCGTGATTGCGAATGTACTGATCCAGGGTCTCGCCATGGACCCAGTCCATCTTGAGTAGGGGAAAACAATCTCCGGAAGCGCGAACTCCGGTTGCGACATACTTAAAATCTACCGTGTATGGAAGCGTATCGTTGAGGATAAATGTCGAGATTCTTTCGTATCGCTCTTGCTGGTCGGGAATGTTGCGGAGAAAGAATCGAACTGCCCAGTCTTTGTCTTTTTCATCGGCGTATAATCGGTAGACTGAAGCGAAGCCTCCGGATACCGGTTTAGGAAGTCCTAGTGCATCTAGTTCGGGGTTTGCGTGTTGGAGGTCTGGATCTGAAAATGAAAGCAGTGGCGACTGAACCGCTTCGAAGTAGTCTTGAGGGGATGGCCACGAGCTGACTTTAATTTCCGGCTTGATTCTGTTTTCGCTCATCGTGCTTTAGTTTGGATATCTTCCATTGTTCTACCCGTTCGTGCTGGAACTGCCAGTGGGGATTCAATCCAGGTCTTCGATTGTGCGTAAGCCCATATAGTCGGGGGCGAGAGGCATCCAAGTTGTCCAATGCTTTCGGCATTCGGGGGCCAGGAGGCGATGTGAGCGTTTGATGAGGGCGGAGTACTTTGGATTGTTTCCCATCTTCGTACAGAGCTTCGCGTGTTCTTCAAGGATGCGAACCTTGTCGATCACTGTCACTTCCACTTTGTCTTCAGCACAGGCAAATGCCTTTGCATACAGTGAATCTGCGGCCGGAAAGTCGCCGCAGTCGCGCGCAAGTCTGGCCGATTCAGCCAGCATTAAGGCCTCGGTAAACTGTCGCGCTGAGGGCCAGGTTCCTATGGAATTCTTCAGATTGCCAAGTTTTAATTTCGCTTCTGCGTACTTCTTTTGAAGGCGCAAGGACCTACTGTACTCAAGCATGATCACAATTTCCTCGTGCGAAACAGAGGCAAATGTTTTTGGACGTATGAGATTGCGAGAATCAATAAAGCGTTGCGCTCGTTCTGGTTGTCCTTGATGATTGAGCGTTGCCGCGACGTAACTTATGCTCATGTAACCGTCCAGGTAGTTGTTCGACTTCATTTGTGCCAGTGCGTTTTCCATCGCTATCTTTCCTGCATCGGGGACCTGCTTGCTGAAAAAATAGGACGTGCGGGTTACAGCTCGTGGATCGTGTGTTCGTTCCCTAAAATCGGACAGCAAATCCCTGTGAACTTCCATGTACTTCTCCTTTTTGAGCGACATGGAATTCCAAAGGCGTACGGGTAAGCGATAATCGCCCATCGTCGGGTTTTGCAGAATCTCCTCCGCATCGATGAATTTGCCAACGCGGTTCATGCAGATCGCTCGATAGCATTCTTCAAATTGCCCTGTGCGCACCTGATTTTGCCCTGAATAGTCCAGTGCGAGTTGAGGATCATTCAGCTCGAGTAGATCCCGATAAACGTAGAACATGTCGTTCCAGTCTGTTTCTGCTTTGCCAAGATCTCGAAATGCCGCGATTGCTTTCGCTTTCTCTGCCTTCGTTAGTTTTCCGAGGTGCTGCAGGCAGCAGGCCAGATTGAGGTTGTCTCTTCCAGAGAGTTGAGGCATTGAGCGTAAGAATGCAAGTTGCTCTTCGAACAAACCTGACCATCTCAGAACGTCTGAACTTTCTTCGCGAAATCTTCGTTGAAGTTGGGGAATCAAGCTCTTTCGGCACATTGCTTCAACCGATTTGTACCCTCGTTCTCTACCGAGCTTCAGTTGCAGCAAGTAGAGGTAGTCTCTGCAGGCGCGGTAAAATTCAATTTGTGTTGCATAGTCTCGGACCGGCCCGGTGCTGATTATTACATCGAGATCTTCCTTAATTAGCTTGATAGCCCTGTCCAGTGTGAGCCTATTTGCACGAAACAGCATGGAGTTTGCGTGCACTCTGTCGTATAGGTTTCTACTGCCGAATTTCTCTATCCATGCCTCAATCCGGGCGGGATCTAGTTTCAATTCCGCAGGGTAAGGAGTCTTAAGCAGTTTGTATGAAACGAGATCCTGCGCATCCGTTTTCGGTTCTTCCCTGACCCAGGGTTTCGGTGTAGCGCCTTGCTTTCTGGATACTAAGAACGAAGTGGTGCACAGAGCCAACACGAGGATTAGAGCAATCGACATGCAAAGCAATCCGACCGGTTTCTTGAGGTCTTTCGCTGGTTTTGCCACTTCGATAACAAATCGGGGAACAATCTTTCCTCGACCTGATGCTACTAGCATCAGGTCTTCATCTAAATCTGCCATGCTTTGGTAGCGATGGTCGGGGGCTTTGGCCATTGCTCGCATGACTACATCGTTGAGCCCCTCTGGTATTTTTACTTGGGGCAGTGCTTGCGATAAGGATGGCGGATACTCTTTCGTGTGAAGATGCATGAGTCCGACAGGGGTATCCGCAACTAGGGGAGGGGTGCCAGTTAGAGATTCGTAGAGAATGCATCCCACGGAATAGATGTCCGAGCGAACATCTGTTTTTCTTCCCATGCATTGCTCAGGACTCATATAGAACACGCTACCGATAACGGTGCCTGTCCGCGTCAAATGTTGTTTGGACGAAACGTTGTCGTCTGCAAGCAATCCGGCTAGTCCAAAGTCCAATACTTTGACGTGCTCGTCCGGTTGACCGGGGCTCAGAATCATAATGTTTGTCGGCTTAAGATCGCGATGTATTACGTTTGCTTTGTGAGCGTGCGCCATTCCCTGGCAAATTTGCCGGGCTAGCCGCAAAACGCGATCCGGTGACAACTTCGATGCAATGAGGTTTGAAAGTGACTCGCCTTCTAAGTACTCCATGGCAATATAGGGCGTGTTTCCTTTCGCCAAACCGAAACGATAACATCTCAATAAATTGGGATGGTTCAGTTGAGAAAGCACTGTACCTTCGCGCTTGAATCGACTAAGCGTTTCATCGTCACCGAGAAGGCTGGGGTGGATCATCTTGACTGCTACTATTCGTTCAAGTCCCAATTCGCGCGTTTTGAAAACATTGCCCATGCCACCATCGCCGATGTGTTCGATGACTTCGTAGCGCTCATCTATAATGGTTCCGGACGGGAATGCGGATGACGTCAATGCGCTTCCTGCTTGCTACAACGTTCGACCTGTTACGGGCATGACATTTGAAGGACTTTCGGTAGTCTCTTGTCTTGTGTTTTCACCATTACTATCTGATGCCTTCCCGGATTCATGACGATATCACAAATGCTATACTCCTCAAATGAAAACGCAATACTTCACTGCAACAAGTCTAGATGGCTTCATCGCCGACTCTAGAAACTCGTTGGATTGGCTCTTTCAGTTCGGCGGCGGACCGGGCGAGGACTACGACAGATTTATTGAGCAAGTCGGTGCTATAGCAATGGGATCGACCACTTACGAATGGTTGCTGGAAAATGAGATCTACAAGGATCCCGAAAATCCGAAACCATGGTCATATAAGCAACCCTGCTGGGTTTTTACTTCGCGCTCACTTCGCCTCGTAGAAGGTGCTGATGTCAGGTTTGTGAAAGGCGACGTAGTTGCAGTTCACAGGGAGATGACCGTGGCCGCTAATGGTGCCAATGTTTGGGTAGTTGGCGGCGGCGAACTCGTCGGTCAATTTCATGATCATGGATTGCTCGATGATATATTTCTTGGCGTGGCACCGGTTATTCTCGGTGGTGGTGCACCGCTGTTGCCCAGGCGGATCTCGACTCCGCCGCTCAAGCTCATCTCCTCAAAGGTTATAGAGGGGGCGTTTCTTCAGTTGCACTATGAAGTGCAAAAGGACTAGCAGCAGTAAAGTTGATGCATTCCCCGCGGTGAAGGTTATTCACTCCCGCGTCACTAGACTTCGGCGAGCGACTTTAACCGTGCCAGTGTTTGAATTCATTGCGTGGAGACCGCACGCGAGATATTCGCTGATGTCCCGGACGGTGCGGGAGCCAAATTCGAACAGGCACTCGTGCCCTGCTTTGATACTCTGCAAACGATGCCGACCTTTCCAGCACTCGAAGAGGCTTGGTCCTTGTCCATCGAGTAATTTTCGTACCTTCCGTCAGTGCAGTGCCGTGATTGAGTGCGGTCCTCCGGCGGAGCGTCGTTGGAAGAGTGCTCTGCATCATGAATATGAGTGTTGGTGGTTCTGGGACCGTGCGCCAGTTGCCGCCGCCCGCGCCCAGATAAAGGTTATGCAAGCTCGTCGATTTAATAGCGTCGCTGTTGATAATCGCCTTTTAGATTAATTGGCGCTTCCCCATGTTGTTCCCCGACCCTAGAATGCGGTCACCAAATTTCTAGATTTGGTGACCGCATTCTAGGGTCGGTTTCTAGTAGTCCAGGACCTGAAAAAAGTGAAACAGTTTTAGCCATTTTGTCTGTGTATCTTTTGAACTTTTTTGCCCTCTTCTACGTATCTAATACAGTACCTGTGTGGAGGCGACAGTAATGAGTTTCGCTCATGATGACACTACTGATGACAAATGGAAGGCGCCTATTCTCGATGTGTCTTCGTCGCTTCGCCGGTACATTAACATGGCACCGGAGGGAACAATGTTCACCACTGCAGAACTTCGGACATTAGGTAAACGCAAGGCGATCGACAAATTTATGTCGCGAGCAGCAGCAGCAGGCCTTCTATTTCGTTTGGCCAGAGGGGTGTATCTTAAGCCTCGCAGCGATGTTCCGGCCTGGCGCCCTCCGATAGAAGACATCGTCATGGCAAAGGTTCGTGCGTTCCAACGAGATGTTGTCCCCTCTCCCTCCAACGAGTCCTTGTTGCAGAAAGGGTCGCAACCTGATCAAACTGACAACTCGATTCCCTCTGCCGAGGACGAGATTCATCTTGATACCAATGGTAACACCAGCTCATTTCGACTTTATAACGGTCTGGTAGTAAAACTCAAACACATCGCGATGCGAAAATTCGACTTGGCGCAATCAGCCGTTGGACGTAAGCTTCGCGATTTATGGGCGTCTGTCGAGGCGTTGAATCCGTCGCATCTAATGCAATTCTCGCAGTCCCTCGGCAGAGAGGAGCGTAGGGACGTGAAGGTACTTCTGCCCTTGCTTCCGCACTGGTTGTCTGATGTCTTGGGATCTTCGTGGATACACAAGTGGGAGGTCCATCGGTTCAGTCGAAGGGAATCAAGCGGAACTCCTTCCGCATGGTTTAGTTCATTGGCAATAAGTCGTAGTCGCGCTCATCGTTCTAGCTCTCGTCCAGCGCCGGTTAACTGGTCTGGGACGTAACTGCTCCCCGACGCGAATTCATTGCTCGCAATGACCGGAAGTACTATACGAAGCCTGCTGCGCTTGATCAACCGCGTTACGCTTAAGTATAATTGCGGCGTGATTGCTATAGTTCCGACCGAACAAATGGGGCGAGTTCAAGTCCAATGAAAAGTTTATCGGGAATGGAGACCTTTCTGCTAGCCGTGATGCTCGGGGCATTGTGGTGCGTCTGTGCAACTGTCTCTGCGGATGCAGCGAAGCCAAAACGGATGATGAAAATTGGAGAGGAAGTTGTAAGTCTTCAGACCGGACAATTATTTGTCGATGCGCAGGCTGCAATTGCGGTCCAGCAGTTTGACAAGGCCGAATCGTTGTTGAACTCTATCCTCCAGACACAGCCGAATATTGCGGCTGTGCGATACAAGTTAGGATTTGTTCTACTGCAGCAAGGCAAAAATGCGCAAGCGCTGGAACAGGCTAAGCGATGCGTTGAGCTGGCTCCTACCTCCGTTAACGGGTGGGCGATTTTTGGAGAGAGCGCTCTCAATCTAGGGCAGAAAGAGCAGGCCGCGCAAGCTTATCGTAAGGCGTTGGCCATTCAACCGAGTGGTGAGAACGCGGACATCATGCGAGAGCGGTTGGACGAAATTGCTGGTAAGCAGGAAGATCAGCCTATGGAAGTGGTAAAGGATCCGAAAATCGACGAGGAAAATCGCAAAATAATGAGACTGAACCAAGCGCTGGCCCTTTGCACCGAAGCTTCCGATCATTTCAAGCAAGGACGGTTTGAACAGGGATTGCAAGACTGTCGCGATGCGTATAAGAGTATGCCTGATGATCGTATAGCCGAGAACTACGCCGTGTATCTAAACAACTATGCAGCAGACCGTGTGGAGAAACAAGATCTCAAGCGTGCCGAAGAATTGATGAAAGAAGCTGTCGCGCTGCAAGCCAAAGGTGGTGTTAGCAAGCAAAGTCGACTCATCACTCTCAAGAATTATTCCGCACTGCTCGCATTTCTCAATAGAGTGGACGAAGCGAAGGAACTGTCAAATGAACTGTGTCAATTAGGTGAGCCAGGTTTGGGTTTTACTTCTTTGAACCGGAACGGAAATG